>NZ_FNFZ01000005.1 GCF_900101015.1 Sarcina sp. DSM 11001 | reverse complement strand
CGGCAGCGAACATCCTGAGGAAGGCGGTCCCGGGCGCATGGGAGGGGACGGAGGACTTCCGTTTCCTTGCTCATCCGGAGACCATGGGCTTTAAAGCCCTGCAGCGCGCGCGGACCGCGTAAAGATCCGCAGAAAGTATTCCGGAGGGAGAGCTGTGGAAGATCCCGACGGATAAGGGGCTCATGGACAGTCCCGTACTCGTACGGCCGGCCGGGAACGGTCCGGAAGGGGAAACCGGCACGACGGTCAGATATCAGAAAACCGGAGGGTTTCTAAAGCCCGAAGGGGCTTTGATACCACCTCCAAAGGACGCGGTTCAGCACCGCATGGGGGTGGAGGTTCATCTGATTTAGTTAACATAACAGTTGTGTGAGATCACAGGAGCTTGTCGCCGAAGCCGACGATATCATGGAGGCGGACGTCATTCTGGATACCCTTGGGACTGACGAGCATAGCTCCGGCTTCGTTTTCCACGACCAGGCTGCCTGCGGCGTTCAGGGTCTCGTCTGAGACCAGGATCTGGCCGGCCTTTGTAAAGCCCTGAATGCGGGAAGCCAGGTTGACATTTCTTCCGATCATATCATATTTGGCTCTGGTCATGGAGCCGATGTTGCCCAGAATCGCTTCACCGGTATGGATCCCGATACCCATGGAGATCTCGGGATATTCCTGTGACAGATTCCATTCGTTCACAGCTTTCATCCGTCTCTGCATGGCGACCGCGCAGGCCGTCGCGTCACGCGCGGATAATTCATTGGGCTTTGGAGCACCGAAGACCGCAACGATGGAATCTCCTACAAAGTCCAGAATATTCCCCCGCCAGGCGTTGATGATCTCGATCATTTCTTCGAAATAATGGTTGAGCATGCGAAAGAAGCTGACAGGGTCCATTTTCTCGGAGAGCTCTGTAGACTGGCGGATGTCGGAAATTAGAATTGTCACTTCCCGGCGCTCTCCGCCGATGCGGAGCCCATTGCTGTCATTGAGGAGTTCTTCAAGTACTTCATCGGTCAAATATCTCCCGAAGGTGCGGCGTATGAAGGTCTCCCTTTTCTGGAGAGATTCCTTCAGGACCAGGTTTTCTTTCAAGAGTTCCATTACTCTGTCACTGTGCCATTCTTTCATAGCAGGATCTCCTCTCCTTCTCTAGCGAAGTGTATGTCTTTGCGAGCGATTTCTGCTTCCCATGCAAGAAGCTGTTCGTCTGTCCTCTGGGGATCGTGATGGACCAGCAGCAGGTGGGCGATTTCGCATCGTTCCATCAGTTTCAGGCCGAGCTCCGGACTGGAGTGGCCGAATCCTGTGCGCTGCTCCAGTTCACTGGCAGCATATTGGCTGTCTAAGAGGACAAGGTCGGCTCCGTCCGACATTTTTATGAGGCGGAGAAAGGACGCTGTTTCGTATTCATAGTCGCTGGCATAGACGATGTGCCTGTCCTGCCAGCTGAGCCTGAATATGAAATTTCCTCCCGGGTGACAGCCCGGGACGCCCTCTATGAGCAGGTCACCGATTCTGAGCGGAAATGTGAGCGGAAGAATCCGGACCGTTCCGCTGTAGGAGTCCAGGGAGACAGGCCAGTAGGGTGGAGAAAATATGCCGCTGAGGAATCGGGCAGGATCTTTTCCATAACCGGCGGGCACGTAGATCAGGGTTTCCCGGTCTTTTAGCGAGAGACGGGAATACATGCCCAGCCCGAGCACATGATCCAGATGCAGATGGCTCAGCAGAATGTGGGGAGGGCGGGGAAAATCCACAGGAGCGTTCAGAAGTCCGCTTCCGGCATCGAAAAACACGGTCTCTTCTCCCGCCTGGATCATGTAGCAGGAAGTATTGCCGCCGAAGAACTGCTGATCTTTCCGGGTGACTGCCATGGATCCCCTTGTCCCCAGCACTTTGAAGCGCAGGCAGCCCTTTTCTGTAAACATTTTCGCTTTTTCTCCTTTAACAGTACCTGTATTACTCCTGAAAACCTGTTACACTTGTGATCTATATTTTACTCTTATGTAACCGCTCCGTTCCTGCAATACCTGATTTACTCTTGATTTATTTCTTGTAATAGGAAAACTCCCGTGCAGGGCAGTACCGCCGCGCGGGAGTCTGTTTGACACAGCTGGTGTAATGGATCAATGGATCGCGGGTTTTCAGGCGTTTTCAGCCTCATAGATTTTGCGGCAGACATCTGCAAGTTTGCCATTGATCTTGCGAAGACGATCGCTGAGATTGCGCATGAGCAGGAGGAGCTTTTCAGGCTCCTTCAGGAAGTAATCTTTCAGGTTTTCCTCCCTGATCTCCATAAGGATGGTGTCGTCCTCGAGAGCAACAGCAGTGGCAGAGCGGGGGGTGCGCTCAAGCAGGCCTCTGTCTCCGACGACTTCTCCAATGGAAAGCTCCGCGATCAGCTTTTCCGCCGGTGTGCCGTATTCGGAATAAATACCGACCCTGCCTTTCTGGATATCGTACATGCAGAGCTCTGAATCCCCCTGCTTAAAGATTACCTGACCGCTCTTAAATTCTTTACTGTTCATGATAAGACCTCCCTTTAAGCATTCACACGAGAATCGAAATCCTTGTGCAGATTGGAAAATTTCCGGATTCTGGCCTGCAGATCCGCATCCTTTTCCGCACCGGTCTCCTGACGCTCATAAAGAGTCCGGCAAGCCTCCAGGTAATCCTGAGTTGTTTTTGTAACGCGGTCACACATCTGCTGCAGAAGATTGATGATTTTGATAGGCTCTTTCTTGAAAAAAGCCACGAACTCGTCCTTGGAGATATCCCTTATTTCAGTGTCATCCGCACTGACTACTGCTGTAGCTGAGCGGGGAGAGTAATCGATGAGGCTCATTTCTCCGAAAAGATCTCCAGCGGACAGCCCGGCGATCTTCTTTTCATTGGTCCCGCCAAAATTCACATAAATGTCCACAGCCCCGGACTGAATATCAAACATGCAATCCCCGGGATCGCCCTGCCGGAAAATGATATCACCGCGAGAAAAGGTTTTAACACCCATATGTATTCATACCTCCCGTTAAATAAAACTATAGTGCTGCATTGCTGATATTAGTGCTGCATTGCTGATATTAGTGCTGCATTGTTAATATGATACTATTTTGGAGGCGAAAGTGCAATAAAAAGGCGAGACTTCCAAAGCTTCATTGCCAAAGTAAGCAGTAAATAACCGTTTTTTTTCGTTAATAATACTGAAAAAAGAATTATATTGACATTAAAAATGTATAAACCATATAATAGAGTTGTTATCCATACATGCTTGTGTTATGAGTCCATATACACAACTAATGAAACAGAAGGGAGTTTAATAATGGTAGGGATTATCCTTGCAAGTCATGGTGACTTTGCGACAGGCATCTATTCCTCTGCATGCATGGTTTTCGGTGAAGCAGATGATGTGACGCCTGTTACTTTCCACAACGGCGAGACGCCGGATGACCTGCGCGAGAAGATCCAGAAAGCGGTTGCGGAGCTCGAAGATCCTGAGAACGTGCTGTTCATGTGCGACCTGTTCGCCGGTACGCCTTATAACCAGATCTTCCTGCTGAGCGCCGACCATCCCGGATGGGCGATCGTGACAGGCATGAACCTGCCTATGATCGCGGAAGCGTATGGAGCAAGAGATGATTTTGAAACGGCCGGAGAGGTTGCTACGGCAATCGTAAGTGCTGCCAGAGAGGGTATTGTGACTCATCCTGAGTCTCTGATGCCCGCTGACGAAGCTCCTGCACCTGCAGCACCTGCAGGCGGTGCAGAGCCCACAGGTGCTATTCCTCCGGGAACAGTCCTTGGAGACGGCCATATCAAATACGTTCTTGCCCGCATCGATTCCCGTCTTCTTCACGGCCAGGTTGCAACGGCGTGGTCCAAGGCCACTCAGCCGACCCGCATCATTGTCTGCTCTGACGGAGTTGCCCACGATGATCTGCGTAAGACTCTGATCGAGCAGGCGGCACCGCCCGGAGTCAAGGCAAACGTTGTTCCGATCGACAAGATCATTCAGGTCGCTAAGGATCCCAGATTCGGAGCAACCAAAGCACTGCTTCTGTTCGAGACACCGCAGGATGCACTCCGCGCGATCAAGGGCGGCGTCGACATCAAGGAGATCAACGTCGGTTCCATGGCACATTCACTTGGCAAAGTGGCAGTCAATAAGGTCCTTTCTCTCGGTAAGGAAGATGTCGAAACCTTTGATGAACTCAAGAAACTCGGCATCAAGTTTGATGTCCGCAAGGTTCCTGCTGATAACAGAGAGGACATGGACGCAATCGTAGAGAAGGCACGCGCTGAGCTTGCAAACGCATAATCATAGCGATGTGACACGAACATGAACTGTATTTGGAGGTAATATATGAACGCTATATCCATAGTGTTGGTCATTATCGTAGCTTTTTTTGCAGGCATGGAAGGTATTCTGGATGAATTTCAGTTCCATCAGCCTCTCGTGGCCTGCACACTGATCGGCATCGTCTGCGGACAGCCTGTGGCAGGCATCATCCTCGGCGGCTCCCTTCAGATGATCGCAATGGGCTGGGCAAACATCGGCGCGGCAGTTGCTCCTGACGCGGCACTGGCTTCCGTTGCATCTGCCATCATCCTGATGAAGGGCGGACAGGGCGCACAGGGCGCTTCCACGGCTATCGCAGTCGCGATCCCGCTGGCAGTCGCCGGTCTGTTCCTGACCATGGTTGCCCGTACACTGGCAGTCCCGATCGTCCATGGCATGGACAGAGCTGCTGAGAACGCTGATTTCCGCAAGATCGAGATCCTGCAGTGGGGCGCGATCTTCATGCAGGGCCTTCGTATTGCGATCCCCGCAGCTGCCCTTTGCGTCGTCCCCGCTGAGGTTGTTTCAAATCTTCTGAACAGCATGCCCGCATGGCTGACAGAGGGTATGTCCATCGGCGGCGGCATGGTCGTTGCAGTCGGTTATGCACTTGTTATCAACATGATGGCAACTGCTGAAGTGTGGCCTTTCTTCTTCATCGGCTTTGCACTTGCAGCTATTTCCAACCTGACCCTCATCGGCCTTGGTATTATCGCAGTCGCGATCGCTTTCATTTATCTGAACCTGTCTGAAAAAGGCGGCAGTGCAGCAGGCGGCTCAGCGGCAGGCGGCAGCGGTGACCCCCTTGGCGATATCCTGAACGATTATTGAGAAGGAGGTAATACGCAATGGCTGAAAAGAATGTCTCTTTAACAAAACAGGACAGAATTTCTGTATGCTGGCGTTCCACATTCCTTCAGGGATCCTGGAACTATGAGCGTATGCAGAACGGCGGTTTCTGCTACGCAATGATCCCCGCGATCAAAAGACTTTACTCTACGAAAGAAGATCAGGCGGCAGCCCTCAAGCGCCATCTCGAGTTCTTCAATACACAGCCTTATGTGGGCGCTCCCATCCTCGGCGTTACTATGGCGCTGGAGGAGGACCGCGCAAACGGCGCACCGGTCGATGACGCTGCGATCCAGGGTGTCAAGGTCGGTATGATGGGACCTCTCGCAGGTGTCGGCGATCCTATTTTCTGGTTCACCGTACGTCCCATCCTCGGTGCTCTGGCTGCTTCCTTCGCAATGAGCGGCAACATCCTCGGACCTATCCTTTTCTTCGTCCTCTGGAATGTTATCCGTTATGCATTCCTGTGGTATACACAGGAGTTCGGCTATAAAGCCGGTACTGCGATCACCAAAGACCTTTCCGGCGGCCTTCTGCAGAAGGTCACACAGGGCGCTTCCATCCTGGGTATGTTTGTCCTGGGTGCCCTGGTTCAGCGCTGGGTCAACGTCGGTTTCCCCTTCGTCGTCTCCAAGGTTACTCTCTCCGAGGGCGCATTCATTGACTGGGAAAGCCTTCCGCTGGGCGGCGAGGGCATCAAGAGTGCCTTCATGCAGTATACCTCCGGCATGGCCCTGGATCCTGTCAAGGTTACCACAATGCAGGACAACCTGAATTCCCTGGTACCCGGCCTTGCAGGCCTGCTGTTGACCTTCCTGTGCATGTACCTGCTCAAGAAGAAGGTCTCCCCGATCGTCATCATCCTCGGCCTCTTTGTCGTAGGTATCGTTCTGCACGTGATCGGGATCATGTAAGTGTTCTGCGCGTGATTGGAATCATGTAAGAGTTCTCCATTTGATTGGGATCATGAGAGTCTTTTCCACGTGAGGGTGATCATGTAAGAATTGAATATGTTTAAAGGGCGCCCCCGCAGACGGCTCATGCTGCTGCGGGGGCGTGTCAGGAGATTCGAAATGGCAGAATCGATGAACAAGACGGTTGAATATGTCTGCAACGGGACTTCTTTTCTTGGTCTGCAGAATTACGGCAAGATTATGGTCGGGGATAAGTCCTTTGAATTTTATGATGACAGAAACGTCGAGAATTACATACAGATCCCCTGGGAGGAGATCGACTATATCGTCGCGGATGTTGCGTTCGGCGGGAGATGGATCCCTCGCTTTGAAGTGCAGACCAGGCACAACGGGAATTTTCGCTTTTCTGCCGGAAAAAATACAAAACCCTTGCTCCGTGCCTGCCGGGAACACGTGCCGGCAGACCATATGACCAGGGCCCTGACCGCAGTACAGAAGCTCAGCCGCGGCATAAAAGCCCGGTCTGGCAAATAAGGATGAAGTAAAGATAAGAGATCCGGCTGCGGAGAGGAGATAAACAAAAGGGAAGAAGGATTATCCGTCCTTCTCCGGAGCATTCAGGATCCTTTGGATGACGTCTGCCTCATCCGATTCATAGATTGAAAACCAGTGATTGCCCTTAACGACAGAAACCAGGCCGTCCCTGGGGAAGGGCAGAGTTTTACAGGCTTCCTCCGGATGTGCAATACAGAAGGCTTCCAGATAGTTGTCGAAGTCGATCAGGCGTTTTCTGATCCTCAGTTTTATCATCAGGTATAATTCGAGAATCCGGTAAGGGAAGGTTTCTGCTATCACGCAGCAGTACACATTGTGGAACTGGATTCTTTTCACGAAATCCATGATGGAAAAGTGCTTTGTATTCTGCTGCGCATTCACGTAAGCAGACAGATCCTGTATGGCTTCCCTGGTGCCGACAACATAGAAGCAGATCTGGTTTTTAAATCTATAAACGAACGTATCAAGCATGGCGATCCTCCTGTGGACAGAATAGCACATTGCCGTGAAAGAAGCCATAGCAGGCAGAGCACTTTAAATGGAGACGTCAGATTGAGGTTAAAGGATCATCCGTCTTATCGGGATGATCCTTCTCTGTACAATCCTTCTACTTCAATTTTAAACCCTTTCATTATTAGGTCCTTTCATCATTAAACCCTTTCGTCATTAAATCCTTTCATCATTAAATCCTTCAATTTTATTAAATCCCTCAATTTTCAGGATCGTATGAAAGGCGGCTTCTCCCGTGTCAAGGATGATCCTGCGCTGCAGAGGATCGATCTTCCGGAGACGGCCTGTAAGAGTCTCATAGGCCCCCTTTTTGCCGAAGGCGTCGCTCTCCGGATCCTGACAGGGCTGGAAATAGGTGATGCAGATCGACGGGGGCTTTTCTCCTGACCGGCGCCTGCTGTCTGCCAGTTTCTGCAGGAGGGTCATTTCGCGGTCAAGATCTTCAATCTCTTTTTCCGTAAGCTCCCTCTGGTCTTCGTAGAGGACCCGCTTTGCGGCAATCGCGTCATTAAATCCCCGGAGCGCGTCAAAGGGGGCAAATATCTTTGCCCGGCGGCGGTTTTCCATGGGCGGATGTTTTATATAGAATGTATCATAGGTAGCCAGTTTTCCCGGGATCCCATGCCGTGGGCGTCCCTTTTTATAAACGTCCGCATAGGGGAAGCCGGCGGGCATAGGCATGTATCCGATGACAGAGCTCATGATATTCCCTCCTTTTTTCTTCAACAAATTTTATATACATTTATATACATTCAAATCTTTCTCACAAAGGGCGGCTGTCCTTTCCTGACCTCTTCCTGGTCTCAAGATAGCACTTCAGATGTCCCTCCAGGCGGACATCAGGGGAAATTTTAGTACCTACTTGTTTTCTCTGTACAGCTGTTTTATTATTTTTATAGTTGAATAACTGCTAGCATTTAGTCGTTTTCCCGTTTTTATGTTTTCTTGTTTTCTATTGAAAGAGGGTGCCATGAAAATACTTGTATTATTAAAAGAAGTTCCGGTGGTCTCCGAAATCAAGATCGATCGTGAGAAACTGACGATCGACAGAAGCGGTGTCGGCAAGATGATGAATCCGTCGGATCGTCATGCGATCGAAGCGGCATTGGCGCTGGCTGATGCCAGAGGCGGCGAGGTCACTGCCATGACCATGGGGCCGGAGAGCAGCGAGGACATTCTGCGTGAAGCCGTCTCCCTGGGCGTAAAGGCAGCGTACCGGCTGACGGACAAGGCTTTCGCCGGAGCAGACACGCTGGCGACAGCTTCTGTATTGAAGGCTGCTATTGACGCGACCGGTCCGTATGACGCCATTTTCTGCGGCTCCAGCACGATCGACGGTGTGACCGGGCAGGTGCCGGCCAAGCTCGGCACGATGCTGGGGTACGGCATTCTTACCAATGCCTGCAAGATAGAGATCGGAGAGGCGGGCCTGACGATCGACCGCAAGGCCGGGACCGGATATGAGAAGCTGACTGCGGTATTTCCGCTGGTCTGTTCCGTCACGGAGGATGCCAATACACCGAGGAAGCCAAGTATCAGAGGCAGGACAGCGTCCAAAAAGCTGGTTGTGGAAGTGATGGATAATGAGAAGCTGCAGATTCCGGCAGAGAGCTTAAAGAGCCCCTCGAAGGTTATGGGGCTGTTCCCGCCGCCTGCCCTTGAAAAGGGGCAGATGATTCCGGGTGAGGATCCGGAAGCAGCTGTCGCGGAGCTTGTTGGAATATTGCAGGGACATGCGGCCTTTTGATCAAAAGCATATGAGGAGGAAGACCATGAGCAATCAGAATATCTGGGTGTTTTTTGAATTGTCCGGCGGCCGGCCGAAGAGGGTCTGCCTTGAAATGATGCAGAAGGCAAAGGCCCTGGCAGAGGGAAGTTCTGAAAAGGCTGTTGCCGTGATCATCGATCCGGAACCGGAAGAGGCTGTAAAGGCTGCTTTTGAGAACGGCGCTGATCAGGTCATGACCGTGCGGCAGAAGTTTTTCTTTGAGAGCGCGGCGTTTATTCTGGAAAAACTGGCGGAAAAATATGAACCGAAAATCGTGATGATCGGTGCTACGACAGAGGGGCGGGATCTTGCGGCGTCCGCAAGTGTGCGTCTTCATGCCGGGATCGCCAGTGAATGTACCGACGTAGTCGCCACGGGCAGCGGTGTTTACTGGATCCGCCCGTCCTATGACGGCAGGCTCAATACCAATATCTGTATTGAAGAATATCCCATGATCGGTACCTTCAAGCCGGGCATCTTTAAGCTGGGAGAGCCTGAGACCGGCAGAAGCGGAGAAGTGATTGAAGAAGCTGTCGAGATTCCTGCCGGGGTCCTGCTCACGCAGCTTCTGGGATTTACCCCGGACGATGAGCTGACAAAAGCCAATATTGAGGACGCGGAGATCATTGTCGCGGGCGGCCGCGGTGTCGGCAGCGCGGAGGGATTCGGCCAGCTGTATGAACTGGCAGCTGCGCTTGGCGGCAGTGTCGGCGCAAGCCGGGCCGCTGTAGACGAGGGCTGGATCGCGAAAGATTACCAGATCGGTATAACCGGAAAGACGGTTGCGCCGAAACTGTATATCGGTTTTGGTATTTCAGGCGCTCTCCCCCATGTCAACGGCATCAAGGAATCCGATATTATCGTAGCGGTAAATACGGATCCCAACGCACCGATCTTTGGGGTTGCCCATTACGGGATCGTTGCCGATCTGAACGTGATCTGTCCTGCACTGACAAAGAAGGTCAGGGAGATGAAGGAATAAATGCAAAAAGGGGCAGAGAGATAAAGAACTGACGCAAAGAAGGCCGGGAGAGAAGGAACAGGCGGACAGACTGAGAAGACAAACTGAAAAAAGGGGCAGTGGGGAGATTGCTCATCCCCACTGCCCTTTTTTGATTTTTTCTTTACAAGCCGAAACGCTTTGCGACAGGGCGCTTTTGCCTGCCTGTAATGTTTTTGTCTGTATTGTTTTGCCGTAATGTTTTGTCTGTTATGTTCTTATTCTGCAGGCTTAAACTCTTCTTTTCCGGCGCCGCAAAGAGGACATTCCCAATCGTCGGGAAGATCTTCAAATGCTACACCGGCAGCTAAACCATGCTCTTCATCGCCGGTAGCAGGGTCGTAAATATAACCGCACAATCCACATTCATACTTCATAGTATTTCTCCTTTCAGAAAAGAAAGAGCTGTTGATTCATCATTATCATTATATCACTCAGGTTTGTGCGGTAGAAGGATTTTCTTACTGGAATCAAGTATAAAAAACAGCTATAAAAAAACTCACGATTCTGCAGAAACCGTGAGTTTGTCCGCATACAGGGGAAGAGAAGAGATGATGACCTTGGTATAGGAACCATTATATGCTCCTCCCCTTCCTGTACTGTGTGGGAGAATACCCCGTGAAGCGCTTGAAGGACGACGAGAAATGTTCAATAGAGGAAAAACCTGTGCGTTCTCCGATCTCAGTGACGCTCAGTCCGGTATTCAGCAGAAGCTGGGCTGCCGCAGCTATTCTGGCTTCATTGAGCTTCTGAGAGAATGTTTTGCCAAAGCTGCGCCGCAGAAAACGCTGGGTCTGGCGGATACTCAGGTGGAGGATCGATGCGAGTTCTTCCAGCGTCAGAGTCTGATAGCGATAGAAAAAGGCGTCTTCGATTATGGGCATCAGCCGTGTATAGGTCATGGCCGGCATGGACGCGGGAACGGTTTTTTCCTGCTGCGGCTGGCAGCATATACGGGTAAGCGCGATAATGATCTGCTTGAGTATTGTCTCAGACATCTCCGCAGTACCGGGCAGCGGATGTCTGTTTTCTTCGATCAGCTGCCGGAGCAGCGGGAAGAGACGGCCTTCATCCTGACCGATCCAGAATGTCGTCTCAGCAAACAGTGCGAAGAAACCCGGCTGATGAAATGAAGTCTGCCTGCAATTGAGGTAGAGGCAGTATTCAGTGATGGGCGAACCGGGGTCGGAGGTCTGGGCATGGATCACGCTGGGTCCGGTGATGTACAGTGTGCCGGCCTTTACCGGATATCTCTGCCCATCTATGGTCACGCTGCCCTGTCCCTTCAGGGTATAATGGATCTCATAGCTGGTGTTGGAGTGAGCATGCGCCGCGATGACCGGATGAAGTTCCTCTATACGCACGTGCACGGGTTCGATCAATAGCGAACCGAGTTCGAACGAGCTTGAGAATTCAAAATTTTCCAACGCCGGTTCTCTCCCGGGTGTTTTTTCTTTTTCGATTTCTGACATATTATAAATACATTCCTGTTCTATCCCAAAGGTTATATTACAAATCCTTTATATCGGACATAAAACGCAAGTTTATATAAAAACGACAAATTTAATAAAAACTGGTCACCCCGGCATCTAACCTCCGGGAAAGCGGAAGGTTATACTTTTATTGATCGGAAGGATAAACCGCACAGAATAACCGCAAAAATGGAGGTATGATTTATGAGTGTTAAGATGCTTGGCGCGATTCTCCCGGGCAACAGTACTGTGGAGATGAAGGAATTTGACATGCCCACTCCCGGTTACGGTCAGGTAGTGGTCAAGACCAAAGCTTCGACCATATGCGGATCGGATATCCGCGCTATCTATCGGGCCCATGTGGGTAAGGGACCCGAGGGTTACCAGCTCGGCATGGTCGCCGGTCACGAGCCCTGTGGGATCATTGAAGTCGAGGGGGAAGGCCTCAAACGCTTCAAAAAGGGTGACCGTGTCATCGTGTATCACATCTCCGGCTGCGGTGTGTGCTACGACTGTCGGCGTGGTTATTACATCTCCTGCAAGAGCCCGTTTCGCGCGGCCTATGGCTGGCAGCGCAACGGCGGCATGGCTCCCTATATTCTGTGTGACGAGAAGGATCTGATCGCCCTGCCGGATGAACTGACCTACGAGGACGGCGCACAGGTGGCCTGCGGCTTCGGCACAGTCTACGAGGGCCTGATGAAGATCGGCATTTCGGGCAACGACCGGGTCCTGGTCACCGGCCTGGGACCGGTGGGACTGGCGGCCCTGATGCTGGCCAAAGCTATGGGCTGTGACATGACCATCGGTACTGATGTTGACGAGGACCGTATGCAGCTGGCGAAGGATCTCGGTCTTGCCGACTATGTGTTTAATTCGGCGAATGCCGAAGAGTGTCAGAACAAGATCCTGGAAGTGACAGGCGGCTATGGCTGCGAGCGCACTGCGGACTGCTCCGGCAATCCGTCCGCCCGGGCGCTGGCCATCCGCTGTACGCGGGAATGGGGCAAAATGGTGATGCTGGGCGAGGGCAACGATGTGACCTTCAATCCTTCCCCGGACATCATGCATGGCCAGAAGACTATCTATGGCTCCTGGGTCACTTCCCTGTGGCGCATGGAGGAGCTGGTGGAGCATCTGGTGCGCTGGGGCATCCATCCCGACAAGCTGATCACACACCGGTTTGAACTCAAGGACGCTGATAAGGCGTATGCACTGATGGCGAGCGGAAAGTGTGGAAAGGTCGCGGTGGTTTTTCCTGACTGAGGATTCCCTGACCAGGTGTTCCCTGAGCGGGTACTTCCTGACAGAACATTCATGACTGTATTTTGACTGAATGAATTTTTGACTGACCTGCTTACTTAAATAAGGGCAGCTGTCCATGTTGGTGGACAGCTGCGCTTTTTCGTTACGTATTATTCTGTCGCGCGCTTATCGCGGATCTGAGGATCATTTGATCCAGGCTTTGACCTGATCATAGATTCCTTCGCCGTCCAGTTGGTACTTGTGAAGAAGCTCTGCTGCGGGACCGGATTCGCCGAAAACATCCTGGATGCCGATCCTGAGGACCGGTGTGGGGGTTGCTTCGGAAAGTGCTTCGCAGACTGCGCCGCCGAGGCCGCCGATCACGGAGTGTTCCTCCGCAGTGACGACCTTGCCGGTCTTTTTCGCGGATGCGATGAGAAGCTCCTTGTCAAGGGGCTTGATCGTGTGGAAATTGATGACTTCGGCGGAGATGCCGTCTGCCGCGAGCTTTTCCGCCGCATCCAGGGCAGAGGACACGCACAGGCCGGTTGCAGCGATGGTCACGTCCGTGCCCTCGCGCAGGACGATGCCCTTGCCGACTTCAAACTTGTAATCCGGTCTGTCATTGATGACCGGGACCGCGAACCTGCCGAACCGCAGGTAGAAGGGACCATCTGTCTCGATGGCTGCCCTGACGGCTGCCTTGGACTCAATGTCATCGGACGGAACGATGATCGTCATGCCGGGGATGGTCCTCATCAGGGCCAGATCTTCGTTGCACTGGTGGGACGCGCCGTCTTCGCCGACGGAAATGCCCGCGTGTGTTGCGCCGATCTTGACATTCAGATGGGGATATCCGATGGAATTGCGGACGATCTCATAAGCCCTGCCGGAAGCAAACATGGCGAAAGTGGAGGCAAAGGGAATAGCTCCGCAGGTTGCCATGCCGGCTGCAATGCCCATCAGGTCGCACTCCGCGATACCGCAGTCGACGAACCTTTCAGGGAAGGCTTTTTTGAAGACGCCGGTTTTGGTAGCGCCTGCGAGGTCGGCATCCAGGACTACCAGATTTTGAAATTCTTTTCCGAGCTCAGCCAGGGCATTGCCGTAGCTCTCTCTTGTAGCGATTTTCTTTGCAGCTGTCATAATGCCTCCCCGATCTTTTCCAGATCTTCCATTCCGATCCTGAACTGCTCGTCGTCAGGCGCGACGCCGTGCCAGGAAACCTGGTTTTCCATATAGGATACGCCTTTGCCCTTGACGGTCTTCATCACGATGACGGAAGGAGCGCCTTTGGTCTCTCTGGCTTCCTTAAAGGCAGCCGCGATCTGCTCCATGTCGTTGCCGTCTGCCACATTGATCACATGGAAGTTAAAAGCACGGAATTTCTCATCAATGGGATAGGGACTGCATACTTCGGTGATGGGGCCGTCGATCTGCAGATTGTTGTTGTCTACGATCAGGCAGAGGTTGTCCAGTTTCCGGTAGCCGGCAAACATGGCAGCCTCCCATACCAGGCCTTCCTCGATCTCGCCGTCTCCCAGAAGGGCGTACGTGCGGAAGGATTTGCCGTTCATTTTGGCAAACATGGCCATGCCGACTGCAGAGGAAACACCCTGTCCAAGGGAGCCGGTGTTCTGGTCTATGCCGGGGGTATGGTCCATGCAGGGATGACCCTGCAGGTTCGATCCTGTCTGCCGGAGGGTCGTGAGCCACTCTGCGGGGAAATAGCCGCGGAGGGCAAGCGTGGAATAAAGGCCCGGGGCCGTGTGTCCCTTGGACAGGACGAAGCGGTCACGGTCAGGGTCTTTGGGGTTTTTGGGATCGATGTTCATCTCTTGGAAATAGAGATAGGTATAAACTTCAGCGGCAGAAAGAGAACCACCGGGGTGTCCGGATTTAGCGGCATGGGTCGCCACCAGGATGTTCTTTCTGACCTCATTTGCCATTTTTTTCAATTCCTGAATGTTCATAAAAGAATCCTTTCTGATTCTGGTTCGTTCAGTGTGTCTGTTCCTGCCGCAGTAAGGAACTGCCGGCGGATCGCTTTCCAAACTACTATGGTTATTGTCGGAAATTATCTGCGGGCAATTCCCGGGTCTGAGGCGGGCAGGCAAACGCACTGGTCAGGAACTGTATGGTGTAACCAGTTCCAGGGGAATACTCCTTCCTGTGCCTTTTGCGTGCAGGTAAAAAACTGGTGTAGTGGGCGTCGGCATCATTTGGAGAGATGAGCCTGAAGGGTGCTGCGGACAGCGCCGGGGCCGGAGAGCATGGAGCGGACCATGGACTCGATCCGGTCTCCGAGTCCGATGGCGTAGAGATCTACGCCAAACAGGCGCTCGTTGGAGAGGATGGGCTGCAACTGTCCGGTCAGGCTTTCGGGATCATTCCAGCAAAGTGTGCTGAGCTGTTCTTTGAGCTGGGGCAGCATGGGATCCGGAGAAAGCTCAAAGGGAGCTCCCGTATCGTCGACTGCCAGCAGGTAGCGGATCCATCCGGCGATGGCAAGAGGGATGCCGACCAGGCGGTCTGCGGAACCGTATGCCGCCTGAGTTGCCTTGATGGTCTCGCCGAAGCGGATCGCCAGCATCTGGGAGATGTCCACTGCGATCCGGGCGCTGGTATCGCCCAGGCCCGCATTGGGGAAGCGCTGGGTGAGGACCTCGTCCAGGAAGGCTTTGGGATCCAGAATGCCGGGGCTCTCCACCACGGGCAGGCCTTCGTCATAGCCTACTTTACAGGCAAGGGCATTCAGTTCCGGATCCGACATGCCGTCGGCAAAGAGCTCATAACCCAGCAGGCGGTCGAATGTGCATACTGCGGTGTGGATGGGGTTGAGGCAGGCGGTGACCTTCATCCTCTCGGATTTGTTCACCGTGACCCGGTCTGTCATATAGACACCGGCCTTCTCCAGGGGCGGCCGTCCGTTGGGAAAACGGTCTTCCACTACCAGATACTGGGGCTCTTCGGCATTGACGAAAGGAGCGATCCAGGTCTGCCTGTTTGTGACAAGGATGTCCATATTCTCTACGCCTGCCTCCGTCAGCGCCGCTGCTACGGATTCGACGGGGCGGGGCGTTATCTTGTCGATCATGGACCAGGGGAAGCTGACGCAGGCCTCATCCGAGACCCATTCGAGGAAATCCGCGGGCAGAAAGCCTTTTTCTACCCAGCAGCCGGCCAGCTCCAGAACGCTTTCCCGGAGTTTTTTGCCGTTCTGGGAGACATTGTCCATGCTCACCAGAGCCAGGGGTGCCTTCCCGGCCTTCCAGCGTTCCGCCAGCATGGCTGTGACCAGGCCCATGGCGGTCCCGGCTTTCTCAGGCCCTTCCTGCGCGTCCTTCAGAGCGGGGGCAAGCCAGCCGCCGTCGGCGCCGTGCAGGGCGTAGCCCTTTTCCGTAATGGTAAAAGAGACCATTTGCAGGCCGGAGTCAGTGAAGATCTGTGTAAGCCGGTCTCTTGCCCCCTTGTCCCCGGGGCGGAGGGCCAGAGCTTCGGAAAGGGAACCCAGGACCCGGCGTTTCTGCGACCCGTCCTTGTACAGGGTCACAGCCAGGGCCAGGTTGTCAAAAGGCTGATAGATCCGATCCACGATTTCATAGTCGAAGGTTTCCACGCAGGTGATGCCCCGGTCCGTCAGATTCTCCCGCAGGAGCCGGTCGGCGATACCACCCAGGAAAAAGCGGAAAATGTTGCCGATGCCCAGGTGGACCCAGACGGGGTGTTCCCTGGTGCGAAGGCTCACTGCCTCCGGATCGTAATCCGGAAGGTCGATTCCTGCGGCAGCCCAGACAGTCCGGTCCTTCAGGCCTTCATAGGTCAGTTTCATGTCTTATTCCTCCGTGGGATCCACATCGATGAGAACCTTCATGGTAGTCTCCCGGTTGTTGTCAATATACTCGTAGGCCTTCTGATAATCCGCAAAAGCGAAGTGAGCGCTCTGCAGGGGACCAAGTTTGATCTTGCCTTCGTCCACAAGACGGATGGCGTCCACATAGTCCTCGTGGCGGTACATCATGGAAGTGTTGAGGTCCAGCTCGGAGTCGTTGAGCTTGGCCAGATCCACGTTGGCCATCTTTCCAAAGACTGCGACCAGGATGATCGTGCTGCCCTTCCGGGCGTTCTGGATGGCCTGATCCATGGTGATATCGGAACCTGCGCACTCATAGACCACGTCTGCCTTATCGGGGCCGTATGCATCCAGGACTGCTTTGGCATAGTCTTCCTTCATAGTGTTCACGACCCAGTCTGCTCCCAGCTCCTTTGCAAGAGCAAGTCTTGTATCGGAGATATCGGTAGCAAGGACATGCGCCGCACCCAGTGCTTTGAGGGACTGGATCAGAAGGATTCCGATGGGGCCGCAGCCCAGGACGACCGTATTGGCGCCCTTCAGATCGGGGAAGCGCTTTGCCGCGTGGACTGCGACGGACAGAGGCTCGATCATGGCTCCTTCACTGTAGGTGAGACCGTCGGGGAGCTTCGTGACCTTGGAGGAATCCACTGCGAAGTATTCACTGGCGGTGCCGGTGGTCTGGAAACCCATGACCTTCAGCTTTTCGCAGAGATTATATTTGCCGTGGAGGCAGGGATAGCAGCGGCCGCAGAAGACCTGAGGCTCGATGGTCACCCTTTCGCCGGGCTTGATGTCGGGAACATATTCACCTACAGCCTCTACCTGGGCGGAGACCTCATGGCCCTGGGTCACGGGATAGGAGGTATAGGGATGGGTACCGTGGAAAACGTGGATGTCACTGCCGCAGATACCGATCTTTTTAATCTTGACCAGTACCTGATCGGGACCAGGTTTGGGGACAGGGACTTCACGGAAGGTGATTTTCTTCGGTTCGGTCATGAGCTGCTGAATCATTGTGTCTTTCATAGTGTTCTCCTTTATTCAGACCGATTTGTTATTCAAATGAAATATTTATAAATCGATTGTTTTATTACAAAATAAACTGCTTTATCACCAGTCGATCGCTTCGATAGCTGCTTTCTCGACAGCCAGACCTTTGACATAGTGCTCGGTGAAAGTCTCGAAACCGGCTACGTCGGCGGGATCGGGAGCGACGGCTGCGCCGGTCAGATCCTTGAAAACGCGATTGTCAAGGTAATCTTCGAGTTTGCCGTCTTTTTTGCCGTCAGCCAGGTAGGCAGCCAGCAGGGCGATGCCCCAGGCGCCGCCTTCAGAGGCGGTAGCCATGACGGTCACAGGCGTGTTGACTGCTGCAGCAAGCACCTTCTGCATCACCAGCGGTGTTTTGAACAGGCCGCCGTGGCCCATGATCCGGTCGAGCTTTACGCCTTCCTGCTTGAGCAGGATGTCCATGCCCAGCTTTACTGCGCCCAGGGAAGTATAGAGATTTACGCGCATGAAGTTGGCAAGGTTGAATCGGCTGTCCGGGGTGCGGACATAGAGGGGACGTCCTTCGTTGATGAAGGTGATGTTTTCTCCGGAGTAATAGCCGTAAGCCAGAAGGCCGCCGCAGTCCGGATCGCCGGTGAGGGCGTGGGTATAGAGTTTGCCGAAGAGGGTACCCATATCCGCCTCAATTCCCATCAGATCACAGAATTCCTTGAACATGCCCACCAGGGCGTTGAGGTCGGTGGTGCCGTTGTTGGCATGGGACATGGCCACCGGGAAGCCGGAGGGCGTGGTCACCATGTCGATCTCGCGGTACAGTTTGGAGAGCTGACGCTCCAGGACCACCATGGCAAAGGTGCTGGTGCCGGCAGAGAGATTGCCGGTCCGGGGAGCTACGGAATTGGTGGCTGTCATGCCGGTGCCCGCGTCACCCTCGGGAGGACAAAGCGGGATCCCGGGCTTGACCGTACCGGTCTCGTCCAACAGGGCTGCGCCTTCCTTCGTGAGCACTCCTGCCGCATCGCCGGCAGAGAGCACTTTGGGGAAGACATCCCGCAGGTGCAGAGGGAAGCCCGCCTCAGCGGCCATCCGGTCAAAGATCTGCACCATAGCCTCGTTGTAGTCGCCCTTGTCTGAATCGATGGGGAACATACCCGCTGCGTCGCCGATACCGATGACCTTCTCTCCCGTGAGACGGTAGTGCATGTAGGCGGCCAGTGTGAAGACGGAAGCTACCTGGGATACGTGGGCTTCCTTGTCCAGCATTCTCTGATAGAGATGGGCGGCGGACCAGCGCAGAGGGATATTGAAATCCAGCGCTTCCGTGAGGGCATCTGCCGCAGGGGTGGTATTTGTGTTTCGCCAGGTCTGGAAGGGAGCTACCTGACGGTCTTCCTTGTCCAGAGCGATATAACCGTGCATCATGGCGCTGACGCCGATGGCACCGAAAGTCTCGGGACGAATGCCGTATTTTTCCTCTACTTCCTGACGCAGGTCAGAGTAGCAGGCCTGCAGGCCCTTTTCCGCGTCCGAGAGGGCATAGGTCCAGATGCCGTCAATGAGGGAGTTTTCCCACTCATAGGCACCGGTGGCCAGAACATTGCCGTCATAGTCGATCAGCACACCCTTGATCCGGGTGGAACCGAATTCAATGCCCAGGGCAGTCTCGCCCCGGAGAATCGCATCTTTTGGATTCATAGCTGCACTCCTTCTTTTGGATTACGGAATTAAATCTCTGTTAACAGAGGACAGGCAGGCTCTTACCGCACTGCGGCCATGAGCCTGCCCGTTATTTTCAGTCAGCGCAAGCCCCTTTGCGCATCAGGATGCCCGACACGCTCAGTGCATCAGGTGGCCTGGCGCTTCTTGCTCATGCAGTCGATACCGACGGCGACTGCAAGGACGATGCCCTTGACGACCATCTGAATATATTCACTGACATCCATCAGGATCATGCCGTTGGTGAGGCAGCCGATGATAAGCACGCCGGCCACGACGCCGGACATGCGGCCGACACCGCCGTTGACGGATACGCCGCCCAGGACGACGCAGGTGATGACGTCGAATTCCATGCCCTTACCGACGGTACTCTGTGCGGAGTTGGAACGGGAGAGCAGGACGATACCGGCAAGGCCGGCAAACAGGCCGGACAGAGAGTAGATCAGGGTCTTCATCCTGTTGACACGGATTCCGGAAAGCTCTGCAGCTTCCTCGTTACCGCCGATGGCGTAAAAGTAACGGCCAAAGAAGGTCTTGTTCAGGATAAAGCTGCCGAGAGCGAAGCACAGGATCATGATGATGGCGCAGATCGGCACCGGGCCGATGGTGTCACGGCCGAAGATGGAGAAGGCTGCGGGCAGACCGGAGATCGGGCGGCCGCCGGAGATCAGGTAAGCAACACCTTCAAAGATGGTCTGGGTGGAGAAGGTGGCGATCAGGGCGGGGATGCCGATCCGGGAGACCATGGAGCCGTTGAGCAGACCGATGGCAGTGGCCACGATCAGGGAGATCAGGATCGCAACCCACATGTTCAGGCCCATGTTGACCATCATGAAGGCGCAGATTACGTTGACCAGGGTGATGATGGAACCGATGGACAGGTCGATGCCCGCGATCAGGATGACGAAGGTCATGCCGATGGAGGCGATACCGTAATAGGAGACCTGCCTGGAGATGTTGATGATATTGCCTCCGCTGACGAAAGCGCCTTTGCTGGCGACCGCGAAGATTATGACCTCAAGAATAAACACCAGCCAGATGGCATTTGACTTGAGAAGCTGTTTTGAATTATCCACGTCAGGAAACCTCCTTCTTATTCTGTAATGCCGGACGCATACGCCATGATGGTGTCCGAATTGAATTCTTCTTTCTGCAGCTCGCCGGTCATTTTGCCTTCCGCGAGTACGATGATGCGGTCGGACATGCCGATCAGCTCCTCCATCTCAGAGGAGATCATCAGGACACTGCGTCCTCCCTCCACGAGATCATTGATCAGCTTGTAGATTTCATATTTTGCGCCTACGTCGATACCGCGGGTGGGCTCGTCAAAGATGATGAGCTGGGAGTTGGCAGCCAGCCACTTGCCCAGAATGACCTTCTGCTGGTTACCACCGGAGAGGTTCTTTACCAGCTGGTTGACAGTGGGACACTTGATCTGGATCTCCTTGCGGTATTTCTCGGCGTTATTGCGCTCAGTCTCGGCATCGATGACGCTGAACTTGGAGATTCGCTCGTAGATAGGCATGTTGATGTTGTTCTTGATGGAGTTGGTGAGGAGCGCGCCGTGGCGCTTGCGGTCCTCGGGGACCAGGGCAATGCCCAGGTCGATGGCTTCACGGGGAGACCTGGGGTTGATCTCTTTACCGTTCAGCAGGATCTTGCCGGACTGTTTCATCTTGGAACCGAAAATGATCTCGGCAAGCTCCGTGCGGCCTGCGCCTACCAGACCGCCCAGGCCCAGGACTTCGCCTGCATGGATCTGCATGGTCATATTCTCGTCGCCGTTGCCGGTGACATTCTGCAGATCCAGAACCACCTTGCTCTGGTCGATGCAGGGCTTGCGGGGCGGGAACTTCTGGGTCATTTCACGGCCGACCATGAGCTTGATCAGCTCATCAACGGTGGCCTTGGGAGTGATGAGGGTGGTGACGTACTCGCCGTCACGGATGACCTCGATCCTGTCACTGAGACGGAAGATCTCCTCCAGACGGTGAGAGATGTAGATGATGGAAACGCCCTTTTTACGAAGCAGTTCCACCACCTTGAACATGGCCTCGACCTCGTTGGTGGTGAGGGGAGCGCTGGGCTCGTCCATGATGAGCACCTGGGCGTTCTGCTGGATCGCCTTGGCGATCTCGATCATCTGCTGATAACCGACAGAGAGGTTTTTTACCAGCTCCCTGGGATCGATCTTGATCTGGAGCTGTTCGAAGGCCTTGGCGGCTTCTTCCTCCATGGCCTTGCGGTCAATGGTAATACCCTTTCTGATGGGTCTTCCCAGGAAGAGGTTCTCAGCTGCGGAGAGCTCGACTACGTTGTTGAATTCCTGATAAATAATGGCAATGCCGTTTTCCGCCGCCAGCTGCGGCGTCATGCGGTCAAATTCTTTCCCGTTGATCCGGATCTTTCCCGAGGTGGGGATGACCGCGCCGGAGCAGCACTTGATCAACGTGGATTTACCGGCGCCGTTTTCACCGATCAGGCCCAGGACCTCGCCGCGCCGAAGCTGCAGCGTAACGTCCTTGAGCGCGACCACGCCGGGATACTCCTTGCGAATGTGCTCAAGTTCCAGCACAAAATCTTCGCTCATATAGCTTACCTCCTTGGAGAATGAATACGGCCTGCACAATTTCAGGTTTTCGATATTGTGCAGGCCTTGTGTTCCGTCTCAGGCATAATTCGCATTAAAACACCATTTCCGATATTGCGAAGCTGTGGACACTGCTTTGCCGGTTTGCCGTCAGTTGCCTGTGGTTCACATCGCCTCCTTATTTGCTTTGCGGGAACGATGAGGATCCGGCAGTTCAATCCGGCAGATTTAATTGTGAAAATGTCTGAGGCGGTACACTGGAGCGGAAAATATTTATTACTTCATGCCGGCCATGATGGCTTCAACGTTTTCAGCAGTGATGGGGGTCAGGCCGCGGAACACGTTCTGAGCTCCTACATTGTCCGCAAGGATCAGCGCGAACATGGAAGCGCAGGCTGTGCCGGTGTCTTCGTCAGAGCCCTCAAAGCCGAGAGCGACGCGGGCGGGATAGGTATCGTCCATAAGGTGCTCAAGCTGCTGCTTGGTAACGTCAGCGGTGAAGACGCCCATATCCTCAGGGATCTTGCCGCCGGTTGCGATCTGAAGGGCCTCATCGGTTCCGATCATGGCGCCGGCGCCGATTCCGGTGACGATGCGGCAGTCAGGATAACGCTGCAGGATGGTTTCCATAGCGGTCTGCGCCTGGTTTGCGTCAAGACCTGCCTGGCTGGAGACGACTTCGTAGAGGCCGGCCGCAGTGCTTTCAAGACCCTGGAGGATGCCTTCCTCACGCTCAAGAAGGATGGTGGTCTGAGGATAGTTGATCATGGCGATCTGAGCCTTGTTGTCTTCGGTGTAGTGCTCGGAGATGAAATTGCCGGCGGCTTCGCCGATGGCAATGCCCAGGTCGGTGTTGTTCAGAACCCAGTTGGCGTCGGTGTTGGTCATGGGGTCATCCCAGCACATAACCTTGATTCCGGCAGTGCGGGCTTCTGCGCAGGCGTCTTCTACGGCTGCCGCGTCAGAGGGGTGGACCATGATCAGGTCGCAGCCGGAGGAAATGAAGTTCTCGATCTGGCCGATCTGGGTGGCGGAGCTGTCGTCGCAGGCAACGATGGTGATGTTGCCGCCGTTTTTCTTGACAACCTCCTCAAGGGCGGTCATAACGCCTGCCCAGTAGGAGTTCTGCAGGGACTGGATGGTGACGCCGATCTTTTTGCCGCTCAGAGAAGCAAGGTCAGCTTTGGCATAAAACTCGGGGCTGGCCTGTACGCCCTCGGTATCGCCTGTGCTGGTGGCAGCAGCTTCCTGCTTTGCAGTGCTGTCGCCGCCTGCAGGAGCGGAAGAAGTGGAAGAGCCGCCGCCGCAGCCTGCCAGCAGGCCGACGATCAGGAAAGATGCAATGAGGATGGAAAGAATTTTTTTCATAACTGTTCTCCTTTTTTTGGTTTTCACTACTTTTCCGGTAGTTTTGTTTTTTTAGGAACAGGTCAAAGTTCCGCCCGGAATGAAGCCGGAGCTGGTGGTGAAACAGGATGTGTTACTTCTTAGAAGCAGGTAAATGCACCGTCCAGAATGAAGTCGGAGCCGGTGGTGAAAGTAGATGTGTCGCCCGCAAGATAGACGCAGATGGAGCCCAGTTCTTCGGGTTTGCCCAGCCTGCCCATGGGTGCCATAGCGT
Organism: Sarcina sp. DSM 11001; assembly: GCF_900101015.1. Taxonomy (GTDB): domain Bacteria; phylum Bacillota; class Clostridia; order Lachnospirales; family Lachnospiraceae; genus CAG-791. The sequence continues at coordinate 154,170 of NZ_FNFZ01000005.1, read as the reverse complement.
TCCACTGAGCGATCAGGGGCTGAAGAGTGGGAGAGGAGAGGGTCAGATCCGTGCCGATGTAGCCGGGGCTGATGCTGTTGACCCTGACACCCTTCTTGGCCCATTCGATGGCCAGGGACTTGGTGAGCTGGATCACGCCTGCCTTGGAAGCGTTGTAAGCGCACTGGGGCTGAGGCACGTTGACGATGTGGGCCGACATGGAAGCCGTGTTGATGATGCTGCCGCCGCCGTTGGCAAGCATGTACCTGCCTGCGATGGTATCAGTCAGGAAGACACTGTTGAGGTTTACATCGATGTTCTTCTTCCACTGGGCGTAGGTCATCTTGTCAGCTGCTTCGTTGATGCAGATACCGGCGTTGGCGTGGCAGAAGTCCAGACCGCCAAGCTCCGCTACGACTGCGTCCACCATGGCCTGTACATCAGCTTCGTTGGTCACGTCGCACTTGAGGGCGATGACCTTCCGGCCGGTGGCTTCAGCGATCTCTTTAGCTGTTTCCTGAGCTGTTTCCAGATCCATGTCCACGATAGCGACATCAGCGCCTGCTTCCGCGAAAGCCAGTGCGGTGCACTTGCCAATGCCTCTCGCAGCTCCGGTAACAAAGCCCTTCTTGCTGGCGAGGCTCATTTGTTCCAGAATTCCCATAACTTGTCCTCCTTTTCTTAAATATATTTGTTAATTGATTTTGTAAAACCGATTTACATATCGTGCCTTTATCATAAGCCCCTTTCCGAAGAGAGTCAAGGGGAGATATGAATTATTGCTGGATTGCACGCGTTTTAAAACCGATTTCACCCCCTTTCACACAAAAACAAAGGGACTCTATCAATATTGTATGGGAATGTGAACAGCTTGAACATGTGTAATAGATGTTCTCGGCATAGGCAAAAATACGGATTGCACATGCTATATCACAAATATGTTTGTTTAATTTAAAAAATATGCACACATCAATTCGCAAAGAATTCTGGAAAAGCATTTTTCAAAATCAGAGTGGCTATTTGGAGGAAATTCTGGTAAAGTAAACCATTATGGAAGCAGGTCTTCTCATGGGTATATGGAACCTGTTCAGCACACTGCAGAGGCTGGCGTGCATTCATGAGACAGCGAACTTGTCCGCTGAACCGGTTGTACGGGCACGTGCATTTGCGCGGCCGCCTGATCGATTTATTTAAAACAGACTTTTACAGTAAAGACAGAAAAGAAGTGCAGGAGGAAGGTTTATGGCTAAGCGTATTACTCCCGGCCAGATCAGGAGGACCAATCGTCAGCAGGTTTTTCAATATATATATGATGAGAAGAAAGTCTCACAGCAGGATATTGCCTATGCCCTCCAGCTGAGTCGTCCCACAGTAGCCGCGGCGCTGACGGAGATGGAAGAGATGGGCATGATTCTGAAAAGCGGCTATCTGGATTCCGACCAGATTGGCAGGAAGGCGGCTGCCTATTCCATCGACGAGACCTTTCGTGTGGCGGTCGGAGTGGAGATCATGCGCTCCAGGGTCAAGTTCGTTGCCGCAGACCTCTACGGAAGGATGCTGGGCCGGGAAATCTGGGATTTCCCTTATGCCAATGAGCAGGTTTATTTCTCCCAGGTCAGCGAAAAGATCCTCGCCTTCATTCATAAGCTCTCGCTGCCTGATGAGAAGATTCTGGGGATCGGCATTGCGATCCAGGGACTGGTCAATGCCGACGGCTCGGAGGTGGTCTATGGGACCATACTGGACTGCACAGGCCTGAAGATAGAAGTATTTACCAGGCATCTGCCCTTTCCCTGTACCTTCGTCCACGATCCGGACGCCGCCGCCATCTCGGAAATCTGGTGTTCTCCGGAGTTGAAGAATGCCTATTATCTGTCCATGAGCCGGCATCTGGGCGGCTCCATCATCTATAACCGCCGCATTGTCATCGGGCGCGATGGCAGAAGCACTTTGTTCGAGCACATCGTGGTCCGCCCTGAGGGTAAGCCATGCTATTGCGGTAAGCGCGGCTGTCTGGAGACGATCTGTTCCATGAGTGCCCTTCTGGGGGATGAGGACCCGGATGTGTTCTTTGCCGCTCTCCGGACGGGAGGCTCTGCTGAAAAAACGCGTTGGACTGCTTACCTGATGGATGTCGCTCTCATGGCGGAGAGTCTCTACCTGCTCTATGACATGGACGTTATTCTGGGCGGTCACCTGGCGGCGTACCTCAGGGAGGAGGATCTGGACTTCCTCCGGCAGGCGATCAGGGAGCGCTGCCCCTTTCCGGTGACCGGGGATTTCCTGCTGCTGAGCAAGATGCCCTCCCATAACATCACCATGGGAGCCGCGCTGTATTTTCTCCAGAAATATCTAAGGGAGGTAGGAACATGAAAGGTGCAATCTTTGATATGGATGGTCTGCTTCTGGATTCCGAACGGCTGTATCAGTCCTGCTGGCATCGGCTTGCCCGGGACCGTGGGCTGACACTGCCCTCAGACTTTGCAGTCCGGATCACCGGAAGCGGCCCGAAGCAGGCACATCTAGTACTGCGCAGCTGCTATCCGGACGATGACCCGGATGCCCTGACGCGGGAGTGTATGGCCATGATGGTGGAACGGGAGAAGACAGACCTGCAGCTCAAGCCCGGTGCAGCAGATCTGCTGCCTGCTCTGAAAAAAGCAGGGTACCGGCTGGCTGTGGCCAGCAGCAGCCCCCGGGATATGGTATTGACCAACCTGGGCCGCACCGGGATTGACAGCTATTTTGACGTTGTGGTCTGCGGAGACGAGGTCTCCAGGGGAAAACCGGATCCGGACATCTTTCTTCTGGCCGCCGAACGGCTGGGCCTGCTTCCGGGGGACTGCTATGTGCTGGAGGACAGCCCCAACGGCCTTCTGGCCGCCAGAGCTGCCGGCTGCAGGCCGGTGATGATTCCTGATCTGGTGCCGCCGGCTCCGGAGTTCGCCGGATTCGCCAGTGTTTACCCCGATCTGACCGCCTTCGGAAACGCGATTCTGTAAAAAACAGTAAAATCCGGCCGCTATTCGTTTTTGCTAAACCAGCCGGGCCTGGTGGTCTTTATCTTCCTTATTATTTTTATCCATTATTGAGATGTTATGAAGAGGAGGCTGACAATGAGATCTCTATTAATAAAGGACACCACGAGGGAGGAGCGCCGGCAGATCGTTCACCAGGCGCTGTGGGGCGCATGCGGCATCGATTGTGAGTTCTGTTCCGGCTGCGACAACCGAGGCGGCGGACGTATCGAAAGCATCTACCAGCCCTATATCGATGGCCTGAAAGAGATTCGGGAAATCAATGCGGAGTACAGCGCTCCGTTCGTGCGGGGGTAAATTCGTGCGTGGGTAAATGAGTGGGTAAATTAGAAGAAACGGACACGGGGCCGCCTGCCTTTTCAGGACCCCTGTGTCCGTTTTTTACTCCATTCCCAGGGAAAATATCTGAGACAGGGCTCTGAAAGGGCGAAGATTACTGCGAAGATTTAATATATAAAAACCTATTGACATAGTAGGTGTATTGCTTATAATGTAATAATCACACACAGTACACTCCGGTATAAAAGGAGAATAAGAGTGAAAAAACCATACGAAACAGCAGCACAGATCACATCCAGGCTGGGCAGGAAGGGGCTGGAGTCCGCTTTTGGCGGCGGCTTCGGCCTGGAAAAGGAAAGTCTCCGCATCATGGAGGCGGACGGGCGGATCTCGCGTACGGACCATCCTTTTGGAGATGATCCGCATTTTTCAAGGGATTTTGCGGAGAGCCAGCTTGAAATCATCACACCCGTGGCCCACAGCACAGAAGAGCTCTACGGGATGATCTCTCAGATGCACGCGGAAGCCCTGCGCAGGCTTGCGGAATCGGGTGAGACGCTCCATATGTCTTCGAATCCTCCCGCCTATATACCCTCCGAGGTGCGGATCGCGCATTTTTCAGGCGAGAATGCCCATAAAGAGGAGTACAGGAGATACCTGCTCGAAAAATATGGGCTTGAAAAAATGCTGTTGTCGGGCATTCATTACAATTTTTCCTATTCAGCGGACTATCCCTCATTTCTGGGGACGACAGCTGACGCCCTGTATTTGAAGGCCGCCGCCTGGACGCTCCGGTATGCCTGGCTGATCGTCTGGCTGACTGCGGCTAGTCCCGGACCTTTCAGGGCAGAGACTTTCGGTCAGTGCCGGGAAAGGGTTAAACCGGTCTATGCTTCTGTGCGGTGCGGTAAGGAGGGATACTGGAACCCCTTCCTCCCTGTACTGGATTTCTCCGGGGTGTCTTCTTACTGTGAGAGCATCGAGTCCTATGTCAGGGAGGGGATGATCTATTCCTCTTCTGAACTGTACCTGCCGGTGCGTCTCAAGCCCCGGGGAGCCTATACACTGGAAGCACTCAGGAAGGGAATCGACCACATTGAACTCAGGATGCTGGATCTCAACCCTCTCGAGCCGGCGGGAATCGCCCTGGAGGACCTTCGCTTCCTGCGGCTGTTCCTGATCTGGTGTTCTTTCTGTCCTGAGTATCTGCCGGACGAAAAGGAACAGGCAGATGCTATTACCAATATGAAACACGCAGCCCTTTTTGACGAGAAGAGCATCTGGATCCGGGAGGGTTCGGTCCTGATTCCGGTCCGCGAAGCGGCGCTGGAAATACTCTCGGATATGGCCTGTACCTTCGAAGCGATCGGATGTTTTGACGCGCTCTCAACCATCGAATATCAAAAGCGCAAGCTCCTCATCCCGGGGAGCCGTTACGCGGAACAGGTGGACAGACTATGTGCGAACTCTTTGCCGTCAGCGCGGATCACAGCATAGACATCACAGGCTGGCTGCGCACGTTTTTTTCCCATTCAGACAGACACCCGCACGGCTATGGACTGGCCGTGTTCCCGCAGCATGAACATGGACCCGAACATGGATGTGAACATGGAGAACATGAGATAGAAGGCTTCGCCGGAAAACATGCGGATGCGGATGAACGGCCGGAGATCCTCAGGGAGGCCGTCAAGGCCTCGCGGAGCGAAACGCTGACAGCCCTGCTGGCGAAGGGCGTCGCGGCCAGGACCGCCATTGCCCATATCCGCCGGGCTACGATTGGAAATGTGGAGCTGTCCAACTGCCATCCCTTTGTGGTGCGGTCGATGGACGGCCGTTTCGGGACGCTGGCCCACAACGGGACGATTTTCAGCTATTCTCCTCTGAACATTTACTACTACAAACAGCTTGGCGAGACCGACAGCGAACGGATCCTCCTGAGGCTTATGGATCTGCTGCTTCAAAAAGAACGGCAGCTGGGCCGTGAGGCGACACCCGGAGAACGCTTTTCCCTCTGGGAGAGTGAATTTGGAAAGATGGCTCCCGGCAACAAGCTGAACATCCTGTTCCACTATGCGGACACCCTGTATGTCCATACAAATTGTGAAAAAACCCTCTATATGAGAGAGGGAGACGGGTTCTGCGTTTTTGCGACAGTTCCTCTGGATTCCTGTCCCTGGAAGCCCGTTCCCATGATGCGGCTTCTGGCTTTTGAAAACGGATGCCTCACGGAATGCGGCCGCTGCCACGGCTGTTCCTATGTGGATAATATAGAAGATTTGAAATTCCTTTATATGGCTTATGCGGGACTCTGAGACCACAGGGCGGAATGACCTTTGCAGAATCATTCTGAGGTCACGGGATGGAATATGACCTGTGCAGGACTCAGGACTCTGAGGCCACAGGGCGGAAAAACAATCAGGGGAAGGTTCTCTGCCTTCCCCTTCGTATTCAGGAGAGGAGAAGCACGAATGGACGCAGCTGTTATCCGGCAGGCACTGGAGGAAAAGTATCTGGCACCGACCAGAAGGGAACGTCCCCTTTATTCGGGCATCGAAGTGGAGATGCCGATCCTGAATCTGAAAAAGGAAGCCGTGGACTTTGAACTTGTCCACAGGACTGCCGAACGCTTTATGGATATCTGCGGGTTTGTGCCCGAGAAGAGGGACGACGAGGGCGAGGTGATCCTGGCGGCGGACCCCGTGACGGGCGACTCCCTCTCCTTTGACTGTTCCTATAACAATATTGAACTCTCGCTGGGGAGGGCGCAGGACCTGCAGCTGGCGAAGATCCGGTTTTTTCACTATTATGATGTGCTGCAGGAGCTTTTTTCCGCACACGATTACACTCTGACCGGCATGGGCGTCAATCCGTACCGGATCTACAATCACAATGTCCCGATTCCGAACGGGCGCTACCGCATGCTCTTTCATCACCTGCATTCGTACCCGCGATATCGGTCTCTGCCCATGCATTTCCACCATCACCCCGCCTTTGGCACGTTTTCCAGCGCCTCGCAGGTCCAGCTGGACGTCATGGACACGGATCTCATCACGATCTTCCGAGCTTTCTCCAGGCTGGAGCCCGTCAAGGCCCTGTTGTTTTCCAATTCCGTCCTACTGGGAGAAAACGACGGGATGATCTGTGTGCGCGATATGTTCTGGGAAAACAGCACACACGGTATCAATCCTCACAATGTCGGGATGTACGAGTGTGATTTTTACAGCGAGGACGAACTGCTGGACTATATCTCCTCGACAAGCCTTTACTGCGTAGAACGCGACGGGAAATATCTGAACTTTGCCCCGACGCCGCTTCTGGCCTACATGGAGCTCCCTGAGATCGAAGGGGAATACTACGATCCGGATAGCGGAGGCTTTGAGACATACACATTCAAACCCGAACTGGAGGATCTGCAGTACCTGCGGACCTTTAAATACGAAGACCTGACCTACCGCGGTACCGTGGAGTTCCGGAGCTGCTGCACGCAGCCGATCCGCGACACCTTCTGCGTGGCCGCCTTCCATCTGGGGCTTTTGGAGAAGCTCCGCGAGCTCGACGAGCTTCTGGAAAAAGACCAGGTCCTGTACCATCACGGTTACACAGCGAGCGAGCTGCGGCACCTCTTTGTGCGGCGGCAGTACCCGCCCTACATCTCTAAGGAGGGCCTGGACCACCTCGTCGGAGAGATCCTGGATCTTGCCCGGGAAGGGCTCACAGCCCGCGGCATGCAGGAGGAATGCTTCCTGAATCCTCTCTATGACAGATGGCACAGAAAATCCAATCCCGCAATGGATATGCTCCATATGCTGGAGGAGGGCAGGAGCATCGAGGACGTGATCATGCTCTACCGATAGGAACTGGTTTCAGGAACTTATTTTAGGAACTGATTTTAGAAACTGGTTTTCCGGAGTTGTCTCCGGATACACTGCTTCGGGAATCCGGCATCCGGTACCAGACATGGACATGCAATATTCAAGACTCGCGGGCGAGTCTTGCGCGATGAAGAAAGTTTCCTTTTTTGCGCGCGTATCCCACGACTGAAGTCACAGGTCTTGCGCGATGAAGAATAATCCTGTTAATAAATCTGTTCAGACGAGTGCAGGAGAATACAAACCGGAAATAACAGGCAGGGAGACGATACCTGGTCGTATCGCTTCCCTGCCTGCTTTTTGTGCTCAAAATAAAAAGCCGGATAATTCGGTTATCTTCCGTCCATTCCATAAAAATTATCTTATTTATTCTCTTATTCCAGCGGTTCCTCCCCATACTTGAAAAGCAGCAGGTTGGTGTCATCTACGCCGGCTTTCTGATTGATCGCAACCGTGAGGATGATGTCGCGCCGTCTGCGGGGGTAGAGCATGGCGTTTCCACTCAGTTCCAGCGCCCGGGTCGTTTCTTTGAGCCCCAGGCCTGCGGCCAGGCACAGACGCAGAACTTTATCCCGCCCGGGATTACGCTTTCCCTTCATGACCTGATAATAATATGACCGCTCCAGACCGCTTTTCCGGATCATCTCTGCGCTGTCCATGTTGTACACGGCAGGAAGGGAACGGAAATATCCCGAAAAAGTCCGGAAGCTGTCCGAAACTTTGGGCATGTCCATATATTGTTCCATTTCCTGTGCCGAATCTATAGTAGAGAGGATCTCAGAAAGCTTCCCCGTGGTGGATTTGTCCATGGTCTTTGTCTCCGCAGTATTTTCCTGTGTCCGGAAATCAGCCAAATACCACTTTATTGTATATTATTTTCTCTTTCATATAAAGAGCCGCCGGTTTATTCCAGCGGCTTCACTCCGTATTTAAACAGCAGGAGGTTGGTGTCATCGACGTCCGCCATCTGGTTGACAGCGACGGTGAGAATGATATCGCGCCGGCTGCGGGGATAGAGCACGGCATTGCCGCTCAGCTCCAGCGCACGGGTCGTCTCCTTCAGGTTCAGTCCTGCGGCCAGGCACAGACGCAGAACTTTATCGCGTCCGGGCCGGCGGGTACCCTTCATTACCTGATAATAATATGACCGCTCAAGACCACTGCTGCGGATCAGATTTCTGCTGTCCATTTCCCTGACGGCTTCCAGGGACTGGAAATATTCCGGAAAGCTCTGCCAGCTGTTTACCACCTCAGGGAGCTCAAGATACTCTTCCATCTCTCTGGCAGAATCGATGTTTGAGAGAATTTTCGCAAGATTGCCGGTAGTAGATTCTTCCATGGGGTGCAGACCCTCCTTTCCGATTTTATTCTTTTTTATTCTTCATTTTTTTATTGATAGATGGCTGCGGGCGCTCACCCGCAAATGCAGATCAGTCTGATTTATATACAATTTACATTTAATTACATACCAGTCACATACAATTACAAACAAGTCAGAGCGGGGAACCCGGGATGATTCATGTATGGATTATTCTACATCGGCCAGGTGCTATTATAAACGATTTTTCCCTTTGAGCTGTGGGCTGTCAGCCCACCAAATAACAGGTTCCGGTCTATAAAATACTTTTATGAAAGGGAGGGGGGGTTATACCTTATACTGGGGATATTGTTGATATGGACTGGAGTGTAAATGATTATCCGTTACTGGTCACAACCTGACCAGGTTGTGACCATGTAACGGTGCGAATGCCCATTCCAAATCCCCTTCGGGGATGGGCATTCGCCGCTTAACTCGGGTTTTCACGCAAAAAACGCGTGAAAACACCTCGAGGCTTGCGCAGGTGTGACTTGTAACGATTATCCATCTGTCTCTGTGTGGTTTCCAATAGCGTTTTCAATAGTATAATAGAGAAAGTATATACAGAAAGGACGGAAAAGCAGACCGGAGAGACGATTCCTGTGCGGCTCTTTTAAGCAGGCAATCGAGGATTAGCTGCCGTGTAGAGCAGTATGGAGAAGCATTATGACGGAACTGGAAAAACTCTGCGAACAGGCACTATACGAGGAAATACAGGATCTGGGAGACGGGAAGGCTATCGTCAGGGATGTCCCGACCGGGCGGCTTTTTTTCAGAAAGGAACTCAGTGTTTATAATACACAGGTCTTCGCTTATTTAAAGGAGCATAAGAGCAGATATGTTCCGAGGATCGAGTCCTTCCGCGAGGAAGGGGAAAAGCTCATTGTGATCGAGGAGTTTATACAGGGCAGGACGCTTGATGATCTGCTGGGAGAGGAGGGCGGACCGCTTCCCTTTCAGGAGCGCGTCAGGATCCTGACTGAAATCTGCGACGGTCTGTCCTTTCTGCACAATGCCCGGCCGCCCATTATCCACCGGGATCTCAAGGCTTCCAATGTCATGCTGACGGAGGACGGTGTAGTCAAGATCATCGACTATGACGCCGCGAAGATCTATATCAGCGGGGAGAAAAAAGACACCGTCCTCATGGGGACCCACGGTGTCGCCGCGCCCGAGCAGTATGGATTTGCCGCCTCGGATGTGCGCACCGATATCTTTGCCCTGGGGAAACTAATCGAGAGGATGCTGCCGGAAAATGTGGATGCCGCCAGGATCGTGGCGAAAGCGACGCACATAGATCCCCAAAAACGCTTTGGCTCCGCGGCACAGATCCGGGAACAGATCGTCCGCATCCGGGAGCACGCTTCTTCTCTGGACACCCGCCTGGAAAAAATCATTCCCGGGTTTGATGCCGGCAAAAAGAGCCATCGTATCCTGGGACGAATGACGATTGCCGCTCTGTGTGCTTTGGTCCTTCTGGCAGCGGGATTTGCGGTCTGGCGCTTAGCTTTTTATCCCGGGCAGCGCCGGGAGGCCATGCGCGCGCAGATGGAAACACTGCAGAGCGGAGACGCCATCGAGGGCGGCACTGCGCAGTACCTGGGGCATTTTTTCGAGCAGTTTCCATATGAAAAAATGAGTGAAGAGGAGCAGTACTGGTTCTGCGACTCCATAGAGAAGGCTCTGGCAAAGGATTCGTCAGTCGTTTCGTCATCTGATCGGTCAGGCAATTTGTCAGCCGGTTCGTCATCTGATCCGTCGGCGGATTCATCATCCGATGAGAGCAGAGAGCAGATCGTGGAAGTCCTGGCGAATGGGATCGGCGATGAGCAGAAGGCTGAGACGATCATGGAGCTGGCCGAGGTGGAAAAACTGGTCAGAAGCGGAAAATATCAGGATGCTTTTGATAAACTGAGGCCCATCCGCGAATCAGGATCCCGGGAAGCAGAAGAGAAATGGGAGGATGTGAGCCGGCGATGCTTTAAGAGAGCAACTGAAGCGGAAGAACAATATAAGAAGTCTGATGGTAATGCGAATACGGAAAGATCCAGTGCAAAAAAAGCTCTGGAGCTTTATGAAATCCTTTTTTCAAACCTCATCTCAAACGGGGACGCAGATCTGAAACAGGATGCACTGGATTCTTATGACCGGGTTTTCGCTTCTCTGCTGGAAGAAGCCGATGCCGACAGCGAGGCTGAGAACTACACCGATGCGGAAAAGACATATATTTTGCTTCAGGAATGTCAGAAAACTGAAAAAAGCTCGCAGACGGACCTTGAAGACCGGATCCACAGGAACACCTATCGCGAAGCTGAAAAGGAACTCAGTCAGGAAAAATATATTGTGGCCGCGAAGCTCTTTGAGCGGCTGGAAGACTACAGCGATGCTCCCATGCGGCTGGCACAGTGCAGGTACCTGAATGCCGGGAGCAGGATGAAGGAGGGGAAATACAAGGAGGCGGCGGAACTCTATACCCTTTGTCCCGGTTACGAGGACTCGGACGACAAAGTCCTGGAGGCCAGGTTTAAGTACTGTCAGTCCGTCGCCGAGAAACCCGACGACGATGCTTATCTATTTATCCGGGAACTGCTGGAGGCCGGCTATCCGGGCGCGGAAGGTGTCCGGGATACGATGTACCAGTGGCGGGCGGAGATCAGGAATGAGTTGAATTATCTGATCGGCTCCCAGCAATCCACCCATATCCGCGTCTATCTATACGGGGGACCTCCGGAGGCCTCGACCCACATAAAGATTGTGACGACAGACAATGTCACCGGAGAAGAGGCATCCTGGCGTTCTCCCGAGACATGCTCCAGGGGCGGATGTGTTGACGCAACCTACAATGTCGATTCCTTTGATTACAGCATTTTTGAGCGGGAGCACACGCTCAATGCCTATTCCGATGACGGTAATCTGATCGGCACCTGGACCGGTATATTTACCAAAGACTTTTTTTCGGATGAGACATAAGGGGATCATTTTACTGGCGGTGCTGCTGATCATATGCAGTATGTCTGCCTGCGGAGGTGCAGGATCAGGCGGAGGTTCGAATGCCGCCGGTGATGCAAAGCAGGGAGCAGGATCAGCTGCGAAGAAGCACTAATATTTACGGAAGAACCCAAATTTACGGAAGAGACAAAGACTTCCCGGCGTACGCGGTCAGGCGTGCCCGGGAAGCCTTTTTTAACCCTTTTTCAGCGGGCTCTTTTGGCTTTTTGCCGGATATGGGGATACGGGAAACTGTTGGAAACGATACGTTTCGGTAGTAAAATAAAGACCTGATTAGAAAATGTCGTTTGCTCCGGCCTTTTATTCTTCATCGCGTAATACCGTGACTTCAGTCGTGGGATACGCGCACAAAAAGAGAAACTTGCTTCATCGTGGGTACAATCCCGCGATGAAGAATAAACGCTTACGAGTCTTGAACTCAAATGAGTGAGTGGAAACTCCGGAAAATGTAAACGAGGGATTTGTAACATAATGTCCGATTTAACCCGGTCAAGAAAGGCACAAAGTGAAAAAGCAGCTGTTTTCTGAAATTCCCTGTCTGGCGGGCAGCAGGCTCGTTTTGAAGGAAGTAACTCAGGCCGATCTGCCTGGCCTGCAGGAGCTGGTAAACAGTCCCCGGGTCTACCGGTATCTTCCGACCTTCCTGTTTGAACAAAAATATGCTGATCTCAGGTATGTCATTGATCATCTTTATGATGAGTGCTGGAAAGAATCCATCCTGCTGGGCGTGTTTATGGAGGAAGAATTCTGCGGGCTGGCGGAAATGTACGGATATCGTCCTCCCATCCATAAGATCAGTGTCGGCTACAGACTGCTGGAGCGGTTCTGGGGGAGGGGAATCGCCAGTGAAGCCCTGGGGATGATGATCGATTACCTCTATAACGATACCGACACAGAGATCATCACAGCCAGTACGATGGTCGAAAACAGGGCATCGGCCAACGTCCTCGTGAAAAACGGTTTTGACCTGGTCGTGCATGCGGTGGGGGAAGACTGGGGCTATGATGAGCCTACGGTCACGGACAAATGGATCAGATAGATCGGCCAGATCTTACTTATCATCAGCCAGATCGTCCTGATCGGTCATTCCACTGTGATTTCCTCTCCCGGCGCAAGAATGATGCGATTATCAGCCTCAAACTGCTCCGCGACATCCCGGTCAAAGTTGTATCCGTCGTTTTTCGCGGAGGTGTGGTAGGGGAGATTGTGCTTTGCGGAGACCATTTCCGCGCATTTTGAAGCCTCGGCGGCGTCCATATTATAGACACCGTCGCAGCAGAAAAAGGCGTAATCGATCTCTTTTTCCGCAAGGAGAGGCATTTGCTGAGTTGTGGAGGTGTCTCCTGTCACATAGACAGATCTTCCGTTGCTGAAGGTGAGGACATACCCCACGCAGGCTTTTACGTCGTGGTTCTGATTATAGCCGGCTTCCACAGCTTCCACCCTGACGTATCCCAGATCAAAACTCTGGTGTTCTCCACCCGCAAGCGCCTCATTCTGTGTGATGATCCGGCAGTCCTCACTCCGGCTCTGCACCAGATCGAGCCCGTTATGGTCATAATGTCCGTGGGTGACAAGGATCAGGTCTGCCGGCAGGTCATACCCGTCCCCGGAATAGGGATCGATATAGATCACTTTGCCTTCTCCCGTGACGATCCGCAGACTTCCCTGCCCCATATACAGGAGGGAGGGGGCAGCGGGAGCTTCCGCGGGCTCCTCCGCCGGCTCTGCAGAGACTGCTGTCGCTGCGGTTTCCGCCGGGTCTGTGTTTTCTTTTGGATCAGCTGTATCTGTATGTGCGTCGATATTTGCCTGCAGGCCTGCGTCTGCCTCTATGTCTGTATCTGACTGCGCTTCTAAAGCTTCCTGAACATCTTCGGGTTGAAATTCTGCTGGTTCCTGTTCAGGGGCCTGCGGGGAAACCTCAGCATCAGATTCTTCTGCTTTCGCAGCCGGGCTGCCGGCCCCTGCCTGCCCCGTATTTCCGCAGGCACTGACACAGAGACTCAATAAAAAAACAGCTGCTGCCAGGACAATAGTTTTGCACATCTTCATTCTAAAACCTCCCATTAAATCTCCCTTTTGAGATCCGGTTTACACATATTCCGGATATGTCGGTTCAAGTCCAGTATACTGTCTGCAGTCTGTTAAATAAAGGATTTAGCAGAAAAATGAATCCATTTCGCATTCTGATTGTTACAGTACAGACCGTCTTGAAACCCGAGAGGAGACAGGAGAGGAAGATCTGTAACTTCTGATTTCTCATTCTGAAAGGAAAGATTTCCATAGTGTTTGTTGACAGTTGATTGTATACTTAAGAGTACATCAAATTACGGGATGTTGTTGACGTTTTGACAGTTGTTGATGTTTCGAAAGTTTTTTTAACCGTGTCATCGCATAGAGGGCGTATCGTATTGTTTCATCAAACACAGCAGCACCTTAAGGCCGGGCAAAGAATGACACGTAATAAATGGTATGTAATAAATGACATGTAATAAATGAGCGAAAAACTGACGAGGTAATTATGGGCAAACTGGAAAAAGATGCGGCGAGAGAATTCTCGAAGCTTTCAAAAAAAGAACAGCAGCGGATCAATAAGCTGAAACGGATTCCTGTCCCCAGGCCTGCGCAGCTCCATGACAAAAAGGATGTTCCCAGGAAAAAGAAGTGGGACGAAAGCGGAGAGGAATAAAACAGACAGGACTGCAAGGCAGAGGAATAGAATGCAGAGAAATAGAATACAGGAGAATAAAACGCAGGGGAATAAAGCGTAAAAGAGTAAAGCGGGAAGGAATATAACCGAGAACGAATTAGCATAGAGGTATAAAGCAGAGAGGAATAATAAACGCACAGCCGGCAGATGATCGACCGGGGGAAGGAAGTATTATTATGAAAAATGTCATGCTGGGCGGCACAGGCCTCAGTGTATCTCCGATGACGCTGGGTACGTGGGGAATCGGCGGAGCAGGATGGGATGATTATCCGGATGATGTGAGGATGGATGCCATAGCAGCCGCTGTTGAGAGCGGGATCAACTTTATTGATACAGCGCCTGCCTATAATGCCGGGGAAGCGGAGCGGTTTATAGGAAAAACGCTGGAACAGACGGGAAACCGCGGGAAGGTCGTGATCGCGACAAAATGCGGCAACAGGTTTATCGACGGGAAATATGTGCGCAGCGGCAAACCGGAAAATATTTTTGCGGAATGCGAAGATTCTCTGAAAAACCTCCGCACGGACCACATTGATGTGATGCTGGTCCACTGGCCGGATCCGACTGTCCCTTTTTCGGAGACATTCGGTGCTCTGTCGCAGCTGAAAGCGGAAGGGAAGATCCGCCATGTCGGAGTTTCCAATTTTTCCAGGGAACAGATCATGGAGGCCCGTAAGACGATCGAGATCGAGGTTGTCCAGCTGCAGTATTCCATGTTCAACCGGGAAAATGAAGAGCTTCTCAAATGGGCCCACGGGGAAGGAATAGGCACGATGGCTTACGGCGCGCTCTGTGGCGGACTTTTGACGGGAAGATACAGGAAGGTGGAAACCTACGAACCGGCCGACAGCCGGAACCGCTTTTACGGAAGGTTTTTCCAGGAACCTTTTTTCTCAAAAGCCATGGAAATGCTGGATGCCATGCAGCCGATCGCCGACAGGCATGGCGCCGACCTCGCAGAGGTCGCGCTGAACTGGGCCAGGCAGAAGGAATTTGTCGACACTTGCATTGTAGGGGCGCAGAAGCGGTCCCGTGTGGAAGCAAACGTGAAGGGCTATGCATGGCAGCTGGCGGAAAGCGAATTGTCTGAACTGGAGACTGCCATGCAGAGGATACTCTGCTAGTGAGACGGCACACTAGCCCGGAGAGTTTGCGACCGTGGTGAGATTACTGTCTTAGTCCTGCTGCAGTTTCCGCGTAGCTTCAGCCGATGCGGTTTCGACACAGGAAAAGGTTGTGCAGAATAGTATTATGGTATACAATGTAAAAGATTGTGTGAGTCCCGGGAATTGTCGAACAATTTCCCGAGGGCTTTTCGACGCCCGCGTATTTTTTACGTTCATTTTAAAAGAGTTATTTAAAAGAGAATTTTAAACAGCATTTTTAAGAAGAGATATTATTAAGAGTTATTTTAAAAGAAGCGTTTAAAAAAGAAGCGTTTAAAATAGAGGCGTTAAAAAAGCGTTTAAAACGAGGCATAAGAAGAGACAGAATAACAGACAGGAGGAACATAAATGGTAAAGCTGTATGACGGCGGTGTGTATCTTGTAAACGGGCAGGAGATTGTCCCCGAAGCGGAGGCCGCAAAGGTTGAACAGATGACGGGGAAAAAGGTATGTCCTGAAGAGGCCGGAAAAGGGACGATCGCTTATTCTATTTTGAAAGCGCACAATACATCCAAAAGTATGAAACATCTCCGCATCCGGTTTGATTCCATGGCATCCCATGACATCACCTTCGTCGGGATCGTTCAGACCGCGCGGGCTTCAGGCATGGAGAAATTTCCCCTTCCCTATGTCCTGACCAACTGCCACAACTCTCTGTGCGCGGTCGGCGGCACGATCAATGAGGATGACCACATGTTTGGCCTGTCCGCCGCCAAAAAGTACGGCGGGATCTATGTGCCTCCTCACATCGCCGTTATCCACCAGTACATGCGGGAAGCCATGGCAGGCTGCGGAAAGATGATCCTGGGCTCTGATTCTCATACGCGCTATGGCGCTCTGGGCACTATGGCCATCGGAGAGGGCGGCGGCGAGCTCGGCAAGCAGCTTCTCGAGGACACCTATGATGTCGCCTATCCCGGTGTTATCGCGGTCTATCTGGATGGAAAGCCTGCTCCCTGTGTAGGCCCCCAGGATATCGCCCTGGCGATCATCGGAGCAGTTTTCAAAAACGGTTACGTCAAGAACAAGGTCATGGAATTTGTGGGCCCCGGCATCTCTACAATGACGACGGACTACCGCAACGGGATCGATGTCATGACGACAGAGACCACCTGCCTGTCTTCTGTCTGGAAGACCGACGGGGATACGAAAGAGTATCTGACTTCTCATGGAAGGCCGGAGGATTATAAAGAGCTTGATCCTGCGGATATTGCCTATTATGACGGATGCGTCTACGTGGATCTGTCTTCCATCAAACCCATGATCGCTCTGCCTTTCCACCCCAGTAATGTCTATACAATCGATGAGCTGAACGGGAACCTCGTCGACATCCTGCATGATGTCGAGACGGAAGCGGCTTTCATCGCCAGAGGACGCGCGAAATTCACGCTTATGGACAAGATCAGGGACGGTAAGCTCCATGTCCAGCAGGGTATCATCGCAGGCTGCGCCGGCGGAACCTATTCAAATATTGTCGAGGCAGCCAATATGCTCCGCGGTAAGAGCTGCGGAAACGGCGAGTTCTCGCTCGATGTCTATCCTTCCTCCCAGCCGGTCTTCATCGACCTGACCAGGAAGGGGTATATCGCGGACCTCATGACAGCGGGAGCTATCGTCAAGACCGCTTTCTGCGGTCCCTGCTTCGGCGCCGGCGACACCCCTATGCACAACGGCCTGTCTGTCCGCCATACAACAAGGAATTTCCCGAACCGCGAAGGCTCCAAGCCCGGCGAAGGCCAGATGGCGGCGGCAGCCCTCATGGACGCCAGGTCCATTGCGGCGACGGCGGCCAACGGAGGAATCCTCACTTCCGCGGCGGACTATGACGTCTGGGGCAATGTGCCCGCCCATGATTTTGACGACACGGTCTACAGGGCGCGCGTCTATCAGGGATTCGGGAAGGCACAGCCGGAAGTCAGCCTCTTTGACGGCCCCAACATCAAGCCCTGGCCGGAACTGGAGCCCCTGGCGGACAACATCCTGCTGAAGGTCTGCTCCAAGATCCTCGATGAAGTGACGACCACTGACGAACTCATCCCCTCCGGTGAAACATCCTCCTTCCGCTCCAACCCCCTGGGCCTGGCGGAGTTCACCCTCTCCCGGCGCGACCCCGAATATGTCTGGCGGTCCAAGGAAGTCGACCGGACAGAGCGGTTCCGTGTTTCCGGCGGTAATGCGGCCGAAAAGGATCCTGCCCTGGCAGAGGTCTACAAGGTCATCAGCACGATTCCCGGCTCCGAAGGCGTTGATGTGCAGGAGATCGAGATCGGATCCATGGTCTATGCCAACAAGCCCGGCGACGGCAGCGCCCGCGAACAGGCGGCCTCCTGCCAGCGCGTCATCGGCGGCCTGGCCAACATCACTCAGGAATATGCCACTAAACGCTACCGCTCCAACGTCATGAACTGGGGCATGGTTCCCTTCCATCTCAAAGGCGCACCGGATGCCTTCGAGGTCGGCGACTATATTTATATCCCCGGCATCAGGAAAGCCCTGGACGGCGCCCTCTCCGATATCAGAGCCTATGTCATCAAGGAAGGAAAAGCCACGGAGATCGGCCTCTATATCCACGACATGACTGAAAACGAGCGCGAGATCGTCAAGGCAGGGTGCCTCATCAACTTTAACCGCAACCGGAAAAATGCCTGAGAGACAAGGTCGGGTCAGGACCCGGAAGATTTGATGCGGAACCGGAATTGATGCTTATCAGACCTCCGGCAGGAGATTTTTAACCCTGCCGGAGGTCTTATTCTCTTCACCGCGCAATACCTTTGACCTCAAGTCGGGGGATAAGCGCGCCAGAAGGGGAACCTGCTTCATCGGGGTACGGCTTCATCGGGGGTACGGCTTCATCGAAGATACGATCCCGCGATGAAATAATAAAATGATGAAATAATAAAATGAGGAAGGTTTTTCGATGGACATTCAATATTTACTATTTCTACAGAACTTTCGGAACAGTATTCATGATGCGTGGACCCCGTTCATGGAGTGGGTATCTTCATTTGCCACCAATTATCTGATCCTGTTTGCAATCTTTTATTATTGGTACAAGGATAAGAAAGGCGGCCTCTATACTCTGGTGTCCTATTCTATTTGTATGGTCGTGACACCGCTCATCAAACTGACGGCCTGTGTTTACCGGCCATGGATCAGGGACAGCCGGATCTTACCGGCCGGAAACTCGATCACCACGGCGACGGGATATTCATTTCCCAGCGGTCATACGACAACAGCCGGTCCCCTGGCCGGCGGAATGGCTGTCAACTTATGGAAGACGAATCGAACCAGGTGGCTTTCCGTTCTCTTTGTCCTTTTCATTCCGTTGACCGCTTTTTCCAGAAACTATCTTGGCGTGCACACGCCGCAGGATGTCTGTGTGGCTCTTCTGATCACCATATTGAGCCTGTTCTTGACTGCAAAACTTTTTGCATGGCTGGAGGTGAATCCGGAAAAAGAAAACCTTCTCCTTTTGGGTGGTTTTATCTTCTGCTGCTTATCGCTTTTGTATATCACGGTCAAGCCTTATCCCATGACCTTGAACGCGGAGGGGAAGCTGCTCGTGGATCCTCAGAAGATGATGAATGACGGATATGGCGATATAGGGAAAATGATGGGATTTATCATTGCCCGCTTTGTGGAAAAAACCTGGATCCGGTTCAAGTCCCTGCGGAAGGGGTGGGCTGGTATCCTGATCTGCCTGATCGGCCTGATCCCGGTGGTATTGATGAAAGACCACTTCAGACCTGTCCTGGTTTCCGCATTCGGATCCCATTGGGGAAAATTGTTTTTCTCCATAATCTATGCATTTTACTACATTGCATTTTTCCCGATGATCCTGAAACTGATCGGCAGGTATTCGGGAAAAGAAGATGCACAGGCCTAAAGCGAAGGGGAGCTGATTGACAAAAACATTGCAAGCACCGGCTTCATGTGGTAAAGTGGAAGTTGGTAAATAGTACTAATTTAAATACAGGAGGATAAGTGTCATATGCAATTCACAAAAGAAGTGGAAGACATGATTTGCGTCGCCAAAGGCCCGAATCATGGTCCTGCTCCGATTCCTGAGGAAGGAAAATGGGTACAGGCTAAGGAGATCAAGGATATCTCCGGTTATACGCATGGGATTGGCTGGTGTGCCCCGCAGCAAGGCACTTGCAAGCTGAGCCTCAACGTCAAGGACGGTGTCATCCAGGAAGCTCTGGTGGAAACGATCGGATGTTCCGGCATGACCCATTCCGCAGCAATGGCCAGTGAGATCCTGCCGGGCAAGACTATTCTGGAAGCCCTGAACACTGACCTGGTCTGCGACGCTATCAATACGGCTATGCGCGAACTGTTCCTGCAGATCGTCTACGGCCGCACACAGTCTGCGTTCTCGGATGACGGCCTGCGTGTCGGTGCCGGTCTTGAAGACCTTGGTAAGGGACTTCGTTCCATGGTCGGAACAATGTATGGTACGCTTCAGAAGGGTACCCGTTATCTGGAGATGACCGAAGGATATGTTCTTCAGATGGCTCTTGACAAAGATGATCAGGTCTGCGGCTATAAATTCCTGAGCCTCGGCAAGATGATGGATGCGATCAGGAACGGTACAGACCCCAAAGAGGCCTATGAAAAGAACGTCGGCACATATGGTCGTTTCACAGCAGAAGAAGGCGCGGTCAAGTGGATCGATCCGCGCAAAGAATAAGAAGGAGGTGCAGCAACATGGCTTTGTTTGAAAACTATGAAGGACGTATGCCTCAGCTGCAGCCCGTTCTTGACAAGTACGGCTTCAAGAGCTTTGAGGATGTGAAGGCTTATACAAATGGCAAGGGCGTGGATGCGTACAGCATCGTTGAGAGCACACAGCCTATCTGCTTCGAGAATGTCAAATGGGCATATGAGCTCGGTGCAGCGATCGCCATGAAAGAGAATGCAAAGACTGCTGCGGAAGCAGCCAGGTGGATCGGCGTAGGCCTGCAGGCTTTCTGCATTCCCGGTTCCGTCGCTGACCAGCGTCAGGTCGGTATCGGCCACGGCAACCTGGGCGCCATGCTGCTCGATGAGGAGACCGAGTGCTTCGCTTTCCTCGCGGGCCACGAGTCCTTTGCGGCTGCTGAGGGCGCGATCAAGATCGCTCTCAATGCCAACAAGGTCCGCCAGAAACCCCTCCGCGTCATCCTGAACGGACTGGGCAAGGACGCCGCAATGATCATCAGCCGCATCAACGGCTTCACCTATGTACAGACCAAATATGACTATCTGTCCGCAGATGTCAAGGAAGACCATGCCCTGACGATCGTCAGCAAGACCCCTTATTCCGACGGCGAGCGCGCCAAGGTCAATTGCTACGGCGCAGACGACGTCCGCGAAGGCGTTGCGATCATGTGGCATGAGGGCGCGGACGTTTCCATCACCGGAAACTCCACCAACCCTACCCGTTTCCAGCACCCTGTTGCAGGAACCTATAAGAAAGAGCGCTGGGAAGCCGGCAAGAAGTACTTCTCCGTGGCTTCCGGCGGCGGCACCGGCCGTACCCTCCATCCCGACAACATGGCGGCAGGTCCTGCTTCCTACGGCATGACCGATACTCTTGGCCGTATGCACTCCGACGCGCAGTTCGCAGGTTCCTCCTCCGTTCCCGCGCACGTCGAGATGATGGGCTTCCTGGGCGCAGGCAACAACCCCATGGTCGGTATGACCGTGGCAGTCGCTGTTGCTGTAAACCAGGCAATGGGGAAATAATAAGATAAAATGAAAAGGCGCCCGGGCGGGACGGTCCGGCGCCGGCAGCAGCAGGAGCTCCCGAAGCATGCTTCGGGAGCTCCTTTTATGAAGGGCTGCACCAGGCATCCGGGCTGCCCGGTATTGCTTAAAGGACAGGGTACAGACATGAAGTATGATCACGCAGAGAAGGCACAGAAATATTTTCTCGATGGTTACAACTGCGCACAGGCAGTTTTTTGCGCTTTTGAAGATCTGACAGGCCTGGACGTAACTACGTCGGCCAGGCTGGCTTCCTCCTTCGGGGGCGGCATGGGGCGCCTGCGGGAGGTCTGCGGCACGGTGAGCGGAGCCCTGCTGGTGCTCGGGATCGTGTGCGGATATGACGACCCCAAGGCAGGGCAGGCCAAGACAGACCATTATCATCTGGTGCAGGAATTTGTCAGGCGGTTTCGTGAAATAAACGGGACGATCCTTTGCAGGGAACTGCTGGAGGGAGTAAAGACTCAGCCGGGGAACGATCCCGAGGCCAGGACACCGGAATACTACGCCCGGCGTCCCTGCCTGCGGCACGTCGGGGAAGCCGCCCGGATCGTGGATGAACTGCTTTCCGGGCCCTCTGTTTTTCCAAAGAGATAAGTTAAGAAGTTACCGTACAGACCTCCTCGAAATTCGAGGCGTTTTTCGCGGGTTTTTCGCGAAAAACCCGAGTGGAACGGCATTCGCCCCATTCGCGAAGCGAATTCAGCATGGGCGAACGCAAGTTACTGCATTGCGAAGCAATGATTCCGCCCCTCGAGGGGGCGTGTTCAGTAACGTTAAAAAACGCAAGGGGAAAGTCACGGTTTACCCGGGACTTTCCCCTTGCGTACTGCCTGAATGTTGTTCGTACAAGAAAAGCTGTTTAAAAGCTGTTTAAAAGCTGTTTATAAAAGCTGTTTTTAAATACTGTTTATAAAAGCTGCTTATAAAAACTGTTTATAAAAGAGATCAGAAAGAAAGCAGAAAGAAATCAAAAGACGGATCCGGGAAGGCTTCCGGCCTGCTCGGTGTTGGCTGTCTCTGTCGTCTCGTACTCAGTTGCGATGGTATTGAGCTGCTGTACCATCCTGGTGATCAGCTGCTGCACAGCCGCAACGTCATTGTACAGAGTGTTGAATCTGGACGTGTACTGGGTAGCAGCCTCACCGCTCCAGATCCGGCCTGACAGGGTCTGGACGATCTCGTTGGCGGAAGCGGCCAGTTTGGTGATCTCCTGTCCTTTGGTATCAAATTCCGTGGATTTCTCTTTCACCTGCTCCGGTGTAACGCGCAAGAAATTTGCCATAATTATACTCCTTTATCAATAGGCTTTTCATACCCGGCATATCTTATTTCTTTATTATTTCTTTGAGCGATTGCTATAGTAAAAACCAGTAATACCCGGGTTTTTGTTATTTCCTGATACTCTGCTCCTGATACTCTGCTCCTGATGCCCTGCTCCTGATGCCCTGCTCCTGATACTCTGCTCCTGATACTTTGCTCCTGATCCGGCTCCTGGTGTCTTGCTGCCGGCATAGAAACCGCCAAAGCAGGGCAGCTGACAGCAGGTCAGCAGACAGTTCGCTGACATCTGTGTGTCTGGGGATTTCAGCAAAAATGAGTCCGTCAGCTCTGTGCCGTCTGGATATTCTTTGCCTCGGAATTGTTGTACTTGACCGCGATCTCATTGAGTGTCAGGAAGTAATTCTCCAGAGCGTTGACAAACAGCAGCATCTTCTGCTCGTTCTGGCCA
This sequence comes from Sarcina sp. DSM 11001, assembly GCF_900101015.1. Taxonomy (GTDB): domain Bacteria; phylum Bacillota; class Clostridia; order Lachnospirales; family Lachnospiraceae; genus CAG-791. The sequence continues at coordinate 131,277 of NZ_FNFZ01000005.1, read as the reverse complement.
TAGGTGTTGTGGAAGGCATCGTGCGCTTCACCTTCCCACATTCCGGACAGCGTCTGCTCAAGCTGACCCAATTCCTCGATCTTGGTGCGCATCTGCTTGGAAATCTGTTGTAACTCTGCAGCTTTGCTCTGCAATTCAGTACTGGTTACCTGAAATTCTGCCATGTTTCTCCTCCTTTTCTTTGAGCGGATTTTTCTGGCGGCATTATTTGTATTTGTTCCGGTCGATCGGCCGGATACGTGCTTGAAAGAATAAAGGATCGGTGAAGGTCTGCACACCAGGCACTACCATCGCCTGAACCAGTCGACAGCGGCTCTGGCAGTATTGACAATGACCTTGCCGATATCCTTAATGACACTGCCGACTTTGGAAAAGTCAATACTGACATTGATGTCAAATCCGATGCCGAGAGCAGCACCGATATTGGCTTTGAACTGGCTCCCGTCAAAACCGACCTCAAATTTTGCGGACATTCCCACTTTAACGGATGCTTCCGCCGCAACCTCGACACCCAGCAGACGGCCGCCGCCGCCGGCTGTTGCTCGCAGGAGATCTGCCCCGACGGCTCCTGAAGCGACAGCGACAAATTTGCCGCCGACCCATCCGATCGTTGCATCTGCTTTGGCATAGACTTCGCCGGCTACTGCGCTTGCGCTTCCCATAACTCCGGCGTATGCAGACCCGGCATCACCGCTTGCGGAGGCGCCTGCTAATGTAAAGGAAGCGCCTGCCTGGGCACTCAGGCCATAGGCCCTGACAATGTCGCCCTCGGGCGTTTCATACAGGAAAGCACCGACACCTGCATGCACGTTTGCCTGGGCCCGCAGGACATAGGCTTCGGCGTTATACTTGATGTAGTCGGTTTCGCGGTTGGTCTGCGCACCGGCAAGTGTCCAATCGCAACTATATTCCGCATAGATCTCTGCGATCGTGCCTGTTTTCGAGGGAGCGAACGGTGCGTCGCCTTTGGGATCTGTCTTGTATTCGCCCCAGGCTTTCTGAGTTTTCTCATCCCTGAGCGGCTCATAAGACTTTTCGTAATTCCCGATACTGAGTCCTGCAGCCCAGGTAAAGGTTTCCCTGTCCTTATAGGAGCCCTCGTCGGGATCATTGATCGCTTTGGTCTGGCCGAATTCAAGCTTTCCGGATTTATCAAAAGGAGCATTGTACCAGCTTGCGCTCTCATCGTCATCCGTCCACTGGCGTTTGCCCCATTCCCAGGAGGACTCTTCGGATTCTTCTTCATCAGACTCGCCGCTTTCGGCACTTATGCCGCCGACTTCGGAGAATCCTGTAACGGATGTGTCTTTATTCTCAGCCGGCATAATCAGATCCCTGAGTTCACCGCCGGCCAGAGCCTTTTCCGCATTGTCGTAGGTGATGGCAATGTTGCGGAGTGCGTAAGCCCCTCCCTCCAGCATACCGACATTCCGGAAGAACTGGTCCTGTGCATCAGAAAGTCTTTTCAGTTGACTGGAAATACAACCGGAACCGGATTGACTGATCGAACTGAGATCAGCCTTTGCGCCTTCAATGCTCTTTGCTGCATTACGAAGAGATGTGCAGCAGTCCTGAAGCTTTCCGGCGCTCTGCTCGACTTGTTCAGTATTTATGACCAGGAGATCATCCGGGCTGGAACTGCCTGCGGAGAGTTTTGCCGATTCTGTTCCCATGATTTTGCCCCTTACGCAGTTCTGTCTACATTGCCTTTACTCTTCATCGCGCAGTACCCGTGTTTTCAGACACGGGATACACGCGTGAAAAGAAATTTCGTTTCATCGTCCAATACCCGAGACTTTCAGTCATGGGTATTGCGTACAGGACTCGAGAACGAGTCTTGAAATACCCTCCTGTCTACCATCGTCGTGGGAGGATTCTGCGGATAACTCTTCCTACTGTTCTTCCCACTGCTCTCACTCCGTCCACGATAAACTCTCCGACGTCCTTGAGGATACTGATCGCTTTGGAAAAGTCGATACTGAAGCTGAGCTCAACTCCGATTCCCAGCGCAGCGCCGATATTGGCCTTGAATTTACCGCCGTCAAATCCCACCTCGAATTTGGCGGATACGCCGACTTTGAAGGAAGCAGAACCCTGAACCTCAATGCCCAGTGCTCTTATACCCCCGGAGACCGTGGCCTTGAAAGCGTCAGCGCCGACGGCGCCCGTCGCAACAGCGACAAACTTACCTCCGACCATACCGATCGTGGCATTTGCCTTGGCATATACATCCCCGACTACTGCAGAGGCGCTTCCCATGGCGCCCAGATAATTGCTGCCAAAATCACCGGCTGCCGCCGCTCCTGCCAACGTAAAGGATGCGCCTACCTCGGCAGTCAGGCCATAGGCCGGAACCGTTTTCCCGTCCGCAGTTTTATAGAGATAAGCACCGACACCGGCGTGGACCTTGGCCTGTGCGCGCAACACGTAGGCTTCCGCGGCATAAGAGTATGTATCGGTTTTTTTGACCGTCTGTGCGCCCGCAAGTGTCCAGGAACAGGAATATTCCGCATAGATTTCTGCGATCGTTCCGATCTTAGTGGGCGCGAATTTATCGTCGCCTTTTGTTTTTGTAGAATACTCGCCTTTACTTTTCTTATCACCGGTCACAGGATCATTATATTCCAGGGGGTTTTTCTTAGCTCCAAAACTCCCGAGGGTTATACCGGCAGTCCAGGCGAATACTTCCTGGTCTGTATAGCCGCCCTTGTCGGTCCAATTGATTCTTTTCTTCTGACCGATCTGTAATTTGTGTGTATAATCGAAGGGCTTCTCGTACCAGGCTGCATCTTCCATATCCGTCAGGCCTTCGCGTTTATTCCATATCCATTCGGAGGCGTTTGACTTCTTATCCTTCGACGAATCGCCTCCCTTGCCGGAATCACCGGAATCGTGAGAAGAACCGCCGGAGCCGGAGGATCCGTCATCCGGCCAGATCAGATCTCTGGTCTCGCCGCCGGCAATGGCCTTTTCCGCGTTGTCGTAGGTGATCCCAATATTGCGGAGCGTATAAGCCCCGCTCACCAGATGGGCGACATTTTTATAAAAGCTTTCTTCAGCATTATAAAGAGCCTTAAGCTGTCCGGAAATACAGCCTCCGCTGGCGTTGTTGATCGCCTTCAGCGATTCACCGGCAGCTTTGGCAGGCTTCTCCGCATTTTTTAAAGAAGTACAGGAATCCAAAAGATGTCCTGCTTTCTGTTCAATGGTTTCAGTACTGATCACAATGAGATCATCCATACTGGTTCCGTCACCTGTTCCCATATACTAACCCCTCACAAACAGTTTAAGGTGTCCACTTATCCTTGAGACCCTGTACGATCCGATCGACTTGTCCTTGAAACCCTGTACGATCGATCGAGACTTATTCTGCACCCCTTCCGTATCTGTGTCTTCCGGGCTTCAAAGGTCAATGATCAGCCAGCGGGCATCCGGGGAAACCCGCCAGAAGGCTGTCCCCCAGTTTCTCCCCGATTTCCATACAAGGCAGGCAGTATGCCTGCAGCCGGCACCCCGTACATGGAGGGCACCGGTGGTCCTCTGCAGTGCGCAGTTTCTGCAGAACGGCAGAGTCATTCCAGTATGCATCCAGGGACTGATACCTTTCCGGAAGCAGAATGTGCCGGCATGGTGTATAAGCTCCGGACGCATTGACACTGTAGCTGTCCCTTCCGGCACCGCAGCCGCGCTGGATACCCAGGTTGAGATTGCCGGTAAACAGGGATTCTCCCACAAGAGCACGCAGCGGTGAAAAGCAGGACTCCACACCGATCTCCAGAGGACCGGCGTAAGAGCGGATCTGCCGGGCAACAGCAGTCATTTGTTCCCGCGACGGAAAACCTTCCAGGTGTCCGGCTGCATCCGGCTTGAGTCCCATGACAACAAGCTGGTCGACGCGGCAGTCCTCCGCAAGGCGGATCATGGAAGAGAAATCCTCCGCATTTGTCCTGTGCATGACCCAGTTGATCCCGGTCTGTGCTGACAGGATTCCTCTCTCCCGCAAAGAAGCCAGCAGGCCCAGAGTCCGGACTGCCGCTTCATAGCCGTCCCGGGTCTTTTGGTTGATCTCTCTGGTACTTCCGTTGAGGGAGATGTAGATCTGGGATACACCGGCATCGAGCAGTCCGCGCAAAGCAGCTTCGTCAGCCAGTGCTCCGGAAAGAGCCACGGCACTCACGAGCCCATAAGACGTACAGGCCCGGATCAGTTCTTCCAGACCGGGATAGCAGAGCGTCTCCCCACCGCTCAGATTCACATCGCGGACGCCGAAGGCGGCCGCCTCCCTGATGTGGTGAAGGGCTGTCTCCAGCGGCATACGGCGCGAGGGATCCGCCTCCACATAGCATTGCGGACAATGCAGGGGACATTCACCGGTGAGCTCCAGATTCATCTGCAGAGGTCTTTTCAAATAACGGGCAGACCTGGCATGCAGGGCCGGCATTTCATTCATCTGCAATGCCCCGCTCAGAAGACACCCGGCATGATCTCGTGCGGGTCAAGTCCCAGCGACCGGATCTGTTGTTTGCTGTATTCCAGATACGCGGCCAGAATATCCTCCGCCGCCTTCCTGATATCCAGACAGTCCTGTACGATATCGTTCATTTTCGCATTGGTCTTCTGCACGTACTTATTCGATGTCCCGCCCTGCCATACTTCCTGAACCTGTGCCAGTGTGGGGAAGCAGTCTTTTTCCACCACATCATACATAGCGGCGGCAGCATTTCCAATCGCGGTGCAGTCCTTGTGAACCTTCTGGATATTATCTGCAATGCTCTGAAGCATAGCCTTCATGGTGGCTTCTGTAAGACTCATTTTTTATTTCCTCCCGAAATGATCTGAAAGGAGTGATGGCGATCCTGTCCCCGGATGTATTCCGTTTTCTGTAAACAGAACGTTCCCGGACACACTCCTGCCAGGGGGTGACCATGATATTCTCAGCCTGCATCTGAATGGACAGTCTGCTCACGGATCAGAAAATATCTGTTCGCAGGACATTGCCGCGCTCCGTGTTCTTTACCTCTGCCTTCTGATATCCTTCGCTCACAATAAACAGACGGAAGGCTTCATACTGCATATCGTCGATATAGTTGTTGTACACTACGGCATCCTCATTGAACATCTTGACATGGCGGTCCTGAGCGATCCCCGACCAGGACTGGAGTATGACGCCGATCTCTTCGTTGATCGCGTTATAGGTGTTCATGATGGTAGAAACGATCTCATCGATCTGCCCCGAGGCCGTATGAATAGATTCCGGGGAAATCATCAGATTCCATATGGTATTCGTATTCTCTGCCATAATTATCCTCTCCTGGTGACAGCTGCCGGAAACTGTCAGAACATCTCGTCGATCAGACCGTTGACAATGCGGTTTGCATCTCTGTAGATCTGTACGGCCTTGTGCTCATAGTTCACAACATCCTGCATGCCGTTGATGACAGTTGCCAGCGTATCCTGTTTGACATTGAACCGGCCGAAATAGCTGTTGCTGGCGATGCCTTCCCATTTCCTGGAGAGGTCATCAGCAACTTTTTCCAGCAGTTCCCTCTGCTCGGCCAGCTTAATGGTATTCTTGCGGTTGTTTTCGCACGACTGGCTCAGGCTGGCGATATTGACAGCGATATCAGACATATTTTTGTCCTCCACCTATATATACTATGCACATATTATGCAGCGCTGCAGCCCGGACGGGTCCGGGTCATCAGAATTCCGGTTCCATATTTTCCTGATGTGTGTATGTACCACGCCGCCACAGGCATATTACTGCCCGAGATCATCCAGTGTCATGCGGCCATCCCTGAGCATCGCGAGAATGTTTTCAATATGCTGTGTATATTCCAGGGACTCGTCATCCATGTATCCATAGGCATCGATCTGGACAATGTCTTCATTGTCCAGCAGTACCATATGGTCACCGTCAAAATAACCCTGCGGAAACAGAACGGCGGAATAGTCCGTCACTCTCTTTGTCACCGGATTGGCCTGACCCTGTCCTACGATCTGCAGCTGCTGCTGCGGGGCTTTCTCAATCCGTACAACACTTCCGATGGGCAGTAATCCTTCAATATTCATGTCTGTCCTCCATGTCGAATCCGGGTCAGGTGCTTCTGTACCCGGATTCCGTTACCCCTTCTTTTCCTGCAGGAAAGCCTCCAGCCTGCGCTGCAGGTCCATCTCTGCATCATTGATATATCCGACGCGGCAAATGTAGGTAATATCACTGTGATCATGAAAGATCAGGTGGTCTCCGTCCAGATAACCTTCCGGAAAAGGCACAGAACAGTAATCGTGCAGGTCTTCCTCACCCGCTTTTCTCTGCACGCGCCCGATGATCAGCAGCCTCTTTTTCACATCGCCGATCCGCACGACACTGCCGATCGGCAGCAGTCCATGAAATCGCATTCTGTTCCCCATCTCACACCCCCGCGGCACTTTCCCGGGCTTTACGGTTGGTTTCCTCTTCCGCAGCCTGATTTGCTCTCGATTCCTCGTCCAGATACCCGACCGCGTAGATGATCTCGATATCGCGGTGGTTGAAATTTGCCACCTGGTCCGGTCCCAGAAATCCCACCGGATAGAAGCAGCCGCAGTAATCGAAGATCCTGCCTGTCTGTTCGTCCTGCATGTTGCACCCGATGATCATCAGGCGTCTTTCCTCGCCCTCCACTTTCACCAGGCTTCCGACAGGCAGCAGATGATCATATCTCATTCGGCGCTCCTTTCTTCCACGGTGTCCGCATCGCCTCCTCGAAGGTCATTTTACCCTCCCGCAGATCCCGGAGTCTCTGCTCTGCGTGATCCAGAAAGCTGTAGGTCCCTTCATCCAGGTGTCCGACTGCATAGATCCGGTCGATATCCTCATGCTGGAACATAATGACCCGGTTCGGCCCCGCGTAGCCCTCGGGAAAGGGGACTGCACAATAGTCATACAGTTTCTTTGTCTCTGCGTTTGCCTGCACCAGTCCCATGATCTGCAGACGCCGGGTGGCGCCCTTGAGCATCACCACACTGCCGGGCGGCAGGATTCCGCTCCATTGTGTCATGCTGTTTTCATCTCCTTCCTCTGTTTCCCGGAAGCTGAATCTTCCGCGGGAAATCATAAAGATTCAATTTTACTCTTATTGTTAAGCTCTGTCTCCGCGTACTCTGTCCCGATCTTCTGCAGGGCCAGACAGTACTTTTGCATAAGTTCGTGATAAGACTCAAGAGCCGAGATATCATTTGTCATGACCGACTGAAAGACCCGGTCCGCCTCCCCCTCCCAGATTCCGGTGAGTTCGGAATGAAGCTGTCTGAGCTGCTCGATCTTGCCGGCAAGTTTCTCGTTGTCGGCGTTGAGCTCATTCATAATTCTGACGATATCCGTAGGATTTACCAGATAATCCGACATAGTACTCACCTCTTTTCCGGCACAGGGGTAACACCGGACCTCAGATAATTGCTGAGCTTGTCCTCCAGTTCAATCTCCACCTCATCGATATATCCGACACGGCAGATGCTTCCGACATCCTCATGATTAAACAGATAGATATGGTCCCCGTCTGAAAAACCTTCCGGGAACAGGACCGCACCGTAATCATAGGTACTGCCCTGGCCGTCCTCCCGGTCGATCCCGCGCCCGATGATCATCACCCGTTTTGTCCCTGTTTTGGTCGTTACCACGCTGCCGATGGGAAGCAGACCTTCAAAAATTTCATTATGCTTTTTATCCATGATCCACCCTTTCCGGTCATTGTCAGCGGTCAAAAGACCGCCCTGTTCCAAGCAGCTCATCGACGGTCATCGCGCCTGTGCGAAGCTTCTTATTTTCCATGACAGCCTCCTGCTGAAAGGCTCTGGACTCCTCGTCCAGATATCCTACTGCATAGACAGCCTCAATGTCATCATGGTCGAAAATGTACACATGGTGGTCATCTGTATATCCTGTCGGGTACAGGACCCCTGAATAATCGAAGAGCTGTCTTGTCTGGAGATTCACCTGATTACAGCCCATGATCATGAGGAGATCCTTTCCTCCTCTGATGCGTATCACACTTCCGATCGGAAGCAGTCTGTCGTATTTCATCGTTCACTGTTCCTCCTGCAGCCTGAATCAGACATTGGTGTGACCGCGTCTCTCAAGCAGCTCTTCCACGGTCACTCGTCCTTCCCGAAGATCATCGCGCAGCTCTTTCAGATGCGCAAGCGCCTCCCACTCACCGTCATCCAGATGACCGATCGCGTTGATCAGGCGGATATCCTCATGCTGGAACATTGCAAGCTCATTTTCGTCTATATAGCCTTCCGGAAAGGGAACCGCCGCATAATCATAGACCTTGTGCGTAACAGCATCCGCCTGGACCTGGCCGATGATCTGCATGCGTTTGTCCGAACCGTTCAGCAGGACTATACTGCCCAGCGGCAGGAGCCCGTTCCATTTTACCATTTCTTCTCCTTTCCGGATCATCACCCTGTTTTTCTGATATCGAGGAATGATGTCATTCCACTCAACTGCAGGGTTTCCATGACCATTTCCTGCGGATCTTCCAGAATCAGTTCACCATCCCTTATATTCATCTCTTTCTGAAGCATAATGATGTTCCGGAGAGATGTGGATGTGAGATAAGTGACACCGGCCAGATTAAGAACGATTTCTGTCACATCATCCCCTAATTGATCGATGATCATTGTATACCATGCGGATGCATCCTTCCCGGACAGCCTGCCGGTGATTACAGCTTTCAGGGTATGATTCTGTTTATTAAGTTGTATGTCCATTTACTTCTTCCTCCACGGTTCCGGTTCTTTCTGCCGGCCTGGTGTTTTATTCTTCATCGCTCAATACCCGTGACTTCAGTCGTGGGATACGCGCGCAAAAGGGAATCCCGCGGCTTAGGGGCTGTTCCTGTTTACTTAAGGAAAATCTGCACATCTTTTTCCGATCATTTTGTCAAAAAGCCCCGGCGATGTTACCGGAACTGCCCGGGATCAGAAAATATTACCCGGGAGCCCGCCGGATAAATCTTTCGCCTCTGTTTCCACAGCTGCGTACTGGCCTGCGATGATCTTCAGATTCGAGGCATGTTTCTGCAGAAGCGGCGTATATTGATTGATGGTATCCTGCAGAGTTTTGAATCTGGTCACAAAAGCAGACTGGGCTTCTCCGCTCCAGATCCGGCCGGTCAGTTCCAGCGCCTTCTCCGTCATATGTGTTGTGAGGAGCATGACATCGGACGCATTCGTATCCAGATCTACTGCCTTGCGCGTGAGCGTTTCCGGCGTGACGCGGATCGTCCTGCTGATCAGCCCGGACCCTCCGGATCCGCTCTGTTCCCTGTGTTCGTCTGCCATATTGGTTACCTCCCTTACGATCATTTTACACCAGGATCAGTCTGGCGCCGTCGCCGATCCCGCATCCCGAAAGGGTGTTGTCCGGGGGAAGACGCCGTCTCTGTTCTCTGGAATGCAGTTCAAAAGCCACAGGAGGATCCTCCTCGCGCAGCTTTTTGGAAATGACCTGCCTCATTTCATTAACTATATCATAAACAAGCCGGTTTTCATCTGCTTTAAACTCAAATTTCTCCTGAACAACAGGAACATGCACTTCAATCAGGATCATGCTCTTCTCCTTGTTCTGTACCTCCGGATCACCCGCCTTTTTTGCCGGAGCGGCCGGCTTTTCGAACAGCCGGAACCACGATCTGCTGTGCGTCTTCACTGTCTGCAGCTTTGGGGAGCTGGCCGATACCGGGCTTTTCCGCTTTGTTCTGTTCTGTAAAAGGTATATGGGAAAAATTCATATAGGTGTTCTGGCTGGTATTGCCGCCGAAATGGATGCCCTGGCCGGCACCGGTTATGGAGTCAGCCAGAGTATAGCCGGCGATCTTGGCCTTGTCCTCGAGAGACAGGCATGCGAACAGATAAACCAGGTGTCCCTCGCCCCTGAGTGCCAGATTTTCAAGAAAACCGGTTATACCGTGTTCGTCGCCTTTGAGTATGCCGATCAGCCAGGGGAGATCATCGATCATCATAAAGATCGGACCGTACTGGTCTGACAAACGCGTAAAGATCTCCTCCGGCAGGAGGTCTTCTTTTTCAAGCTCCTGCCTGGCGGCACGGCGCTTCACGAACTCGTCCGCCAGACTGGTGCTGCACAGTTCATACAGGTGTTCCGCATCCGATACCAGCGATACCGCATCCGACTCCGGAAGACCGGGCGGCATGTCGGGAGCGATCAGAACGATCCGTGCCTTTTCCTTATGAAGCGCGGATAAAGCCGCCAAAGACAGGAACGATGTTTTGCCTGATTTCGCCATGCCGGTGATCAGATAGATGAATACAGAGGAAAGATTCAGGCTGTAGATCTCCGCATTGTCCTCCCGGTATCCGACCGGGAGCAGCGCGGGATCCGCAAAAGCTTTCTGCACCTCTGGCAGAGCTTCGAACCCCGCCCAGTCCGGGTTTTCCGGGATCTGCGGCACCTTTCTGGCCGCGGGGCCTTCCCAGGCGCCGGCCAGGACTGCACATTGGTTTTCGATCTTTTGCATTCTCTCGTAATCATCCCGGGCGGGAAGACTGAGGGCAGTCTGATATTCCAGGACCTTTCCATCGATCACGCACAGGCCGCGGCCGTGTACGCCGGCTTCGGGTACGACCTCAAAGCGCATGGTATGTAGATAGTCGGTGTATGCGAACCGGTCCTTAAGCTCCAGACACAGACAGGTCTTGATGTTGCCGGCCAGCCGGTTGGGGATATCAGAGAGTGAGAATCCGCCGCCGGAAAGCAGCAGGAAGATTCCGTTGCTCTCGCCTTCCTTGGACAGGCGGATCAGCGCGGGCAGATAGCGTTCTCCTGTCTTTTCATTGAATGCGCTGAAATTGTCGATCACGATCAGGATCGAAGGATACTGCAGACCGTTGGCGCGGTAATACTGGCTGTAGTTACCCCCGCGGAATACCTTTCTGCGCTCGTCAAGGATCTTGCCGATCATATTAAAGAAACGGGAGATCTTTTCATCGTCCCCCTCGTACATAATGCCGCCCGTGTGCGGGAGATTTTCAAATACGGCCAGCATCTTGCTGGAGAAGTCGATCCCGTACACATTCAGATAATCCGGAGAGTAGCGGTTGACCAGGGCGTATACGATCGTCTGCAGGAGAGTGGACTTGCCGGTCACTACCTGTCCGATGACCGCATGGTGCCCGCCTGTATCGAAGCTGATCCTGAGCGGTTTCTGTATCTGATTGGAGGGGTCATCGACCAGACCGATCACTGCATTCAGCTCCCATTTGTCTGCTGCGGGAACGGTCCAGCGGCCGTCGTGGAAGGCTTCCTCCCGGTAACCCGGGATCTCATCCAGGCAGATCGAAGTCTTCAGGGGCGGCAGCCACAGACGGTGGACCGCTCTGTAACCCTCTTTCTGTGCGATGCCGGCCAGATATTCCTTGACCGCACTGAGCTGGGTCTTTTCTTCCTTTTGGCTGTCCGCGGCCGCGTCACGCCTGCTGCCTGAGCTGTCGGCTGCAATAATATCGTCCCTGCCGGTCATGGTCAGCATTCTGGTCAGTTTTTCACTGTCCACTTCATCCGGATTATATACAGCCCCGCTGAAGCCGGACTGGAACAGCTCGTAAACCTCGTCATTGCCTACCTGCAGATAGCAGCGGCCGGCCTGGGTGATAAAGGCAGCGTCGGGTTTTCCCAGCATGTCCATACTGTCTTCCTTAGTCTGCACGCGCAGGCAGAGCCGGAATTTGGCGTTGGAAGCGATGTTTTCATCGACTGTTCCGGCAGGACGCTGTGTGGACAGGATCAGGTGAACGCCCAGGCTTCGCCCGACCTGGGCGACACTGATGAGTTCCTTCATGAAATCAGGTTCTTCCCGCTTCAGTTCGGCAAACTCATCGATGATGATAAACAGATGGGGGATCGGTTCCTCCACATCGCCGCTTTTGTACAGCTTGGTGTATTTGTTGATATTGTTGACCCCCGCGCTGTTGAACATTCTCTGGCGCCGGCGGTTCTCACTTTTGATCGCCATCATGGCGCGCCGGATCTGGGCACCGGAGAGGTTGGAGATGGAACCCAGAAGGTGGGGGAGTCCGTCAAAGAGGTTGGCCATTCCGCCGCCCTTGTAATCGATAATAAAGAAGCCGATATCATCCGGGCTGTATTCGATCGCCAGAGACAACAGATAGGTCTGCAGGGTCTCGGACTTACCGGATCCTGTGGTGCCTGCCACCAGTCCGTGCGGTCCATGGTATTTCTCATGCACGTCCATATACATACGGGTATGGCCGCTCTTGATGCCCACCAGTCCCTTTATATTTTCGTAGATCCGGTTTTTGCGCCACAGTTCCTCCGCGTGCAGATCATTGAGACGGTGTACACCGTACATTTCAAAGAAGGTCACTGCATCCGGGATCTCGCCGCCCTCGTCGGTCTCCTGGACCCGCACGCCGGCGATCGAGGAAGCAAAACGGTCGAGAGTATGTGTTTCCACATGGTCAAATTTTACCTCCCGGTATTCCTGCGATACCTCCTGTGTTTCCACGATCCCGCAGAAGGTTTCGTCATTCTGCAGTACATAGCGGCACTCGTTGGGCAGATGCTCGATCGTGTCGGACAGGATCACTGTCGTCAGCCCCACTTCCTCAGGTACTTCAAAAATATAGTGGGCGATCAGCTCTCCCCGGATCAGGGCGGGATCAGAAAGGAAGAGGACGTAATGAGGCACCCGGTCCCTGTAATCCTTGTCCAGGTCGGAGATTTCATCCTCGCGATTGCGGAGGATTGAGGACAGTTCATAGCTGACATCGCCGATCTGATCCGCATTGACCGCCGTCATGCGCATGCTGCGGTTGGCAGAGAAGCTGTGCGGAAGCCACCTGGCGAAGTCCCACTGGCCCAGATTGAGGGAACGGTTGTCCTCGTAAAAAAAGATCATACGCACATCGCTGCAGCTGTGCGTCGCGCACAGTTGGGCGCAGATGACGTGCATCAGTTCAATGGCGCCCTTTCCGCCCTCTCCGCCGGCGATACCGATCAGGGGGTGCTCCGCCAGATCAAGCAGGATCGGCATATCATAGAGGGTGGCAAAATTGTCCCTGATATAACGGGGTTTATCGCGCAGCTGATCCTCTGTAATGTAGAACTTTTCCTCCGGAACGTCGATATCCACCTGAAAAGGGATGTCGCCGGTCCCGATCCGCACCTTGAGGAAATCCTCCTGCCTGCGGTTGCGGTTCCACAGTCCGGGACCGATGCCTTCCGTCAGAAGGCTTTCCGCCGAAGGATACATCTGCTGCAGGGATTTTGCGTTGCTCTCATATTTTTCACGGATCTCATCGGTCTTCTGGATCAGGTAATTGCTGTAGGCTTCAAAGCGCCTGCTCTCTTTTTCCTGATGCTTTTTCTTCTGCCGGGAGGTGCTGGAGACTGCCAGAAAAGCAGCTACAGATCCGGACGCGACTGCCATCACCAGTCCTGAATACATCATAATGGAATTGCCGTAGCCGGAGACCCTGCTGGCATAAATCATCAAAAAGCTGGCGAGCATCATGGGAATGACCATGGCAATGGACTGCAGTATCGCTTGTGCGGTCGAGCGGCTGTCCTCCTCCTCCAGCTCCGGAACGGCTTCGATTTTGATCGTACCGTCATAGATCCTGGGCAGGATGCGGGGAGAACGATGAAAGACAGCGAGGGGTCTTTCTCCGGTCCGGGATTCAACGTCGGTCCGTTTACGACCTGCCGGGAGCATGCCATCCACTGCCGCATGACGTGTTTCCAGCCCGGGTGCCAAAGCGATCTCCCGGGTTCCTGTCAGCACTGCCAGGTCGTCACCCAGATACATAAAGCGGAATCCGGGGATCTCGATCGTATCTCCGTATTCCAGAAATGCCTCCGCGCGGATGGCTTCGCCGTTCAGATAGAAAGGCCCGGTCCTGGGAACCACACTGAAACCATGCCAGTCCCTGGTCACCAGAAGACCGGCGTTTTCAAAGTTAAATCCGGAGGGGATCCGTATCTCGTTTTTTTCCCCGGTTCCGATCCGGACGCGGTGGAGGCTGGCGAGCGGGATATGAAGCGCAGAGGAAAACAGCGAAGACCTGATGCGTATAAGCGCGTTGATCCTCTCATTGTCCGCTGTAACAAACTGAAGCAGGGCACCGTCCTGGAGCTTGTAGTCTCCGATGACAGGTGTGACGCGCTCCCGCATCCGCTGATAGATCCGGCAGGGGTTGTTGCTTTTCAGGATCCACTGGCCTTTTATGCATTCCAGAAGGATCTTTACATCATCCTCCAGCCAGAACCATTTCTCGTAGAGAACGATTTCATGATCCGCGTTCTCGATCGCGGGCAGGAGGCTGCTCCTGCATCCCTGTTCGTTAAAAAAAGTAATGATTGTACTGCTCATATGCTGTACCATTCCAAGGGCTGACACTGTCGCCAGATTTGCTGCTGATCAGGCCGTTTCCGGTCAGGCCCCGGCCGGGTGTTGACCATGAAACGCGAAACATCCCGAGGCCGGCCGGTAAGGGCCGGCGCTTCAGAATTTGAGAAGCAGACGGTTGTCTCCGAAACAGATTATATCTCCTCCGGTGAGGGCCATGGGTTTGCCGCTTACCTGAATGGATCTGGCCCCCCGCTGCAGCTCTGTCGGATGATCCATACTCAGAGACTCCACGCACAACTGGCTGCCGTTGCGGAAAATGCGGCACTGGTGTTCCACAACATCCGGATTATCAATACTGATCGTATTGTTGGGGCCTCTCCCGATCAGGATACCGTCCGAGACAGGCAGGAGGAATTCCCTGGTCAGCATCTTTGACTGCAGGGATATCTCGACCATCTGATCACGCGTCCCGCCCTGCTCTGCAGGAAGCGCGCCTCCATCATGCACTTTGTAGGGATAACTGCGGCCGAACTGGATCCCCTCCCGCTCCAGATAGGCGGGGTTGGAGATGCGTTTTGTCAGCCTCCTGCTCTCCTGCTCCCTGAAGAACAGCATTTCGCGTTCTTTTTTCGCTTTGCGTCTTCGTATCGTCAGGATCAGGAGGACAATGAGGAAAAGGTCCAGGGACAGCTGCAGGATCAGGAAAGTATGTGACATCACAAAGTCGATCACCATACGGATTAAGCTACTCATATCGAACCCTCAGTTTGATACTGCCGACACAGATCATATCACCGTCAAAAAGTTCCGCAGTATGCTCCACCGGTTTATCCTGTACACTTGTACTGTCTTTGTGTCCCAGACTGTCCAGAACAGCTCTTCCCTGATCCATCCTGATCAGGGCATGCCGCGCGGCAAGCAGGGGATCATCCGGGAAGGCGACGTCACTGCGCGCCGCAGAGCGTCCGATCACCAGCTCCTGGCCGTTCTGGATCCTGTAGATCTCTCCCGGCCGCTCCGGATCGAACAGGGTAAGGACTCCGTCGTCCTGCTCCTGCTCGTCAGGGGCCTGTTCCTTTGGCGTTTCCTTGTGGCCCGCGGCAGGCCGGGTGACCTCCTGGAAGGGCACATCGGACTTCCTGCGGTCCTTAAAGTGAAGATAGAGCATGAGCAGGGCCAGGATACAGGGCATCAGCAGGAGCTGGACATATTTATTGTCCAGGAACCTGTCCAGAGGGGTCTGGGGAACCGGTTCTTCCTCTTCTTCCTTCTCTTCCTCCGCCTTCCTGCCTTCTTCCTCTGCTTTCTTCCTCGCTTCTTCTTCCTCCAGCCGTTTCTTCTCGGCCTCCTCCCTTTCAGCGCGAAGCTTGTCATTGAACTCCTTCATTTCCTTCGCGGTCCCCCGCGGCATGATCATGGAACGTTCAATGGTATAATCATTGCTGGCGGTATGGACGATGAGGCCTACCCCCTTCTGACTGCCGTCTTTGAGCTCGGACGGCAGGGAAAAGCGGAAATAGGTGATATCGTCTCCGTCTGCCCGGATCTCGTCCGCGATCTCAGCTGCCTCCTCCGCAGTCTCATAGTCATCCATGGAAAAATAGGGGCTTCCCGTGATTCTGGAGAGCGCGAACAGCTGATCCAGGATATCCTGGGAACATTCATAGAAACAGCCGATCGTATAGATCGGGCAGCAGCCGTTTTCCGCTTCAACCAGTTCAAGCAGTTCCTGATAGGTCATGCCCAGCCGGCTGTCATCCGTCCCGTCTGAAACAATGACGATGCGGCTGTAGTCCGTCTCGCCGTCATTGACCAGCTCCCGGATCTCATCGTACAGCACATTTCGCAGACTGGTCTTCTGATCATGAAAGGTGATCCTGCTGACCGCCAGACGCAGCTTGTCATAATTGTCTGTATAGTCCATGATCGTCACGGACTTGTCGGCGAATGTCTTGATCGCGAACCGTTCGTCATACTGATGATTCCATATGAGCCTGGTCAGGATAGCTTTGATCTTTTCCTGATTGGGCCTGGTGCCGATCGACTCGGAGTTGTCGACCAGGATCAGGGTCTTGGGAGCCAGCCCCTCTCCATCGATCAGCCGTCCCGCCTCAGAGACCTCTGCCTGCTCGGCGCCGATATAGACCTCGGCAGACTTGACCCTTCCCTCGATTCCACGCACAAACCATGTGATGCAGGGATTCTCGGGAAATGTGTCAATCTCCGCAACGGTCGACTCTTTCGTGTCGGAATCGGATGCATCGGAATGGGAGGTCAGAAGATTTTCCAGTATGGTTTCCCCGTTCAGTGCTCCCGGTTTGTCTTTCCCCGGCAGCCCGGACTGACCGCTCTGACTGTTTCCCTGACTTCCATACCCGGGCTTTGTCCTGGCTTCGGCCGGCATGACCATTAATGCCGGGATCATGACGCACATCAGAAAAAAAGCCCGGAGACGAAGAAAATTCAGGCTGATCCCGCGGCAGGATTTTCTTTTTCCCTGTTTCGGGCCGTTCTTTTCGAATCTCATCGCTTTCATGGAGTGCTGTCGGTTTACGCTTTTTTTCATGGAGTATGACCTTTTCATTAAACTTTTTATCAAAATAGACATTCGCAACGTTACATAGTCAAAACCTGGTCAGGCTGTGACCAGATAACGTATCGTCAGGAAGGTGTGGGATCAGGTCCTGCGGTTCGGTTAAGTGACATTTTATACTAAATGTATAAGAGCGGAAAGCATTCTTCCAGAATTCTTGTGAAATTTTCCTGTACATATGCAGCTTTTTGAGCGGGAAGGTAACCGGAGCGGACAGACCGGCATATATCAATGGCCAGTGGACGTATGCCCGTGTACCGGAGATAGTAGAACAGGCGCTGTATACGCCGCAGGATCACTGTATCGTCAGGCACCGTATCCTGTGGATACGTCTGTGAAAGGTACAGCCAGTACTTTCCTTCGTCCCGGGTCACATCGATGATCCGGGAGGGAAGGATCCTCAGCGGATGATCGCGGTCATTCACAAAAGACTGATAGGCATCCTCTGTGATCTCGATCCTCCTGGGCTCCCCGAAGGAAGTGGAATCATCCCAGCAGAAATAGTCCAGATCAACGTCCAGGACGACGCCCGACCCGGGGAATCTGTCCGTATCGTTGAGGCCTCCGTATTTAACCTGACAGGTCAGGGACCTCTCTCCGGCATTTTTTCTCTCCGGGATCAGCCAGGGGGCGCCGGCGTGCCAGTCCCGATCCTGCCCTGCCTTTGACCGGTCTGTTATTTTGAGACATCCCCTGCTTCCCTGCATCAGACGCAGGTCTGTGCTGGTGCTCCTGACAGGGGCAGGGACAAGTTCCTTGAGGATATGGATGGTATCAAAGGTTCCTTCCCACATGGCAGGAACGATAAAATCCGCAATACCGAGACACCGGTCGGTAAAGTCGAGCGCCTCCTGCGCATTCTGCGGCATAGAGGTAAGATCCCAGTCATACCCCGGGCACTCCATGTCATCGTGGTGGTCGATATGGAGCAGGTAATTGCCTGAGGGAGGGACCGCGCCCATGTCGATGAATCTGTGCCAGTGATAATAGGCGTCCCGGTGCTCCTCCATGAGCACGGTAGGTATTTTCTGCATGTCCGGACTCCGTCGTGTCACTTTAAGTTACAAGCCTGCCGTTTTAACAAGCCTTTTGTTTTACCTCTCGTTTTACCAGGCTTGTTAAAAAGCTGTCTTTTTTTACAAGCCTGTAACAAGTCTTCCGTTTTTGTCCACTGTGATCTTGGAGTCGCAGTAGGGGCAGATCCTGCTCATACCGTAGGGGACCGTAATATTTGCGCCGCAGTTGGGGCACTTGATCCCGACCGAGGAGACATTGACATTGGGATCAAAGTCCGGATTCAGCAGATCTTCCTCGCGCTCGATGTGCATGTCGGAGACGGATCCGGGTTCCAGAGCCGCCTTCCCTTCGTAAAGACGGATCGCGACGGTGCTGCCCAGGGGGTATTTGCTGCGGTCTGCTTCTCCCGTGTTGACAATGGCTTCACAGATCTCTCCCATGCGGTAGTAGCGGATTACCAGAGCGAGAGCCGGAGCTCCGTTGATGGTCACGCGCATATCCGGCCGATAATCCAGGATCTTGCCCAGATAGGAAGAACCTTGTTCCAGAACTTTTTTATCCTCCCTGTCCATGCGGAATCCGATCACTGCAAAAAGACCGCCGATCCCGCAGAACATGACCAGGAACATGACACCCATGAAGATCATAGGTCTTTCTGTGCTTCCGAACCCTCCGGCCAGCATACCAATGCCGACGACAGCCCCGATCACGACAAACAAAATACCGATAAACTTAAAAATTGTCGTTGCTTTCATATTTTTCCTTCGTCCCCTCTGTGCCAGAGCAGGGACCTGCTTCACTGCCCTGCCCGGTTATAGGCAGATAATATATTCTTTCTGTTCTTTTTTTGGTAACAGTTATACCGGCCATCGCATTACCGCGTTTATTTTATCAAAATGAAGGAGGATTTTGTAGATGTACCGCCTGTTATTTTCCCGGTTATTCTCCCGGGGGTATGCCCAGAGACCGCCAGAGACCGAAGATCTGCAGGTCTCTTGTCAACAGAAATTATAAATGATACCATTCCACAGGAAGCGCAATTGATAAAGAGGACGTCTGATGAAAGAGCATGACCGGTTATTTACAGAATTAAAAGAAGACTTCAGGATCCAGAAGATGAGCCAGTACATTCAGCACGGAAAGGTAAGCACCTATGACCACTGCTGCAGGGTGGCGGACCTGAGCAGCAGGATCAACCGCCGCCTCAGGCTTCACGCGGATGAGGAGACCCTCCTGAAGGGTGCCATGCTCCACGACTATTATCTGTATGACTGGCATGAAAAGGACGGGGGAACGCACAGGCTGCATGGCTTCAGGCATCCGGAGAAAGCCGCCCGGAATGCCGACAGGGACTTCGGTATCGATGCCAGGACAGAACATGTCATTCAGAGTCACATGTGGCCGCTGACCCTTCGTCACATGCCCCGCAGCCGCGAAGCCTGGATCGTCTGTCTGGCAGATAAGTACGTGTCGCTTCTGGAGACCCTGTTTGAAAGGTGAAATGTAAAAAAATACTCTGTATTGACTTGTCGAAAATGCTGCTCATGGGACGATCGTTTCAAAACAGCCGTTTTCAATTAATTCTTTCAAAGATGAAATAGATATTGAAAGATTAAAAGACACCATGAACGCAGGCCCGGCACCGGCAGAGGGAGAGAAGTACAATGCCTGTTGTGTGCTATTACGACACAGAGGCCCGGTACCGACAGAGGGAGAGAGGAGCAATGAAGCTGACAGCAACCTATGTCTTGATCGGAATCAATATTGTTATTTTCCTGCTGGAGACGTCGCAGGGTGGTTCGACGAACAGGGACGTCGCCATGAAGTTCGGGGCCCAATATACCCCTTACGTCAGGCGCGGACAGTGGTACCGGCTGATCACATCCATGTTTCTTCATTTCGGCTTCATCCACCTGCTCTGCAACATGTATTCTCTGTCCAATCTCGGACCGGCTCTGGAGAGGTTCTTCGGGATCCCGCTTTTTCTGGTTCTGTATCTGATTTCCGGACTTGCGGGAAATCTGTTGAGCTATTATAAAGAAATCAAAACCGGACAGTACAGGCTGTCCGCGGGAGCTTCCGGGGCGGTCTTCGGCCTTCTGGGGGCTTATCTGGTCTTCGCTGTTCTGCCGGGTTATGGAGGGGTCTCCCTCTACGGGATCCTGCGTGTCCTGGCGATCAATGCTTTTTATGCTTTTTCAAACAGGAGCATTAATGCGATGGCGCATCTGGGAGGTCTGATCGCCGGAATAGTGGTCACGGCCTGCCTGTTGCTGGTTCTATAACACAGAACCGGGCGGATCAGCCTCGCGCAAAGAAAAAGGTTCATCCGCAATAACTGTCCATTGCGGATGAACCTTTTTTAAGCCTTGTGGATAAATCTGTTTTTACTGTGGATAAATCTACTATTCACTGTGGATAAATCTGGTTTTTACGCGGCATTCGGGATCTTGAGTTCCTGGCCGGGGAAGATAAGGCCGGGATCACTGATCTCTTCCTTATTTGCTTCATAAATCACATTCCATTTTGACCCGTCTCCATACTGATCCTGTGCGATATTCCACAGGCTGTCTCCGGAGACGACTTTGTAGGTCCTGGTCTCAACAGCGGCAGCAGTTTCTTCCATGTCGGACTCAGCCGCTTCCGTGCTGTCTGCAGTTTCCTCAATATTGTCTGCAGTTTCCTGTGCATCATCCTCAGCTGCGTCTGTATTTTCTGCCTCGGTCTCTGAGTCTGCCGCCTGCAGGACTTTTTCTTCTATATCATATGTATCATAATACATATCATACAATCCCAGGCAGGCATCCATTCCGGGATTTGACGAGAGCGATTTTTCCAGGACTGTCTGCCAGGAACCATATTTTTCATACAGGGACTCCGGTGTCGGCCCGTTCTCATTACCATAGGTATCCAGATTGCTTTTCTTTACTTTTTCAAGTCCCTGGGGGTTGTCCTTGTAGGATTCAAGGCGGATCTCGTTTCTGCGTGTACTGACTGCCCGGGCGATTTCTTCGACATTTTTTGCTTCCCCGAGCATCTGCTCGATCATTCTGTACAGTTCCTTGAACGATTCATGGTAAGCGAGACGGTCCTGCCTTGCGCTTTCGACCAGAGCTGCGTCCGACCAGTCCGCGTCCGCGTACGCTTTCAGACGCACGGAATCGGGCCTGGGGGAGTAGCCGTACACAGCGTCTGGGTTGACCATGATGTCCTCAGCCGCCTTCGGGTTTTCCATCGGGTCGTGCTCATAGAAAAAGGCGGCGGCTTCATCCGGGGAAGCTTTTTCTGCGCTGTCTGCTGTGGCGGAAGTCTCCGCAGCCTCTGCCAGTGTGGAACCGGCTGTGGCTGCCAGGGAGCTGTTTTCTCCGGCTCCCCATGCCTGTAAAGGTGCTGTTGTGATCAAAAATATGGATGCAAAGCACAGTGCCAGATATTTTATGTATCTACTCATTTTGATGCCTCTCTTTTCAGGGCTTTATTTCAAGGCCTTTTCAGGAACATTTATTTCATTTGTTCTTTAGTTTATCCCAAATGACGTCCAAAATGCGCCTGTCTGCAATCAGGGACAGGGCACGGGACAGCCTGTTCCTGTGTACTCCGTAAGATTGATCCGTTACAGAAGGATATACTTGAGCACGAACAGGACGGCGAGCAGGTACATCAGGGGAGACATATCTTTGGTCTTGCCCGTAAGGACGTGGAGCACGACATAGGAGATGATGCCCATGGAGATGCCTTCGGAGATGGAGTACATGAAGGGCATGGCAAAGATCGCGATGTAAGCAGGGATGGCTTCGACTGGATCATGCCACTCGATCTTTACGACCTGCTGCATCATGAGGAAACCGACGATGATCAGTGCGGGAGCTGTCGCGAAGGAAGGAATCGCGAGAAACAGCGGGGCGAAGAAGAGCGAGAGCAGGAAGAAAAATCCTGTCGTGATCGCAGTCAGGCCTGTGCGTCCGCCCTCGGCAATACCGGATGAAGATTCGACAAAGGTCGTGACGGTCGAGGTGCCCAGGCAGGCTCCGGCCGTGGTGCCGATCGCGTCCGCAAGCAGAGCGCCGCGGATATTGGGAAGGCGGCCCTTCTCATCGAGCATATTCGCTCTTGAGGCGCAGCCGATCAGGGTTCCCAGTGTGTCAAACAGGTCGACAAATAAAAAGGCAAAGATCACAGAGAAAAAGTTCAGGGTAAACATGTTTGAAAAATCAAGTTTCATAAAAGTGGGAGCGAGCGATGCGGGTGCGGAGAATACACCGGAGGGAATGAGGGTATAGAAACCTGCCTCCGGATTCGGAACGTAAAATCCGACCAGTTCGCACAGGATGCCCATCGCCCAGGTGATGACGATGCCGATCAGGATGTTCCCGCGGATCCTTTTAATGACGAGAAAGGCGGTGACCAGGGTGCCGATCAGCGCGAGGAGGACGGGGAGTCCCTCCGAGCGAAAGATCCCTTCGCGGATAGAATCGCCGAAGGGGAAAAGGCCGACCAGTGTGGTGCTGCCGATGACGATGTGCGCGTTCTGGAGGCCGATGAAACAAATGAAAAGACCGATACCGACGGAAACGCCGACCTTGAGCGTTGTCGGGATCGCGTTGAAGATGGCTTCGCGCACGTTGGTCAGGGACAGAATGATAAAGATGAGACCTTCCACAAAGACCGCTGTCAGAGCCGTCTCCCAGCTGTAGCCCATCCCGATGACAACGGTGTAGGCCAGGTAGGCGTTGAGGCCCATGCCCGCGGACAGGGCAAAAGGCAGGTTGGCCAGAAGCGCCATGAGTACGCAGGCGATTCCGGATGCCAGAGCGGTAGCCGTGAAAACCGCGCCCTTATCCATTCCGGCATCGGCCAGGATGCTGGGATTGACAGCCAGGATATAAGCCATTGTCATGAAGGTCGTGATGCCCGCCATGATCTCGGTCTGGACAGTTGTTCCCCTTTCTTTGAGCTTAAAAAATGATTCCACAGTTTTTCTCCTTTCCTGTTTGTGCCGTGGGCGGGTGCCTGCAAAACATGGTTGGCATCCACACGTCTTAAGTAACTGCTCCTTGGGAAATGCCCGAAGAGCCCCAACTTATTGATTATCATACCACATCCTTCAAAACCATGCCCATTAATTTTGTTTAGACAAAAGAATCATCGTTACAGTGGACTGTACTGTAACCTGGACTAAAACAGGAAAATTCGGCTCCGTGCCGGAACTTGCCTTTTATATAAGGTAAAGGTAGAATAGAATAAATATAAACAGAATAATATAAATAGGAATATAAACAGAAAAGACAAGCAGTTTCTCACGGAGGTTATGGGATTGAAGAAGATATTGGGTTTCACATTTGGCGGCCTGCAGAAAAAGATGATCGCCCTTGTGATGATCATGCTGTCTGTGGCAGTGGTTGTGTTTATCGGGATATCGTTCTATCAGAACAAGATGCTGGTTGATGTCGTGGAAACCACGAGAGTAGAGCAGGAGAAGGCGATCTCCCAGGTCTCAGAGCAGACCATGCACCAGATGATGGAGGGAACGCTTGCCGAAATGACGTCTATGCATGCAAAAAATGCGGACAATGATTTTAAAGAAGTCATTAACTGTGTCTATATGATGCAGACAATGGCGCAGGGACTCTTTGAGAACAGAGCCAGTATTGCGCCTGCGGAGGTCCATCTTCCCGACCGGTCCGAAGACGGAGAAGCCGCCGTCATGGTCCTGCATGAAAAAGGCGTAGATTACACGAAGTCGGAGGATCTGGGAGTCGTCGGGCATATGTCTGCCTCCATGATCGCCATGCTGA
Source organism: Sarcina sp. DSM 11001 (assembly GCF_900101015.1). Lineage (GTDB taxonomy): Bacteria > Bacillota > Clostridia > Lachnospirales > Lachnospiraceae > CAG-791. The sequence continues at coordinate 107,494 of NZ_FNFZ01000005.1, read as the reverse complement.
AGAATTACGACAAGATCAGCGCCTGTTATATCGGGCTCGCGGACGGCACCCATCTGGCAGCTGATACCAGCACTGTCAACAAATACGACGAGAATGGAAAATTGATCCCCTTCCCGGTGAGGGACAGGCCCTGGTACAAGGGAGCGGTTGAAACAGGCGGTCTTTATTTCACAGGCATCGAACCAGATGCTTTCAGCGGCGAGCCGGGAATCACCTGCTCTGCCCCTGTTGTCGTGGACGGTAAGATCGTCGGGGTCGTCGGAGCGGACGTAATCCTTGATAATCTGAATGAAATCGTCCGTTCCGCCAACAGTGACGGAGGCGGATATGTTTCAATCGTCAGTAAGGACGGAGAGGTGATCGCTTCCTCTATCACCGGGACAGTTTCCGAAGATGAAAACTCCGGTCAGAGCACCAAGCAGGAGGTGGAGCTGGTCCTGAAAGATAACCCGGAACTCGCGCAGATCTATAAAACTGCCCTTCAGGAAGCGACGGACATGGAACTGATCACGGTCAATGACAGGCAGTTTTACATGGCCGGAGCGCCGATGCCCTCAGTAGGCTGGGCAGTCATATCCGCTGTGGACAAAGAGGTGACGGATCTGCCCGAAAAGCAGATGCTGGCCGAATATGCCCGGATCAATGAGGAGGCGAGCGGCAGATTCAGGACAGGCTCGGCGAGGTCGGCAAGGACGGTCTTACTGATCCTGGCAGCTATTTTCGCTGCCGGCGCCGGCGCCGCTCTCTTTGCCGCGGGCAAGATCGTAAAGCCCATCGAGCAGATGACCAGAGATATCATCCGCAGCAGCATGACCGGTGAGCTGTTCAAGATGAAGGATTGTTACAGGACAGACGACGAGATTGAACTGCTGGCGGAGTCCTTTGACGAAATTTCAAGGAAAACAAGGCTCTATATAGAAGAGATCAAGGAGATAACGAGGGAAAAGGAACGCGTCAGCACGGAATTGAAGATGGCCAACCTGATCCAGAGCAGCATGCTGCCGCATATTTTCCCTGCCTTCCCGGACCGGCGGGAGTTTGACCTGTATGCGGCGATGGATCCGGCCAAGGAGGTCGGGGGTGATTTCTACGACTTCTTCCTGATCGACGATGATCATCTGTGCATGGTCATGGCAGATGTCAGCGGTAAAGGTATTCCTGCAGCCCTGTTCATGATGATTTCCAAGGTCATTCTGCAGAGCTGCGCCATGCTCGGACAGTCCACGGCAGAGATCCTCAACAAGACCAATGAAGCCCTCTGCTCCAGCAATCAGGTCGAGATGTTCGTCACCGTCTGGCTGGGTATTATGGAGATCTCCACGGGAAAGGTCTCGGCGGCCAATGCCGGGCATGAGTACCCGATCCTGAAAAAGGGAGACCGCTTCGAGATGTTCAAGGACAGGCACGGTTTTGTCATCGGCGGAATGGATGGTATCAAATATAAAGAATACCAGTTCCAGATGGAGGAAGGCGACAAGCTGTTCCTGTATACGGACGGCGTACCGGAGGCTACGGACGCCGGCAACAACATGTTCGGTATAGACCGCATGATCGACGCCCTGAACCAGGATCCGGAGGCCTCTCCCCAGCAGATCCTCATCAACGTCCGCCGGGCGGTGGATGGTTTCGTGCAGGATGCGGAGCAGTTTGACGACCTGACCATGCTCTGTATGGAGTACAAAAAGAAAGAGTAAAGGAGCGCTGCAACTTTCTGCTTATAGAATATCAACGAGAATATTAACGATAATATTAACCGGGGTATTAATTGGAGTATTAACTGGAATATTAACGCCGGGCAATGCGGGCATCTGCTCACATTGTCCGGCGTTATTCATACATGTTTGCGGGCACCCACCCATGGCCACAAGTATGTTACGATTATAGGAAAGACAGAGCTTCAAGACTCGCCTGTGAGTCTTGCGCGATGAAGGATAAAAGGATGGATCACAAAGTGCGGATCATGAAAAGAGGCGGGGGAATGTAAGGAGTCTTCTGCTGTGTCCTTCATAAGCCGGCGAATGCGCGGAGCGGAGGCTTTTTATCATGTCTTTTACCCTGGTGACTGCGGCGTGCATGACAACGGCCAGGAGCAGGATCCCGGTATAGATCAGGAGGCACTGGACCTCGGGGCTGCAGGCGGCAAAGCGCCAGGGCACGTACATGCGCATAAGGGTCTGTGTCACATACATGGGCAGGCTGATGGATCCCAGATACAGGAAGACAGGATGGGAAAAAATCCCTGCCCTGACCAGGGCGCCTTCCCCGGAGAAGGAGACCACGACGACAACGAAGAGAAGGCAGAAGACCGGCAGACTCCAGATATTGGCCGCAAAGCTGCAAATGTAGCAAAGAGACAGGGCCAGACTGAGGATGGCGGCCGCCGACAGCAGGATACGTGTCAGCCGGCTGTATTTTTTTCCCGAAAGGAAGCGGCTGAGTTCAAATCCCGCCGCGCCCATGGAGATCTCGGCAAAGGCCCGGAAATTGGTCTTGTAGGTAAAAATGAACCACTCTTCAATGTCCCCCAGCGATCCGGTATAAAGAACAAGAACGCACAGGATCACAGCGCAGAGGACCGGCCCGATGACATGCGTGTATGCCCGGTAGAACAGCCTGCAGAGAGGGTAGGCTATGGCGAGGGCGATCAGCATGGAGCTCAGGTACCAGGTGCAGCCGATGATAGGACGGCCCAGACCCAGCCTCTGCAGGAAAAAGAGGGAGGGGATCCGCCGCAGGAAATAGACCGCGTCCAGCCTGCGGCCGGTCAGAAAGCGGACCAGAGGGGTCATCAGACAGGCCGGCAGGTAATAGGGGAAGAGGGCATTGATCTTATGAGAAAGAAAGCGGAGCGTCCGGCCGGGGAGGCGGCGCAGATCGTCCGGAACGGGATTCTCCCGGAGCGGAAGTCCCTGCCCCATGTTCCGGGCAGATTCATGGCAGGGTGCAGACACACAGCCTCTGTCCCGGGCAGTGTCTTTCCAGACGGATTTCGCCATCAGAAACCCGGTCACGAGGAAAAAGAATTCAACACCCAGATTACCGTGGCGAAAAAAAGCGATAGGAACGCCGCCTGCGACGGCGGCGACTTTGCCCTGATCCCACAGATCCAGGTTGATATGAAACAGAATGATGACGGATGTAAAAAGAAAGCGCAGGAGTTCGACAGAGCCGTTTTTTCCTGAAGATGGGGAAGAAACTTTTGCGGTGCGGAGCTGCTGACCGGATGTCGCGGGAACCATGATGACAGATACCTCTATTGTAATGATTTCAGGTGAATGATCTCAGGTGCGGGTCGAAATCATTATAGCAACCGCTTTTTCAGTTGCAAGATATTTGGCAGCTGTATCAAAAAATATTCAAATCTGTGTGATCTTCCTCTGTGAGACTGTAAAGACGCCGGCTTCGGAAGGCGGTCATGAAGCATCTTTTGCAGTCAGTTTCATGAGCATATATCTATAGGAAAGCAGTAGGAAGGTTCCTGCGGTGATCCAGGCGGCTGCGTCACAGCCTGCTGAGAGCAGGTAGCTGTGGAGACGGATGCCGGCGAGCGCGCAGAGGGTGCGCGCGGCCATCTCGACGACACCTCCCATCAGGGGGAGGAAGGAGTAACTGCAGCCCTGCATGGCGTTGCGGAAAATGAAGATCAGGCTCAGGGGAATAAAGAAGAGGGCGGATTCCACCGTATAGATCATAGCCCAGGGCATGAGATCTTCAATTCCGGCGCTGCCTGAAAAAAACAGCCGCAGAAACCAGGGGAGAAGGACGACAGCGGCGATCCCGGCCGCTGCTGAATAGATGATCTCGATCCGGACTGCTGTCCGGACACCCTGCCGGACCCTCTCAATGTTTTTGCTCCCAAAGTTCTGCCCGCAGAAGGCGGCCATGGTCTGCCCCATAGCGACCATGCCCTGGGTGAGCACGTTCTGGATCCTCCACGCCGCAGTAAAGGCGGCGACGGCGACAGATCCGAACATATTGATCGCAGTCTGCATGACGATCGTGCCCGCAGCTGTCACAGCGAACTGGAGCGCCATCGGGATGCCCATGCGGAGCTGATGGACTGTTGCCGCCCGGTTCAGGCCCCAGTGCCTTGCGGACGGGATCAGGACCCTGACGCGCAGGAGGATATAGAGTGCACAGAGTAAAACGGACACCACCTGGGACACGACGGTCGCACAGGCTGCGCCGCGGACTCCGGCGCCGATATACACGATGAACCAGATATCGAGGACGATATTGAGGCAGGAGGAAAAGGCGAGAAAGAAAAAAGGTGCCCGGCTGTTCCCCACCGATCTCAGAAAGGAGGAGAAAAGATTGTAGAACATGGAGGCTGTCAGACCGGAGCAGATGACCAGCATATAAGCTGTTGCATCCGCGGCAATATCCGGAGGCGTGTGCATGAGGGACAGAAGGACCGGGACGGCTTTCAGACCGGCGGCGGTCAGAAGAGCGGAAAAGAGGAGGGCCAGCAGGATCCCGTTCGCGACACTGACCTTCACGCCATCCTCATCTCCGGCGCCGAACTGCTGGGAGGTCAGGACGGAGAAGCCGGTGGCGAGCCCCATGGCAAATCCGAGCATCAAAAAAGAGACCGTGCTGGTCGCGCCGACAGCAGCAAGCGCCGACGCTCCCAGAAACCGGCCTACAATGATCGTATCCGCCATATTATAGAACTGCTGGAAGATATTACCGATCACAAGAGGGATCGTAAATTTGAGTATGATGGGCAGGATCCTGCCCCTGGTCATATCCTGCGGCATGGTCTCGTAGTCATATCCTGCGGTATGGTTTCACGGTTATAGGCTGCGGCATGGTCTCGTAGTCATGTCCTGCGGTATGGTTCTATAGGCTGCGGCATGGCCTCGTAGTCATATTCTGCGGCATGGTTCCAATGTTACAACCTGCGGCATGATACTTCCGGTCACGGCAGAGTTATTCATCCCAGCCGTCAAACAGCCTGATCGTCACAGCGATATTACGGATAAACTCCCCCTCCTTGAGGTCGATATCCTCGGGATGCGAGACGGGGGGAAGCTCGAAGGTGTCCTCCAGCTCGACCTGGATCCAGGTCCTGGCTTCTTCGATAGCGCTGTTGAGGACTTCATTGATCGTGTCGCCCTTCGCGAAGCACTGTTCCAGATCCGGAAAATATCCTTTGTAGGTGCCATCTTCATTCTGACTGAAAACTGCCGGGTAAATAAACTGCATTGCGATCTCCTTTTCTATCCTTTTTATTTTATCATGTATTCTTTACGAAGCATTTATGATGTCCCGCCGGGCGGGACTCAGTTACTTTTTAAGCGGGCTTTCGATATTTATTATACTCGGCGGCGGTTCTGTTGCGCAACCCCTGCTGTACCCGATCTGCTGCTGCGCAAGCATTACATGTCCACGCCCTTCGAGGGGGTCTGTACGGTAACGAGAAAGGCTACAGTACACGCCCTATCGAGGGCGTGTACTGTAGCTTGCGAAAATCCCATTCCAAATCGCTTCGCGATGGGATATTCGCCGTAAAACTCGGGTTTTTCGCGAAAAAGCCGCGAAAAACGCCTCGAGTTTCGAGCCGGTCTGTACTGTAACGAGAAAGTGCTTTTCCGACTTTTCTGATTTCGCCGATATTTTCATTTATACAAGCCTGGTGTATTATGGGAAGAGGCCGGAAATGATTTCAGATGATGGTCAGACACAGAAAATACCAGATACTTGCGAGCGAATCTTGAAATTAGAGAGGTGATCAAATGGATAAAATAAATATAGGAGAACTTGAAAAAGTCAGCGGAGGGGAAATGGCTGAAAACTCCTCCCGGAAGATCAGGTGTCCCAAATGCGGTAAAAGCGTCACGATCCCCAGCCCTGCCCCCTCTTATGTCAAGTGTTCCTGCGGGACAAAAATCACCGTAATCAATAAGCCCATTTAGTGCACTGTTTTTTCAGTCTGCTTTGCGCCCGGCTCCCCGCGGCCGCGGCAATTGATGAGGACCCGGAAATAATTGTTTCTTCAGCAGGAATGCTTTAACATCGCATCCCTGCTGTTTTTTTCCGGCTTTTCCTGCGAGGCTGGCCATTTTCGTGAAGCCCCGTCCGACCAAGAGCCGGTCAGACAACAAAACAGTCGGCGAAGCTGGCCGCGGGCAAATCACTTCCAGCTATATTTTTGGACGTTGATGGAGTATAATAGGAAAAGCCACTTTTACACAGACCCGCTGCCGGAGGCAGACAGAGGTGGGATATGGACAAAAGGGATATTTTCAATGTCGGGAGCGACATTATGGAGGCAGTCAATGATGCTGTCAATAATGGAGATTATTCCGGGCTCAATGAGACGCTGCGGAATGTGACGGGGTCCGCTGCGGGGACGGCGGCGGACGCTCTCTATAACCTGCAGGGGCGTCTGCAGAACGGCGGTTCCGGTGCAGGCGGGAGCGGATCCTATGCGGGTGCACCGGGAGGAACCACTTCCGGCAGCTCACAGGGAGCGGGACAGCGTACTTACGGTCATGCCGGTTATGCATCAGGCAATGTGACCGAGGAATACATGAAGCGCGCGTCAGGGCCGGCCCATCATACGAAGTTTTCCAGCAGGATCTCTCCCTTTCTGCAGAGGCAGGTGAGCCGAAACTCCGGGCTCGGCAGGATCGTGGGTGGAATCGTGAGCCTGGTCTGTGCGGGATTTGCCTTTATTGACACCGTCATGACCGGACTTCTGGGTGCTTTTTTTGAGAGCGGATTCTTTTCAGCCTCGAGCCTTTTTCTCCTCATTGTGACAGGAGCACTGGCGATCCTGGGCGGGATCCTGATCAAAACAGGCCAGGAGCGCAAAAAGCTGGTCAGAGAATATTATGAATACGGGCGCGTAGCCGGGACTGCCGAATATCTGGAGATCAGCAAGCTGGCCAGGGCAATGGGGGAGAGCAGGGAGACTGTTCTGAACAACCTCGAAAAGATGATGAGTGAGGAACTCCTTCCCGCCGCCTGGTTTGACCGCCAGAAGACGACGCTCATGCTCACGGAGAGGATGTACAACGAATATCTGCAGCTGGAGCGCGAGCGGCAGGAACAGGAGGCTGCCGCTTCCCTGGATCAGATGAAAAAGGACAGCTCCGCCGCGGACGCAGCTGTAGCTGCGGCTGTAGACGAGCTTCCGGAGGACCTCAGGCCCAGGCCGGAGGATGCCAAGCTCCCTCTTGAAGCGAGGAAGATCGTAGAAGAGGGCATTTTGTACATGGGCCGTATCCGTGCCTTTAATGATGAGATCGGAGACGAGGAAGTCTCGGCTCAGCTGACTCAGCTGGAGACCACGATGAAGAGGATCCTGGACCAGATCCGGAAGGATCCTTCCTCTGCTCCCAATCTCCGGCGGCTGATGGTCTACTACCTGCCCACTACCATGAAACTCCTGCAGGCTTACAAGGAGCTTGACAGTCAGACTTTCCAGGGAGAGAACATCGTCTCGACCAGGCACGAGATCCGCGACGCCCTGGGAACGATCAATGTGGCCTTTGAAAACCTCCTGGACAGCCTTTTCCAGGACATGGCATGGGACATTTCTTCGGATATCTCCGTGATGAAGACCATGATGGCCCAGGACGGATTGACTGGAGACCGGATCAGAAAAGCGGCGCAGGGATCTGCGCAGCCGTCCGCCCAGCCCGCCGGGCAGGCGGATTCCGGGACGGAGTATACGGAAGGCTACACGGAGGGATATACAGAAGGATATTCGGAGACCGGTTCCGGATCGGCAGCCGCCGCCGCGGCGCAGCCTGCCGCGTCGGATGAACAGGAACAGGGCATCCGCCTGACCTTCGGAGAGTAGCTGCACAGACTGGCGGCCGGATGGCTGACTTTATGACCGGATCGGAAATAAAGGATGAAAAAACAGTAAGTATATAGAAACAGTAAGTATATAAAAACAGTGAGTATATAAAATAGGAAGTATTAGTAACAAAACAATAAGTATTAAAAACAGTAAGCATTAAATCAACAGGTACTAAATAAGGAAAGATCACAGAACCGTTTACATTACAGAATGGAGGGGAAACATGTCGGACGAAATCAGAAATGATGCAGCAGTAGATACAGGCGTGGCTGCAGCCGCAGCGGCAGATCCGCTGGCAGACTTTGCGGCAGCGGCTCCCAGTCTTTCTTTTGGAGAACCGGAGCCTGAGGCTGCACAGGCACAGGCGGCAGCAGTCCAGGTGCAGGCACCGCCCCAGCAGGAACCTGAGGAAGCGGTCCTCACTCCCGAAGAGCTCAAAATGGTGGATGCCTTTGTCAAACAGATCGACATCACCAATACGCAGGCCGTCATGACCTATGGCGTCGGAACACAGAAAAAGATGGCGGATTTCTCCGAGAAAACGCTGGAGAGCGTCAAGACCAAGGATCTTGGGGAAGTGGGAGGCATGATCACTTCTCTCGTGACCGAGCTCAAAAATTTTGACGTCGAGGAAGAAGAGAAGGGTCTTTTCGGGTTCTTTAAAAAAGGAACCAACAAAATGCAGGAGATGAAGACCAAGTACAGCAGAGTCGAGACCAATGTCGAGACGATCAGCAAGGAGCTCGAGAAACACCAGATCCAGCTGATGAAGGACATCGACCTCCTTGACAGGATGTATGAGCTGAATCTCAATTATTACAAAGAGCTCTCCATGTACATCCTCGCCGGTAAAAAGAAACTCAAAGAGGCCAGGGAGAAGGAGCTGGCGGAGCTGCAGCAGAAAGCCCAGCGCTCAGGCCTTCCTGAGGACGCCCAGGCGGCGAGTGATTTCGCTGACAAGTGCGACCGCTTTGAAAAGAAGCTGCATGACCTGCAGTTGACCAGAACAGTCGCCATGCAGACCGGCCCGCAGATCCGCATGATCCAGTCCTCAGACTCGGTCATGGCGGAGAAGATCCAGTCCACGATCGTCAATACGATTCCGCTCTGGAAGAGCCAGATGGTCATCGCGATCGGCGTCGAGCATGCCAATAAGGCGGCGCGCGCGCAGCGCGAAGTGACGGAAATGACCAACCAGCTGCTCAAAAAGAATGCCGATGCCCTCAAGACCGCTACGATCGAGACCGCGAAGGAATCCGAGAGAGGTATTGTGGATATCGAGACCCTCAAGCACACCAATGAGATGCTGATCTCCACCATGGACGAAGTCCTTACGATCCAGTCCGAGGGAAAACAGAAGAGGATCGAAGCAGAGGCGGAGCTTGCCGGCATCGAAAGCCAGCTGCGTGAGAAGCTTCTTCAGGCTTCCAGAAGCTGACCCGAAGGGATCCGGCAGAAGTCAGGCCGTGCTCCGGCAGGAATCCGTCTGATCCTGCAGAAATGCGGCCGTGTTTGAGCAGATAATCCTGTACACGCCTGAGTATTGTGTATTTTCTGTGAAAATTATATATGGAAATTTTGAAAAAAAGGATGTATCATAAAAAAAGTACCACTTTTTGTTAAGAGCAGCAGAAAAGTTTTTTCCGGACTGGAGGTCGTCAGGACGGAGCAATAATTCGGAATTAAAGGAGGAAACCTTATGAAGAGAAAACTCGCAATGCTGTTTGCCGTGATCATGATCCTGTCCTGCATGCCTGTCATGGCAGGTACAGTGTCTGCAGATGCGGCAGCGGCGGCAGAAAAAACTGTCACTGTCCAGGCGAAGAGCGGCTGGGTGAAATCCGGTACGGCGTACATGTACTATGTGAACGGCAAAGCCTATAAAAACGGTGTTTATAAGATCAGCAACAAATTGTATGGCTTCGATGCAAGCGGAAAGCTCTGCAAGGGCTGGTTCAAGCTCAATGGCCACACCTACTATGCCAGTGTCAGCAACGGCGCCAAGGGCTATGGAGAGGTTCTGACCGGATACAGAAAGATCGGCAACAAGTTCTTCTATCTTGATCCTTCCAACAAGGGCATGAGGAGATGCGGCTTCATCAGGATCGCGGGCAAGCTGTATTTCTTCTCTTCCGTCGACTTTGCACAGCGCCGCACCAAGGGCTGGTTCGCATACGGCAAGTTCAGATATTATGTACAGTCTGACGGCACTATTGCCACCAATACTACGATCGACGGCGTCAAGGTAGGCGCCAACGGCGCAGCTGCAGCGGACAACTATGGCATGGACAAAAAGGCCCAGGGCTATGACAGCCAGACCCGTTACCTGGTCCTTGTCAACAAGGCCAAATATTCCGTCAACTTCTATCAGGGCTCCAAGGGCCACTGGACAAACATAAAGAGAGACATCCGCTGCACGATCGGCAAGTCCTCCACACCGACCAAGTCCGGCAACTTCAAGCTTTCTATCAGAAGCACCCGTGCTTACGGCTACAAGGATTTCGGCGGCTCCACTGCCTTCTTTGCAACCAGGATCAATGCCGGCAACTTCTTCCACTCGGTTCTTTATAAGCTTGGCTGCAGGAATCCTTATACCCATTCTCCTAAGGATGCAACACTGGGCAAGAGCAAATCCAACAGCTGCATCAGGCTTCCTCTCGAGGATGCGAAGTTCATCTATGACAAGATGCCTCGTTATACAAGAGTTATTGTCTATTGATCCTGCGTGACTTTAAAGTCCGTGAACATCATCTGATTCATGAAGCTGCAGAACCTGCGGAACGGCAGTCCTGTAAAAGACCCCGAAGGGAAGTTTTACAGCGGCTGAGTAAAGAGAAGGCAACTGATTCCTCCGCGGTGAAGCAGCATGGAAATTAGAAAACATGAATGCAGCAGCAGCCCGCCCGCCGGGCAGCTGCTGCTGAATTATCTAATCTGAAAGCGCGATTAGTTGACGAAATTGATTGAATTGCGCAGGTTGAACACCCGTAAACGAGCATAATATTAAGAAGAACAGGAGATTTTATGAAGAAAAAACTTGCATTACTGTTTGTACTGATTATGGTCCTGTCCTCCATGCCTGTCATGGCAGCTGCTGTTTCCGCAGATCCCGCCGGCGCGGCTTCTGACGTGACGACTCAGGCAGCCAAAAACGGCTGGGTAAAATCCGGTACCGGCTACATGTTTTATGTTAACGGCAAAGCCTACAAGAAAGGCATCTACTGGATCGGCGGAAAAAGATATGGATTTGACGCCAATGGAAAGCTTTGCAGAGGCTGGTTCAAACTTAACGGCCATTCTTATTTCGCCAGCAATGTAAACGGCGCCAAGGGTTATGGAGAGGTCCTGACCGGCTACAGAAAGATTGGAAACAAGTTTTATTATCTTGATCCCAACCAGAGCGGACTGAGAAGATCCGGCTTTTTGTGGATCGGCGGAAAACTGTATTTCTTCTCTTCCGTTGATTTCGCACAGCGCAGGACCAAGGGCTGGTTCTTCATCGGCAATACCATGTACTATATCAAGGCCGATGGAACTGTCGCGACCAACACAACGATCGACGGTTACAGGATCGGCGGAAACGGTGCGGTCACTGATACTTCCGGCATGGACAAAAAGGCCCAGGGCTACAGCAGCAGCACCCGCTATCTGATCCTCGTCAACAAGAAAGAGCATAAGATCAATATCTATCAGGGCTCCAAGGGCAGCTGGGCAGCAGTCAAGAGGAACATGATCTGCACGATCGGCAAGTCCTCTACTCCCAGTCCTTCCGGCAGCTTCCACCTGGATCACAAGAGCTCCAAGGTATATGGCTACAAGGATTTCAAGAATTCGACCGCATTCTTTGCGACCAGGATCTCAGCAGGAAACTATTTCCATTCCATCACCTACAAGCTGGGCTGCAGGAATCCTTATACCCACACCCCCAAGGATGCATCCCTTGGCAAGAGCAAATCCAACAGCTGCATCAGGCTGTCTCTTGAGAACGCCAAGTTTATCCACCAGGTCACACCCAGGAATACCCGCGTTATCGTTTATTAAGATTTATTCTTAGATTAGACCACTTAGATTAAGACCAAAGAACATTTTTAATAAAAAATAAATAATAAAAAGCAATAAAGCAGCAGCCGATGCCGCAGAACAGATCTGCAGCACCGGCTGCTTTATTTGGTTTTATTACTTAAGTGTACTTAAGTGGAGTGGTTTTCTTCTCAGTCCAGACTGCCAATACAGATCAGGATGTAATCACCCCGGTCGGCAATATTAAAGGGTTTCATTCCCAGGCCTGCAGCCTCTTCATTGTATGGGATGTGTTCATCTCTGGACAGGGCCGGGACATTGAAATCGTATCCGTAATAGGCGATGTATTCACCCATCAGCCTCCCGTCGAATTCCTCGTGGTAAAAGTCGATCGCGGAGGAAACGGTGCTCTGGACGAGGAGGGGAGATTTCCATACTGGTGTTCCGTCGATCTTGTGGCGGATTTTTCGGTACATCGCGCCGGCGCGGGTCTTTCCGCTGTCGTGCGTGGAATAGTACATGGCGTCGCCGTTTGAAAAGTTCCCCACAAAGATCAGGGGCTTGGAGGTGTCGTAATCTGTCGAGAGCGTGTAGCAGATCTCCTGCATGACAGCGGTCTCATTGTCGTAGCGAAGGTTATTCAGTGCCAGGAAGCGGTGCAGATGGGCTGCCTGCCTCCAGGTAATGAAAAGAAGGAAGACAAGTCCGCATCTCCCGGCCAGCACCGGGAGCGTTTTTCTGTTTATGATTCCGGCATTGATCCAGGCGTAAAAGGTTTCCGCAAACAGGTAAAAGACGAAAGCGCAGAAGACCATCAGTGTGATGGCGGTCCTGTACAGCATCACGGAGCCCTGGATGAGCGTGATCAGAAACAGGGAGAGACCGATGCAGATCCCCAGGAAGACCGGAAGGGCGCTTCTGCGCCTTATTGTGAGGAGGATGCAGCGGAGGGCGAACAGGACAGCGCAGATAACAAAGACCGTGATGGGGAAATTGATCAGTGAGGCGACGCCGTAATTGATGAACATGCCCTTAATGAGGGCGGCGAATTTTTCCGCGTTCATTCCGAACCATTCGATCCGGGTCGCGCCGGTGTGCTTGCGCTCCAGACCCAGGACAGCCAGAATAGAGTAGGCAATGATCAGTCTGAGGGCAAAGGCTGTGACAAGGGGGATGGCGAAGCGCACTCCCTCAAAAAACCAGGCGCTTTTTCTCTCCGGAGAGGTTCTCTGGATACAGTAACGGTAAAACAGGATGATCAGGACCGTCGTGACATAGACAGGGGCGATGGATTCCGCACTGGAGATGACGGGCGTCATGAGCACACCTGCTGCCAGGAGGACAGCTGCCTGCTGTGGAAGGATGGCAGCGGAAGAGGATTGCCGCGGATGCCTGCGGCCGGCAGACAAGGCCTGCGGCCGGGCCGGAGACGAAGCAGCGGAGGCAGCATTTTGCGGATTGGAAGAAGCTTCAGAAGCTGTGATCCCGCACAAAAGCCAGACGAGGATCATAAAGATGCAGAAGAAATCGCCGGGGACGATCAGGGTCCCACCGCAGGTAAACTCCCAGATCTCACAGATGATCGGGAAAGTGAGGAAGGAGCAGGAAGCGATGGTATACAGGAGGACCCGTTCCCGCTTTCCGTTCAGCAGATAGAGAAGACAGGAGAAAGCCGTGCCTGCCAGCATCAGGAAGCATATGGAGAGAAACTTGTCCAGAAAAGGGACGAAGCTCCCGAAGGAAAACAGTTTTTTCCAGAGAACAGCTCCCCACCTGAGATCCTGGAGCCAGACGGTATCATTCACATAAAGCGGAGTGCCCAGGTCATCGGCTCCGAGTGTTCTGTTGAGCATGGAGAAGCCATAGGCTCCGAAGGTATAAAAGAGAAGAGGGATCCAGTAAGCCTTCCTGCCTGCAATTTTATCTGTGTATTCTTTGATCAGGCTGTGCATAGCGAATGCTTCCTTTCCTGGTGGTAACTCCTGAGGATAGATTCCTGGAGATAAACTACTGAGGGTACATTTCCGGTGATAACTCCTGAGGATAGATTCCTGACAATAAACAAATTTTGATCAAAAATGAACCCGGGACGGGAGATCTCATAGTCTTGAGATCAGGACGCCCGCGATGATGACGGCAACCCCGAGTATTTTTCTGGCTGAGATTTTTTCCTTCAGGATCAGGGCGCCCAGAACAAAGACCCAGACAAAGCTTGTGGAAGTGATGCAGGGCATGACCGAGAGAGGGACATACCGCAGGGCGACCTGATTGATGGCGAGGGTCAAAAATAAAAGACCGTAGGAGACGATGACACGGACATTCAGAAATTTGCTGAAAAATCCCTTGCCGCCGGTCGTGTTTGCCTGAGTTTTCAGGAGAATCTGGCTCAGCGCTGTGATGAAAGCGCCGCAGATGGCGGCGATATAACACAGCTGGGGAGAGAGTGAAAACGATTGCATAGATGGACCTCATGAATTTGAAAGGGACTCGGTTTCCCGGGGCTTTCCCCGGGGCTTCTTTAGATGGCTTTTCAGTGGTCCCGGTTAAAAAGGGACTCGGTTTCCCAGGCTTATCCCGCAGATTCTTCCGCAGATTTTTCTGCAGATTATTCTGAGGATTCTTCCGCAGATTTTTCTGTGGATTTTCCGGGGGCGGCCGAGTCTCCAGAGACGCTGATGAACATACCAAGTGAGATCACGGCGATGCCGATGATCTGCTTTATCGTGATATTTTCATGAAAAATGAGTGTGGACCAGACAAACAGCAGGATGTAGCTGAAGCCCCGCCGCAGATAGGCGGTGGTAAGAGGGATCCGTTCCAGGATGAGCTGCCAGCAGACAGCATAGATCCCGAGAATGATCACTGCGAGACCGAACCAGAAAAAATATCCGATCGAAAAAGTGTCGTAGCGCTGGGAGCCGATCTTGAGGCAGGGAGAGGTCAGACTTTCCATAAAGACGGCGAAGGCAGCCAGTAAAAAGACGTTCCGGCGTTTGTCGAGAAAATGATTGAGCAAAAGATACCTCCTGGACGCGTACAGGGAATGCCGTGAAAGCAGTCTGCCAGTCTGTCGGCAGGGTGATTTGCGTCCTGTAGTTACGATCTATAACGACTATAACGAGTTTCTATTACCGGTGCTGTAACCCGTCAGGATACTGCGGCCAGCCAGGATACTATAACTCGTCAGGATGCTGCAGCCTGTCAGGATACTGTAACTCGTCAGGATGCTGCATCCTGCCAGGATATTATGACCCGTCAGGATACTGCAGCCTGCCAGGATACTGCAGCCCGCAAGATTTTGAAGGGATTATTCCCAGATGGGAGGCAGGATGGAGCCGTCCGGAGCCTCGACTTCGATCTTCAGGGTCTCACGGACCTGCTGCATGTGGGCCATGAGGTCTTCCCGCGTGGCACCGGAGACGATGACCGCGAGGCGGGAGGTCTTGTCGGTAGCCCCCTCCCGGTTTTCCATGCCTGTGTGGAGGGAGGAGAGCTGATTGCGGTGCACAAAGGGAAGAGCCCGGACAGCGTCGATCCCGTCCGCCCGGATGACGCGTCCGACGGGAAGGTAAAAGGCCATATATCCGCAGAAGCAGAGCGGTTCCGGGGAGATCCCGGGCAGGTCTTTCTGCTGTCCCAGAGCGATGTTGACAAGGAACTCCTCTGTGTGCAGGCCGCTGGAGAGGCTGATGAGGTCGGAGGAGATAAAGACACCTCCGCCGCGGGCGGCGGTTTCGATCAGATAGACCTCATCTCCCTCCATAATGTATTCGCTGTGCGTGATGCCCTGGCGGAGGCCGAAGCCGCGGATGATCTTTTCATCGAGGGCCAGCACTTTGGCCCGCAGGCCTTCATCCGCTGTCGTCGGGAAGATGCGGCTTTTTGCCGCAAAGGCATCAGGAATATCGAAATAGAGGGTGTCGCCGATGCAGAGAGTGTGATATTCGTGGTCGAGAACGAGAGATTCGACGACGAATTCCCGTCCTGTGGCAAACTGTTCGACGATGACCTGGCGGCTGCTGGACCAGCGGGAAGCTTCGGAGAACTTTTCACGGATCTCCTCCTCGCCTGAGCAGACCTGGACGCCGCGGCTGCCCTGAGTGTCCAGAGGCTTGATGATCACACGGACGGTCTCCCGGACCCGGCTGTCTCCGGCCGGGGCTTTCAGAACGGTGGGACCGGCGGGGCCGGCATTTCCGGAGGTCTTTTTTTCACAGAGTTCCCGGAAAAAGGCGCAGGCTTCGTCCACGGTGTCCACGGTGCGGTTTTCCAGCACCGGGAGGCCGAGCTCAGTGAGGCGCCCGCGCATCAGGCTTTTGTCCGTAAAGAGGACACCGGTCTCATAACCGATACCGGGCAGGCCCATTTTTTCAGCCACATAGGCGACGCTCCGGACGGCAATGTCGGTCTGGTCGGTGATGACGCCGTCGATCCGGTTCTTCTCAGCAAAGACGAGGATCTTCTCCTTGTCCCGGACGTCGACGATCAGACGGTCTGTGATATAGGGGTCGAAATCCTCTGTGATGACCGGGGCGGCGAGCAGGACGTCGCAGGTCTCCGAAGCCTTCTGTACAAGAGGGAGCTGGAAACCTCCGGCCCCGATGATCAGGAGCTTTTTTCTGCGGGGATGATCCCCGCCTTTTTCAGAAGATGCCGGGGCACATTCACAGGGGACTGTGTTTCCTGTAGAGGGAGCTGATCCGGGATGGTTTTTCAGAAGACGGTCAGGACCCGGGGCAGTAGGATTATCATGGATGGAAGGCATAGTTTACCTCGATTTCCCGCGTTTGCGCTTTTTGGGCACATTGATGGTGTCCCGGATGACAAACTGCGGTGACTTGTTCAGGGAGATGTAAATGCGGCCGATATATTCACCGATGAGCCCCAGCATGAACATGATCATGCCGGTGGAGAAGAGAAGGACCGCCATCATGGAGCTGTAACCCAGCGGGATCGCGGGATTCATGAGCTTGCGGACGACTGTCCGGATACCCATGAGAATTCCAAGGACTGCCCACAGGATCCCTATGCCCGTGGCGATGCGCAGAGGCTTTACGGAAAAGGCTGTAAAGCTGTTCATCCAGAGAGAGAAGGACTTGCGGAAGCTGTAGTGGCCTACACCGATGGTCCGTACCCGCTCTTCCATGTCCACGTTGATGACACGGCGCGTCGCGCGCAGCATCAGGCCGGAGAGATAGGGATAAGGGTTGGTATATTTGATGACCTCGTCCTTGACGAATTTTTTCATCACGGAGAAATTGGAAAATTTCAGGGAGGGATCCTTGTCCAAAAGCCAGGTCGCCACCCGGTCGTTGACCCAGGAACCGAAATTTTTAAACCGGGACTGGGTCTTTTTGCGATAGCGGGCGATAGCGACGTCGTAGGAGCCGCGCCCGTCAGCGGCGTCGTGCAGGAGGGGATCCATCAGATCCCAGAGTCTGTCTGCAGGGCACTGCTGATCGTCGTCGATAAAGACAATGTAGTCCCCCGTCGCGAAATGACAGCCGCACATCAGGGCATTATGGCGCCCCCCGTTTTTGGCGAGGTCGATCACGGCGACCTTCGGGTCCTTCTGAGCGATCCCGGTCAGGACGCTGAGGACATTGTCGGGGGAGCAGTCATTGACGGCGACGACCTGATAGTCAAATCCGGGACGCCGGGCCACGACCTCGCGGATCTCGTCGATCACGAGCCCTACGGAGCCCTCACTGTGATAGCAGGGGATGATAAAGCTGATCACCTGCTTTTTTTCCTTTGCTTTCTGGGAAGGGTCTCCTGCCTCCTGCGGAAGGGCCTGAATGAGCGGTGAAGGATCCCGGGCTTCCTGCGAGAGGTCCTTTATGACCGGCGAAGGGTCTCCTGCCTCCTGAGGAAAGCCTTCCTGAACAGGGGCGTCTGGATGCAGCTGTCCTTGTGTCTGATTATTCATGAGATTCAAAATACTCCATTGCGGTGCGGATGACTGTTTCCTGGTCCTCTTTTGTGAGACCATAGTAGAGCGGCAGGCGTACAAGCCGGTCGCTTTCGCTGGTGGTGAAGCGGTCTTCTCCGTGGAAACGTCCGAACTTAAGCCCGGCCGGCGCCGAGTG
Source organism: Sarcina sp. DSM 11001 (assembly GCF_900101015.1). Lineage (GTDB taxonomy): Bacteria > Bacillota > Clostridia > Lachnospirales > Lachnospiraceae > CAG-791. The sequence goes on along the minus strand of NZ_FNFZ01000005.1, from coordinate 89,569 downwards.
CAGGGGAATGTAATGGAAGACGGCAACGATGCCGCGCTCCTTTAAATAATCGATGAATTCCGTGCGGTCGGAGAGGTCGCGGAGCTTGAGATAGTACATGTGGGCGTTGTGCACACATTCTGCCGGAATGAAGGGGACTTCGACGCGTCCTGCCGCGGCGAGAGGGGCAAAAGCTTCTCTGTAGCGGTCCCAGACGGCGAGGCGGTCTTCATTGATCCGGTCTGCCTCCTGCAGCTGGGCCCAGAGATAGGCAGCGTTCATGTCGCTGGGAAGATAACTGGAGCCGTAATCGACCCAGGTATATTTGTCGACCTGTCCGCGGAAAAATCTGGCACGGTTTGTCCCTTTTTCTCTCAGGATCTCGGCGGCGTCATTGTCTTCGGGATTGCGGATGACGAGTGCGCCGCCTTCTCCCATGGAGTAGTTTTTGGTCTCATGGAAGGAGTAGCAGCCAAAATCGCCGATCGTACCGAGCGCCTTCCCCTTGTAGGAGGACATGACGCCCTGTGCAGCGTCCTCGATGACTTTAAGGCCGTGCCGGGCGGCGATCGCCATGATCGTGTCCATTTCACAGGCGACGCCCGCATAGTGGACGACCATGATCGCCCGGGTCCTGTCTGTGATGGCTGCTTCTATTTTTTTCTCATCAATATTCATCGTGTCCGGGCGGACATCCACAAAAACAGGTGTCGCTCCGGTGAGCACGATGGCCGTAGCAGTGCTGGAAAACGTGAAGCTCGGGAGGATCACTTCATCGCCCTTGTGCAGTCCGCAGAGCAGGGCGGCCATTTCCAGCGCGGTCGTCCCGCTGGTGGTCAAAAGAACCTTCTGGGCGCCGAAACGCTCCTCCAGCCATGCGTGGCATTTTTTGGTGAACTGCCCGTCTCCGCAGATCTTGTGCGCGTCAATAGCCTGTTTTACATATGTGAGCTCTGTCCCGACGAAAGGGGGCACGTTGAAAGAAATCATATTGTTCTCCTGAAAATGATAGATAAAGATATAAATGAATATTTGAAAGAACAACAGGCCGAAGCCGGTAAACTGACTTTTCCAGTATACCACGAGTTGGGGATGAAAGATACTTTTGCGGGAAAATTGGTCCGGCGAATACTGCGGGAGGAGACAATCCGGGCCGGAAGTGTGGTATACTGTCTATGTATGTTGTTCCTTAAAGGAGGCTGACAGTTTGGCAAAAAAAGATAATCTTGTTTTGATCGGGATGCCGGCATCCGGCAAGAGTACTGTCGGAGTGATCCTGGCCAAGGTGATCGGATTTGACTTCATTGACACAGATCTGCTGATTCAGCGGCGGGAGGGGATGCGCCTGTCACGGATCATTGAGGAGAAAGGGATCGATGGTTTTATCGCCATTGAAAACGAGGTCAATGCATCGGTTCAGGCTTCCAGATGCGTGATCGCGACGGGCGGCAGCGCCGTCTATGGAGAAGAGGCGATGCGGCATCTTCGGGATATCGGGGCTGTCATTTATCTTCAGGCGGATTTTGAGACCATCCGGAAAAGGCTCCACAACATCCGGCAGAGGGGAGTGGCACTCCGGGAGGGGCAGACCCTCCGTGATTTATATGAGGAGAGATCCGTCCTGTATGAAAAGTATGCGGATCTCATTGTGCGGGAGGGAAGCGGCGAGATCGAAGAAGTCGTCGCCAGGATCATCCGCACGCTGCGGGCGGGAACCGGCAGAAAGGAACATTGAGTTTTGCCGCGTTGACCTGATTACAGTGCCTTGGGCACTGTTCGCAAATAACTTCCGAAAGCTGCGGAAGAAAAGACCTGCAGGTTTTTTGAAGTAATGAAGTAACAGTGCCTTATCACCCGGCAGATACCGGGCAGATGCAGAAGGAAAAGAGGGAACCACTATGGCAAACAGACAGAGTATGCAAAATGAAAAACCCGGCTGTGTGGTCGGGATCGGGTCGTCGGCAGGAGGACTGGAGGCTCTGCAGCAGTTCCTGACCTTCCTCCCGACGGATACGGGGATGGCGTTTGTGATCATCCAGCACCTGTCGCCGGACCACAGGAGTCTGCTGGCGGATATTCTGGGAAAATATACGACCATGCCTGTCCTGGAGGCAAAGGAGGGGATGCATGTCCGCAAAAATACGGTGTATATGCTGCCCCCCAAGTACAATATGGAGATCGAGGCGGATGAGCTGCATCTGCGCGAGTACAACCACCAGCACATAAACCATCCGATCGATATCTTTTTCCGTTCGCTGGCAAAGGCCTATGAAAACCGAGCGGTTGCGATCATCCTGTCGGGCACGGGTTCCGACGGGACCAACGGGATCCGGCAGATCAAGGAGCGCAACGGGCTGATCATCGCACAGGCGCCGGAGAGCGCCAAGTTTGACGGCATGCCCCGGAGCGCCATCGCGACAGGCTTCGCCGACCTCATTCTCAATCCCGACAGTATCGCCCGTGAGATGGCCCATATCTCCCGGTCGATCGCGGACGCGGGACACCGTCTGCAGCTCTCGGACGGCGACCTGATGAGCCAGGTGTTTTCTCTCCTTAAAAAAGTCACGAATGTCAACTATTCGTATTATAAGCAGACGACGGTGCTTCGCCGGATCGAGCGAAGGATCGTGGTCACCCATAACCGGAACCTGCGGGAATATGTCAATTACATGTCCAATAATCCCGAGGAGGTCCGGCTCCTGGCCAAGGAGGTCCTGATCGGGGTCACCAGCTTCTTCCGCGATCCGGACTATTTTGACATCCTCAAGGAGCGTGTCGTCAAGGACCTGCTCCAGAGCCACCGCACGTCCGACCAGATCAGGGTCTGGGTGGCGGGCTGTTCCACAGGCGAGGAGGCCTATTCTATAGCGATCCTCTTTGCCGAGGCTATGGAGGAGCTGGGACTGCGCCGTGATATCAAGATCTTTGCGACGGATCTCGACGGTGATTCCATCGCCGTCGCGGGACGCGGCGTCTACGGGGACAGTATCCTCGAGGATGTCTCGGTCACGCGCCTCTCCCGCTTTTTCTCCAAAAAAGGAAACCGCTACGCGGTCAATCACGATATCCGCAAGATGATCGTCTTTGCCCAGCACAATGTGTTCCAGGATCCCCCCTTCGGCAGGCTGGATCTGGTGAGCTGCCGGAACCTCCTGATCTATTTTCAGAATATCCTGCAGCGGAATCTTTTTGCCATCTTTCATATGGCCCTCAACGACGGCGGCTATCTTTTCCTCGGCCGGTCGGAGTCCGTCATCGACTACGACGATGTCTTCCGCGTCCTGTGCCCGAATGAAAAGATCTTTGTGCACAACAGCGCGGGACGCACCCCTTCCCACGAGCATATCACCTATTCGCTCCAGGGCATCGAGAGCCAGCTCATGCCCCAGCATTATAAGGGGGAATCGTATGATCAGGATGCCGGCATGCGCGAAGGGGAGATGGAAACCCGGGCGCTGGAGCTCCTGATGCCGGCCTGTGTCCTCATCAATGAAAAAAATGAACTCTGTCATTCCTACGGCAAGTGCGGGGACTTCATCACGATCCCGGTCGGCAATGTCACCCTGGATATTTTTTCTCTCATCCGGGCGGATCTGCGGATCGCAGTGTCCAAGGCCCTCAAGGAGTCCCGGGAGAAGCAGGCGCTTGTCGCTTATGACAGGATCCCGGTGCGGATCGGCACGGAGCCGGAGTATATCTCCCTGATCGCGCAGCCGATCACGGACAAGATGGGGACATTGACAGGAGTGACGGCGATCGCCTTCCTCCGCACTTCTCAGGAACCGGAGCAGCCGGTGGATATGGAGCATTACAACGTCGATACTGCCGCCGCCCAGCGCATCGCTGACCTGGAAAAGGAGTTGCATGTCTCTCAGGACAACCTCAGCCACACAGTCACAGAGCTGGAGTCCGTGAACGCGGAGCTTCAGGCGGCCAATGAGGAGCTGCTCACAGCCAATGAAGAGCTGCAGAGCTCCAACGAGGAGCTGCAGTCGGTCAATGAAGAACTCTATACCGTCAACTCCGAGTATCAGGCTAAGGTCGGAGAGCTGGCAAGCGTCAATGACGACATGGCGAACTTCCTCGCCACCACCCTGGTGGGCATCGTTATGGTGGACCGCAAGCTCAATGTCCGCAAGTTCACGGAGTATATCGCAGATGAATTCAGCGTCGCGGAGCACGATGTCGGCCGGTCTCTGCGCTATATCGCCTACCACTTTGCCGCTGTGGACCTCATAGCCCTCTGTCACCAGGTCCTGCAGACCATGCAGCCCCTGGAGCTGGCGTGCGCCTCTGTCTCAGGCAAGACCTATCTCGTCCGCATAGCGCCCTACAGGACGCAGGAAAAAAGCCTGGAAGAAGACCACCTGGCGGCTTCTTCCGAGGAAGGCGCGGACAGTGACGGACCGGGCACCGGAAGCACCGGCGCTCACGGCCTGACGGAGAAGGCAAGGACATATTTGAACCCGAATTCCTACGGGACCAGGAGCACGGGGATGTCCTCCTATGGCAGTGGATGGAGGAGCGGCATGGAAGGGGACAGAACAGCCTTCGGGAGGGAATATGTCAGCGGCCTGGTCCTGACCTTCATCGATACGACGAAGCAGATCGGGGACCAGCAGCAGATCGACGAGATGTCCAAGGCTCTGCGGGCCGCGGTCAAATCCGGCCAGGAAAAAGAGGCCTTCCTCTCCCATATGAGTCATGACATGAGGACGCCGCTGACCGCGATCAAGGGCCTGGCCCAGCTGTCTCTGAAGGAAGAGGGCATGGGGGCCCCGGTAAAGGACAATCTGGAGAAGATCCTGTCCTCGACCCATTATCTGACCAGTCTCATTGATGAGGTGCTGGAGACCAGCCGCATCAATGCGGGCAAGGTCGTCAGTGTCGCCGCCGCGGTCCGGGAACGGGACGTGCTGGAGGAGGCGGTCGCTGTCGTCGAGGAGAAGGCGAGGGAAGCCGGTCTGACACTCAAGACCAGGATCGACGGCTGTGAAAACCGCGTGGTCATGATGGACGCTGAGCATGTGACCCGGATCATCGTCAACCTCCTGGGGAACGCGATCAAGTTCACCCAGCCGGGAGGCCGCGTGGATTTCGAGGCCAGCGTTCTCTATACAGAGCGGAACGCGAGCCATACCTATACTATCCGCGACACGGGGCGGGGCATCAGCGATGTCTTCCAGCAAAAGATGTTCATGCCCTTTGAACAGGAGATCCCCAATGAGGAAAGCCTGCGGGACGGCACCGGGCTCGGCCTGTATATCTGCCGCAATCTGGTGGATCTGCTGGGAGGTACGATCACCTGCCACAGCAGGCTCGGCCGCGGGACGACCTTCATCGTCACCCTGGAGTATGATCTGGCGACGCCGGATCAGATCAGGAACCAGAGCCGCCGCAGCTCTACCATTGAGGGCCGCATGCTCTACGGCAAAAATATCCTCGTCGCGGAGGACAACAACCTCAACGCTGAGGTCATCATGAAGATCCTCGAGACCCGCGGCATCCACACGGAACTGGCCAGGGACGGGGAGGAAGCCGTGAATATGTTCAAAAAGAGCGGACCCTACCACTACCAGGCGGTCCTGATGGATGTCATGATGCCCATCATGGACGGGCTGGAAGCTGCCCGGCAGATCCGCGCCTGCGGCCTTGCGGATGCCGAATCGATCCCTGTGATCGCCCTTTCGGCGGACGTGGATCCCGAGAGCGCCAAAAGATGTATCGAAGCGGGCATGAGCGCTTGCCTGAGCAAGCCCATCAACACGGCGGAGCTCTTCGCCACCCTGTCCAGAGAGATCATGAAGGCGGAGGAGTAAGCCGTGTAAGGTATAAAGGAGAATCGTCTGCGGGCTGTCGAATGCCGCGACAGCAGCGTCTCCTTCAGAGCTGAGCAAAAAGTAAAGCGTCCGCAGGCCTGCCGGCATGGATCATCCGCCAGGCCTGAAAACGCAGCATTCCGGTAAACTGGAAATTTCTTATTATTTTACAGAAAGTTTATTAGGAAATCCCGACTAACTGTGCTATATTGTGTAGAACATCCGAACTCCGGATCATTATACACTAACTGCGACAGCTGATATTGTGAAAAATTGCGAAGAAATTTACGAAGATATAATGCCGCAGGATAATCAGACAGGTGGCGGCCGAAAGCCGGTGCATAGTCACGCCCTGCTCTGCCATCTGCCGCACAGGAAAGGAAGTAAACTTCATGCAGGAAATAAAACCCCCTCAGAAATCAATGTTTTATTACGCGCTGACGATCATTCTGTTCATGATGATCGTCAACGCCTTTATCATGCCGTCTCTTAAGCGGGCTTCCATTGAGGAAGTGGATTACGGGACCTTCATGACAATGACCGAGAACAAACAGATTGAAAAAGTAGAGTTCAGATCGAACGATATTCTGTTTACGGACAAGGACGGAAAGATCTATGCCACGGGCCATATGCAGGACGACGGACTTGTGGACCGGCTGTATGCAGCCGGCGCCAAGTTCGGGAGCGAAATCATCCCGGAGACGTCGCCCATGGCTGCTTTTCTCCTCAGCTGGGTGCTGCCAATCGCGATCTTCGGCGGTCTCGGTTATCTCATGAGCAAAAGAATGATGGATCGCGCGGGAGGCGGGGCCTCCTCGATGATGTTCGGCATGGGCAAGAGCAACGCCAAGGTCTATGTCAAATCGACGGAAGGGATCCGTTTTTCGGACGTCGCCGGCGAGGAAGAGGCAAAGGAAAATCTTATGGAGATCGTGGAGTATCTGCACGATCCCGGAAAGTATAAGGAGATCGGCGCGACCATGCCCAAGGGCATCCTGCTCGTCGGCCCTCCCGGAACCGGCAAGACCATGCTGGCCAAGGCGGTCGCAGGCGAGTCGAATGTACCGTTTTTCTCCATGTCCGGGTCCGAATTCGTCGAGATGTTTGTCGGCATGGGTGCCTCCAAGGTCCGCGACCTGTTCAGGCAGGCCAAGGAGAAGGCTCCCTGCATCGTCTTCATCGACGAGATCGACGCTATCGGCAAAAAGCGCGACGGCGGTGTGATCGGCGGCAATGATGAGCGCGAGCAGACCCTGAACCAGCTTCTGACAGAGATGGACGGTTTTGAAGAGAATCTGGGTGTCGTCATCCTGGCGGCGACAAACCGTCCGGAGGCTCTGGACCCCGCTCTGACCAGGCCGGGCCGCTTTGACCGGCGCGTCCCCGTGGAGCTCCCTGACCTGCAGGGCCGCATCGATATCCTGAAGGTCCATGCCAAGAAGATCAAGATCGGCACTGACGTCGATTTCAACAAGATCGCCCGAATGGCGGCAGGCGCCTCCGGCGCGGAACTTGCCAACATCGTCAACGAAGCGGCTCTGCGCGCCGTCCGGGACGGCAGGCGGTTCGCCAATCAGGCGGACATGGAGGAGAGCATCGAGGTCGTCATCGCGGGTTATCAGAAAAAGAACGCGATCCTGACCGACAAGGAGAAGCTCATTGTCTCCTACCATGAGGTCGGACACGCGCTCGTCGCGGCCATGCAGACCAACAGCGCGCCTGTCCAGAAGATCACCATCATCCCCCGCACCTCCGGTGCCCTGGGCTATACCATGCAGGTCGAGGAGGAGGGCAATCACTACCTCATGAGCAAGGAGGAGATCGAGAACAAGATCGCCACCCTGACCGGCGGTCGCGCCGCCGAAGAGGTGGAGTTCGGCAGTGTCACCACCGGCGCCTCCAACGACATCGAACAGGCCACCAGACTGGCCCGCGCCATGATCACCCGCTACGGCATGAGCGATGAATTTGACATGGTCGCCATGGAGACCGTCACCAACCAGTACCTGGGCGGCGACACGTCCCTGGCCTGCTCCGCGGAGACCCAGGCCCTCATCGACCGCAAGGTCGTGGAGCTCGTCCGCGCCCAGCACGAAAAGGCGCTGAAGATCCTGCGGGACAACAAGCGCAAGCTCGACGAGATCGCCGAATACCTCTACTTCAAGGAGACCATCACCGGCGAGGAATTCATGAATATCCTGAACCGCAGCCCCGAGCCGCGCAGGATCGGGACACAGGCCTCCCCGACGACAGATGACGGGATGCAGGCTGAAACGGATGTGCAGGCGGAAGCTCATGATAATATAGATACGCAGACTGCCGCAGAAGCACAGGCGAAAGCTCACGATGATATAGATACACAGACTGCCGCAGAAGCAGAGGCGGAAGTTCGCGATGGTATAGATATGCGGGCGGAAGCAGGATCTCAGGCTGACGCGGAGACGCGCCCCGAAGCCGAAGCGTAAAATGAAAACTGTGTCTATAGAGGAGGGAAAAAACAGGGAAATGGGAAAATATCTGGAACGCGCAAAAGAGCTCCGCAATGACCCCAACGTACACTATAACTGTGCCCAGGCCGTGCTGGCTGCCTTCGGACCGGATGCCGGGCTGCCCGAGGAGGCTGCCTGCCGGATCACGGCAAACTTTGGCAGCGGCATGAAAATGGGCGAGACCTGCGGGGCTGTGACCGGAGGCCTGATGGCACTTGGCCTGTATGGAATCGAAGAGGGGGCCACTGTCGGCGGCTTCTGCCGTGCTGTTCGTGAGAACCACAGCGGATGCCTGAACTGCCGCGACCTGCTCCGCATGAACCGCGAGGCAGGACGGCCGCAGAAGCCCCACTGTGACGATATGGTCTATGAGTGTACGGCACTCGTGGAACAGATCCTGCAGGAAAAGAGATAAAGTAACCAACCAAACACAAGGAGGGAAAAACATGTTACCTGAACAGTCCATTGAATTTCGTTATGACACACAGCTCTTGATCGACGGCTATGAGGATCTCGACGAGGACGAGGTTTTTGACTACATCGCGGAAAACTTCAAGGGCGACAGCCTTCTGGCAGTCGGCGGCGACGGAGACCCGATCAAGATCCACTATCATACCAATGAGCCCTGGCTGGTGCTGGCCTACTGCCGGACTCTGGGTGAGATCTACGACATCGTCGTGGAGGATATGGACCGTCAGGCAAGAGGCCTGCAGGGATAATCGCGTATATGCGGCCTGGATCATCAGATGCACATCCCCTGGGAACAGATGTGAAAACAACTGGAGTTTAGCACAGAAGAAACCTCATGTCATGTAAAGAAAGGGAGGAGTATTTCATGAAAACAATGTGGAAAAGGCTTATTGCGGCGGTCTGCACCGCTGTGATTATCGCGATGACCATTACCCCTGTAATGGCTGCTACAGCAGTAACAGGCGGAGCCACCCGGGGCAGTGCCAAAATCGTCAAATTTAGCACAGAATATACCACAAATCTCAAGAGCTCTCAGGACTATGCAATTTTCAAATTTAAGACAAACACTTATAAAACCTTTTATGAGGTGATGATCTTTAATGAGACCGTAACGAAGCCTTTCACAGTATATCTGCGCGGCACGGACAAAAAGGATGCCCTCGGTGGCGGTGTTGCTTTAAAAAAAGGCGGTTTTGCCAATTTTTCTACATGGGACAGGACCCTGAAGACTGACAGCTGGTACTATATCATTATCAGGAACGGAAACAAGGGGGCCGGAAGGATAAAATTTTTGATCAATTACACGAAAGATCTGGAAGGAAATGCCCTGGGCGACTCGACGGTCGTGACAGTAGGAAAGAACTGTTACGGGAAGAGCGATTTCAGGTTGGACAGAGACTACTTTAAATTCGTACCTTCCGCCACCGGGAAATACAGGGTGGTTGTCAAGAACGTCGAAGTTGGCGCATGGCTCGATGCTTCTCTGATGAACAGCAGCAGGACTGTGATGGGCAAAAAAAGCCGCATATATGAAGGCGACTATATGAGTCTGGTCAAGAATATGGAAAAAGGGAAAACGTATTACATCAGAGTGGCCAGCCCGTGCGATGAATATAATCCCAGGGGTGAAAAGTACAAGGTCTTTATTCAGAAGAAATAATCGGGCGGCTATAATTTCAGAAGAAACAGTCAAAAGAAATTAATTTGAAGAAATGATCCGTTCTTCCAGACTATAACTTTTTTAGATGCCGGACGGGGGAGGGACTCCCCTGTCCGGCTATAAGATCTCCAGCTCGTTTTCAGAATACCGATTTGTTCCCGTAAATATTGCGATCTGTATTTTTCTGCGAAAATACAGATACATCCATTTTTTAATCTCTGACGTTTTTGATTTCTGCCATTTATTTAGTTTCTGTTATTTTTTATTCTCTTTTTTCTCTGAAAAAAGACAGAATGTTGCATGAACAAGTCCCCGGCAGGGTTTGTACATGTAACGGCAGGACGTGACAGAATCTTCCCTGGAATGTCGTCAACTGCTAAGAGGAGCATCTTTATGGAATATGTGATCAAGCATGAAGAGACTGACACGCGCGCGGCTCTGATCGTGGACATCCTCACGGCGAAGGGATGGACCATCTCTTTTGCGGAATCCTGTACTGCAGGTCTGGCTGCGGCGCACCTGGTGGACATCCCGTCTGCCTCCAATGTGTTTAATTCATCCTTCGTTACCTACTCCAATGAGGCCAAGGTGAAGTATCTGGGAGTCTCCCCGGAAACGATCAGCCGGCATGGAGTCGTGAGTGAAGAGGTTGCTGTCCAGATGGCTGTCGGCACTGCCCGGGCAAACAATGCCCAGGTCGGCGTCGGCATTACCGGGATCGCAGGTCCCACGGGCGGTACTGCGCAGAAACCTGTGGGGATGGTCTGTTTTGGCTTCGTTATTGACGGAAAGACCCTGTCAGCGACAAAACAGTTTGGTGATGTGGGAAGGGATGCCGTGCGCATCGCCAGTGTGGAGTATGTCTACTCCTTCCTCGCAGTGATGTTGCAGCGGTTGACAGGGATGAAGTTTACACCGGAAAATTATTGATAAGAACCTTATTGGTAAGAACCTTATTGATTAGAATCTGACGGTCAGAGACTTGGAGGCGTTCCTTTCAGGGGAACGCCTCTATTTTGCCTTCCGGACAAATCAGTTAACCCCGAGTTAGATGGTTTTAACAAAGAGATTGTCGGAGGTGTTTTTTTGTTGTATAATTAATGTCTTCCGGTAGAAAATACTATCACTGGAAGATATCGGTGTACAAACTGGAAAACTGTTAAAAGGGGCAGGAGCATGACGATCAGAGACTTGAAAATCGGGCAGACAGCCAGAATCGATGCAGTTGGAGGAGAGGGCGCGCTGCGCCAGCATTTCCTGGACATGGGAGTGATCCCCGGGGCGGAGGTGACCCTGGTGAAACTGGCTCCCATGGGGGATCCGATGGAACTGCGCATCCATGGATATGAGCTGACTCTGCGGCTGGAGGATGCCCGGAAGATCGAGGCTACACTGGTTGAAAATAAAGCCGGAACGCAGGCAGGGGGTTCCGGAGCAGCGGAGGACGGGCAGCAGAAAAGTGCATCCAGAGAGATCGAGCACCCCGGACTTGGAGAAGAGGGCAAGTATCATCCCAAGGGAAGCGGAGATCCGCTCCCGGACGGGGAGCTCCTGACCTTTGCCCTTGTCGGAAATCAGAACAGCGGCAAGACGACGCTTTTTAACCAGCTGACCGGGGCAAATCAGCATGTCGGGAACTTCCCGGGGGTCACGGTGGACCGCAAGGACGGAGAGATCCGCGGTCAGGCTAATACTATGATCACTGACCTGCCGGGTATTTATTCCATGTCGCCCTATTCGAGCGAGGAGCTGGTGAGCCGGAACTTTGTCCTTGACAACAACCCGAGGGCGATCATCAATATCGTGGATGCCACGAATATCGAGCGAAACCTGTATCTGACCATGCAGCTGCTGGAAATGAATATTCCTGTCGTGGTCGCCCTCAATATGATGGACGAGCTGCGCGGCAACGGCGGGTCTGTCGATATCAACCGGATGGAGAGTATGCTGGGAGTTCCGGTGGTTCCGATCGTGGCCGCAAAAAATGAAGGAATCGATGAGCTGGTCCGCCACGCCGTCCATATCGCCCACTATCAGGAACGGCCTGCGAGACAGGATTTCTGTGACGCCAACGACCACGGCGGCGCTGTCCACCGCTGTCTCCACGCAGTCATCCACCTGATCGAGGACCATGCGGAGAGGGCAGGGCTTCCTCCCCGTTTCGCGGCGGATAAAGCGATCGAGGGAGACCGTCTGATCATCGATCAGCTGGCCCTGGACCAGAATGAACTGGAAATGCTGGAGCACATCGTCCTCCAGATGGAAAAGGAGCGCGGACTGGACCGGAGCGCGGCCATGGCGGACATGAGGTTTGCCTTTATCCAGAAGGTCTGCGAGGCCTGTGTTGTGAAGCCTCACGAGAGCAGGGAACATCTCCGCAGCCAGAGGATCGACAGGATCCTGACCGGCAAATATACGGCCATTCCGGTATTTATAGCAGTCATGGGCTGTATCTTTTATCTGACCTTCAATGTCATCGGCGCCTTCCTGCAGGATCTGCTGGCGGCAGGGATCGGGGCTCTGGGCGAGGCGGCGGATGCCGCAATGACCGCCGCGGGCGTCAATGAAGCGATCCACGGTCTGGTCATCGACGGTATTTTTGAGGGAGTGGGAAGCGTCCTCAGTTTCATGCCGGTCATCGTCACCATGTTCTTCTTTTTGTCAATCCTGGAGGACAGCGGATACATAGCCCGTGTCGCCTTCTTTATGGACAAGATCCTCCGCAGGATCGGCCTGTCCGGACGAAGTATCGTCCCCATGCTGATCGGCTTTGGATGTACTGTCCCCGCGGTCATGTCCACCCGGACTCTTCCCAGTGACCGGGACAGAAGGATGACAATTCTGCTGACCCCTTTTATGAGCTGTATGGCAAAGCTTCCGATCTACTCCTTTTTTGTGGCGGTCTTTTTCCCCGACAAGGGCTGGCTGATCATTGTCGCCCTGTATTTCCTCGGGATATTTCTGGGAGTTCTGGCAGCTGCGCTTTACAGAAGGACCATGTTTAAAGGAGAGGCGGTTCCTTTTGTCATGGAGCTTCCCAATTACCGCCTGCCGGGGGTCAGGAGCGTCGCCCAGCTTTTGTGGGAAAAGGCAAAAGACTTTTTACAGAGAGCCTTTTCCGTCATCCTGGTCGCGACAGTCCTCGTGTGGTTCTTAAAGAGCTTTGACTTCCATTTCAACCTGGTAGAAGATCCTCAAACCAGCATCCTGGCGGCGATCGCGAGCTTCCTGGTCCCCCTCTTCCGTCCCGCCGGACTGGGAGACTGGCGGATCTGTACATCGCTGATCTCGGGATTCATGGCCAAGGAGAGCGTGGTCTCTGTCCTGAAGGTCCTGTTTGGAGCTGAGGGCGGTATCGGCCAGTCCATGTCCTCACTCACAGCGGGCTGCCTTCTGGTCTTTTCCCTGCTCTACACCCCCTGTGTGGCTGCAGTGGCATCGATCAAGAGGGAGCTGGGGACCAGATGGGCGGCAGCCGTCGTACTCTGGCAGTGCGCAGTGGCCTGGGGCGCAGCCCTTCTCCTGCGCATGATCGGAATGCTGCTGGGCCTGGGATAAAGCTGCTGGGGCTGGGATAAATGTCAAATGATAAATGAAAAAAGCCGGGCACAGGCTGTTTTGCAACAGTCCGTGCCCGGCTTTATTGCTTTATTCAGACAATGTTTTATCCGTCTGCTTCCATACTCGCGAGCGAGTCTTAAATCAGTACAGAATTGTGTCATTCTGCCGGCTGTCCGGTTATCCCGCGGGTGAGTCTTTAATCGGTACAGAATTTTGTCCTCTGTCGGCTGTCCGGTTATTTATTCAGGTTTACGGTTCCGCCCATGATGTCATCCGTGCCGATGCCGGAGGTATCGACAGTATACCAGGCGGAGGTGGCGGTGTGGCCCATGCCGTCACCATCGTCTACGATCTCATACAGATGGATCGTATAGGTACCGTTGTCGTTTTTGACATAATCTGCTTCCGGCGGGAAAAAGTCATTATGGCGTTTATAGTAGTTCTGCGCAAGTTCACAGAGCTCCTCCGGGGAGTAGGATTCAGAGGCTGTGGAAGAAGCCTTTTTCCCTGATGAAGAACCGGCAGGGGAGAGAAGTTCCCTGACGGCTTCAAGGGCAGGGCAGGGAGACAGCGTGTAGCTGCCGTCGAGGAGATTGCTGCCGCCCCCTCCTGCGAGTTTTGTCGTGTCGCGCTCCACCTCCATTACAACCGAGTCATTAGAAGAAAAGAGGAATCTGAATTTCCGGAAGCTGTCGGTGATGTCGGTTCCCTGTCCGTTTGCCACACTCTTGATGATCAGCTCCTGCGCGGGAGAATTGTCAAGATCCGGATAGAGGGTGTAGACCTCCTCATAGGTTCCTCCGGAAGCGGGGTCTCCGTTAAAGAAAAGGCAGTGGAGCTCAAAGTTATCGCGGAATTCGATCCAGTAACGGAGCTGTCCGCCGTTTACCAGGAAAGCGGATCCGTTATAATGCATGTAATCATCATAGGACCCTTCCGCAGGTGTGGTGGCCGAAGTCTTCGGGGAGCTGTCCGGTCTGCCGGCAGTCATTACATAGCTGCCGGTCAGAAGGTTGCTGCCCCCTCCGCCTGCCAGAGTCTCATCGTCGCGGACGACTGACAGGACAGCGGAATCATCGGTAAAGGTGATTCCCATAAAGAGGAACCAGGAGGAAATATCTGTGCTGCCGTCGACCCTGATCTCCCTGATGCTGATCGTGTTTCCCTGTGAGCTCTCCGGCTCCGGGAACAGAGTATAGATCTTTTCATAATAGTCTGGGCTGCCGGAACGGAAAAAGCAGTGGAGCCTGATATCCTCTCCGCCGAGGTCAAGCCAGTACTTAAGCTGTCCATCCTCCTGACGGTAAAAATAGGCGTCATGCAGGGCAATGCTGTCGGACTCGGAAGAGTCAGCGGATGAGGATGATTCCGCAGCAAATGCCTGCAGGCTTCCGCTCAGATAACCGGACAAGAGATGACCGGACAAGAGATTCCCGGGTAAAAGGTTCCCGGGGACGAGGCTTCCGAGAAAGAGGGAGAGAATGACCAGCCCCGCGGACAGCAGGTGTTTTATCTTATAAATGTTATTATTACTTTCCATATATTTCCTCCTCAAAGTGCATGAATGCAGATAAGGACACAGAGGTTCACTGAGATTTCGACGGATTCCGCTTATTATAGCGCACGCGCGACGTATAATAAACAGGGAAATCGCTGAAAAATGCGAATGCGAATGGAACGGAACAGTGAAACGGAACAAAAAACGCAATAAGGAAACGGAACAATAAAATGGAACAATAAAACAGAATAAGGAAAGGGAACAGGGAGGAACCGGAAGAAAGACTGGAAAAATCTCCTGCCCCTGTGCAGTGACAGTCCCTCAATGCGGGGCAAAGCCGCGGCGGACGATATCAGCCCAGGCTTCCTCGTCGAATTCTTCATCCTTATAGAGCTTTTTCCGGTCAGTTTCCCCGATCTGCCGCAGGATCCTGCATGGATTTCCGGCAGCAAGGCTCCAGTCGGGGATGTCCCTGGTGACGACGCTGCCCGCTCCGATTGCGACGTTGTTTCCGATGGTGACCCCGGGGAGGATGACAGTATTGCCGCCGATCCAGACATTGTCACCAATAGTGATGGCTTTGCCGTATTCATACAGGGAATTACGACTGTCCGGATGAACCGGGTGACCGGCTGTGTAGATGGCTACATTGGGGGCCATCTGGCAGTAGTCGCCGATCTTTACCTTTGCCACATCCAGGATCGTGCAGTTGTAGTTGGCAAAGAAGTTTTTCCCCACTTCGATGTGGGTTCCGTAATCACAGTAAAAGGGAGGATTGATGAAGGCGTTCTCCGATTTCCCGAGGAGCTCCCGGACGACTTCCGCTATGCCGCCAAAATCAGAGCGGTCCATGAAATTGAGCTTCTGAAGGATTTTCCTGCAGCGGGCCTGTTCTTCCATTACACTGTGGTCGGTGATATAAGCGAGTTCTTTGTCCCGCCGTTCAATTTGATCCATATAATATCCCTTTACTTAATATCCCGCTGAGTCACTCCATCCGGAATAAGATTTTTGCGGCGGTTTTTTCTTTTGCGCAGAGCTTCTCGAAGGCGGCCTTACCCTCATCGAGGGAAACGATGTCCGTGATGATTGGAGAGACATCAATGCGGCCGGAAGCGAGCAGGTCTACAGCCGTTTTGAGATCCTCTGTGGTATAGCAGTTGCATCCGGTGAGAGTGATCTGGAAACCGACGATGAGATTTGCGTCGATCGGACAGTCGCCGTCTTCAAAGACGCTGACGGCGAGGACCTGACCGCCCGCGCGGACATGCTCCAGTGCGAGACGCAGGGTCGCGGGACTGCCGGCCGTTTCGATGACCTTGTCAAAGCGCGCGCCATCGGGAAGGGCGGGCAGAGCCTTTGCGCCCAGCCGGGCCGCAATATTCCGTCTGGTTTCCGAGCGGTTGACGACGGTGACATTGCGGATCCCGCAGACCTGCCTGGCCAGGGCTGCGGTGAGGAGACCGATGGGACCGGCCCCGATAATGGCCAGAGAGACCTGGTCTGCAGTCTGGGCTTCCTGTCTGCCGGAAGACAGTTTAGCAGGGGAGGGTTCCCTGGAGGAAAATCCGTCAGAGGAAGGTTCACCGGAGGAAGATCCATCAGAGGAAAGCCCCTCACGGGCGGGTTTGTCTGAGGAGAGTCCGTCAGCCCCTGATCCCGGGATCTTCAGGCAGGCACTCAGACCTGCGCGGTTACACACGTTTACCGCCACCGCCAGGGGTTCCGCGAGAGCCATTTTTTCCATATCAGCGTACTTATCCACATACTTTGGGACATGGATCAGGTGGTCCTCAGGCAGGCAGATATATTTTGCGAAGCATCCCTGACGGACCTCGCCGATGAAGCCGAGGACTTCGCAGGTGTTGAAATCGCCGCGGCGGCAGCTGTCGCATTCCCCGCAGGTCATCATAGGATTCGCGATGACCAGATCGCCTTCTTTAAAACCGGACTTGCGCCCCGGCTGATCAGCCTGTGAAACGTCCTCTACGATACCGAAGAATTCATGCCCCATGGTCTCGGGGATGTTCTGGATGAACATGGCTTTGTTGTAAATATGCAGATCCGAGCCGCAGATTCCGGCATAGAGGACACGGATGAGCACCTCGCCGGGGGCAGGAGCCGGCTTATCGATTTCTTCCGTCCGGACATCATGGATTCCGTACCAGCGCAGTGCTTTCATCTTCATATAGCAGTCCTTTCACAATTTACAAAAAACTTTCACAGTTTATAAAACATGGATGAATGTCTGTTTAAATTACATTTCAATATCTGCAGACAAATCTCTGCCGCTCTCATTAAGGAAACTAAAGAAACGTAAATACAGTGCAGAGTCCGGTCTGCAGATGCAGGACGGGATGTTCCTGACGGACAGACAGTGCTGACAGGCAGGGCCCGGGATCCGGGATCAGCTGGCCAGCCAGCCGCCGTCGACCTTGATCGTCGCGCCGGTGACGTAGTCAGACGCGGAGGACGCGAGGAAGAGCATGGGACCGGCCAGATCCCTGACGGTTCCCCAGTTGTGCAGAGGAATCCGGCTCTCGATCCAGGCGCGGTGGTCCGGGTCATCGTAGAAGGGCCGGGTCATCGGTGTGATGAAATATCCGGGCGCTACGCAGTTGACCTGGATGTTGTCGGCACCCAGTTCGATGGACATGGTTTTGGAAAGCTGGATCACTCCGCCCTTGGTGGAGCAGTAGACGCTGGATTCGGCGAGACCGATGTAGCTGCCCAGGGAGCCGATATTGATGATCTTGCCGCCGCCCTGTTTTTTCATGATCCTGGCGATCTCCTGACCGACAAAGAAGACACCCTTCAGGTTGACAGAGGTGATGAAGTCGTAGTGCTCTTCCGTGACTTCTGTGTAGGGTTCGATGTGCTCAACGCCGGCGTTGTTGACCAGGACATCGATCCGACCGTAGGCGTCCAGAATCTCCTGCGCCATGTGCCGGATGCTGTCCTGTTTTGTCACATCCACCCGGAAGGCGCGGGCTTCAAAGCCCTGGGAGCAGATGTCTGCCGCCGTCTCCTGCACCTTTTCAAACTGGATGTCCGCGCAGGCGACCTTACATCCGGATTCCGCAAAAATGTGAGCATAGCCCTCGCCGAGACCGGTAGCCGCTCCAGTCACCAGAACGACCTTGCCGGCGACATCAAACAGATTCTGCCCATTCAAAATGTTCATAAACGCAATCCTTTCGTTTGTCAGACTCACTTATAAAAATTTGAGACATCCGGGCTGATGACATGATATTGGTTCAGGTATTTTTCAGAACTTTCACCCGCTGCAATGGTGTAATGGCCAAAGAGGATGCTCTTTTCAGACTGTTACCCAGTGATACACTAACCGATATTGTATCAAAATGCCGGTATTTTGAAAAGCAAACGCCGCATCTCAGTAAACCGCCTGTAAACCGTGCAGCACCGGAACATTTCGTGTTTTATACCGGCTTGATAAGCAACATGATATTCTGAGTTTTGTCCCGCCTGAGCAAGGGATCCATACAGAGAATTAAACAGTTATGTTCTTGATCCAGATCCCTTTGTTTACAAGCGTTATCCCGATCACGACTTTGACCAGTTCACAGGAGATCACCGCCGCATACATGGGCAGGATCGGGACCCGCGTATAATGGGCCAGAAAGTAGGCGGCCGGGATGGACACAGCCCAGCAGAAGCAGGAGTCAAACAAAAAGGTGATGAATGTTTTTCCGCCGGACCGGATGATGAAGTAGGAAGCGTTGTTAAAAGAATGTATGGGCATATAGGCGGCCATGAGAATGATCAGCCCTGTCGCCAGTGCCCGGATCTCATTCGTTGTATTGTAGATTTTCGGGAAAACGAAGGAGACTGAGATCATCAACGTAGATGAGAGCATGCACAAAAAACAGGAGAAGAGCATGAGTCTCCAGGCTTCGTTTTTGAGCTCTTTTGTGCGCGATTCTCCCCACTCCCCCAGCTTTCGGCCGATGATGATCGCCGTCGCCGATCCCATTGCGATAAAGGCAACGTTGAATACGTTGCCGAGTGTCTGCGCGATATTGAGCGCGGATACCACAGAAAGGCCGCGCACGCTGTAGCACTGAGTGAGGATCGCCTGTCCGCCGGACCAGAGAGCTTCGTTTAAAAGAAGCGGCGTCCCTTTCCGGATGCAGTTCAGCGTGAGTACCCGGGGCACATACAGGCTCCGGTAAGCGCCTGTAATAAAGGGAATCCTTGCCGCGTGGGTGTGGGCCCAGACCGCGATAAAGGCAAGCTCGACAAATCTTGAGGTCACCGTGGCTGCCGCGGCTCCGACAACACCAAGTGCAGGTGCGCCCAGTTTCCCGTAGATCAGAATATAGTTTCCGGCAAGATTTACGACTACTGCGATCAATGTCGCGATCATCGGCGCAACGGTTTCCCCATGGGACCGGATCGTCGTGTTGTAGGCCTGCGTGACCGCAAAAGGAAGAAAGCCGAAGCACATCACGGTCAGATAGCTGAGCGCAGCCTGCATCGTCGCTTCAACAGATCCCCCGCCTCCATCTTCGTGCAGATACAGACCGATCAGGGACTGCCCATGGCTCATAAAAATGTAGATCCCCGCCGCAGTCAGGAGAAGCGACATCAGGATCTGCAGCCGGAAGGTATGGCGGACCCCCTCCTGATCATCTTTGCCGCAGTACTGTGCAGTAAAAATACCGATCCCGGAAAGCCCGCCGAATACACACAGATTCCAGACAAATAAAAGGGAGTTTACAATAGAAACACCGGTCATGGGATCAGTACCGATCCTCCCGACCATGATGTTGTCCAGCATGTTCACAAAGTTCGTGATTCCGGTCTGCACCATGATCGGAAAGGCGATCATCATCGTGATCTTTATGAAGTTTTTGTCAAAAACAGATCTTAGAATTTTCATTATATACGAATTTACTAAACGGACATGCCGGAGTATTCTGCCTCCTTCTGCGCGGATCTCTGTGCGGGTCTCCGTGCGGAAATTAACGAAAATGCATTGCGAAAATGGAGCCTATAAGGTATGGTTTTGATAAAACCTTGATAAAACAGTCCGGAAATACGGAAAGAAAATTATTGCTAAAAAATTACTGCTAGAAAATCATAGTTAAAAAGAGTCCGGAAATCCGGAGTGAAAAGTTGGAAAGGGGGATCAAAACCATGACGTTACTGGAAGCGATCGATGCAAGGCATTCTGTGAGGGCCTACAAATCGACCCCGATACCGGAGAAAGTCCGCAGCCAGCTGGATGCTTTTACGGCGGACTGCAATAAAGAGGGGGACCTGAACATATCCATACGGTATGACGATCCGGCGGGATTTGATTCCAGACTTGCCCACTACGGCAGTTTCCGGAATGTGGAAAACTACATTGTGCTTGCCGGAAAGAAGGATGAATCCTTTGATTTCCGCTGTGGATATTATGGGGAGAAGATCGTCCTCTTAGCTCAGCAGCTTGGTCTGAACACCTGCTGGGCAGCGCTGACTTTCAATAAAAAGAAAGTGAAAGAGGTGGTGGCCCCGGGAGATACGCTCTGCATGGTGATCGCCCTTGGTTATGGTGAAACGCAGGGAATCAGCCGCAAGAGTAAGAAAACAGAAGATGTGGTCGCCACCAAGGGCAATATGCCGGACTGGTTCCGCAGCGGCGTGGAGGCCGCTCTTAAGGCTCCCACAGCAATGAACCAGCAGAAGTTTGTTTTTGGAATGAAAAACGGCCAGCCGGCGGTCAGGGTAAAAGGAATGGGTCCTTGTACCAGGGTCGATCTTGGTATCGTGGCCTGTCATTTTGAGATCGGATCCGGGCGGGAGATCGAGGCCATCATGGAAAAATGAGAGGGTGCTTTCAGCGACTTTCGCCGGCGATGGCGTCGCGGGTAGCGACGACATTGCATCCGGTCCCGCAGAGGTCGCGGATGAGGATGTCTCCGCGGCGGACAGGCGGTGCGGGATGGGTGCGGTAGATCTCTGCCGCGCAGTCAAACAACAGAGCTTTGGGAACAGGCCGGTCGGTTTTTACGCTGACCGGCTTTTCCATGTTCTGCAGCCGCATCAGGGCAGTAAGGACGCGCATGGGCGCAGTCAGTTCCTGGCGGGCATATTCGATTCCCCGGGGGCAGCTGTTGCCGCTGATCTCCAGCTTTCCGTCGGGACCGGTCTCAGCGGTCAGGCGGCAGCCTCGCGGGCAGATGATGCAGATGAGTTCCTGGTGCTTGTCTGTTTTTTTCATAGATATAGAATTCCTGATGGTTTGCTCTCCAACTTGTTCTTTAACCTGCTCTTTAACTTGTCCTTCAACTTGTTCTTTAACCTGCTCTTTAGCTTGTCCTTCAACTTGTTCTTTAACCTGTTCTTTGACTTGTTTTCCAACTTGTTTTTCATCCTGCAATATATCTGATTATAATCGCGGGAAAAAGGGCAGGAGGGAACATGTGCTCAGAGAGCTGGCTGCAGGTTCTTTCAGAAGGCACGGTGGTCAGACTTGTGTCCCTTCAATGTCAAAAATGATTTCAGGGGCATTTTTAAGTTTTTCCGCCGGGATGGTGATCTTGCACATTTCGCCGGGGGTGAGGGCGAGGAAGCGCTTTCGGATCAAAATCCTGTTGTTCTGACCGGTCTGTCCCCCTGTACTTGCTGTACGTGCAGCGCCGTTTTCCCCGGCTCCGGAGGCGTTCATGCTGTTCTGACCGGTCTGTCCACCTGTACTTGCTGTACGCGCAGCGCCGTTTTCCCCGGCTCCGGAGGTGTTCACGGTATCGCGGTACCGGGCGGTGATCACCGCGTCGCGGTAGCGGGCGAGGGGGCGGAACATGAAATGGACCTCGGGGAGGGGAGTGTCCTGCCTCACGGTCTGGGGGACGATGCCGCCCACGCCGTCTCCGGAGAGTACGCGGATGTTCCCGGCTTTGGTCTCCTCTTTTGAAGCAGTTTCGGCTAAAGTGGTTTCCTTTGAGGCAGCTTCTTTTGAAACAGCTTCTTTTGAAACAGTTTCTTTTGAAGCAGTTTCCTTTAAAGCAGTTTCTTTTTCCGCAAGCAGCCAGGCGGCGGCATTTCTGCCCGCCTCCTCCCCTTCTTCGCTGACGAAGTCGACGAGGTCGTGGACGTGGAGGACGTTGCCGCAGGAAAATATGCCGGGAATGCTGGTCTGGAGGTCTTCCGTGACCAGGGCGCCCTTCGTAGCCCGGCTCATGGCGATGCCGGCGCTTTCTGTCAGTTCGTTCTCCGGGATGAGGCCGGCGGAAATGAGGAGGGTGTCACAGGAAATCTCAAACTCAGTGCCGGGGATGAGACGGCGGTTCTCGTCGACTTTTCCGACGAGGACAGAGGAGACACGTTCTTTGCCGCAGACTTCGGAGATGACGGAATTGTAGTAGACCGGGATGTCAAAGTCCTCGATGCACTGCTTCATGTTGCGGGGCAGGCCGCCGGAGTAGGGCATGATCTCCACGACAGCCGCGACTTCGCAGCCCTCCAGGACGAACTGGCGGGCCATGATCAGGCCGATGTCGCCGGAGCCGACGATGACGATGCGGCGGCCGGGCAGGTAACCGTCGATATTGAGGTAGCGCTGGGCTGTGCCGGCAGTCATGATGCCAGCGCCGCGGGCACCGGGAATGAGGAGGGCGTTGCGGCTGCGCTCACGGCAGCCCATGGCGAGGACGACAGCCTTTGCCCGGATCTCCATGAGACCCTCTTCAGGACTCACGGCAGTGATGGTCCTGTCCGAGTGCAGTTCGATCACGAAGGTGTTCAGGAGATACGGAATCCTCAGCTCCTGCACCATATCCGCGTATCTGGCGGCAAATTCCACGCCGGTCAGATCCTCTTTGAAGCGGTGCAGGCCGAATCCGTTATGAATGCACTGCTGCAGGACTCCGCCCAGGGCAGAGTTCCGCTCCAGGATCAGGATATCCCGCACACCGTTTTTATATGCGCTGACAGCGGCCGCCATTCCCGCGGCCCCGCCGCCGATGACGACAAGTTCCACTTCTTTCATGCTTCAACTCCAAGGCGCGGTGCCATAAATCACTTATGAAGACAAATTACTTATGAAGACAAAATACTTATGTTGAAAACTGCGCGTATATATGCGTGCATATGCTTGATGAAACTGCGCGTATATATGATTGACGAAAATGATTGATGAAAACTGTTGCTTATGATGAAAACCGCGCGCTGCCGGTTCCGGCTTATCCGGGTCAGGCATTGCAGGCCAGACCGGCCAGGACTCTGGAAGAGCCGCCGCACTGGGTGACCTCCAGGGGGCTGATGCCCAGCTCTTCGCTCAGGATCTCCAGAACCCGGGGGCTGCAGAAGCCTCCCTGGCAGCGGCCCATGCCGGCGCGGGTGCGGAGCTTGACTTCGGAGATAGAGCGGGCGCCCAGGGGACGGCGGATGGCGTCCCGGATCTCTGCTTCGGTGACCATCTCGCATCGGCAGACGATCTTGGCATAGTCCGGGTTTTCAGCGATGGCCGCGCGGCGCTCCTCATTGGTCATATCCCGGAAGGCCTTTTTTGCCGGCCTGTGCGGATCAAAGTTTTCATTGACGGGCGGTTTCAGCCGGTCGATGCAGATGCCCGCGACGTGCTGCGCGATCGCATAGCAGGCGGTGAAGGCGGGGGATTCGGTGCCGCCCGCGTTTACGAAACCGGGGGCGTCATCCGGTTCGCCGATGACAAAGTCGTTGGTGTCCGCGTGGGGGCGGCAGCCTCCAAAGATGGAGATGATCTCGTCCTCGGGGAAGGGTGTACCGTCGCTTCCCAGGGGCAGGTCCTTCCATGCTTTTTTGAAATAATCGACGATCTGCTCGATGGATTCCCTCCGTGTGTCCGTGAAATCGGGGTCGTCCACTTCAGTGGCGTCGCAGCCCAGCAGCATGGTGCCGCCAGTCGTCGTGATGATAGCCATACCCTTGGTATGGCCGCCGCCGGGCAGGTCGTGGGGCGTCTCCATGAGGGTGGTCGTGAGCTTGTCCGAATGCTTTCTGTCCAGGACGACATGGGCACCGAAACGCGGGATAATGCGGAATTTCTTTTCCGAGACCATGTTGTTGATGACGTCGGAGTGACCGCCGGCGCAGTTGATGACCATGCGGGCGGAGAAGGTGACAGGGCAGGTCCCGCCTTCAGGCTGAGCGTCCGCCGGAGTAGTGCCGGGGATGTCCATGGCCTGTGACGCCGGCATCCTCGCGGTCACCAGAAAACCTTCTTCCGACTTTTGAATATCTGTAACTTCCGCTTCTTTATAAAATTCCACGCCGTTCGCCCAGGCGTTTTCCGCGAGGGCAAAGGTGACACAGAAAGGATTCGTGACGCCGCCGTCGGGAACCCAGAGGACAGCCTTCACATCTTTTCCGATATCCGGCAGGAGTTCATAGAGGGAGGGCGGAGTGACGATCTCTGCCCGGACATGATTTTCTCTGGCGAAGCCCTCCAGCTTATAAAGCTCCCGCATGCCGCTTTCATTCGTCGCGAAGATAGTCGTTCCGTTTTTTAAACAGGGAACGGAGAGCTCGTCGCAGATCTGGTACATCAGCCGGCAGCCGGGCGCATTGAATTTTGCTTCATTCGTACCCGGGATCGGATCGTAACCGGCATGGATCATGCCGGAATTGCATTTACTTGCGCCTGCGCAGAGGTCATGGCCTTTTTCCAGGACCAGGACGCGCAGCCTGTAGCGGGAAAGTTCGCGCGCAGTGGCGCAGCCGACGCTTCCCGCGCCGACGATGATGACATCAAACATGCTTTTGTCTCCATTGCTGCAAAAACTGAAATGTAATTATCGGATCGATGCGTAAAACCCCTGCTGACGAAGGGTGTTGTCCGTGGGTACGTCACTTCACGATGATGACCTCTTTTCCGCGGAAGCCAAAACCGTATTTCCGGATCTTTCCCGTGGGAATCCCCCGGGAAAGCAGATCGGCATCGTATGCTTTTTCATCAATCTGCTTTCTTGCGCGGTCTGCAGTGTCCCTCAGCTTCCGGTCTCCTTTAGCTTTATCGAAAACCTTGAATTCGAGGATGGCAGCTGACAGATTCCCCTTCACATCCAGAGGCTCCAGGCTGACGTCATAGCGGCCGAAGCCGCTTTCCCGATTGGAAGTGACGCGGTAGTCCTCCGACAGGCAGGTGAGCATACCGAGAGTCAGTGCGTGAAAAAAGTTTTCCGGCTGTACAGTTCCGGCGGATGGTTTTATTCCTGTGTCGAAAGAAGATGAGCATGTCAGGACAACTTCCTGCATTGCCGCGTTCATTTCCCGGAGATCATCAGCCAATAAAGCATCCGCGAACTGTTCCATATAGTTTCCCGACCGCGTTGCGAACCATTTCGTCACCATGTTCGAGAGACAGGCGAGGGATTCGTGGTTGGTCAGGGTGATCGTAAGCTTTGTCCTGCTTTTTGCTCCGGGAACAGGCTTTATGTAACCGGCCGCGATCAACATGGACCAGACGGCGCTTTCATCCTCATCAAGCCATGGGAAAATCAGGTCGTCCCGGATTCTTCTTTCTATGACGCCGCCGCCCAGCAGGGTTTCAAATCCTTCTTTAAGGGCAATTCCGCCTCTCCGTACCAGATGGTCGACCAGGTCCAGTCCTCCGGACTGCGCCCAGTAGTCCTGCGGGGGGCTCTTTCTGTCGCAAAGATAGTTGACGACGGACCAGGGATTGTAGATTTCTGTCTCCTTTCCGATCGTAAACCCGTCGTACCAGAAACGGACCAGGTCTCTTTTGTCCGTAAGGCTGTATTCCTTCAGTATGGCTTTCATCTCTTCTTGTGTGAAGCCAAAAGAACTGTCATATCCACCGGAAAGGACAGAGCAGACGGCCAGGTTGTTCATATCGGAGAACAGGGACTCTTTTGCGATGCGGGTGATTCCTGTGATCACGGCACGGTCCAGATACTCGTTCTCCTTAAAAGTTTCCGAAAACAATTCCCTCAGTACAGAGATCGCTTCGTCGTAGTAGTGATACATGTAGGCTGTCTGCAGAGGCGTGTCATATTCATCGAGGAAGATATAGACTTTTTTTCCATGATATCGGAACAGCCAGGCCGATAAAAGGTGGAAAATGTGGGTCAGTTTGAAAATGAATTCCAGATAGCTGTCTGAATCCTTGTCCGGGTTGGGAATCTTCGGAATGACCCGGGATATCTCTGAGAAGAATTCTTTTTCATCCTCGTTGAGGACGCCTGACTCCGGCAGGAAGCGGTATCTGGAAAGAAGAATCGATATTCTTCCGGCGAGTGAAATCAGAAAGCCCCTGAAAGTTTCCGCCTTTACGCCCGCGAAAGAGAGCTTGATCGTCGGCACAGTGCCCTGCAGCTCCATGATTTCTTTATCCTGACTGACCAGGAGGCCATTGAACAGGTCGGCCCTTCCCGCATAGGAGATGGAGAAAAAACAGTTCAGCATGTCCATAGTCAGAGTTTTGCCGAACCGACGTGGACGGGTGATCAGCGTGATATCATCCCTCTGCCGATACCAGGCGGTAATAAAGTCCGTCTTATCCACATAAAACAGGTTTCCATCCCGGATTTTCTCGAACTCCTGGATGCCGCGTCCTACCACTCTCATGATTTAAATCCCTCTGTCGTCAGTTGCGATTCGTCGAAATGCCTGCGCATGCGCAGCCGGAATGTTCAGGCCGTCCGGCTGTACAGGCAGGGTTTTCGTTTTGTTTCAAACGTTTCTCGAGTACGGGAAAAACGTCCCGGGCCGGTCAACAGGCGGCCAGTAACATTTTACCTTGTGGGGACTGCTGTGTGCAATATAATAATTGCCCAATAAACGGCAATAAAAAGCGGCAATAAAATAATTTACAAAGAATTGCATAAGAAGGGATATTTCGCTATAATAAAAAAACTATGTTTTGATGCGTTAACAGGGCAAAGCGGCAACGCGCTAAAACCTCCGGACGGTTCTAACAGGCCATGTACATGTCAGGCTTTTAACAGGCTTCGCGCATGGCAGGAATGAAATGATCTGAAAAATATCCGGCACCTTACCCGGACATGTTTTGTTTTTCCATATGTCCAGGGGGACCGGAAGAGGGAAGGATATTTTGATAAAATACATTCTCACGGCGGATATCGGGACGACAGCGCTCAAGGCCGCCCTGTACGGTCTTGATGGAAAGCTGGCCGCCTCCTGTACGCGGGAATATCTCTTCGAGACACCTGCCCCGGGGCAGGCGGAGATGGCGGCGGAGGTCTATACGGAGACCTTTGCGGCCGCAGTCCAGGATATAGTGACCCGCCCGGGGATCGTCCCGAAGGAGATCGGCGTCATCGGCTTCTCTACACAGGGGGAGACCATGCTCCTTCTGGATGAAGAGAACCGCCCGCTGCGCAGAGCTGTTCTGTGGTGCGACAGCCGGGCATCGGCCGAGGCAGGTGAGATCGTCAGACATTTCGGCCCGGAAGAGATCCGGAAACGGACAGGACAGGTTGGCGAGGACGCCATCTGGCCCGGAGCCAAGCTTCTGTGGATCAGAAAAAACGAACCGGAGGTCTTTGGAAATACCAGAAGGATCGTCCAGCTGGAAGGCTGGTTTTCACTGCTCCTGACAGGCCGGGCCTGCGGAGAGGATTCCATCCTGGGATCATCCGTTTATTACGATATCCGGAAGAGAGAGTACTGGCCGGAGATGCTGGACTACCTGGGAATCACGGAGGACCAGCTCCCGGAGATCGCTTTGCCCGGGGAGATCGTCGGAAGGGTGACAGAATCCGCTGCGGCTCGTTTCGGCCTGGCAGCCGGGACCCGGGTTTCCATCGGCGGCATTGACCTGGGCTGCGGAGCGATTGGAGTCGGGAATATCCGCCCGGGTAATTTTTCAGACGTGACAGGTTCCTCTCTGTGCACCATGGCCCTGACAGAGGACGTGGTCCTCGATCCCAAAGGCCAGATGCCCTGCTACTGCAGCGCTGTGCCGGGACTCTATATGATCCACGCCTATGCGTCGGGCGGCATCAGCCTCCGCTGGTTCCGGGATGTTTTTTTCGGGGAGACACTGGCGGGGGTCCCTGCGGGCATCAACCCTTACGACTATATGGACCTGCTGGCGGCAGACTGCCCTCCGGGCGCGGAGGGCCTCATAGCCCTGCCGCATCTGATCGGTTCGGGACCGCCGGACCTGTGCCCGGAAATGAAGGGCACCCTGATCGGCCTGTCGACCGCCCACGGACAGAAACATATCGTGAGAGCCTTTATGGAAGGCGTGACCATGAACCTGTGCCGGATCCTCGAAGCCACACAGGAGCTGGGACTTGCCGCGGACCGCATCGTCTGCCTGGGCGGCGGCGCGAAAAGCCCCGTCTGGTGCCAGATCAAGGCGGATGCGACCGGAAAGCCCGTCGTCACGACGGATGGTTATGAAAATGCCGGCTGCATGGGCGCGGCGATGCTGGCCGGAACGGCAGCGGGCCTGTTCCCTGATCTGGAGGAAGCGGCAAAGAGGTTTGTGCGTGAAGACCGGCTGTACCTGCCGGACGAAAAAAACGCAGCGCTGTACCGGACCATGTACCTGCGCTATCAGGCCCTGATGCAGGTCCTGATGCCGATGTTCCAGTAAAAAGAGACAGGGAACGGTTTTCTGTCTCCTTCTGAACCGCACAAAGCGAACCGGCACTTAGTTTATACAAAAAACGGCAGTCATAACCAGAAGATTACAGGACGATTTCAAGAAGATCAGAAACGGGAAGTCTATGAATCTGCAGCAGGAAAAAGCAAAAGCAGGCGGCGCGGCGGCGCTCGCGCTTGAACTGAAGAACATCACCAAGCTCTATTCAGGAACGGTCGCGCTCCGGGATGTCAGCCTCACTGTAAAGAAAGGCGAGGTACACGGCCTGATCGGCAAGAACGGGGCAGGCAAGTCCACCCTGGTGGGTGTTATGTCCGGGCTGGTAGAACCCAGCAGCGGACAGATCCTCCTGGACGGAGAGACCTTTTCCGCCCTTACTCCGATCATGGCCAGGCGTCATCATATTTCCATCATCACCCAGGAACCCCAGGTCATTGAGGAGTCCACTGTGGCGGAAAATCTTTTTTTTCCTCAGTATATCGAGGGAAAAAAGATCATTGACTGGAAGGAGCTCTCCAGAAGGGCAGGCAGGATCCTGCGGGAGGCGGGGCTGGTCATGGATCCGGATCTGCAGGTCCGGAACCTGTCGGTCAGCGAGCGCCAGCTTCTCCTGGTGATCAAGGCCTGCTATGTGGAGAAGGGAGAGCTCATCATTATGGACGAGGTCTCCGCCTCCCTGTCGCAGAGGGATCAGAAGATCCTGTACGGGATCATCCAGCGCCTGACCGAAGAGGGAAAGACAGTCATCTTTATTTCCCACCACACAAAGGAGCTTCTGGAGGTCTGCGACGTGGTCACTGTCATCCGGGACGGGCAAAATGTGAAGAGTGTCCGCAGGGAGGAACTCGACCTCAAGACCCTGGCGGGACTGATCGTCGGCAATGAGAATTATGAGGCAAAGCAGGGAGAGGATTTGTCCTCTCTGGCAACTGAGGAGGTCCTCTTTTCGCTCGAAGGCTTTACCAGTTTCGGCAAGTTCCGGAGCGTCAGCCTGACTCTCCACAGAGGGGAAATCGTGGGCCTGGCGGGCCTGCGGGGCAGCGGGCGCACGGAGCTGTTCCGCAGCATCATCGGCGCGGACAGGCATGACAGCGGGAGAATGGTCCTGTGCGGAAAGGAGGTTTCCTATTCCTCCCCGTCCGCGGCGGCAAAGGACGGAGTCGTCTATCTGACCGAGGAGCGCGAGGCGGAAGGCATGGTCCCCATCGCCTCGGTGCGGCAGAACCTCACCATGAGTATTCTGGACAAAATCTCCCGCGCAGGGATCCTGCATTCGGCCAGAGAAAGAGAGACGGCGGCCCGCAGCATTGACGGGCTGGAGATCAAGGTGGCCTCCCAGCTGCAGGAGGTACAGCAGCTGTCCGGAGGAAATAAACAGAAGGTCCTGGTCGGCCGCGTCATGGAGCAGCACCCCAGGGTCTGCCTGCTCGACGAACCCACCAGGGGAGTGGATATCGAAGCCAAGGACAGCATCCTGCACAGCATCAACCACGGATTCAGGGACAATGCCTGTGCGCTCATCACGTCGCCCGGTGTCGAGGATCTCATGCTGATTTGTGACCGGATCCTCGTTCTTTACCAGGGCCGTATCACGGAAGAGTTCGCCAGAAAGGAATTTTCCGAGGAGGACATCTACCGGGCTATGCAGGGAGAGACGATCCACAGAAAGGAGACAGCTTCATGAGACGTTCCACCAAAATACAGCTTGCCCTGCTCAACAATCTGGTGTGGGTCATGGTCGCGGTTTTCTTTTTGTTTAACTCGGTCTTCACACCTTCTTTTTTAAGTTCTAGAAACCTTTTAAATATCCTGTTCCAGTCGGCGACACTGGGCCTGATGGTCCTGGGCCAGGGTATTGTTATGATGGTCGGTGAGCTGGACCTGTCCATGGAGGCGACGCTGGCTTTTTCGCCGGGCATTGCCATCCTGCTGGGAAAGGCCTTCAATCTGCCGGCGCCGATCTGTGTACTTGTGACTCTCCTGATCGGGACTGCGGTCGGCTTCTTTAACGGATTCTGCCTGGTCGGTCTCCAGACGAACTCCTTCCTGCTGACCATGTCCACGCAGATCGTCATGCGAGGACTCGTCCTCTTCCTGGTGCCTTTTTCACTGGCAAAGCTCGATCCCTTTTACACCTGGCTGGGGCGCGGCAGGATCGGACCGCTTCAGGTTGCAGTCCTCGCGCTTGTGCTGGTCTATGCGGTGTTTGAATTTATCTTCCGCAAGACGACGGCGGGCAGGCGTTTCCTCCTGACAGGCGGAAACCGCAGCGCGGCCTTTATTTCCGGCATCCATACCCAGAGGGTCGTGGTCTATGCCTTTATGCTTGCCGGTCTCCTCGCCGCCGTCGCGGGGCTGATCACGGCAGGGAGACAGAACGCGGTCTCCAACAACATGGGTTCGGGCCTGGTCATGATGGCTTTCGCAGGCGCGATCCTGGGCGGCTGCAGCTTCAACGGAGGCATGGGCAAACCCATCGGCATGCTGGGCGGCACGCTGCTTCTGGGTATGCTGGACAATGCCCTGACCCTGAACGGCGTGGACGTCAACCTGGTCAGTGCCACCAAGGGAGCCCTGATCTTCCTGGCCATCCTTCTCGACCATCTGCGCCACCGCCTGACGGCATGGATCATGCATCGGGAGAACATACGCAGGCTCATCCAGCCCGCGAAATCCGGAAAAGGGCCTTCAGAGGAAAATTCCGCCGGGTGAAGAACAGCTGCTGTGATCTGACATACTGGTCCTGATAAAAACAGGGCGGCCCGGCAGATTGACGGACATAATCTGACAGGTATACGCGGATAAATCTGCACAGACAGATTCACAATGACACAGATAAAAGCTCTGCAGGCTGTCCTGCAGGAGCTGTTTATCCAAATTCCTTAGGAACACCCCGCCTCTCTGCTGCAGTACAGGAGATGCAGGTACAGGAGATGCAGGTACAGGAGACGCAGGTACAGGAGACGCAGGTACAGGAGGCGGGCAGTTCATAGAAGCAACCGTTAACATGAAAATGGACGGCGCGGACCACCGGCTTTTTTGTGAGTGCCGTTCCCGGGGGTACCCGGATCAGGGAGGATTGAAATTATGAAAAAGACACTGTTGAAAAAGATCCTGAGCGCGGCACTGGCCGCGGCGATGGGAGTCATGCTGCTTTCGGGCTGCGGAGGCTCTGCCGGAAGCGGAAACTCTGACGCCGGCAAGAAGACAGATTCCGCCGCTGTCCAGGAGACTGCTGCCGGGGCTGTTGAAGCTGCCGCGGATGCGTCCGGCGAGGGTGCCGATGGCAAAAAGACCATCGGTATGGTCATCAAGCATGCGCAGACCGAGTTCATCCAGGCATTCGTGATCGGAGCAACGGACACCTGCGACAAGTATGGCTATGAACTGAAGGTCGTGGACGCCCAGGCCAACACAGACCAGATCCTGAACGCGATCGACAACTTCATCACCCAGGATATTGATGCCTTCATTATGGCGGGAGCGGAAGACCTGGTCTCCCTGGTTCCCGGCATCGAGCGCCTCAATGAGGAAGGGATCCCTGTCTTTGCCCTGGACACATGTCCGGAGGGCGGCAAGGTCGAGATGTTCATCACCAATGACATCGTGGAGTCCTCTGCCAAGGCGGCAGCCCAGATGATCGAGGGCATCAAGGAAGCCCACGGCGGCGAGGTCCCGGAGGGCGTCATCATCGAGATCACGGGCGCCTTGGTCGATATGTACACGACAGACTGCCACACCGGACTGATGTCTGTCCTGGACCAGTATCCCCAGCTGACCGTCGCACAGGGCGAGGGCAACTGGAACAACGACGATTCCTATGCGCGCGCCAGCGACCTGCTGAACCTGCACGGCGACAAGGTCCTGGGCATTTATGTCCACACTCCTGACATCATGGGCTCCGGCGTTGTCAACGCCGTGGAGAATGCAAATCTGAACCCGGCGGATTATTTCATCTCCGGCATCTGCATCGGCAAGGAAGGCATCGGCCTGCTGCAGGAAGGCAAGCTCTACGCGGTCGTCGAGCAGCCTGCCCTGGACGCGGCGATCCTTGCGGTTGAATATATCCACGACATGTTTGAAGGCAAAGCACTTCCCGAGATCGGCGACACAGTCGAGCAGGAGGGCGCGCTCTGGTCTCCCGCCAAGGTCATAGAAAACACCTACTGCGACGAAGGCCGCACACTCCTGATCCAGGCCCCGCTCATCCCCCAGGAATGTGATCCCGCCGATCCCCAGCTCTGGGAGAACCGTATTGAATAAGAATCGTATTGAATAAAAAGCGTATTGAATAAAAAGGCATAGTAAAATACAGAATAAAAATGCAAATAAAAAAGGAACGGGCAGCAGACAGCCCGTTCCTTTTCGCTCTTTTCGAAGGGAATTCGATACAGCGAGGATTCGTTTTTGAATTATTATTTTGCTGTTACCTCTTGATTATGATGCTTCTGGTTCCGCTCCAACAGGAACGGATTGTCTTAGTACCGACTGTTTTGACTGCCCGGACCCGGAAATAATATTTTTTCCCCTTTACCAGGCCCGTGATAACACCGGTCACTGTATTCCCGCCTTTTAACTTCTTTATCTTCTTCCCGGATTTAAAAGACTGATCTGTACTGTAAAGGATTTCGTATCCTGTTGCTTTTGCGTTCTTTTTCCAGGTCATGGAAGCTTTTCCGGCTGCGTTGTTTTTCAGGGAACTCAGTACAGGCGCTTTTATCCTGAAGATTGAAACTGATTTTGAAAGAGTGCTTTTACCGGAACTCGCTTTTGCTGTAATTTTGTAAGTATAACTGGTGCCGTTTGAATCGGCTTTTTTATCAATGTATGAATCGGTCGCTCCATTGTTGATCACAGCGATCCTGGTATCGTCGCGATACAGATAATACCCGTTGGCACCGGTCACTTTTTTCCATTTCAATTGGATGCCGTCCGGCCGGTTCTCTGCTTTGAAAGAGGCAGTCGCAGCCGGAACGATATTCAGCTCTACCGAGGCGGATGCTGCTTTAAAGTTGGATGTTGACGCGGATTTTGCAGTGATCCTGACCCTGCCTGCTTTTTTCGCAGTGATTATTCCTGAACCAGACACTGCAGCAATCGATTCATTTGAAGAAAGAAAGGATTTCGTGCCTTTGGCTCCCGTAAGAGTGACGGATGCTGTCTTTCCCACTGAGACATATGTCTGGGACTTTTTGATTTTGAGAGACTGCGCTGCTTTATTGATCGTAAAAGTAACGGAAGTACTTCCGGTGTAATACTTCATTCCGTTTATAGTGATCTTCCCTTTTCCTGCGTACAGATTTGAAGAAACAGCAAGATTGTAATCCCGGCCTTCTGTAAGCGGGATGTTCCCATCGGAGACCGAAATGGCAGGGACTATACGTCTTCCTGTATAGGTAAAGGAAGTTTCGGACAGTGAAGCTTTACATTCCTTGACAGGTACAGTGACATCGACGAAAAGTTCAGCAGATAAGTTCCGCCCGCCCTGGCATATCTCTGCCCGGATGACGGCACTACCCGGGCCTTTACCCGTGATTTCTCCGGTTTCAGAGACCACCGCGGCAGAAGGATTGCTGCTGGTCCAGACAGGTCTTCCCCCGCCAGCCGGAATCGTATCATTAGCAGACAACGCTGCCTCAAAGGGCATCTCTGCGCCGCATTGTAGAATCGCGGTGATCGCGGTCTTCTTTGTGAGGCCTCTTCCCAATGTGATCCTGTCGGATCCTTCAAAGCCTATGTTCTGTATCGTAACTGTGTCAAGGTTCTGTGTGAATGCCTTGATTCTGGGTGTGGCCCCCACATCATGGAGATCCTTCCAGGATCCCTCACTGTTTTTTGCAAAGCTCTGTCCTGCTGCCGTCTCATTTCTGAATCCGATCCAGTCACCATTTTCATACGATTGATCTGCGAACATAGAGACCGAATCACTGTATCCCTGCAAAGTTATCACAACGGAAAAATAAGTCCCGCATACTGCCCTGACCGGATCGTCCAGAACAAATGTCTGATAGCCGGCTGTCTGCGTGACCCCGGTTATGGCCTCGCCTGCAGGTTCTCCGCTTGTTGGCTCACCGGGATCTTTCAGATCTGTATAAACCTGTATTTTATAAGAGATTCCGGACTCGGAAAAAGCGGCACCGACTGCCCCGATCAGTTCGTCCCGGCAGCCGTCATTCTGACCTGTGGTGAAAACGTTGGCAAAAGATCCTCCATTTTCTACAGAGTATGTTCTGGTTCCGCAGCTTCCATCGTAAAAATAGGTATTATCGTAATTATCTGCTCTTCCGAATTCAAAAGTATACGCAGTATTGGAGGCGGAACTCATGGCCAGATCTTCGTAAGAGATCCAGAAAAAACCTTCCTCACCAAAAGATGTTCCCCAGCTGTTTTTGACCAGCCAGGCACCGTCTTTGCCGGGAGCAGACAGAAAGTTATCCGCGGAGTAGTTGTCATCCCATCCCACGATCGTTATAGCATGATTGGTCGCCGTGAAACGATCATTATAATAAGCGTGTGTCTCACTGTTGTAATATGCGCCTTTTTTGTAATAATAAGCGGACGACACGCTCCCCAGCCTCATGATTTCCTGTTTGATAAAGGCCGTATCCGTCATGGAGATCCATGCGGCGTTTTCCAGATGGACGCGGTCATCCAAAGCCCGGCTGTCCGGAAGACTCCTGTCCCCGTCCCAGGCCCCTTCTCCCGGATAATCCTCTTCCGACGACACCCCTGTCCAGTTGGCCATACAGAAGGTCGTATATCTGTTATTCCCTCCGCCATACATGTAATCATCACCCATGCTGATGTAATAGACCGCATCGTCCCCGCACATTCCCGATTCGTGATAGGTGGGAACGGAAAAAAAGCAGGCCAGATGTCTCTCTGAAAAATCGGGAGCCGGGTCAATTTCATTCAAAATGGCAGATGTTTCCGCACACGAAACAGCGGAATAAGCCCAGCATATCTCCGAATCTCCCTGATCCTTTGCTTCTGTGATGAGCCCTTTTTCACGGCTGTCATAAAAAGAGGGAAGAGATACTTTTGCCCTGAATTTCCTGCCGGAAGCCGGGTTTATGGCGACCGCAGCTGGAACAATAAAATCATCTTCTATGATCCCTTCTGTTTCGCGCTCAAAGTCAGCAGGAGGATTTTGAGACGTTTCTGCAGCCGTTGCCGCCTCCGACGCTGGTTCTTCTGCAGGTCCGCAGGCTTCCAACGGCTCCGTGTCGTCAGCCGGCTCCGTGATTTCCACGTCAGCCGGTTCAACGCTTTCCTCCGTCTCCGGGCCTTCTGCAGGTCCTGAGGTCTCCTGCGGCTGCTCGTAGTCAGCCGGACTTATGATTTCCCCTGAACCCGGTTCGCCGGTTTCATCCGGTTCCGCATCCGCTTCCTGTTCCATGTCTACATCAGGTTCAGAATCTGCAGCAGCTTCTTCAGACGTATCCGGTTCCCCGGTCGTCTCCACTGATTCATAATCAGGCTCTGAAGGTTCAAGACCGGAATCCCCGGACGCAGGGTCAGGGGTGGGTTCAAAAGCTTCGATTATGGTCGATTCCGGAGCCTCTTCTGGTTCCGGAAATGCTGAATTTGCTTCTGCCGGACCAGCGTCTATCGGAACATCATCCGCCGGAACTGCGTCTGCCGGAACATCCTCTGCCGGAACTGTGCCTGCCGGAATGTCATCTGCCGGAACTTCATCTGTCGGAATTGAATTTTCCGGAGCGGATATCTCTTCGGGCTGTGTGTTTTCCTGTGCTGTTTCTTCTTCAGAGAGCGTTTCCGCCGTTTCTGTCTCATCTGCTTCTGTCATAGCAGCTTCTGCTACCGTTGCAGAAGTCAGCACCGAAGCCAGTGAGGCGCATTCCGGAATCGGGGGAAAAATCACACTGACGAACATAAGGAAAGTTAAGATAAGCACAAGCGTTTTTGCTTCTTTTTTCTTCATAAACAGAATTTAGATTGTATATCATTTATGCGCTTAAGAGCAGTTTTTCAGGGGTTCCTTAAGAATTTCACGAAATACCATTTTATCTGACAGTTTATCATCTTGCTGCGTGGCCGTCGATGGAAATCGCAATCAAAGCTGCCCTTCTTTTTCATGTTCTTTTACGAAAACCGCAGCGAAGAGCTGATGTCTCCTTCGCTGCGGTTCAACATATCATACCATGTTTTTGAACAGTTGCCGGGCAGGCACTGCCGCTGCCCTGTTACGTGCAGGAGTCTGTCAGCAGATCAGCCTGCCGCAGTGTCTGTCCTTATTGGCATGGTATAGGGTTATTTGATGGTGCAGGACACCACAGCACTGTACGAGCTGTAGACGTTGCCGGATGCGGTCTTGATGTAGGCGCGCATCTTGAAATATTTTTTCTTTTTGCTTGTCAGGTTTTTGATCGTGGAAGTGAGAGTGGATCCCTTTGTGATCGTTGCCGCTTTCTTGAAACCCGAGGATTTCGAGTTGGAGGTGTAGATCTCATATCCCGTGGCGTTTGTCACTTTCTTCCACTTCAGGACAGCCTTTTTGCTTCCCGCCGTAACAGCAGGTTTATTCATCACCGGTGCCGTATAAACCTTCAGCAGTTTCTTTGGCCCGACCAGTGTTTTGGAGCCGACTTTCTTGTAAGCCGCCACTGCGTAGGAATAGGCGGTTCCTGCTTTTAGTGAATTTACGGTATAGCTGTTGGCAGTGGTCTGCTTGAGCTGTGTATATTTTGAGGAAGCGTATTTGTAAACCTTGTATCCGCTGATTCCGGATTGTTTAGTCCAGGTCAGTTTCAGGGAGGTCGTTTTTGTGGCTGTCTGTTTTAATCCGCTGATCGCTTTGGGAACGATATTGAATGTCAGTGTCTTCTTGCCGTTGTTCGGTGATTTACCGGCCACTACGACTGTGGCCGTTCCGATTGCCTTGTTGGACTTGTAGGTGACTGTATAGTCTGTTCCGTTTTTAAGTGTTGTGTTACCTGCTTTGACAGTGACCGCGGGCTTGATCGCGCTGCCGGTGTAAGGACAGCTTGTTTTTGCAAGGCTTACGGATGATTTCCCGATGTTGTACAAGTACTTGATGGAAGACACCTTAAAACCGAATTTGCTGACAGAGCCGTCGGTATGCATATGGATCCGGACCGGTAGTGAGGTGACTGTGATCGTCTGTCCCTGCAGCATTGTTCCGGTCAGTCTGGTGACTCCGGTCTGTCCGTTTACGTTGAGGGCGACAGGCTCGCCGTCCTTGTCCAGGACTTCCAGGTAATCATAAGAGTTTTCAAATTCTGTCCGGCTGTCAAATTTGAGCCGCACTCCACGAACATAGGATGCAGTGCTCAGCTTCCAGACTTTGTCAACATTCGAGCTGTAATAATGTGTCGCAGCATCGGTATAGTCAGACTCGAATCCCTTCGTCGAAGTGACTGTTTTGGTTTCATACTGTTTCTGCTTTACTGTGACCTTGCAGGTCTTTTTGTACTTACCGGCTGAAGCCGTGATCGTCGCAGTTCCGACTTTGTTGGCATAGACGTCTCCGTCGTATACGGACGCAACCTCCGTATTGCTGCTGGACCAGGATACATTGTCTGTTGTGTCTGAAGGAGTGACCGATGCGGACAGATAGTGGCTGTCGCCCTTTGTGATCGTCACACTGGTCTCGGAAAGCGTCACTCCTGTCGCAGGTACCGTATAGACAGTTACCTTACAGGATTTGCTTATATTCCCGGCTTTGGCTGTGATCGTTGTCTTCCCGGGTGAATTACCGTAGACTTCTCCGTTGTATATGGAAGCGATCGAACTGTCTGCGGATTCCCATGTCAGCTCATCGGTGGTATTTTCAGGAGTGACTGTCGCTGACAAGTTGGAGGAATCCCCGAGGCGGATCGACAGGTTTGTGCTGGAAAGCGCAATAGCCTGAGCGGGTATCTCGACGTTCACGCGGAAGCTCTTTTCCACGTCTCCATGGGATACAGTCACGATCGCACTGCCTCCCTGGAGTCCTTTGATCCTGGCAGTCCTCTTGTTTTCTCCCTCCGTTTCAATAGAGATCAGGTCCTCATCGGAGACTGACCATTTGAAATCCTCGGATAGAACGGTGTCCTCCGGAACCGGTGCGGCATTGATCACAATCCCTTCTCCGCCTCGCACTGTGACAGAAAACACACTGTTTCCGTCCGCATCTGTAAGAGTGATGTCTTCGATCGCCAGGCTTACAGTGACCTCGCACTGGGCGCTCACATCATCATTCTGCTGTTCAGCCGGTCTGACAGACACGATTGCTGTTCCGGGCGCTTTGGCTGTGATCACACCGTCATTATCTACTTCTACGACAGCAGTGTTCTGAGACTCCCAGGTCAGACTGACGATATCCTCCAGATTTGAAGGGGAGGTGACCATGTCGACCTTCAGATGCTTCTGTTCTCCGACAGAGGTCATTTTTACCCTGGGGTATACCATGCGGATACTGGTGATTTCAGGTTCAACAACCTGTACTTCACAGCTCGTGCTGATTTCAGGATTACTCTTCAGAGCCGCAGTGATAACTGTCGTTCCTTTCGAGACCCCGGTCACTTTACCGCGAGTATTGACTTTCGCAACTTCAGCGTTATCAGTGCTCCAGTCAAACAGGCTGTTTGCCACTGCCTGATCTGCTGTAGTGTTGAGCTTTGCGGAATCACCGACCTTTAATGTGAGCGCAGACTGATCCAGCTGCAGCCCGGTGATCTCATCGGCGCGGACAAAGACAGCTGTGACAGCGGAGTCTTTTTCGGGCACATAGAAAATTGTGCTCTCGCTGTTCTCGTCCTCGAAGAAACCGAAGTCGGATTCCCACCTGTCAAATACATAGCCGTCGGCGGGCGATGCGGTCAGAGAAATCGCATCATTCGATGTATAAGTACCGCTCTCGCCGGCTTCAATGCTGCCTCCCTCACCGGCTGTAATGCTGACATTGATATCCGAAAGGACCCTGATGGTCTCTCCGCTGCAAGTCATCCTGGTATACTCCAGTCCCTCATTGTTCAGTGGAGTATCCGAGGAAAGATATACATAGAACTGCGCGGAACCCTCCAGATCGGTTTCCGGAATATAGATGATCTGTGATTCTCCGCCGTCAAGGCTCTCCAGTGTAGTATCATAAATGATACTTCCGTCCTCGGAATCCGCCAGGAATTTAACGTTTACATTTACAGCGGGAATACGGCTGTAGTTCTTAATGCTGACGGGGTAATAGAGTCTTCCATCGTTGACGGTCGTCTCCAGCTGCTCAGCAATGATATCCGCATATCCGAGCACCATTCTTTCCCGCCCATTATCATAATTGTCATCATCCTCTGCATACACGCAGACGTCATAGTCCACAACGGTGCCATCACCCACAGATTCATCAACTATAAAGTCATCGATACTGATTTCCGTTGACTCACCGGGATCAAGACCCAGTCCGCTGATATCTCTGCTGTAGGTGTCTCCCCATCCGCTTATTTCCACAGTTACCTGATCCAACAGACCTGTTCCATTATTGGCCACTGTGAGCGACAGGGGCAGTGCCTCGGACCCAAAGGCCTGGTCAGCGTCATAGACAAATCCGGTCAGAACTGCGTCATTTCTGCCATAGAATGAGCGCTCAATCATCTCACTGGAAGAGATATTCCCCTCCTCGTCATAATTGATCGCTACATAAGTGAGCACCAACTGTCCGTCCTGGCTTTCCGCATGGATCCCATGGATGTAATCACATTCGCAATTGAGCAGCTCATAAGGCTTGCTCCAGACACCGTTCCTGTAATGGGCTGCATAAAGTACAGCGCTGTTATCAGGAAGCTCTTCTTCATATGCTTCTCCGACATCATTTCCTTTCCAGATGACGTATGTCGTGTCGCCCAGATCCGCTACGGTGTATTCGGAAATATCTGTCGTATAGTCTGTAAAAACATTACCGATTTCCGTACTTCCCGAGAGCCTGTAACAAATATTGCCATCCTGATACCAGAACAGCGCATCACTGCCGTTCAGCGAGGAATTCAAAGCTCCGCGCACGACAGAGCCGTCTCCGGAAAGGAGTTCTTCATTTTCCTGACTTCCGCCTTCAAAGGCAAAGGTGT
Source organism: Sarcina sp. DSM 11001 (assembly GCF_900101015.1). Taxonomy (GTDB): domain Bacteria; phylum Bacillota; class Clostridia; order Lachnospirales; family Lachnospiraceae; genus CAG-791. The sequence goes on along the minus strand of NZ_FNFZ01000005.1, from coordinate 48,931 downwards.
AGGTAGTCTGCTTTGCATCCAGTCCTTCCGAGAGATTGAAGACTGTGTAAACAGCTGTAGGCTTTCCGTTCTGTATGGAGGCGCTCAGTTCCGCCACATCGATTGTTCCGATATTCCTGACCGACTCAGCCGACGCGGTCCCGTTCTGATAGCTCAGGCTGCACAGAGAGCTCTGGGTATCACCGCTTTCGATACTTCCATCGATTCTGTTCCAGACAACATAAGCTGTGCCGTCTGCAGCAGCAACCGCTGGAATCGCATCCACAACGTTATTATTTGTGAGAGAAACCGTTTCGCCGAAGGTGTTTGAGGCTGTGTCGAATACTTTGATACAGATTTCCTGTGCATTTCCCATTTCGTCGACAGTCACAGTATTATCATCAAAGACTTTGCTGCTGTTTTCCCAGACAACAAATACTTTTCCGCTTCCGTCATATGCGGCATTTACAGAAAAATCAGCAGTCCCGTCGTCATCGACCGGAAGCGGATCGCTCCACCAGCCGTCTTCATTGACGGAGTACATCAGATCACTTCCATTGGCGACACTGCGGTCCATATTTTCATCGATCCAGAATTTGAATTTTTTGCCTGAAGCATTGAGGAACAGCGGTTCCGCGTCCGCAGAGACGTTTCTGTTCGTAATGAAAACATCCGCGTCCTCCGGAAGACCGACCGGGTGTTCGTTGTTCATGTAGTCTCTGGATTTCAGTTTAAACGGTTGTTCCGCCAGGGCTTCATACAGGTTTTCTCCTTCATCTCCGGGAGAACCGTTCCAATCCTCACTGTCCAGCAGCTTTACTGTCGCTTTAGCCAGTGACAAAGATTTTTCAAACTTCCACAAACCCATTTTCAGATTTGCTTCACCAGTCAGAGTGGCCAGATGGTGAACGGCCGGAAGCGTGAAGGTATAAGAGAGAGTTCCGCGTCCTTCTACGCCCAGATTTGCGACTCCCTTGCTGCCGACACCGCCTTCGATCCCGACAGAGAGAGAGGGGTTAAAGCTTCCGTTCAGTCTCATACCGAGTCTTCCGTCATCTGTTGTGAGATGCGCATCTCCGGAAATCTGAACCGTGATGCTCCCTTTTCCGCTGACCGTGATGTACAGAGGCACCACCCAGTAATAATTAACTGTATAGGAAGCGCTGACCGAAGCGGTTCCCATAATGGCAAGAGAAACATCCACTTTGCCGTTCTTGACTATGCCTTCCCCGTAACCGCCATAATCAAATTCGATATGTTTCGGGATTCCCAGACTGGCTGTTCTGTCTCCTTTTTCGAGCAGTCCCCCGAAAACCTTTTTCGCGTTCACTTTTGCCGCGTCTGTGGTTGCAAATTCTCTCTTTGCCTCCTGAATCCTGTAGGATTCCTCTGTGTTGGGCATCCTGTTCAGGTTGTAGCTGACTTTGACTTTTCCATTCTCTTTGATCTCCACCTTCAGCTTGGCGCTGTTTTTGAGACCGAAGCTGACGCTGTCTCCCAACAGGAGGGCTCCAAGAGTTCCGGTAGCGAGGTTTTTGCTGGAATACGGCCACAGGTTCAGATCCGCGATTGTTGTCGTCGCGACAGAAGGTATGCTGACTTTAATGCCGAGACGGATCTTTCTGGATGTTTTCCCGTCTTTGGAGACACAGTAGACTTTACGGATTCCTCCGGAGGAAAATTTGTCGATTACGGTTCCGCTCTTAGTCTCCACTGTTTTCAGCTCAAATTCACCGGTCGTGTTCTTCTCGACGACCGCATTATCCTGAAGCAGATAATAGATACAGTCCGCTGTATCTGATTTCACGATCAGTTTGATCTTTTTGATATCGGAATCTTTGGCATGGTCAATGTCTTTTCCGGAATTATCGATATAATGGACCGTGCCGTTCATGACATCCTGTCCGTCCAATGTGACTGATGTCACCGCAGGCTGGTCGTCATCTTCGCGCTTGATCGAGACAGAGATCCGGTCGCCGCCTTTTACAAATCTCGTAAAGGAGCCATCTGTATATCCAGCGGCCTTCACGGAGATAGAAACCTGGGTGCTTGCCTGAGAATTTAAGGGGAGTCTGGCAAATCCGTTGGAATCGGTCGTTCCGGATGTGGTTCCGCCGGTCAGTCCGGTCATTGTAATACTGGCATCCTTGACACCTTCCCCGCTCTGGGAGTCTTTGACCTCTATTCCGATTTCTTTGTTCCCTATTTTAGAAGATGTATTGGATGAGGAGTCAATACTCGCACCTACGCCGACCCCATAGTAGGTGGAAACGGTTTTGCTCTTACCGCTTGAAAGAGAAGCCGGATCCCAGTAGATTCCAACTGCCGAATCTCCCAGGTAGCCACCCTCATAACCTACATAACTCCAGTAATTATTGGAGATCTCTCTCCAGTTCGTGAACTGGACGCGGTCAGGGGGGATTTCCCCATTGCTGACGAGATAGCCTGTAGCAATCGTTGTGGGATTCGTAAGGCTGTCATAGACCTGATAGGAATCCGGGATTCCTGTGGATGCATCATAGTTCTTGATCGTTGTGACATTTCCGGTGCCCTTGACTTTGAAAGGGGCGTCATCATTGGAAGCAAGCATGGTGTCGATCATGATCCTTATACCAACACGATGGCTTTCCGTTCCGGTATTCGTCACTTTATACTCTATTTTCACACAGTCATCGATTGTCGAGCCCCCTATTTCAGTTCCGCTCGAGACGAAAGACAGTTTTTGTGTCACTGCGATCCCGTAGCTGTCCAGAAGCATTGTCGCCAAAGCGACATTGTTCCTATATGAAATGGAATCGGCTGTAAAAACCATTTCGTCCCCATCTATATACAAGAGTGTTGAGGACGTTCCGGTATCCGGATATCCATATAGAAGCTTGCGTCCATTATCACTGCTGTAATTGGGATTTCCTTCGATATTCCCGATCGAAAATCTACCGTCACTGCCCACAGACACATCCAGGTAATCATTACTGATGCTGCCTGAAGAGGCGCCTTCCGGATACTCGCCCTCTGCGGTCATCCTTGCCTGCGCGCGATAGGCTTCATAGTCAGCATAAAGGGCGACGATTTCCTCCTTTGAGAGCGATTCATAATCCGGGGCGTACTGATCGCGGTACTGTTCCCAGGTCAGAATCTTCTCTGTGGTCTCTTCAGCGGGCTCAGCACTTTCAGCTGCGGCAGCAGCGGCTGTTACATTCAGGCTGCTTTCTTCCTGAGCTTCGGTTTCGCCACTCTGACTGCCTTCTGCAGCAACCTCTTCCCCGGGAAGCTCTTGTCCTGACGTATCCTCTCCGCTATTTTCTGTATATTCAGTATCACTCTGATCGCCGGCTTCATCGGCCACGGAGCCAGTGTCATACTGTTCGGCAGCTTCATCGGCCGCGGAGCCAGTGTCATACTGTTCGGCAGCTTCATCGCCCGCAGCCCCGGTGTCATACTGATCGGCGGCTTCATCGCCCGCAGCCCCGGTGTCATACTGATCGGCGGCTTCATCGGCTGCGGCCTCGGTGTTATACTGATCGGCGGCTTCATCGGCCACGGAGCCGGTGTCATACTGTTCGGCAGCTTCATCGGCCACGTAGCCGGTGTCATACTGATCGGCGGCTTCATCGGCCGCGTAACCGGCGTCATACTGTTCGGCGGTTTCATCGGCCTCAGAACCGGTGCCATATTGACCGTCTGCTTCCGCGTCTTCTTCAAAAGTCTCTCCGGGGACAGCCGGATCCTGTGCGAAAGAATCATTTTCCTGATCCTGCGAGGATTCACCGGTGAGATCACTGCCGGGAATATCAACGCCTTCAAAGGATCCTCCGCTTTCATCTGCGGACTGCTCCTCCGCGGCCAGTGCTGTTGTCCCCTGTTCTGTTTCCTGAAGCCATTCTGCGGCTCCCGCGGCAGTCATTGCTTCCTGTGCGGGATCTGCAGTCACGAAACTGTAGGTATTTTCCTCTCCCGCCATGAGTTCTTCATCTGCGCTGATGAGTCCCCCCTCTGATACGGACAGTTCCGATGGAGCAGATGCATCAGTGTTCACATGTTCTGCATTCTGTCGGACTGCGGGGGCATAGGCCAGCACATTGCCTGACAATAGTGAAATGACCAGGGCAAATGCAAGCAGATTCTTTAACAGCTTATTCATGTCCTCCTCCTTGTAGCTGGTTTATTAAGAGAGGAAACAGGCATTCAGTTTTTGTCGGCGGAAATATCTGATAAGGGGACATGTACAGGGATAACCGTCGAGAGAAAAACAGATATGGATGTTTTCTCTCAATTAAAAAATAATGAAAAAAGTATACAGCTAAAAGGCATATTATTCAAATATTTAAGTATATTTAAATATCTTGAAGCAGGTTTTTAGAAATAATCACATAAAAGGTACAGTGCTGAAGCGTACAGTGCTGAATGCGCCATTGGATCCCCCTGACATATGGAATCGTGATATAATATATAAGCACAGCTTTGAAATGTTTCTGGATTTTGAAGAACTTTGAAATATTGACAGAAAAGACATGAAACGGGAAATCGTCCGTTTATCCGGATAGTACAAGGCTGAGAACCGACAGGCGAAGAAGAATAAATTGATACGGAGCACGGAGATGGAGAAAGAAGGAGAAATACACAGCGGGGGACAGGCTCAGGTCATGACTTTTACCGAGGGGCAGATTTTGCTTCCGCTGGTCAGGTTTGCCCTGCCGGTCCTGGCCGCGCTCTTCCTGCAGGCCATGTACGGGGCGGTGGACCTGATGATCGTCGGCCGCTTTACGGAGGCCGGCGCTGTCTCAGCCCATGTGTCGGCAGTCACGACGGGTTCGCAGATCATGCTGACACTGACCGACCTGATGGCGAGCTTTGCTATGGGGGCTACGATCCTTCTGGGCCAGCAGATCGGGAAGGGGCAGGCTCGGAAGGGCGGCGAGACGATCGGGGCCTGTATCGTGCTTTTCGCCTGCATAGGGATTGTGCTCACGGTGTTCTGCGTATCGGGGGCCGGGGCTATTGCCGGGATTATGCATGCGCCGCCGGAAGCCTTTGCCCTCACGACCGCCTATGTGCGGATCTGCGGCGCGGGCATGCTGGTGATCATCGCCTACAACCTGATCGGCAGTATTTTCCGGGGGATCGGTGATTCCGTCACGCCCCTGGTCACGGTCGCCATCGCCTGTGTCTTTAATATTGCCGGCGACCTGCTTCTCGTCGCTGTCTTTCATATGGGCACTGTCGGCGCCGCCATCGCCACAGTCGGAGCCCAGGGACTCAGCGTTGTGATCTCTTTATTCCTGATGAAAAAAAGAATGGAGCAAGGCCGGATGCCCTTTACCCTTGAGAGGTCGCACATCCGGTTCCAGGGAGAGATCATGGGCCGCATTACCCGCCTGGGCCTGCCCATCGCAGCCCAGGATCTCATGGTCAGTGTCTCCTTTCTGATCATTCAGGCTATCGTCAACGGCCTGGGAGTCATCCCGTCGGCAGGAGTCGGCGTCGCGGAGAAGGTCTGCGCCTTCATCATGCTTGTGCCCCTGGCCTTTATGCAGTCCATGTCCGCTTTTGTGGCCCAGAATGCCGGCGCGCGCTGCTTTGACCGGGCGGAAAAAGCCCTGCGCTACGGGATCCTTATGTCGCTGGCAGTCGGTACGGTCATGTTTTATTTTTCATTTTTTCATGGAACATCACTGGCTCTGCTCTTCGCCAAGGATATGGATGTGGCCGCGGCGGGCGCGGACTATCTGAAGGCTTATGCCATTGACTGCCTGCTCACGCCGATCTTTTTCTGCTTCATCGGTTTTTACAACGGCATCGGCATGACACGCTTTGTCATGCTGCAGGGGATCGTCAGCGCCTTCTGCGTGCGAGTTCCCGTGTCTTATATCATGAGTCGCCGCGTGCCGGTCTCCCTCTTCCACATCGGACTGGCCACACCCTGCTCCTCCTCGCTGCAGATCATCATGGGCCTGATCTGTCTCGCCCGGGTTAAAAAACGATGGAAGGAAGGAAAAACCTGACCGGACGGACCAGCCGGCGGGCAGGAAACTCCTTCCCTGAGAGAAACATAGAAAATCAACTAAAAACAGCGGACAATAACGTAAAAAGCTGGAAAGCAACGAAGAAACAGCCGGATAATACCGGAGAACCAGCAGGAAAAAATCGGAGAACCAACAGAAACACAGCGCATAAACATCGGAGACAAGCGGTTTGAAGAACAGAAGAATACTCTATTTACTCACAGGATTCATGATCATCCTTCTGGCGGGAACGGTCTATACCTGGACCATCATCGCGAAATCGATCTCTGCGACGTATCCGGACTGGACCGCCCGGACTCTCTCCATGACCTTTACCATTGATATGATGGGCTATGCCCTGGGAGCCCTCCTGCTTCTGCTGGCAGCGATCGTCCTGTCCTTCCTTATTTCCTTTGCGATCAGGCGCCCGGGAGAAGGCAAAAGCGCACAGTATTGACCTGCATTTTGCCCTGCTCCATCTCTGAAGCCTCGTCCGGAAAAAAGGAAGAAGGCAGACGCGCAGTGCATTGAAATTTCACGAAAAAACATCTCAGACTTGTTAATGAGTGACCGGAAACAACAGAACTGACCTGAACATATTTTGACCCCCATCCCATTGACAAATTGATGTTATCATCAAAGTTATCATCGAATTGAGAGGAGGCCCGGAAATGCTTACAAAAACACTGTATCGCTCCGACATGCTGCGGTGTGTTCTTTGCCATGACGCCCCCTGCACCAGCGCCTGCGGCAGGCTGGATCCCGCAGGTCTTCTGCGCAGCATCTGGTTTGACAATGAAAAGCAGGCTGCAGCGCGTCTGCCTGTCGAAATTCCCTGCAGAGACTGCGCGGCGCCCTGCGAAAAGGCCTGCGTCAGACCACAGGAGGTCCCGATCCGCAGGCTCATATTGCGGCTGCAGGAAGAGGTGAAACCGGAGCTGGAGGTCGATCCTCCGGCTGACGAGGAGAGGCTCCGCACGGAGATCTGCGGGGTCCCTCTTGAAAACCCTTTCCTCCTTTCCTCATCCGTGGTCGGCAGTACCTATGACATGTGCGCGAGAGCATTCGAAGCGGGATGGGCGGGGGTCTCCTTCAAGACCATCTGTTCCCTGGACATCCATGAGGCTTCACCCCGGTTTTCGGCGATCACGTCGGACACCGGTACCATCATCGGCTTCAAAAACATTGAACAGCTCTCGGATCACAGTGTGGCCGAGAACATGGAGATCTTCAGGGAACTGAAAAAGAAATATCCTTCCAAAGTCATCCTCGCATCCATCATGGGCCAGAACGAAGCCGAGTGGGAGGAGCTGTCGCGGCTCTGCGCGGAAAACGGTGCAGACGCGATAGAGCTCAATTTTTCCTGTCCCAATATGGCGGAGGGCGGCCTGGGCTCCGACATCGGCCAGATTCCTGAGCTGGTGGAGCGCTTCACGGCATCTGCCAGAAAGGGGACGGACATTCCCATCCTGGCCAAGCTGACCCCCAACGTCGCGAACATGAGCCCTGCTGCCGAGGCGGCCCTGCGGGGAGGAGCAGACGGAATCTCCGCGATCAATACCATCAAGAGCATTACCGGAGTGGGGCTTCACACCTATGTTCCGGAGCCCGCGGTCCACGGCATGTCCGCAGTGGGCGGCTACAGCGGAAATGCAGTCAAACCCATTGGACTCCGCTTCATTCAGGAGCTGGGCGACAACCCTGCCCTCAGCGGGATGCACCTGAGCGCCATGGGCGGTGTGGAAAGCTGGGAGGATGCGCTCGAATATATCCTGCTGGGCGGAGGCAGCATCCAGGTCACGACTGCCGTTATGCAGTACGGCTACCGCATCATCGAAGACCTCAAGTCAGGGCTGAACCTCTACCTGGCGGAAATAGGTGCCGGCAGTATCGATGAAATGCGCGGTCAGGCTCTGGAAAACGTCAGTGATACCACTGACGTGCTCGAGCGCGATACAGTGATTTATCCCAAATTCAATAGGGACAAATGCATCGGCTGCGGCAGATGCATGATCTCCTGCTCGGACGGCGGCCACCAGGCGATCACCCTTGGAGAGGACCGCAGGCCCAGGCTCAACGGCAAAAAATGTGTCGGCTGCCATCTCTGCGTACTCGTCTGTCCCCAGAGGGCGGTCACACCCGGCAGAAAGAGAGTAAAACTCCGCTGAAAAAGGGCTGGGTCCGGCAGACGCAGATCCCTGTTCAGACAGGAAGTTCATATACAGGCAAAAAATGAACAGTCACCGGTATGTATTTAACACAAATACTTACGTCGGATGACAGAGAACGATGGATTTTCCATTCCTTTTCTGGTTTTCAAGCCGGAATTCTATATAAAACAGCAGAAAGCGTACAGTTTAAAACAGAGAGCAAAAAGAGAACATTTCTAAGCAAAGACATGTCTTTTTTTGCTCTTTTTGCTTTGCTAAAATCACATCATCAAAACAAAGACAGCCAATCAACAGGGGAACAGCATGGATCAGGAAACGAGAGAACGGATCAGGATCAACAACGAAAAGGGAATTATCAGAGAAAGCGGCGGAGGTTTCCACAGCCCTCTGGAGTCCGCTGTCCGGCACATGTTTTATACGGCCTGGAGCGGGAGATATGAATGCAACAGGATCTACAGTGTCCGGCGCGAACATCTTGATTTCTATTCTGTCATCTATGTCCTGGAAGGACAGCTGGAGGTGGAATATGAAGGGAAGATCCTCCAGGTGAGGCAGAACGAAGCCGTGCTTCTGGATTTTCATAAGCCCCACGCCTACCGCGCTGTATCAGACCGGGTGGATAAATGGGAGATGCTCTTTAAGGGAAACGAATCCGCAGCCTGGGGCGTAGACAATCCTGAGAATCCCTACCTTCCCGCCTGGACAAAAGTGCTCTCCGAGGCACATCAGGCAGGCTACACCGCCATCGAGCTGGGACCTTACGGCTACATGCCCATCGATCCTGTTGTCGTTGCGGAAGAACTGGAGAAAAACCAGCTCGCCATCGTAGCCGGCACAATCTTCCATGACCTTGTGGATCCCGCGAATCAGCCTTCCGTCCTTGAAGCAGTGGACAATATCTGCAAACTGATCACCGATGACAGACTTCCCAAGCTTCCTGTCCTCGAGGGACAGAAGTTCCCCACCCCCTACATGACTGTCATGGACTGGGGCCACGATGAACGTGACTTCAACGCAGGCCACGTGGACCGCGCCCCCCGCATGAACGCTGAGGAGTGGAAACAGTTCCTCGGTCATGTCCGCGCAGTCTGCGAGCGCGCCAACAGCTGGGGTGTCCGCCCTGTGATCCATCCCCACTCCGGGACTTACATCGAGTTCTCCGATGAGATCGCCCGCTACGTACAGGACATGCCTTATGAGATCGCCGGCCTCTGCCTGGACACCGGCCACCTCTACTACTGCGATATGGATCCCGTGACCTACCTCAAGAAGTACGCTGATGTCCTCGACTACGTCCACTTCAAGGATGTCGACCAGAAGGTTTACGAGCAGGTCATGAGCGAGCACATCCGTTTCTTTGACGGCTGCGGCAAGGGCACCATGTGCCCTGTCGGCACCGGCGCACTGGATTATCCCGGCATCAAGACCGCCCTCGAAGAGATCGGCTACAGCGGTTACATCACCATTGAGCAGGAGCGCGATCCCCGCAACCAGGAGACCTCTCTGCGTGACATCAAGGCCAGCGTAGACTACCTCAAGAGCGTCGGCTACCAGATCTGAACAATTCAGTACAATACTGAACAACTGAGATCAACCAAAACCGGGTTAAAACCAGACCTGACCAGAATAAAATCTGAACGATGCTGCCGCATTAAGCGAACAGTAATCCACTTACAAGCAGTCCACTTACAGTCCACTTATAAATGAAAAAAATCCGGCTTCGGCCGGATTTTTTTTATAAATAAACAGAGCCAGACTTCCAGTCGTATAGGATTTTAAACAACTGGAATGTATAGGAGTCAAACGGCGGGATCAGTCGCGCCAGGCCTCTACAGAATCGCTCCATTCGGAATAATAGGTCTTGCCGCCGGTCTTTTTATAGACCCTGATCCAGACCCTGTATCTTACATAGGTAGATGTGATCCGCATAGTTTTAGATGTCCTGTTCCGGTCTTTTATCTCAGTAATGTCCGCATAGCGGATCTTTGCGCCTTGTCTTTTCGCAGCAGTATAGGCGATCTGGTATCCCGACACCTGATGATCGACTTTTTTCCATTTTATGGTCATCTTCGACCCGGAACGTCTGATACTTGTGATTTTTGTAGCCTTCGGATAGATAAAAAAGTGTTTTGTAATTGAGCCCTTGTATATTCCCTTGCCGGTAATGACCATTTTTGCTTTTCCGACATTTTTGTTATGGGAATACTTGATCGTGTAATCCGATCCCTCGGTAAGAGAATAGCCGCTGACGGACACTTTGGGTTTCTGCCTGATTCTTTTCCCCGTCCAGGCTTTGTCTTTGATTCCAGTCACGGTCGCTGTCGCAATCGAGGTCCTGACCGAAGATGCTGACAGCAGGGAACTGGATGCAGCAGCAAGGGCCGTATGACCGGACTCCGGGGATGTCTGCTTTTCCTGGTATGCGTAAGCAGGATTCGTCAGTGTTCCGACTATGAAGGCCACAGATAACACCATCGCAAGCAGTTTGAATGTCTTTTGGTTCTTCCGCTTCATAAAAATGCTCTCCTTTTCCTCCGTCATTGAATACATCCATGCTCCATTTTTTCTTTACCCTAAGATTAGTCTGTCCTGTCCATGGGCTTATACCTCGCTCAAAACAACAATGATTTCTGCCTTGATTTTTACCTTGTTCCCTGAACCGCCAGTATCAAACACGCCGGCGCAGTCCAATCGGCACAGGCACGCCAGTACGGACCAGGCGGGGCGATTACTTCTCCCCCTTTGAAAATCAATATTTTATAAGATCAGATCCCGGAGTTCACTCTTCGAATCATTTATTGAATATATTAATAGTTTAACATTTTGCCCGAAACAGAACAACATTCTTTTTTGTTTGTATCCTTATAGAGAAAATACAGGTTACAGTACAGACCGGCTCGAAACTCGAGGCGTTTTTCGCGGCTTTTTCGCGAAAAACCCGAGTTTTACGGCGAAAATCCCATCGCGAAGCGATTTGGAATGGGATTTTCGCAAGCTACAGTACACGCCCTCGATAGGGCGTGTACTGTAGCAAATACAGGGAATTCCCTGATTTTTTTATCCCGGAGAATATGTTACAATACACTTGCAGCCGTTCGGTATCAAAAAACAGAACGCTGTACTTCAAGAACCGGGCATCAGAGCACAGACCAGGAAGAAGCTGGCCGGGCTTTATGTCTTTACCGGTGTCTTTCATCATTTAGCGAAGGATGCTCGTGACTTAAGATCGTGAGCTGTTGACAGAAAGACGGGAAACAGATATGGATAACCTCTCAAGTGAAAATAAAAAGGGACCTCTGGGAACTTCTGTCCAGGTTCGTCTGACGGCGCAGGATATTATTTTCGGGCCGGGTAAAGCCATGCTTCTGGAATATATTGAAGCTACGGGCTCCATCCAGGAAGCATGTGCCCGGATGGAACTGTCTTACTCCAAGGGAAGCCGGATGATCAAAAAAGCCGAAAAACAGCTGGGCTTCCGCCTGTTGGAACGCAGGATCGGAGGCAGCGGCGGAGGCGGGTCCAGACTGACCCCGGAGGCCAAAGACCTTCTGAAAAAATATCAGGCCCTCGTTCAACGCGTTCGGGAGGATGCGGACAAGGCCTTCAGGGAGATTTTTTTATCATAAAAAATATATCAAAAAAATGATAGAAGAGACAAAGCTTAGACTCTTGAAGCGAGACGGCAAAGAGATAAGAGATAAGAGACAGATAAGAGATAAGAGACAGAAGAAAGAATAAGAGATAGAAGAAAGAAGAGAAGAGACGAAAGAGCTATGAAACTTATCAGGACAATAGACGCGGAGGGCGCGGTCCTCTGCCATGATATTACACAGATCATTAAGGGAGTCACAAAGGACGCGGTCTTCCGCAAGGGACATATTGTGACAAAAGAAGATATCCCTGTCCTCCTTTCAGTCGGGAAAGACCAGCTTTATGTATGGGAGAAACAGGAAGGCATACTGCACGAAGACGAAGCAGCGGAGATTTTGTGCCGTCTGTGCATCGGCCCGGGCCCGCAGGAAAATACACTCGACGAAAACGCGGCCGCGGAAGCTCCCGTGAAAAACATGGAACGTTCCCGGGCGAAGGAGGGCAAGATCGAGATCACCGCTGCCTGCGATGGCCTCCTCAAGGTCAACCGCGCGGGACTCAAAGCAGTCAACAGCTTCGGACAGATGATGATCGCCTCCCGCCACGGCGGTTTTCCGGTCAAAACAGGAGATAAGCTGGCGGGAACCCGTATCATTCCCCTTGTCATCGAAGAGGAAAAAATGGCCGCTGCTTCCGAAGCCTGCATGGCAGTCACGGGCGGCCGGCCGATCCTTTCGCTCCATCCCTTTGTCCATAAAAAAGCCGGCATCGTGACGACCGGTAATGAAGTTTTTTATGGCAGGATCGAGGACACTTTCACTCCTGTCGTCGAGGCTAAACTTGCGGAATACGACACAGAGATTATTGCCCGCGAAATGTGGAATGACGACAATGAAAAAGTGACCGCCGCGATCATGAGGATGATAGAAGCGGGAGCGGACATTGTGTGCTGTTCCGGCGGAATGAGCGTCGATCCCGATGACAGGACTCCTCTGGCCATTAAAAACACCGGAGCCCGCATTGTCTCCTACGGCGCGCCGGTCCTGCCGGGCGCCATGTTCATGCTCGCTTATTATGAAGTAAAAGACGGCCCGAATCCGCGCACTGTCGCGATCATGGGCCTGCCCGGCTGCGTCATGTACGCCAGACGGACGATCTTTGACCTGGTGCTGCCTCACGTAATGGCAGACGATGAGATCACTGCTGGAGATCTCTCTTCCCTCGGCGAGGGCGGGCTCTGCCTGAGCTGCCCCGTCTGCATCTTCCCCAACTGCGGATTCGGCAAGGGACACTGAGAAATCCTCCTTGTTATGGCTTTCAACAGTTTTTTAGTGTTTTACCGTAAATGATTTGGGGGGTTACGGAATAATACAAGCAGATGCGGGAGAACCCTTGTTTTTTACATTATTCATTATTGATGATGTCAAAAAATATTGATGTCAAATAAAACTGTTGTCAAAAAAACTGTTGTCAAAAAAACTGTTGTCAAAAAACACCGTCTGCCCCTGCAGGTACCATAACGAGCACCATAAGATACAGATTTGGATCCCGGAGACCAGCCATGATAGATCATAATGGAAGAAAAATCGACTACCTGCGGGTCTCTGTTACAGACAGGTGCAACCTGCGCTGCAAATACTGCATGCCGGACGGGATCCGCAGTGTGCCCATGTCGCAGATCCTGACTTTCGAGGAGATCCTCGCAATCGTCAGAGAGGCCGCCTCCATCGGTATTCGCTGCGTGAGACTGACCGGAGGAGAGCCCCTTGTCCGGCTGGGCATGCCGGATCTGGTCAGGAAACTGAAAGCGGTTCCCGGAATCGAAAAAGTGACCATGACCACCAACGGCATTCTGCTGCAGGAGAACCTCCCCGCGCTGACCGGCGCCGGTCTCGATGCCGTAAATATCAGCCTGGATACCATGGACCGCGCACAGTACCGGGCCATTACCGGGACAGACGGACTGGATACAGTGCTCAGTGCCATCCCCGCAGCCTGCGCGTCAGGTCTGCGCGTGAAAGTCAACGCCGTATCGCTGGCACTCGGCGAAGACAATATCCGCGCCCTTATTTCCCTTGCGAAAGACCTGCCGGTGGACATCCGATTTATCGAGATGATGCCCATCGGGTATGGAAAAGATTTCCCTGTCAGAGACAGTGAAAACAGAAATCTGGAAAGCAGTTACAGGTCTTACGGGGACAGGGAGAATACAAAGTCTGAAAAAAAAGAAGCCCGTCCGAAGGATTTTCACGAGGACCCGGAGGGAATCTGCAGAAGCCGTTTCGGGGTCGTGGATCACAGGACCCTCCTGGACCAGCTTCAGCGCATGTATCCCGGTATGAAAAAAGAGGACAGTGTCCATGGTTTCGGACCGGCTGTCTACTATTCAATCCCCGGTTACCGGGGCAGCCTTGGGCTCATCAGCGCGATCCACGGCAAATTCTGCGATTCCTGCAACCGCGTCCGTCTCACCTCGCAGGGTTTTTTAAAAACCTGCCTGTGTTATAACGAAGGAACTGATCTGCGGGCGGTGCTGCGCGCAGGACTTTCAGAAGAAGAAATACGCAGAACCCTGCGGGAGCAGATGCGCAAGACAATCTATGAAAAACCCGACGCGCATTGCTTTGAAGTGCCGGAAAAGATTACGGAGAAAGCAGGAATGAGCGCGATCGGTGGATGATAAAAAGAAACCTGCCGGACAAAGAAACCAGATAGTGGGAAAAACCTGCCAGAAAGAAAAACGGCTCAAAAAAGAAACCGGCTGGCAAGAGAGATCGAACAGAAAGAGACACGAGAATTAAAAGAAAACGAAAAACGAGAGTTAAAAGAAAACGAGAATCAAAAGAAAACGAGAAGAAAAGGGAAACAGGAATTAAAATTAAAAAACTTGAACAAATAGAACAGGGAAGAACAGAAATGGAACAGGAAACTGAGATCAGAGGAATCATACGCGCTGTCTGTATCAGCTCAGAGAAGGGAACGGAGAAAAGACCGGTACCAGAAGCAATTTTAAAAAAGGATTTCGGCATCGAGGGAGACGCGCACGCGGGAAAATGGCACAGACAGGTCAGTCTCCTCTCTTATGACAAGGTAGAAGCTTTCAATGCCCTCGGGGCACAGGTTCAGGACGGTGATTTCGGAGAAAATATTCTGGTGGAAGGCATTGATCTCAAAAGCCTGCCCGTCGGTTCGATCCTCCGGGCCGGGACAGTTGTCATGAGAATGACCCAGATTGGCAAGGAATGTCACACGAGCTGCGCGATCCGCATGCGCGTCGGCGACTGCATCATGCCCAGGGAAGGTGTTTTTGCTGAAGTCCTGGAGGAAGGGATGATCCGCCCCGGTGATGTGCTGACAGCACAGCTTCCGGATCCGGAGCGCCCCTTCACGGCAGCGGTCATTACCCTCAGTGATAAGGGAGCGAAGGGAGACAGGGTCGACCAGAGCGGCCCCGCGGCGGTGCAGATGCTGGAGCAGGCCGGCTATGAAGTCATCGAGACCCTGATCCTTCCCGACGAACCTGCACTGCTCAAACAGGCCCTCATCCGGCTGGCAGACCAGCGCCAGGCAGACCTCATTCTTACCAGCGGGGGGACTGGTTTTTCCATGCGCGACCAGACGCCGGAGGCAACTATGGAAGTCGCGGACAGGAACGCTCCCGGCATTGCGGAATACATCCGCATGCGGTCCGCGGAAATCACAGACCGCGCCATGCTCAGCCGCGGAGTCTCCGTGATCCGGGGAGGCACCCTGATCGTGAACCTGCCAGGCAGTCCAAAGGCCGTGAAAGAAAGCCTTGGATTTATCCTGAATGCTCTGGACCACGGCCTGCGCATCCTGCGGGGCAGTGCTTCAGAATGCGCCAGGACATGAACCTTATGTGGCAGTGCTTTGAATTCATACAGAATGTGCCGGGAGGAGGATCCTGTGGGGTAACGCTATGGACTGCACCAGGAGATGGACCTTGCGTGGCAGTGCTTTGAATTCATACAGAATGTGCCGGGAGGAGGTCAACCCACATTTTTCCCGCAATGTTTTTGATATTATTTTGTGATGGAAGGGGAGAGGCGTTCTCCCCTCTATGAATAATACCGTTCGGTTTTTGAAAACATAACGATGATACCAGCTTTCCCGGTCACTATTTTATTCATAGCACTGTTGTATGCATAACGAATGTTTCATGCATAACGCTGTTTTATGCATAACATTGTTTTATGAACAATGCTGTTTCATACAATCACTGTTTCATGCAACTACTGGTTTATGAGAAGTATAGCTGCATTTAAACCACTATTACATTTAATTTAAGGAGGTAAAGATGAGAAAAAGAGTATTGGCAGTAATCCTGGCAGGCATGATGGCGGGTATACTGGCCGCGGGATGCGGCAGTTCAGCCGGCAGTGCGGCGCCTGAACAGAAAAAAGAAGAAGCTGCCCCGCAGGAGACGGAAGAAGCAGTGGAGGACGCCGAAGCCCCTTCCGACACAGAAACAGAAGTAGAGACTGAAGCTGTGGAGATGGGAGCGGTATCGACCCAGGCTTCCGCGGCGGAAGAAGCCGCGTCAACCCAGGCCCCCGCAGCAGAAAATGCGATTTCAGAGGAACCCGTAGAACTGCAGGTCTTCATCGCGGCTTCTCTCAACACAAGCATGCAGGAAGTGGCAGCAAAATACAATGAAGAGCACCCCAATGTAAAGATCACCTTCAATGCGGATTCCTCCGGCAAGCTTCTCACCCAGATCGAAGAGGGCTATACCTGCGATGTCTTTTTCTCCGCCGCACAGAAGCAGATGAACCAGCTGGAAGAAGACAGACTTGTCGTGGAGGGCACCCGGGCTGATGTCGTCAACAACCAGGTGGTCGTGATCAAGCGCAAGGATACAGAGAGCGCTGTTACCGGTCTTGCGGATATCGGCAAGGCCTCCAGTATTGCCCTCGCGGACGGCTCTGTTCCGGTCGGGCGCTACACACGTACCGCTCTGATGAATCTGGGCATCCTTCCGGAAGTCGAGGACGCATCCGTCTATACTACCGCCGAGGTTTCCGACGCGCTGGGCGGCGTCGAGATCTCCGAACAGGGCAACGTCTCCCAGGTCCTGACTGCAGTCGTCGAGGGTTCCTGCGAAGTCGGAACCACCTACTACTCCGACACCTACGGCTTTGAGGATCAGGTTGATATTCTGGAAAAAGTCAGCTATGATTTGACCGGCAACGTAATCTATCCTGTCTGCCAGGTTGTTAACGATGAAGCCACCGACGCCCAGAAAGCCGCCGCAGCTGATTTTGTGTCCTTTATTACATCTGATACCGCGAAGGCAATCTTTGATTCTTACTACTTTGACACTAATATCAACTGATAGTGAAAAAGGTGGAAGTTCAATGGAAGACGTATTACGTGTACTGGGAAAACTTGACTGGAGTCCCCTCCTGATCTCATTGAAGACTGGTCTCGTCGCGACATTTATTTCCTTTTTCCTTGGAATATTCGCGGCGAGAAAAGTCGTGAAGGCATCAAACCGGGTCAAAGCGATCGCAGACGGTCTGCTGACACTTCCGATGGTACTGCCGCCGACGGTCGCGGGCTTTTTCCTCCTGCTCCTTTTCAGCAGGAGGAGACCGCTTGGAATACTTCTGTATGAGCAGTTCAGCATCAAGGTCGTGCAGTCCTGGCTGGGCTGCATCGTTGCGGCTACGGTCATTGCCTTCCCGCTGATGTACCGGAACGCGCGCGCGGCTTTTGAACAGATCGACCCGAACCTGGTCTATGCCGGCAGGACGCTGGGCATGTCGGAGATAAGGATCTTCTGGACGGTTGTCATACCGACGGCGGGGCCGGGCATAGCCTCGGGCACGATCCTGACTTTCGCCAGAGCGCTCGGCGAGTTTGGCGCGACCAGCATGCTGGCGGGCAACATTCCCGGCAAGACGGCCACCGTCTCCCAGAGGATCGCCATGGTCATTCAGGACGGCGACTATCTGACAGCCGGTGTATGGACTGTCATTGTGATTCTGATCGCCTTTGTCTTTATCTTTTTGATGAATCTTATCTCCGGGAAAGCGATGAAGTCAGTGAAGCGGTGGTAGGGACCTGAGGATCCTGCAGGCAGACCTGAGGATCCGGGAATCAGACCTTTTTCAGCAGGGGTCATTTTATGTATCTGGGACTGGATTTTGAAAAGAAGCTGGACGGATTTCATCTTTGTGTCCGTTATGAAGGAGAGGCCCGCAGGATCGGTATCCTGGGGGCCTCGGGCTGCGGAAAGAGCATGACGCTGCGAAGCATAGCCGGGATTGAAAGACCGGACAGCGGAAGCATTCGGTTGGGGGAGAGGATTCTGTTTGATTCAGGAAAAAAGATCGATATGCGCCCCCAGGAACGCAGGGTGGGCTATCTTTTTCAGAATTACGCGCTGTTTCCCTCAATGACTGTGGAACAGAACATCATGGCGGGCCTGAAGGGACCGAAGGCTGATAAACTCCGCCGGGCCCGGGAAATGATGCGCGCTTTTCAGATCGAGGGACTGGGGAAGCGCCGCCCCGATGAACTTTCCGGCGGCCAGCAGCAGCGCGTCGCCCTTGCCCGCATCATGGCCTACCGGCCGGAAGCCGTCCTTTTGGACGAGCCCTTTTCCGCCATGGACTATTTCCTGAAGGAGCGCCTCAGGCTGGAAATGATCCAGGTCCTCCGCGAATATGAAGGCCTCTCCATACTCGTGACCCACGACCGGGACGAAGCCTATCAGCTCTGCGATTATCTCCTGCTCATGCACGAAGGACAGATCATCGCCGAAGGCCCGGTCAAAGAGGTCTTTGCTAAGCCCCGGACCGTGGAGGCTGCCCGCCTGACCGGCTGTAAAAATATTTCCCGCATCCGTCCGCTCGGCCCGCACCTCGTCTGCGCCGAAGACTGGGGAAACCTCCAACTGACAGTAGCGGAGGAAGTCTCACCGGAAATCACCCATATCGGGATACGCGCCCACGATTTTTTTCCTGCATCAGCAGAACGGTCTCCGACCGGGGAACTTTCTTCTTTCGGAACATTCCCTTCGTCCAATAAACCTGTAAACTTGATTCCCGTCGAGGAACCTGCCCTCACTGAACTGCCCTTTGAGTGGTACGTCGTACTGCGAAACGGCCTCTGGTGGAAAATTCCCAAAGATATACACAGCCATGATTTTCAGGGCGGCATTCCGCCCTCCCTCTCTGTCGACCCGTCCGCAATCATGCTTCTGCAGTCGGATCCGGAGAGATTAGATTGAGGAGCCACTGAACCATCCCCTTGTCTCCTTGTAAATACCCCTTTTTTGATATACAATTGCGTAGTGAACGGAATTGACATTTTATGACGGCAGTGACTTCTGATCGTACCGGGAGAACTGTTTTTGTGAAAATAGAATCATCTGCGCAGACAGTTTCCTGAAACCGCCCGTGTGAATTCAGGACTCGATCGCGAGTCTTGCTCGATGAAGAATAAACCGGGTATCACATTGCACAGCGTTTCAACAGGGGAGAGAGAATGGGAAACTTATTTAAACAGATGAAGGTGAGGAGAAGCAGCCGGTATCTTGCAGTGATACTGGCTGTTTTTATGCTTACAGGATCCGTTTCAGGGCCTGTCTGTGCGGCGTATGCGGCAGAAGCAGATCCCGCAGCAGCGGTGGAAGTCTGGACGGAGCCTGCACTGGAAGAAGGCGACGCGGACCCCTCAGCGATGGAGTCCGAAGCAAATGCTGCAACTCTGGAAGGCGAAGCAGATTCTACAGCGATGGAGTCCGAAGCAGATTCCGCAGCTATGGAAGCTGGAGCAGATTCGGATTCGGCAGTGCCGGAAGCGGAAACGGATCCTGCTGCGACAGAAGCTTGCGCAGATCCTGCCCTGGCAGATACCGAAGCAGATTCCGGGTTGGGAACACAGACAGAAGCCGGGACGGAAGACCGGGCATCAGAAGACGGGCAGGAAGTTTTTATGATCACCTATTCCGCAAACGGGGGCGGGCATTTTGCAGATCCTTCCTGGAGTGACGGGCAGTATATAGATTTCACTGAGACAGTCGGAACAGGAACAGTGATCTGCAGCAGGAATTCTACTGATCTGTCCGGGGATTCTTTCGAGTATCCTTCCGATGACCTTTCTGAAAATGATCTTCCTGATAGTAATCTTCCTGAAAATGATATTTCTGGAAATGATCCTTCTGAAACAGGAAACATAGAGGAAGCTGTGTACAAGATTGGAACAGCTGCACTCTTTGCGGATGATGGAAATGAATTCCTGGGATGGAGTCTGCAGGAAGACGGGGCGGAGATGATTCCTGAGGAAGGGCTCGAGGTCTTCAGGGATGAGATGGTTTTTGCGGTCTGGAAACAGAAGAACCCGGATGAAGAAGGCTGGCCTGATGAAGGGACTGGAACGGAAAATGAGACAGATGCCGAAACGGGGACAGAACCGGAAGGCGGAATAGATATTCCAACAGATATTCCGACAGAAGCTGAAACAGAAGCAAATCTTTTTCCGGAAACAAATACAGAAACAAATACCGCTACAAATACCGATACTGATACAGAAAGCGGGAATGATGCAGATTTAGAAGCGGAAACAAATCCGGAAGCAGATCCGGCAACGGGAATGGAAGCCGGATCAGATTTACTTGGGGAAGATTCTGCTGAGGAAGTTCCCCGTCCTTCAGAAGCGGAAGCCGGAGAGCCTGCAGAAGACGAAACCGGAATAAATCCGGATGAGGAAATTTCTGAAGAGACCGGCAGCTCTGCGCTATCCAATGATGAACACGATGATCAGCCTGCAGAGTGCACCGTCACATTTGACGCTGACGGAGGTCAGTTTTTCGGCGGGGAGAGTGTGCTCACAGAAACAGTTAGAAAAGGGGAGGTGATTCGTCTCAGTGATCATGACAAACCCCAAAAAGAAGCGTGCCGGTTTAGAGGCTGGAGCCTGGAAAAGGACAGCGTGCAGACTGTGTCCGACCGGCGTTTCAGGGTGACGGAAAACGTTACGCTGTATGCGGTCTGGACTGAGTACAAGACGATCACCTTTAACGCTAACGGCGGATATATCGGAAGAAGAAGACTGTCCGAAAAAAAGGTGAACTTTGAAACCGGCGAGAGGATCGACCTGAGCGATTACAAGCCCAGACCGGCCGGATGGGAGGAGTTCAAGGGGTGGAGCCTGTCGGAAAAAGGCACAGAGCTTCTTCCTCAAAAGTATACAGTGACAGATTCGGTGACCCTGTATGCGATCTGGTCCAGAAAGATCAAGGACGCGGATGTGAAAATCAGCCCCCGCAGCTATACCTATAACGGCAAAGCGCGGACCCCTGCCGTTACGGTGTATTATGAGAACCGGATCCTGAAACAAGGAACCGATTACACAGTCTCTTACAGCAACAACACCAAAGCCGGAAAAGCGACTGTGAAGATTACCGGCAAAGGAAGCTATGAAGGCAGCACATCCGGAAAATTCACCATCAATAAAGCTCCGCAAAAACTGACACTGTCTGCAGCCGCATCCAGCGTTTCTGTTGGCAAAACGGTGAAAATGAAGGCGGCCGGAGCGAAAGAAACAAAAAAATATACTTATAAAACATCAGACCGCAGTGTCGCCTCCGTTTCTTCTGCCGGAGTCGTCACGGCGAAAAAAGTCGGGAAAGTCAGGATCACGGTTTCTACTGCGGAGACGCAGAATTATAAGTCGGGAAGCTGCTATGTTACCATTAAAGTTGTTCCCGGCGCGACAAAGAAGCTGACCGCAGTCAACCAGAAGAAGGGAATCAGGATCACCTGGAATAAGGTTCCGGGAGCCACCGGCTATGTCCTGTACAGAAACGGAAAAAAGATTACTACAATTAAAAAAGGCAGAACAGTGAGCTATTTGGATAAGAAGGCAAATGCCAAAGGAAAAAAATATGTGTACAAGCTGGTCGCCAGAGCCTCGACCGGAGAGAGCACCCTCGCAAGGGTGGTCTCCATTGTCCGCTCCCTGACATCCAGAAAAACTGCTTCTTCGTCGGGGAATCCCCAGTCGTCCGGCAAACCATCGTCAGGTACTTCTTCCAGCTCTTCGACATCCGGTTCCTCATCCTCCGGGACATCCGGTTCCGGTTCTTCTTCCAGCGGCAGTTCAGGATCCGGAACATCGGGTTCAGGATCAACGCCCTCCGGCACTCCCGGTACCGGATCACAGCCCGGCTCCTCCTCGGGGCTTCCGCTGATGAATACCAGATACTGCCTGGAAGAAGACAGCGTCCAGTCCGCCCTGAACAGATGCGGAGAAAATGACTTTATCGTCATCGATTTTGACGGAGCCAGTCAGAACATGATCAATAACGCCCTGAGCCGCGGTGTGCAGATTTACGCCTACCTCAATGCCGGCTCACTGGAACAGGAACGTTCCTATTACAGCCGTTTTTCCAGTATCAGACTGGCTGAATACGATGGCTGGCCGGGAGAATACTGGGTCGACGTCACCAGCCAGATCTGGAAAGACCATCTGATCGAAGAGGCACAAAAACTGAAAGCCGCAGGGGCCTCCGGAGTGTATCTTGACAACGCCGACATTCTCTACATGGTGGAGACCGGATTCCGTGAGGAAAAAACTGCTATGCTCCGCACAGCACCTTCCGCCGGAAAAGTCTACCAGGCCTTGAGCGAAGTGGTCCTGACGATCGAAAATACAATTGGACTGACGGTCATGCCCAATGGCGGAGACACTTTTGTCCGCAGATTCGTCGCGGAATACCCGGGAGTCATTAAGACCGTCAATCAGGAGGGTGTTGTCTATGACAACAACAGGCAGCAGCCCGCATCTGAACGCAGTTACCTGACTGAATATCTCGACTGGTGCAAAAACAAGGGAATCTATATCCGAGGGATCGAATACATCAATACCACAGCCGGCGCCGATGCGGCTAAGGCCTATTACACTGAACACGGCTGGGACGCACTCTATATCAGCCCTCAGAGAGACCTGCGCGGAAACTGAGAGAAACTAAGGACTTGTTACAGAATGACTTGTACATCTTGCTTGTCTGTTTTTCCGATTGTTGTCGACAACATCTTTGCTATCGCAAAGCTGTTGCCTCGCCGTAGTAAGACACTGGACCCGGGAAAGTGAACCCGGGGACAGGAGACGGGGACGGTTCTTTATCTGCTCCAGGGAGGAGACAAAGAACCGTCCCTTTTCTGTCGTCCCCTTCCTGTCAACCCTTCGGCATTTGCGAATATTTCGTGATTTCTACATTAGAAAAGAGACAAGAAACCAGTTTTTGATATATACTTAACTACTGCAGAGAAGGAAAATTCTTTGAGAAGGAGAACCTGTTCAGAAGTGGAATCTATTCGAAAGCAGAGTCTGTTCATAAGTAGAATCCATTTAAAAGCAGAGTCTGTTCATAAGTAGAATCTATTCAAAAGCAGAGTCTGTTCAAAAAGAGTATTTATTCAGAAAAAGAATTTATTCATAGGAGGAAAAAAGTTGAAAAAGAAAGCTTTAGCTGTTTTTCTTGCGATGTCCCTGACATCCGCGTCGATCTTCTGCGCATCGGCGCCGGTTTTCGCAGAAGAGACTGTTTCCGCCACTTCCTACCGGGAACTCACGCCTGTGATGAGCTATGACGAGTTTATGAAGGCTGAGCTGGACGCCCCTGTGACAGTCGAAACTTATGTCCAGGCAAAACAGGCCTGGATCAAGGACGCTTCCGCGGCGAATCTTTATACACAAAATGAAGAAGGGGCTTATTTTATTTACAAGCTGCCTATGACGAATAAAGAATATAAAAAGCTGAAGGAAGGGCAGAAGATCAGGGTCAGCGGCCGGAAGCACCAGTGGCTGGGCAATATTGAGATCGCGGAAGCCACTTACGAAGTCCTGGACGGCAGTTACGTTGCCGAAGCGCAGGATGTGACAGACCTCCTCGGGACAGACGGCCTTGCGGAATACAAAAACCGGAAGGTGTGCTTTAAAGACCTGAAGTCTGTGGATTTTGAAGATCCGGGCGGAGACCTGCTCAGATATGCCTATGGTCCTGACGGAAACGGAGAACAGGGTGATGATCTTTATTTCTGCGCGGAAAAAGATGGCGAGACCTACACCTTTGTGATCGAATCCCGGTTTTTTGATTCCAAAAGCAAACTCTATAAAGCAGTGGAAGATCTTGAAGAAGACTGTGTCTTCGATCTTGAAGGTTTTCTATATTGGGAAAAGGGAGCACTTCCTCACATTACAAAAGTGACGGTTACAAAAACAGCCGGGGAAGCCGCTGCAGAAGAAACAGCCGCAGAAGCTGCCACGGAGGAAGAAACAGCTGAGGAGACCGCAGCAGAATAAAGATCTGCGGAGAGAACCATTGATCACGCTGCGGATCATAGCATAAACCGCGGACCGCGGCATAAAAAAAGATAAAATCGTATGAAAAAAAGGAGAGCATTTTAATGAAAAAGAAAGTAGTGGCATTGATGCTGACCTTCGCTCTGGCAGCTGCTATAGCAGGCTGCGGAGGCGGTTCCAGTGCTTCAAAAGAACCTGCAAAAGGCGGTGAGGCAGCACAAGAGGACGAGACTCCTGGTAATACAGATCAACCCTCTGCCGAAAACCAGGATAAGTCGCTGGGCACCGGGTACAATGAGCTCGCACCCCTGATGACCTATGGGGAATTTGCGGCGGCTCAGGCCGGCAGCCCTGTTACGATCGAGAGTTATGTTCAGGTAAAGAATGCTTTTGATGAGCAGAAGTCTGCCGTGACACTGTATGCTCAGGACGAGGAAGGCGCATACCTGATCTGTGATCTGCCGATCACTCAGGAACAGTACGACACTCTTGAGGCCGGACAGAAGATCAGGGTCAGCGGAGATAAAAATGAAGAAGCCGGGGAGGTCAGGATCGTGAATGCAACCGGCATGATCGCGGACGGCAGTTATGCCCCCGAGGTGGACGATGCGTCTGACCTGCTCGGAAAGGATGACCTTGCCGCCTATAAAAACCATATAGTATCCTTCAAAGGCCTGAAAGCCGTGGATACCGAAGATGCGGGCGGCGACCTCCTGCGCTTCTTCTACGGCCCCGACGGGAACGGGGATCCGGGAGATGACCTCTATTTCAGCGCGGAAAAAGATGGTACAGTCTATCTGTTTAAAGTGGAATCTGACCTTTGCGGAGAAGGGACAGATATCTATGACAAAGTGACCTATGTCGAAGAAGATGCTGTCATTGACCTTGAAGGCGTTATTTATGATACAGAGGAAGGGCTTC
This sequence comes from Sarcina sp. DSM 11001, assembly GCF_900101015.1. Lineage (GTDB taxonomy): Bacteria > Bacillota > Clostridia > Lachnospirales > Lachnospiraceae > CAG-791. The sequence continues at coordinate 23,931 of NZ_FNFZ01000005.1, read as the reverse complement.
CTCTGATCACAGATATGGCGATTCTGGAGTAAAAAGTCAAAAAATCGTTAAACCCGGGCGTTCGCTCAAAGAACGCAAGACTCGCGAGCGAGTCTTGAATTTACGAACTGCAAAAATGTCTTGAAGCCGGCTTCATGTACCGAATAATATCCTGAGACCGGTCTCATGAACCGCAAGAACATCCCGAAGCCGGTCACACAAACCACCGGTCTTTCATACCGGGAAGTACCAAAAATCAGGGCAGTCAATGCCTTGCAGTTTTTTCCATATAGCATTATCACAAAATACCACCCCGCCGGAGTTTTCCGGCGGGGTTTTTTACCGAAGTCCGATACTGCTTAATACCAGCGCTGTTTTATTCCATCATTAATATGCTTTACACCAGCTTTTTTATACCAGCAGTAGTATGCTTTATACCCATGGTTGAATGACAGCACCGGACAGAGGCTTTATTCTTATAAAGGTAATCTTATAAAAGTAATTCCTGAATCCGTGAAGTTGATTCTTTCAAAGGCTCGTAAAAGCCCATAGTTACAGTGTTTATCGTATGTTTTTGTCTAAGATAGCCATTCACCTGTCAGGTGAATGTATCGCATGGTAAAATAGACTTATCAAAACTTTTTCTGTGAGGTCATTTACCATGAATAATAATCGCCGGATCACGCTGAACACCAAAAAGAACATTGTCGTTGAATTCACTGATGAACGCATCATTCCTGCCGGTGGTCTGGCTGTTGTCGGTGCGATCCTCGGTAAAAGCGATTTTATTAAAAAGCTCAATCGGATGGATGTCACAGCCAATCGTTCACAGCACCAGATCAAGAATGGTGATATTGTCCTGACCTACCTGGGCATGCTGTGTATGGGCAAGCCTTATTTCGAAGCAGTACATGAGATGGACGATGACAGGGACTTTTATAAAGCCGCCCTTGGCATTACCCGCTCCATCCCTTCTGAGGAAACTCTGCGCCAGCGTATGGATGATATCGGCGATTCGCTCCGCAAAACTATCCTGGAAGAGAATGTCGATATGCTCCTGGCAAACAGGATACAGCCGACACCCCTTCCCAACGGTCTGATACCCGTGGATATTGACGTAACCCCCATGGACAATTCAAAGTCCAAAAAGGAAGGCGTTTCAAGAACCTATAAAGGGTTTGACGGTTATGCGCCCATGATGGCCTATATCGGTACGGAAGGATACGCCATTAATTTCGAGCTCCGCGAAGGAAAGCAGCATTGCCAGAACGGCACTGTAGAATTCCTTCAGGAGACGGTAGAACTATGCCGCAGGCTGACCGATAAGCCCCTGCTGGTACGTCTGGATTCCGGAAATGATTCCATTGACAATGTTGCCGTCCTTATAGACGCAGGCTGTTTCTTCATCATCAAAAGAAATCTCCGCCGTGAAAGCAGGGACGGCTGGTTTGAGATGGCGAAGCAGTACTGCCAGGATATCAGCAGCCCGCGGGACGGGAAAACCGTATACATCGGCAGCGATTGGAAGACAGCTTCCAGCAAGCGCTTCGACCGGGATTTCACACTTCGCGCCGGATACGAGATTACGGAACGTACCATTGACAAATATGGGCAGTTCAACCTCGTTCCGGAAGTAGAAGTTGAGACCTGGTGGACCAACCTGGGCGATCCGGACAGGGAGATCATCAAACTGTACCATGCCCACGGGGAATGCGAGCAGTTTCACAGTGAAGTGAAGACCGACATGGATCTGGAACGGCTTCCCTCCGGAAAGTTCGCAACGAATGCCCTCATTCTTGAATTAGGGATGATTGCATACAATATTCTCCGCATGATCGGCCAGCATACGATAGGCGGAAGAACGCCCCGCCAAAAACGCGATGTCAGGCGACGCAGGTTACGTACAGTTATAGGCAACCTTATTATGATGGCAAGCCATATAACGACCCATGCCCGCCAATTGATTATGGGTCTGGGCAGGAGTAATACCTGGCGGCACACATTTGCAGATATCTGCCAGAAATATGCCGTAGCCACCATATGACAGATCAATCATTCTTTAGAGCCTTATTTCGTGTACCCATTTTTGACCCGATCAACGCGTTACATATAGTTTTCGCTATTGGGAAACCATTGGTAAGCACGATTTATTATTAAACCAGCTTGCAATAGGCAAGTTGGTTATCAAAAATGATGAACTTCACGGATTCAGGTAATTTTTAAAAAGAAATCTGAAAAGAAAGGAGGAGAGGCTATGAATTTTGCACAGGCAGCAAGAAATGACAGCGTGTTCACACGCACAGAAAACGGGGCAGTCGCCCTGAATACGACCGGAGACGCAAGGCTCGATCTGTTCGGCACGATCGGATCTCTCCGCGGCGCGGAAACCGTAAGGATCGAGCGACTCTTCTCCGAAGCGTACAAGGTGGATCCGCTTTTTGCCGCCAAGATCGCTTTCTATGCCCGTGATGTCAGGGGCGGCCTGGGTGAGCGGCAGACCTTCCGCACGATTATCCGCTACATGGCGCAGAGACATCCGGAAGCACTTCGTCCCAACCTTGATCTGATCGGTGTATACGGCCGTTACGATGACCTCTACTGCCTGGTCGGAACCCGGCTGGAAAGTGAAATGTGGGAGGCCATGAAGGCGCAGTTTGAGGAGGATCGTCGGAATCTGGAGGCAGGAAATGCCGTATCTCTTCTGGCAAAGTGGATCAAGACCGCAGACGCTTCCTCCGCAGCGACCAGAAAGCTTGGTATCCTGACCGCACAGAAGCTGGGATACTCCGTTTACGAGTTCAAGCGCATCGTGCGTGCCCTGCGCAGAAAGATCGGAGTCATTGAGACACTGATGTCTGCCGGACACTGGGATGAGATCCGCTATCCGGAGGTCCCTTCCAGGGCTATGATGATCTACCGCAAGGCTTTCCTCAGACATGACGGAGAGCGATACGGGCAGTTTATCAACAGAGCGGCCGCCGGTGAAGAGAAGATCCACGCGGATACACTGTATCCTTACGACATCGTGGAAAAGGTTATGCCCCGTTACCCCGGCTTCAGAGTTTCCTCCGCAGCCGTGATCGAAGATCCCGCCCTTGAGGCCCAGTGGCGCCAGCTCCCTGATTATGTTGAGCCGGGGACAAATGCCCTCGTCATTGCCGACACGTCCGGTTCCATGAGCGGCAGACCTCTGGCATCTTCTGTAGGCCTTGCGGTCTACTTCGCCGAGCGCAACCACGGCGCTTACCACAACATGTTTATGTCCTTTTCCGGCACATCCCGGATCCAGATGATCCGCGGTGAGACCCTGGCTCAGAAGATCAACAGCATCAACATGAGCGACTGGGAGAACAACACGAATCTCCAGGCGGCTTTTAAGCACGTGCTCAGAATCGCCCTGCTCAACCACGTTCCCCAGGATGTGATGCCCAAGTCTCTGATCGTCATTTCTGATATGGAGATCGACTACTGCGGAGACCGCAGCTGGACCTTCTATGAGCAGATGGAGAGACTGTACCGGATCAACGGATATCAGATCCCCAACCTTATTTTCTGGAACGTAGCCAGCCGTCACGACATATTCCACGCGGATAAGAGCCGCAGGGGAGTCCAGCTTGCCAGCGGACAGTCTGCTGCCGTTTTCCGCCAGATCATGCAGACAGTCGGCATGAATCCTGTAGAAGCAATGGAAAAAATCATAAATTCTGAACGATATGAAGCCATCACGGTGGCTGGATAAGTGCTGAGTTCGCACCCGCCGGTGGAAAGAGGACAGGCTGAAGAGCCTTCCCTTCTCCGGCGGCGGGAGCGAAATAAGCCCTTCCTGCTGCCGTGAGGCAGTCAGGAGGGAGGCACGAGATGTTCAAGAGTCCTACTTACGGGAAGCTGCACATCGAGCAGATTCCCGACAAAATCCTGACTTTTTACCTGGATCACACAAAATATGACGCACCTGTCCACATCATCGTGGGCACGGATTCCCAGAACTTTGACGACACAAAGATAGTGTCGGTCGTTGCTGTGATCTGCGAGGGCCACGGCGGTATGTTCTTTTATGAGATCACGCGCCGTGCCCTGATCAGGGATGTCAGGACCAAGCTCCACACTGAGACCAACGACAGCCTGAAGGTTGCCGAGACCCTGGTCGAAATCATGGAGAATGACAAGAAATACGAAGAGATGTATCTCAACTGCCCGATCGCCATCCACGTGGATGCGGGCAACAGCAGAAACGGAAAGACCAGAGAACTGATCCCCGAGCTGGTCGGCTGGATCAGGGCCTGCGGCTATGACTGCAGCGTCAAACCTGACAGCTTTGTGGCCAGCACCATCGCCGACAGGATTTCCAAGTAGGGAAAATGCTCCCGGATTTCCCGGCATATCAAGTCCCCGGTCAGACTGGCGATTGTTAGTCAGACGGGAATTTGCTGAACAGATATTAGCTGATTTAATTGCAGAAGGATATTCCGGAACTAAATTGCTGGATGAGTTTAAAACCAGGCAGGCAAAAATCAGACCTGCAATTGAAGCTTTGCTTGAAGATGCAAGGGAAGCAGCACTGGGAAAAGGAGAATACTCCACTTATGATGATGTTTTCGGGCCGGAGGATTGATCATGAGGAAACTGACCAGGGAGAAAAATCTGCGTTTCCTTCCGCCGGCTTCGAAGTATCTGAAAAAGCTGTTATAAGTCACACCTGACCAGGAGCAATAACTTGATCAGCTAAGAAATCCGGGACATGTTAATTGGCATGTCCCGGATTTCTGTATGTAAGACTGTGAGCTGCTCCTGTTACGTTAATATTCACTCAGGAGTTCGATCTCATCCATGCGCATAAGTGTCCTGTCTGAAAGGGGTTTATTTTGTGCACTAATCCTCCAGTTCCGGTCATCCTTTACTTCAGTAGATTTTTGTCTGAATAATTTGCTTCTTGACTACGGCAGGAAGGCACAGGTATAATGCTCAAGTGCGAAAATGATAATCATTTTCAAAATGACGATTTTTAATGAAATTGGAGAAATAAAATGGCTGTAAAGGCAGTGACGCATTACAGGACAAAAAACAGAGAAGCACTTCTGGCCTATCTCCGGAGCAGGGAAGGCGAGCATGTGACAGTCAGCGAAATCCATGACCACTTCCGCCAGACCGGCAGCTCCATGGGAGTTGCCACGATTTACCGCCAGCTCGAACAGCTTGTGAGCGAAGGCCAGATGCGAAAATATGTTGTGGAGAGCAGCAGTGCGGCCTGCTTTGAATACATCGGTGCCCGCCAGGGCTGCGCCCGCTTCATCCACTGTAAATGCGGTAAGTGCGGAAAGATCCTTCACATAGACCAGAGCGAGATCCAGGACATGACCCGCCTTCTGGAAGAACGCAGCGGATTCAGAATGGACAGTGCCCAGACAGTTTTGTACGGCGTGTGCGGAGACTGCAGAGCAGACCAGGAGAAGGGCTTCTGATCCGGTCTTTAGCCGCAGTACGCCATACAGAAAACGAAGGTAATGCAGATAATGCAGGTACTGCAGACAAGTCATGGAATATATCTTATTCTGAGACATTCTTGAAAATTCTGAGACATTCTTGAAAATTCCGGGAAATAAAAATCCGCAGACTGGTGGATTCAGCCAGCATAGGGAAAACTGATGAGATGAAAATAATAAAACTAATTACGGGAAGAAGACCCCGATCCGCATTTTTTCTGCCGATACCACCGATACCACCGGCGTTACCGATACTGCCGGTGCTCCTTCTGCTCCCGATCCTGCTTTTCTCCGGGTGCTCCGGGCAGGAGAGCACAGGAGCCGGGAATCAGGGAACTTCTGCGAGACCTGTCGGTTCAGCAGGGGCGGCCAGGGCAGAAGAAAACCGCATTGAGGAGCAGCCTGGGAACCGCATGCAGATCGTTGCCACGATTTTTCCCCAATATGATTTTGCGAGACAGATTGTGGGGGATTATGCGGATGTATATATGCTCCTGAAACCCGGCGAAGAGATACATTCTTATGAACCGACTCCGCAGGACATCAAAATGATCCAGAACAGCGATCTGTTTATTTATACCGGAGGCGAAAACGACGTCTGGGTTGAAAATATACTGTCTTCTCTGGGCGATGAAGGCCCCCGTTCAGTCCGGCTTCTGGATCTTGTAGAAACCAGCTCGGAAGTGCATCTGGAAGGAATGATGGCAGAAAAAGGGGACCACGACCACGCCGGCGAATCCGACGACCATGCGGACGACCACGATCATGATGACCACGCTGGCGAATCCGACGACCATGCGGACGACCACGATCATGATGACCACGATGGCGAATCCGACGATCATGCGGAAGACCATGGCCATAACCACTTCGAAGAGGAACCCGATGAACACGTCTGGACCTCTCCGGAAAACTGCGTCATCCTGATCGAAAAACTGACAGATATTATCTGCGGGACAGACCCTTCCCATGAAGAGGCATATCGCAGAAACGGAGACACATACAGATCAGCATTTGAACAGCTGGACCGGGAGTATCGCCAAATGGCTGATTCTGCCGCCCGCCGGACGATCCTTTTCGGGGACAGGTTTCCTTTTCTGTATCTGGCCCGGGAACTGGACCTGACCTGTTATGCGGCTTTTTCCGGCTGCTCCGCCGAATCGGAGCCGAGCGCCGCGACCATAGCGTTTCTGATCGATAAGGCAGTAGAAGAAAAACTGCCGGTAGTCTTTAAGATCGAGTTTTCCAACGGAAATATAGCTTCGGCTGTCAGTGAGGCCGCGGAGAAAAAGCTTCGGAAGGAAGAGAAAACGTCCGGCAAAATCCCGGATCAGGGAGACACAGCCCCTGCGGCAGCGGAAGAAATGGATCCTCAGGGCAGCCTGCAAAACAGCCCGCAAAACAGCCCGCAGACCGGCGGGCAGACCAGGGTCAGGACCCTGCAGCTTCATTCCTGCCACAACGTGACAAGGGATGAAATGGCTTCCGGAGAGACCTGTCTGTCCCTGATGAATAAAAATCTTGAGGCTCTGCGCGAAGCACTGAACTGACCGGGTGGATACAGATCTGCACCGGGGTCATTGATTACGCGCAAAAGGGTATTTTTTATGAGTTTACTGAAATGCGAAAATCTATGCTTTTCCTATGACGGTATCACAGTGGTCAAGGACCTGAATTTCACGGTTGAAGAAGGAAACTATCTGTGCATTATCGGGGAGAACGGAGCCGGGAAAAGCACCCTCATCAAAGGACTGCTGAGACTGAAAAAGCCTTCCTCGGGGACTGTGGAAATGGGAGAGGGACTCAGGGCATCCGAGATCGGATACCTGCCTCAGCAGACGCAGATTCAGAAGGATTTTCCCGCCAGTGTGCGGGAGGTGGTGCTCTCCGGGTGTCTGAACCGGATGGGGCTGCGCCCTTTTTATTCCCGTGCGGAAAAAGAACGCGCCAGAGAGAACATGGAGGCGCTTGAGATCCTGGACCTGCAGGACCAGTGCTATCGGGACCTGTCCGGGGGGCAGCAGCAGCGCGTCCTGCTGGCGCGGGCTATGTGCGCAGCGCAGAAGCTCATCCTGCTGGACGAGCCCGTGTCGGGTCTCGATCCGGTCGCGACCCGGAGCCTGTATGCGCAGATCGCCCGTATCAATGAGCAGACAGGCATCACTGTCATCATGGTCTCCCACGATATCGATGCTTCTCTTCGCTATGCCACCCATATCCTGCATCTCGGGCAGGAGGGACAGCTGTTTTTCGGAACGCAGAAAGAGTACCGGCGCAGCGCTGTCTACCATGAGTTTCTGGGCGACCGCGCGGTGCCTATGTGGAAACACGATTTCCCCAACCGCTCAGGCAGTGCGGCGCCGAGGGAGACGGCGGAACCGACCCGGACAGAACAGCAGGTTATCATCCCGGTTGGCAAACGCAGGAAGAGCAGTTTGAAAAAGTTATTTGAAAAACCAGCCGTAAAAGCATCTGATAACGCAGCCAATAAAACAGTTGAAACTGTAACTGATAAAGCTGCCGATGAAACAGTCGAAACTGCACCTGATAAAACAAACGATAGAACAGTTGAAACTGCACCTGATAAAGTAACCGCTGAAACAGCCAAAACTGCATCTGTCAGAACAATCGCTGAAACAGCTGAAACAGCAGTTGATAAAAAAACCGCACCGGAAAAAGAGGACTGAACATTGTTATACCTGATCACAGAAATGTTTTCCTATCCATTTATGGTCCGCGCGCTCCTGGTCGGCGCGCTGATCGCCCTGTGCGCCGCGGTCCTGGGGGTCACTCTGGTTCTCAAGCGCTATTCGATGATCGGAGACGGCCTGTCCCATGTAGGGTTCGGGGCGCTTGCCATTGCCTCCGCGATGAACGCGGCCCCGCTTGTTATAGCGATTCCGGTGGTCGTCCTCGCCGCCTTTTTTCTACTGCGTCTGCGTGAGACCAGCCATGTCAGGGGGGATTCTGCCATCGCTCTGATCTCTACGGGGGCTCTGGCGGTAGGTGTGACTGTCGTATCCATGACAACCGGGATGAATACAGACGTGTATAATTACCTTTTTGGGAGTATACTGAGTATGTCCGGCAGTGACGTGTGGATCACAGTGGCAGTTTCGCTGGTCGTCCTGACTCTGTTTGTTTTCTTTTATCACAGGATCTTCGCAGTGACCTTTGATGAGAATTTTACACGGGCGACCGGTATTCCTGCGGGGACCTACAATTCCCTGATCGCGCTCCTGACAGCTCTTGTGATCGTGATCGGAATGCGCATGATGGGATCGCTCCTGATTTCCAGCCTGGTGGTTTTCCCTGCGATGACTTCCATGCGCCTGTGCAAAACTTTTCGAAGTGTCATGATCAGCGCGGCAGTGGTCTCAGTTGTCTGCCTCCTGCTTGGCCTGGTGATTTCGTATCTGTACGCGACACCCACGGGCGCAAGCATTGTTTTGTGCAATATGGCGGCATTTTTTATCTACTCGATAATTGCCAGGATCAAAGGTCTGGACTGAGGGCATAAAGGACTGGACTGAGGGCAGAACCGGGCTGAACTGAAGGAATTCAAATCATGGAGGGGATTATGAGCGGACAGAGAGAGGACAGAAAAGAGGGGACCCTGTCAAAGGTGATCGGGATCCTGATTCTGCTGGCCGGGGCTGCCGGAGTTTTTTATGCGGCTTACAAGGTGAGCTATGTTTCGGTCGACTACGGGATCCACGTGGGGATCGCCAGGGATCTGGACTGGAGCGATCCTGTCCGCATGCTCAGGGAGCACCCGGAGCCGGTATGGCACATCCTGGTGCACGCTTTGATGAATGTCACGGGATTTTCCGCTGAAAAAGCGGCGGGACTGGTGTCGGGAGGCCTGTGCGCCCTGACCTGCCTGCTGGCAGCCCATTTTCTGTACCATCCGGTGAGTATACGCGGACGGCGCCGGAAAAAAGCAAACGCAGGCTCCCTTATAGTTTCCGGGGAATCCACTGGAGTAACAGACGGATTATCCCAGTCAGATACCACATCCCGGTCAAACGTTTCGCCCCAGTCAGATATTACATCCCGGTCAGACCTTTCGCCCGAGTCAGATGCTCCATCCCGGTCAGACCTTTCGCCTGGACCAGAAATTTCATCCAGGTTAGACGAAGCCCCTTTGCCAGACGGGCTGTCCCAGTCAGATGTTTCATCCCGGTCAGACGTTTCGCCCGGGTCAGATGCCGCATCCCGGCCAAATGTTTCCCCCAGGTCAGACGACTCCTCCCTGCCCGGCGGTCCGTTGACCGCCACTGCAGAGATCGACGGGAGCTCCACCCTCTCTTCACAGCCCGCACTGGCCGGTCCTGTTTCGAAAGATGGAACTGCTGCCGCGGGAGCCGTGAAAAGCAAGGGGGCACGGACAGGCAGGATCACCGTTCTGGGTGCGGCCCTGGCCGCGACAGCGCTGAGCTTTGCCAGTGCCATCTATGTGCCCTGGTTTAATGCCAAACCATACCTCGGGCAGGGGTCTCCCAATCCCTGGCATAATCCGACGACCTTGATCGTCAGGCCGATCGGCCTTCTTATCGTCATGATTGTAATGGGAGAGTGCCTTCGCGTGCAGCGCGGGGGCTTCCGCAAAAAGAACGGCCTGCGGGTCTGGAAGGGAGTGCTGATCGCAGTCCTCTTGCTTCTTTCCAACCTTTCCAAGCCCAGTTTTGTACAGATTTTTTATCCCGCTATTTTCCTGCTGATGTTCCTCTGGCTCTTTGTTTACCGCGGACGCAATTTCCCGCTGGGCATGCAGCTCCTTGTCTGCTGCCTGCCGTCCTGCGCCCTGATGGGAGCCCAGTTCTTTTCCGCTTTTTACAGCGGTTCCAACAGCGACGCGGCCGGGGTGGTCTTTGCCCCTTTCAAGGTAGCGGGACTATATACGGATAATATCGCAGTCTCCACCCTGCTGGTGATAGCTTTCCCGCTCCTGACCTGCCTGTTCAGTATCTTCCGGCGCACCTTTGACTGGACGGATTTTTTTGCCTGGCTCATGCTTCTCGTCGGCATGGCGGAAAAATTCCTTCTTGCCGAGAGCGGATCCAGGATGACCCACGGCAATTTCAACTGGGGCTATATCCTGGGTCTGTACTTTATCTGGTTTTCCGGCATCCGGCTGTTTACCCTGTGGGCCCATTCCCTGAATGAGGGAGCAGGAGGCGTGAAGAAGGCAGTTTCAATAATGACCTTTTCCCTGTGCGGCGCAGTGCTGGGTCTGCACCTGCTGTCAGGAATCTACTATCTCTATTACCTTATTGTTCTGGGAAACGGGATCTGAGGCCGCCGGCCATGCGTAGATCAGCCCAGGAATTCCCGCGGCTCCCGGCCGGGACTTGACAGAAACGTATATAGACTGATAGAATTTCATTCGCGTATAGCGCTTTATATAAATAAGATCAGGCAGCCGGCCGATCAGGCAGGGGCAGCCGTCATCTTATTACTGACTGAATAATCTTACAAAATAGTGCCAGTTTACGTACAGAGTACAATTCCTGAGGAGGTTAACAATGGAAAACACAACAATGAATAAAGAACCCGTTACCGGTGATATGCTGATTGCCAACATCATCAAGAAATATCCCGATGCAACCTTCCTTCTGATGAACTGCGGCATGGGCTGTGTCAGCTGCCCCGCTTCTCAGATGGAATCCCTCGCCGAGGCCTGCGCGGTACACGGCCTGGACGCTGAGGAAGTTGCCAGATACCTCAATGTCGAGCTTGGCCTGATCGAGATCTGATTGTAATCTGATCTGCGGGCATGTCTGATATAAATAAGGATCTGGATAAGAATCCGGATAATAAGCAATGTAAATAAGTGATGTAAAAAGGAACCGGGGCTGCCCAGGTTCCTTTTTTCGGCCTTTTTTAAGTCCCCGGGCGGTAACAGCATCGTCTTTATGGCCTTCATTGCCGCCTCTTTCAGACAGGGGGGAGAAATGGCTTCACGCCATCTGGAATAACTCTGAAATAACTCAGGAACAGACAGTGAAATCATCAGAAAATGGATTATTTTTCACAAAAAATATAGGAAATCTGCGTTTGTATTATGCTATTTCACTAAAATTTGCTATAATAAAATATACACAGTCACTGTACACATTCCATAGAAACTGTAGATTGTAACTATACCTGGGTATATACCGGCAGCAGGGCGCTCCGGTGGAAAATCTGTGCTATGGCGGCATGCCCGGGATGCATGCTGTCCCTGTGATTCATTCGAATGAGAATGCAAGGAGGATCAGATACGATGGCAGTAAATAATAGGAAAGTGGCAATTGTCGGATGCGGCCGTTCCGGATCGGCTGTGAGCTTTGCGCTGATGCAGAGCGGATTATTTTCAGAGATGGTCCTGATCGATTCCCTTGCAGGGAGAGCGGACCGGGTGGCTCTGGATCTTGCCTACGGAATCTCTTTTACAAAATCCATGAACATCTACGCGGGCGGATACGATGATCTGGCCGATGCCGGCATTGTCATACTGGCGGCCGGTGAGCCCAGGCTCAAGACCGATTCCCGCATGGAGTTCATCCGCAAAAATGTCAATGTTTTTGAATCGATCATTCCGGAGGTCGCAAAGCGCAACACCGAGGCGATTTTCCTGGTCGTCACAAATCCTAACGATATCCTGACCTATTCCACACTGAAATATATCGAGATCCCCGAAAGCCGTATTATGGGTATCGGTACCATTCTGGATACGGCTCGTGTCAAATATCTCCTGGGCAAAAAACTCAACGTGGATGCCCGCAATGTGCATGCCTTTATCGTAGGTGAGCATGGACGGTCCGAGGTCCCGATCTGGTCCAGCGCCCGCGTGTCCGGTGTGCCGCTCCGCGAATTTTTCGAGATGCGCGGCTATCAGGACCCCGATGATTTCCTGAAAGAGATCATAAAGGATGTGCGCAAGGATGCCGGTGAGCTCAGTGGAAGAAAAGACAGCACTTTCTACGGCGTTGCCATGGCTACCCGCAGGGTCTGCGAGGCGATCGTCCGCGACGAGAAGGCAGTGCTTTCTGTCTCGTCCCTGATGTACGGCGCCTTTGATATCGATGGCATTGCCCTTTCCATGCCTGCTGTAGTAGGAGCGGATGGTGTCGAGTGCCTGGTCCCTGTAGCCATGAATGAAGATGAGCTGGATGAGATCCGCAAATCTGCCGCGACGGTCAGATCCATCGCGGACGACGTCCTGGGCGAAGCCAGATAATCCTCTGGAAAAACCTGTTCCTGTATCTGGCAGAAGGATCCCGCAGAAAACGCACAGGAATTTACTGGAGATGAGATAATTATTTTAAAAATGACAGCTTCCGGCCGGGGATGATCAGTGCCCCGTCGGAAGCTGTTGGTTTTTTCTGCTCCGCCAGAAACCGACAATTTTTTTGTCCGGATGAAAGCTCCTGATTTCTGCTCTGCCAGAAACCGACAATTTTTTTGTCCGGATGAAAGCTCTTGATTTCTGTTCTGTCAGAAACCGACAATTTTTCTGTCCGAATGAATACTCCTGACTTCTGCACCTCCGGAAGCCACTGGTTTTTTCTTTACCAGTCAGAAAATAGGTGCTATATTCATAAGAGTTTTTGAGAATGATCATTTTTGAGAATGATGTTTCAGGGATGATTGTTTTGAACAATGATTTTTATGAAAGATTTTTATTAATATCAGAGAGGAGAACAGGATGGATTATACTCAGGTTGCATTGGAAAAGCATAAAGAGTGGAGAGGCAAGATCGAGACTGCGCTGCGGACAAACGTGGACAGCGCGGATGCCCTGAGCATTGCCTATACGCCGGGAGTCGCGGCGCCCTGCCTGGAGATTCAGAAGGATGTGGATAAATCCTATATCTATACGAGACGCTGGAATACGGTTGCAGTCGTGACAGACGGCACGGCGATCCTGGGGCTCGGAGACATCGGTCCGGAAGCGGGCATGCCCGTCATGGAGGGCAAATGCGTGCTGCTCAAGGCTTTCGGCGATGTGGATGCCGTCCCCCTCTGCATCCGCTCGAAAGATGTGGACACGATCGTGGACACAGTAGCCCTTCTGGCGGGATCTTTCGGCGGCATCAACCTGGAGGATATTTCCGCGCCCCGCTGTTTTGAAATAGAAAGAAAACTGAAAGAAAGATGCGATATCCCGATCTTCCACGATGACCAGCACGGCACGGCAGTGACCATGCTGGCCGCCCTGATCAATGCTCTCAAGGTCGTGGGCAAAAAGATCGAGGACATCAGTATCGTTACCTCCGGCGCTGGAGCTGCGGGAATCGCCATCATCCGCCTCCTCATGGCCATGGGCCTCAAAAATGTCATCCTGACTGACCGCAAGGGAGCGATCTATGAAGGCCGTGACGGACTTAATCCCATCAAGGAAGAGATGGCAAAGATCACAAACCTTGAGCGCAGAGCCGGGTCCCTCGCTGATGTCATAAAGGGAGCGGATGTCTTCATCGGCGTCTCCGCGCCCGGTATGCTGACGCAGGACATGGTCCGCTCCATGGCAAAGGACCCCATCGTTTTTGCCTGCGCCAATCCTGTCCCGGAGATCTATCCCGACGAGGCAAAAGCTGCCGGCGCCGCTGTCATCGCCACAGGACGCTCCGATTATCCCAACCAGGTCAACAACGTTCTGTGCTTCCCCGGCATCTTCCGCGCGGCGATGGATGTGCGCGCCTCTGATATCAATGATGCCATGAAGATCGCAGCGGCAAAAGCAATCGCAGGTCTTGTTACAGAGGATAAACTCTGTGCCGAATACATCCTCCCCACGGCATTTGATCCCCGCCTCAAGGACGCCGTCGCAGCGGCAGTGGCACAGGCGGCCAGAGACAGCGGAGTGGCCAGGATCTGAACCCTCAGTGTACCTTGAAAGACAGAGGGCTGCGTGAATGCCTGCCTGCGCAGCAAGCGGAGAACTAACTGCCCGGGCAATTGTCTGTGCAGAAAACAAAAGCTTACTGAATAGCTGTCTGTGTAAAATAGCTGTCTGTATAAAAAAATACCAGACCCGCCAGATACAGAAGGAAAACAAATAAAGACCTATAAGAAACCTATAAGAACCTGTAAGAAACCTAAAAAATATGAATGAAAACACACAAAAACTAACCTTTGGAGCGCTGCTCGTCGCTGTTTTCGGCGTCCTGCTGCTTCTGAACCGTCAGACGGGAGGAATGCTCGAGGGGACTTTTCTCTTCCTGTTTCCGATCCCCATGGTCGCTTTTTCCGCGAAATACGGATGGAAGGACAGCATTCCGGTCTTTGTCTGCACAGTTTTGATCTCGATTTTCTGCGGAATTTTTACTTCGGCCTTTTATGCGGCTTCCCAGTCCTTCATCGGTGTTGTTTACGGGAGCTGCCTGCATGCAAAGCGGGACAGCACAAAGACAATGCTTTTGGTGATGGTGCTGAGTACGATCTCAAATCTGCTGAGCAGCGTTGTCCTGGCTTCCCTGTTCGGGATCGATCTCCAGGATGACCTCAATGCCATGCAGACCGCGATGAGAGAGGCCTTTGACCGTGTGAGCGCTATGGGAGGAGGGATTCCCGAGGAGCAGAGACAGGCAATGGAAATGCTTCTCAAACCGGATACCCTGATGCGCATGTTTATCATTTCCATGATTTTTATGGGCATCGTGGAGGGCTTCGTCGTCTGCCAGCTGAGTCTCATCATCCTGCGCAGGCTCCGTTTCCCCATCCAGAAGCCCGCTCCGGTCCATTCCTTTTATCCGCCCCGCTGGTCAGGTGCCGCGGCATTTATCTTTTACCTGTTTGGAAACTCAACGCTTGCCATGCCCCAGATGACGGGCAGACAGGAGATCATGAGGGTCGTCGGACAGGTGGGGAGCCTGTGCGCCTACATGTATCTGGTCTGTTTCGGCTATATTGCGGTACTGTTTCTGCTCCGCGCCTTCGGACCCAGGTCCCGCCTCGTGAACAGCATCCTGACTATCGTTCTGCTTTTTGTGATCCCGCCCCTTTTCATGCTCCTCGGCTTTGCCTATATCTCGCTCAGCTTTCACGACTGGGTCGTGGGAAAGGTGATGGAACGTGTCGCGAAGGAACAGAAGGAAAAAGCTCTTATGGACAGGCAGATGGACAGAAGGATGTGATGGCTGTAAGCCTTTTCCTAAGCCTTTTCCTGAAAATGTCCGGAATTGTTCCCCGGAGAGAAATGATTTTCCGCAGGAGGAAACCCTATGAAGATCAAAGCAGCCATTCTGCAGACAAAGGTTTTTGCGGACAAGGAAAAAAATATCCGCCAGCTGGAGGACATTCTTTCTTCCGGCCGCACGGAAGGAGCGGATCTTGTGACGCTTCCGGAGATGTTTGCCTGTCCCTATGAGACAAAAAACTTCCCGCTCTATGCGGAACCGGAGGGCGGTCCCACCTGGCAGGCACTCTCCGCGCTGGCGGCAGAATACGGGATCTATCTGAGCGCGGGGAGCATACCGGAATCAGTAAAACGGGAAGCCGGCGGTTCTGAGTCTGCGGAAAGAGGAGAGAACATCCCGGAGTCTTCAGAACCGGCGAAACAGGTGAAACCGGCTGAGCCGGCGGGAAAGGCAGACCTCGTCTACAACACCGCTTATGTATTCGGCCGGGACGGCAGGCAGATCGGCAAACACCGCAAGGCCCATATGTTTGATATCCAGGTCTCGGGTGGTCAGTGCTTCAGAGAGTCTGATACCCTGACGCCCGGGAACCAGATCGGTTGTTTTGACACTGAATTCTGCCGCGTCGGCCTGTGCGTGTGCTATGATTTCCGTTTTCCCGAGACAGCCAGGCTCATGGCCCAGGACGGGGCAAAAGTGATCCTTGTCCCTGCGGCTTTTAATATGACGACCGGACCCGCCCACTGGGAGCTCATGTTCCGCCAGCGGGCAGTCGAGAGCCAGTGCTATGTCATCGGCACCGCGCCCGCCCGCGATCCCGGGAGTTCTTATATTTCCTGGGGACACTCCATCGTGGTCGATCCCTGGGGAACTGTCATGATGCAGATGGAGGAGAAAGAAGATGTCCGCATCGTGGAAATTGATCTGGACTATCTTGAGAAAGTGCGCAGAGAGCTTCCCCTCCTCGCCCACCGCAGGACAGACCTCTATGAACTGCGGAGGCTGTAAACCGGATGATAAACAAAGGCAGACTAAAGGCAAACGAAAAGAAACGGAGATCACCTTTGACTTTTACTCGTCTGGCGGAGCCGGGCTCCCCCGGCATGCCCGATGAATAAGGACCCCAAGAGGAATGGAAAATGAATCAGAAGGAGCTAAAACAGTATGAAAAGCTGGTTCTGACACCAGTGGAGCGGCTGATTCCGTCTCTGGCAGTGCCTACCGTCATCAGTATGATGGTCACGATGATCTACAACCTGGTGGATGCTTTTTTTGTGGGAAAACTGGGAACCAGTGCGAGCGCCGCCATCGGCATCGTGCTCGGCGTCCAGTCCATCATCCAGGCCTTCGGCTTCATGCTCGGCCACGGCTCCGGAAGTCTGATCAGTATTCATCTCGGAAAGGGGGAGAAGGAGACGGCGGACAGACTGCTGTCCACTGCCTTTTTTACAGCCCTGGTTTTCAGCCTTGTCCTGAGTGCGGTCTGCTTCCTCTCTTTGACTCCGCTGATGCGCCTGATGGGCAGCACGGATACGATCCTTCCTTTCTCAAAAAATTACGCCGCCTATATCCTCGTTTCCGGCCCGGCCCTGATGTGCAGCTGTGTCCTCAATAATGTCATGCGCTATGAGGGAAAGGCTGCCCTGGCCATGATCGGCCTGGTGTCTGGCGGCGTCCTGAACATGATCGGCGACCCCATCCTTATGTTCGGCCTGGGGCTGGGGATCGATGGAGCCGGTCTGTCTACAGCGATCTCCCAGTATATCAGCTTCGGGATCCTCCTGTTCATATTTATGAGCAACAAAACGATCACCTGCATTTCCCTGTGGAAGGTCACAAAAGACCCCGGGGAGCTGGCGGAAATCCTCAGAGTGGGCTTCCCCAGCCTGATCCGCCAGATGCTGAGCAGTATTTCCACCATGACCCTCAACAACTGTGCCATGCCCTACGGAGACGCGGCGATCGCTGCGATGGCCATTGTGGGCCGCATCACCATGTTCATCGGCTCTGCCATGATCGGGATCGGCCAGGGACTTCAGCCTGTGTCAGCCTATAATTACGGCGCGAAAAAATATGCCCGGGTACGCAAAGCCTTCTTTTTCACCCTGCGCCTGGGCCTTATGATCCTGGGGACCCTGAGTGTGCTGGGAGCGATCTCACCGGGGCCTGTCGTCCATATTTTCCGCGACGATCCCCGTGTCGTGGAGATCGGAGCCCTGGCTCTGCGCTTTCAGTGCGCGGCGGTCTTCTTTCTGCCCTTCAGCGTGTGTGCCAGCATGATGTTCCAGAGTGTCGGAAAAAGCCGGGAGGCCTCCTTTATGGCAACCCTCAGGAGCGGCCTGTGCTACATCCCCCTTCTGATCATCCTGCCGCGCTTCATCGGCCTGCTCGGAATACAGAGTGCCCAGATGTGGTCCGACATGCTGACCTGCCTTCTCTGTGCGCCCCTTGTCATAAAGTTTTTCAGAGAACTTCCCGGAGAAGACCAGGAGACCGGGCTGGACAGAAGGTACCAGCAGTCACAGCGCGGCCGGGAACTATAAGAGACTGAAAAAACAGATTGAAATCAGACTGAAAAAACATAGTGAAAAACATAGTGAAAAACAGCTTGAAAAACAGTCTGAAAAACGGCCTCTGCAGACGCAGTCCGGCCGGTATAAAAGTTCAATAAGACTGCCCGCAATATACTGTCCGCTATTTTCAATATACTGTCCGCTGTTTTAGAGAAGAAAAAGAAGAAAAAGAAGAAAACCATACCTGCGTCCAAATTTCGCCGCAGGTTCAGGAGGAGCTGCTGATCCATGAAACTGATCCACTGTGCAGACCTGCATCTGGATTCCAGGTTGAACACACACTTGGGCCGGGAACAGGCCAAGCGCCGCCGCGATGAGCTGCTGCGCAATTTTGAGCGCCTCGCCGGGTATGCGGAGGAAAACGGGGTGGAAGCCGTCCTCATCGCCGGAGATCTTTTCGACAGGGATATGGTTTCCGCTCTTGCGAGAAGCACGGTTTTGTCCGTGATCGCCGCCCATCCGCAGATCCGGTTTTATTATCTGCGGGGAAATCACGACAAGGGAGATTATACAGACAGCAGCAGACCCCGTAACCTGTTTCTGTTCGGGAACCGCTGGAAATCCTGGCAGGAGGGGGCAAATGGACGGATCATGATCACCGGTATAGAACTGACCCGGGAAAACCTTTCCCATGCTCTGTCCGCCCTTCGCTTGGAACCCGGCCTGTTCAATATCGTAATGCTGCATGGGCAGGAGACGGGAGGAACCGTAGCCGCGGCTTCCGGCCATTCCGCGTACGCAGTCCCCATCAGCATCCGTGCTCTGCAGGGAAAAGGGATAGATTATCTCGCTTTGGGCCATGTTCATTCCTATAAATACGCGAAACTGGACAGCCGCGGCGTATATTGCTATCCAGGCTGTCTGGAGGGACGGGGGTTTGACGAAAGCGGACCACATGGCTTCGTGCTTTTGGACATCGATGAAAAGAAACTCCGGTTCAGTGCCCGCTTTGTCCCTTTTGCCCGGAGGACCCTGTATGCAGTCGATGTTGATGTGACAGGATGCCGCTCGACAGCCCAGATCAATGACCTGATCAGAGACGCGCTCCAGTCGAAGGCATGTACAGAAAAGGACATGGTGGACATAACGATCCGGGGAGAACTGGACGTCGACTGCGAGGTGGATCCGGACTACCTTCGAACAGACCTGGAGGCGCGCTGCTTTTTTGCCAGACTCCACGATGAGACGACTTTCAGGATCGACGCGGAAGACTATCTCCACGACGAATCCCTGCGCGGGGAGTTCGTCCGCCTGGTCATGGCAGACGATTCCATTCCTGAGGAGGAAAAAACAGAAGTCATCCGCTGCGGATTCCAGGCAATGGACGGAGAAAAACTTTGAGGACAGGCTTTTAGAGAAACGCAGAGAAACCCGGAAAACACAGAGAGACCCGAAAACGCAGAGAAACCCGGAAAACACAGAGAGACCCGGAAAAACATAGAGAACCCCAGAGAAACCCCGGAAAAACCCCAGAAAACCCCAGAAAATCCCAGAGAACCCCAGAGACAACCCAGGAAAACATAGAAAAACAATGAAACTGATCTCGTGCCATATAGAAAATTTCGGACGACTGCACCGACTTGACTGCAGCTTTTCCGATGGTCTGAATATGATCTGCCGGGAGAACGGGTGGGGAAAGAGTACTTTCGCCGCCTTTTTGTGCGCAATGCTCTACGGACTTCCTGCAGCCAGGAAAAAAAGCCCGGAGGATAATGAGCGGCACAGGTACAGACCCTGGCAGGGCGGGGCGTACGGCGGCCGCCTCACTTTCGAGGCCTATGGAAAGAGATATGAGATCACCAGGATGTTCGGCAGCCGCGAATCGGAGGACGAATTTGAGCTGCGGGATCTGGATACCAACATCCCATGCTTTGATTATTCGACAGGAATCGGGGAGGAGCTTTTCTGCATGGACAGAGACTCCTTTGTCAGAACTGTCTACACACGCCAGCAGGACTGTGTCACTGCAGCAACCGATGACATCAATGCCCTGATCGGGAATCTGACAGATACAGCAGGGGATATGGGCTGTTATGAGGATGCCATGAAGCGCCTGCATGAAGCTGCAAACAGACTTTCCCCGAAGCGGCAGACCGGGAGCATTCGCAGAAGAGAGGAAGAGATCAAAAGGCTCGAGAGAGAGGCTTCCGCCAGTGAGGAAATACGGGAACAGACCAGAAAATTCTCAGAACGGCACCAGGGCGCTCTCCGGGAGGCAGCGTCTTTGGAAGCGGAGCTCCGGGACCTCGAGGCTCAAATGGAAAGGATCCGGCAGAAGGAAGAAAATGCCCGTCTGAAAGCGGAGAAAGAATCTGCCGCAGCGGGAGAGCGTCAGATCAGAGACCGGCTCCTCAGGACGCTGGAACAGCGCAGAGAGAAGGCCGCCCGGGCGGCATCCCTCTTTCCGGGCCGGATCCTCTCCCGGGAAGAAGTGGAGGAATGCCTGAAAAAATGCAGGCAGATGGAGCGCCTCGAGGACCGCATGGAGGACATGATGCTCAGCGAGGAGGAACAGAACAGGCTGACTGAGCTCGAGGAGATCTGCGAGAACAGCGGAGGACCGGACAGACCGGACGGCTTCGCGGAAGGACTGGACAGATCGGACAGCTTCGCGGAAGGACCTGACAGACGGGACGGCTTTGCGGAGGGACCGGACAGAGCGGACAGCTTCGCGGAAGGACCTGAAAAGGAACTTCGCGGAACAATGGCCGCTGTTGTCTTTGCAGCAGTGGGAGCAGTGCTTTTGCTTTCGGGAATCGCGGTTCTGGTCTTTGCTCCACATTCTCCCGGGGAATTCCCTGCGTTCAGGCTTGCCGGAGCACTCATTGCAGCCGCAGGCCTCCTGTCGGCAGCCGGGGCGGCTGACCTGTTTTACAGAAAATCTTTTTCAAGGCATAGTTCAAAACACGTTTCAAGGCTTTTTTCAGATTGTGCTTCAGAACCCGGCCGGAATCCGGCCGGCTGCCGGACTGAAGCTTTATCTTCCGGGGATAATATTGAGCGGGAGTACAGAATTCTGCTTGAAAAAGAAAGAAAGCTGGAAGAGCTCCATGCGAAGTGGGCGGAAGCCCGCAGACCTGTCGCTGCTTTCCTGCTTGAAGCAGGAGTTCCCCAAAAAGAAATTTCCCCGGAAGAGGATTTGAGAACACAGCTGGAATTCCTGCGCGAAGCCGCGGATGATTATGAGGATGCCTGTTCCCTTGTCAGGGAGGCAGAGGAGGACCTGCGCGGATTTGAGGAGGAACTGGCGGCAAAGACATGTCGGCAGAACCAGGATCAGGAACAACCAGAAGAACAGGATTGGCCAGGAGAACCGAATTGGCCAAGAGAGCAAGATTGGTCAGGAGAACAGGATTGGCCAAGAGAGCAGGATCGGCCGGGAAATTATGTGCTCCCGGGAGATTCTGCGGAGATGCGCGCCAGGGCTGACAGAATCCACGCAAAGCTTTTGAAAAGCAGAGAAGCGGCAGCGGAATACAGCCATGTACTGGAAGAACTGAGGACAGAGCAGGAGGAGCAGGAGACAGCCCTGCAGAGACTGTCCGCCCTGAAGAAAAAGCAGGAAGAAGACCGCGCAAAATACAGCCGGGTCACCAGAGCAGCTGTCCTTCTGCAAAAGGCCAGAGAAGCAATGACCGCGCGCTATGCAGACCCGATCCGCGAGAGCTTTTCCGGATACTGGGAGATGATCACCGGATTATCTTCAGAAGGCATCCGGGTAGATGCCAATGCAGCTGTCACCGTGGAAGAAATGGGCAGACAGCGCGACACAGCCCTTCTCAGCGCCGGATACAGAGATCTCGCAGGCCTGTGCCTTCGCTTTGCCCTGGCCGACGCTATGTATCAGGGCTGGCAGAGAGAATGCCCTCCCCTTATCCTGGATGATCCCTTTACCAACTTCGACGACGCAAAAACTGCCGGTGCCCTGCAGCTTTTACAGGAAGCCGCCGGAAAATACCAGATCATCTATTTTACCTGCAGCAGTTCCCGCTGCTGATCCGGCAGGATTGTTCCACAAAACTTCTTTACGCTTGTATCCCACGTCTGAAGCCACGGGTATTGCGCGATGAAGAATAAAACGGCCGATGCAATTGCTCTGGGCAGCTGCATCGGCCGTTTGGCTTCAGTCCGATATAAATCGAAATAAATTATCACAAAAATATGGTGGAAATATCTTTGCTAATGAAGCTAATGAAGGCGGGATTACTCGATTTCGATATAGCCCTCATGCTCAATGCCTTCGCCGGCAAGCCAGTAAGTAACTTTATACCAGCTGGAATTTTCCACGCGCTCAACGATATTCAGGATATCGCCGGGATTTGCGAAGTACTGGATATTGGCATCGTTCTCTTCAGGAGAGGAATAGACGTTTCCGCCGAAACGGACTTCGTACTGGGAGCCGTTTGCGGGAACGACCTTCTCGGTTTCGTCTGCAGCAACCTCGCCGGTAACAGCAGCATCTGCAGCTTCAGCAGCCTCTGCCTCGGTCTCGTCGGTGTACTCTTCGGCTACAGCCGCGACTGCAGTATCAGCAGCTTCAACAGCCTCAGCAGCGGCAGCGTCGATCGCGGTTGTGGCTTCTACAGCATCGGCCTCGACAGTCTCTTCGACTGCTTCAACGATATCTTCCTCGGTCTCCTCAGGAGCATCCTCGGTAACAACAGTCTCAACGGCGCCTGCATCAGGAGCATCTGCTGCAGCAGCATCACCGCCGTCATCCTTTTTGCCGCAGCCGGCGAAAACGGTTACAGCGAGTGCGGAAATCAACAGGTATGTGACTAATTTCTTCTTCATAAAAACCTCCGAAACGAATTGTAATACTTGTGAATGGTAATGTGAATGGTTAAATGCGCAGGCTGTCCGATGTTCTCTGATGCGCCCGTTTCTATCAAGTGTTCCTAATGCTACTTGTTACTTATTTTAATAATTACTTTAAATAATTATTGCTATTCCTGGTCCCTGCGGCAGAGATGCCGGAGATCTGCGGGAATAAAACGGGATAAAAGGCGGCCTGAAAATAACATTATGACCGCACCGCAGAGCATGAACTCCGAACGACAGATACATTGTACCATCATTACAGAAAACATTACAGAAAAAATGTATCTATTTTTGATATTATTTATAGCTGATTATAAATAAGAATGCAAGCGTAAGAACAAAAAATAGACCTGCTAAACACTGAAAAATACACTGGTGATTCTACAGGGTACAGTTTATGAAGCTCTGGATAAAAACCTGTCGAGGAGCCTGAAAAAAGCCTGGCAAAAAACCTGAAAAAACTTGTTGACAAACAGAATGACCATTGATATATTAGTATATGCCCTTTGAAAAACGGGGGCTTGATAAAAATAAAACGGAAGCAAGAAGTTCAGACGTACTTGGAGAAATACTCAAGAGGCTGAAGAGGCGCCCCTGCTAAGGGTGTAGGTCGGGAAACCGGCGCGCGGGTTCAAATCCCGCTTTCTCCGCTCAAAGAAATGAAATGAGCCATCCAAGCTAACCGAACGGTTCGTTTCATTTTTTTGTTCCCCAAATCACAGCAAGAAATGCCGCTGAAAAAACTTTTAAAAAATTTTTAAAAAAGTTGTTGACAGAAGCGAAAAGCTGTGGTAAGTTATAGAAGTTGTCGCGCAAGACAAAAGCGCGGCAGCAAAACAAAAACGGGGACCTGCCCTGCAGGCTCCGGAACACATTTCCAACCTTATATGAGAACAAGACAGAAATGCAACCCTGAATATATTCCTTATATTTAGAAGGTCATTAACGACC
>NZ_FNFZ01000006.1 GCF_900101015.1 Sarcina sp. DSM 11001 | reverse complement strand
GAGTAATCCCAAGTACATCCATGCACGCATTGTCATAGACACTTGAAATTGAGTAAGCTCCATTACTCTGTTTATTGAACCTCCAGATCTGTCTGCTATTTCCGGTAAATTCCTCTCCTCCGATATTATTCAACTGATTAGTCAGGTATGCATTGTGAGACTGGTTTCGGATATAAGCATAAAACTCCTCTCCCATGTCAACAGGAAGCGTATCATGAACTCTGGGAGTTTGGGTATCAGAACCGCCGGTATCCTCCCAATTCGGCGTAATGATCATCTGAAACCAGGGATAACCCTCATTCCTCATCTTTTTTGTACTAGCCGTTCTGGATCCAACAGTGTTACCTGCTACTGTTTCCGAAGTGGTAGCTGAATTATAATCACCGCCTCGTTCAATCGTTTTGAATATCCAGCCCCCATCACTATTTCGAGTTGTTGCATCCTCTGACACTATTGCAACATGCGCTGATTTATTCCATCTAAAGCCTTGATTCCATAAATCCGGTGTTGGTGTTAGTAAAACAATATCACCCTTTTTAGGCTGATAATCAATGTAAGTACTATAATCTTCAGACCATAACTTATGTACGGTTCCATAAGAAGATCCTTTATCTCTAAAATCTCTGGCTGCGGCAGTCGTAGGAAGAAGAGCTTCCGGCAAACCAGCCATTCTTCCGCACCATGATACAAATGCGGCACACCACTCATCTCCAAAGTGGCTAGGATTAATAATATGCATAAATTCGCAATAACCACCCAAAGCGTTTCCATTACCGGAAAGATCTACAGAGCCATCTGCTGCTTTAGTACTTGCCTTGTATCCCTTCTGACTCAAAGCAATCTGTACAAACCTTTCCTTCTGAGATGCGCCTGCATATTGATCCAATGTATTACATAATTTAGTATAGTATGGTCCTGATCTATATGATTCAGAAGTTGCAATCGGTACTGTTGCAGCACTTGCATCTTCATTTATTTGTTCACCTGCCTCATCCTGATCGATATCGACCGTTTCTTCCAAAGAGTCTTTGCCTTGAGAGTCTTCGTCTTGTTCTTTGTCAGGCTCGTCGACTTGCTCTTCAACCACCTCCTCGGCCTGTTCTCCAACAGGCTCTTCCTTAACTGTCTCCTCTTCTTCGGAAGGCTCAAGATTTGTTTCTTCTTCTGCGACAGTGGAATCAGATGTCCCCTCACTGGTCTCCTCTTCCTCCGCGTCTGAATAAGCCGCATCTTGAGCAGACGCAGCATCCTGCTCATTCTCCGAATCAGGCATGGTATATTCATCAGCAGCCTGCCATACAGCGTAAAGGACACAGTTATCCACAGGGGCATATTCTTCATCCCCCATCGTGACCAACTCACCATCTCTCTCCAGGCTCCATCCTGCAAAGATCATGGTCCGCCCATCTGGATCCACAAACACAGGAAAAGCAGCAACAGTCCCGTCAACAGGGATATACTTCTCTACCACTTCTGCCTGATGGGCGTAATCCCCAATGGCATCATCCCACTCGTTTTCGAAGTATCCACCGTTAGCATTGAGTGTGACGGTATAGTACTGTACTTCTTCTGCCTCTTCCCCGGATGCTTCTTCAGTTATATCTCCTGTACTCGCAGATGCGCCGGAAATATCCTCGGACTCAGTCGTTTCCCCCGCGTCCGCCGGTACATCTGAAGTATCCTCAGTAAAATCAGTTACTTCATCCTCTTCGACAGGGTTTTCCTCTGACGTTACTGCGTCCGCTGATTCTTCTGCCGCATAAACTTCTTCGAGTTCCTGTACAGAATCAGCCTGCTCAGTGCCTTCATCAGCCACTTCTTGTTCCCCGATTTCTCCTATGGCAACATCTTCAGCCTGCCACACAGCATAAAGGACACAGCTATCCACAGGAACGTATCCTTCCTCTGCCTGAGATACAAGCTCACCGTCTCTCTCCAGACTCCACCCTGCAAAGAGCATAGCCTGGCCCTCCTGATCAGTGAACACAGGAATAGCTGCAACAGTCCCATCAACAGGAACTAGCTTGTTTATCACTTCTGCCTTCTGGGCATAATCACCAATGGAATCATCCCACTCGTTCTCGAAGTACCCACCATTAGCATCGAGGGTGACAGTATAATACTGTGCTTCCTCTTCCGCTGATGCTTCTTCAGTTAAATCTGCTGTACTCGCAGGTGCTTCTGAAGTGTCCTCGATCTCAGATGTTTCTCCCCCAGCCACCAGTTCTTCTGAAGTGTCCTCTGTAAACATTTCTTCCGCAATCTCAGATGTTTGGCCCGGGTCCACATCTGTTGAAGCCGCAAAAACGCTGCAGGGAGCTGATCCTATGACCAGCATTCCGGAAAGCAGCATAGCTGTTATTCGTTTCGATAATTTACTCATAATGTAGACCTCCGATTTTTGGTGTGGGTTGGTGGAGTTGGGATAGAACAGTCAGTGGTTAATCTGTCAAAAACAAAATAAGCGCACACAGGCTCCTATGAGACATCCATCTCATAACAATAGCCCAAGTGCGCGCAAGCTGTCAGTCAACCGTCATTGTTCTGTGCCTTTCGTATGTGTAAGAAATTATTGAATCCATTATAAAATTGTGAGCAATCTGTTGTCAAACAGAAATGAGCTCCTCTGCTACGTTCTAAACAAACTCAATCAGCCCCTTATCCAGGCACACTTTCTCATTGAGCTGCTTCCGACCCACTTTACTAAACTGGACAATCAAAAAGCCACCCTTCTTTTCAATAACAACTCCCTCACCGAATTTCTTGTGACGGATCCTCTCAACCTTCTTGGCCCTCCCAGCCTTCACACCATGCGAAGCATTGTACTTGGCGTCGACGTTCTTTCCATTCTTCTGGTAATCCTCCCAGTCCTTAAATACGAACATCCCTGGCTTCTTCACGTCATTGTCCGGGACCTGCGGGATCGGAAACATCCACACTTGGCGATCAATACCATCCTCGCCGTGCTGCGTCTCTGTGAATGGTGTGTCAACTAAGGCAATCAGACAGCTATATGTGTAGCAGCCCTCGTTTCTCATTTCTCATCAAAATTTGTCATCTAATTACTTTAATGGCTTCTTCTGGATAGCCAACATTGAGCATATATCCATATGCATATGTACGATCAATGATTATGTTTCCGGTTTTTGAAGTTGTATATTTTTTTACAGTAGCGCTATCAACTATCCCAATAGATTTGATAAAAGAAGCATATTCAGCTTTTTTTCCAATTAATTGACAGCCCGAAGAATTTGCCCAGCTCTTATTTACCGGAGAATTAGAATCTGTGCTTCGTTGATGCACGTTAATTGCAGAACTCTTATCATCGTAATATTTTGTATTACTTGAAAATCTAAGAACATTTGCTCCTAGGATATTTAGAGCAGCATAACTTCCTCTGTGATTAACTGTTGTAAATCTATAGATCCCATCTTTAATTGTCGGCATATCGGTGCCGCCATTTTTCGAAGGGGTAAACGGATAGTCAGGAATTGTTGTACAATTTCGATTAAAGAATATTATTTTACCCTCTTTGGCAACAACACACATGGCATTCATTCTCATACTTGAAGAACTGTCATTTCCTGTTCCTTCAAACAAAAAAATGTTTATACCGTTACGATCTTCCATCAAGCGTTCTCCATATTTAGAGTTTATGCTTAAAAGTGCTTTATAAGCATTGTCAGCTTCTGATAAGCTATTTTCTTTGACAACTCGCTCGATCTCATCCGGATCCACTAAACTATAAATTTTTATATTTTTCTTTTCTCTTCCGACAATATTTCCTTTTCCCTCAATAATAATATAACCTTTACCTGCTTCTATATTCTTGGATGATGTATCGTTTATATCAAAGGTCTTGTCTGGAAGATATGGAATTGTTTTGTCTTTATACTTGACCAAAACCGGAGGACGAACTGGCTTGCCAGTATAACCATAGCTATCCCCATCTGGCAATTCTACTGTACATTCGGATATATCTAAGGGCTTTATCTGGATTGTTTTTTCTACAGTATCTTTAAAGCGACCTTTTCCGCTTACTTCTATTGTTGCGTTACCTGCGTCTGTTATTTCATCATATTTAATTGTATAATCCTCACCTTGTTTAAGGGATTCCCCTTTATAGGTTACTGTAATTTCCGGGATTATAGCCTCACCCGTATATTGCTCTTCCTTTATTAATATTTCCGCCTTATTGATTGAAATCAAATCATTATTGTCCCATTCACAGATAAAACCATATCCCAAGTTTTCTCCGCACCATTCATCATCCTCTCCTGCCATAATAGTATTATTACCACCCCCGGGCTTTATAGCGGAATACATGTAATACTTGTTTGTTCCCCAATAGCCTGGATCCATTCCAAAAATATCCGGCCTGAATTCTTCTTCTGTAACAAAAGAACGTGTTTTTGCATCAGGGGTAGAATAAATCCCAATCCAAAAGCCATTGATTGGGTACTCACCCATTTGGTTTATTTCTTCTTTATGCTCTGGAATATTTTTTATAAGAGTATAAAGGAATTCATACTCTTCAAGACTATTCGGTGTGACAAGATGCCCTCCGTTACGTTCACACCATTCTTTCGCCTACATCCAAGAGTAACTTTCCGTTTCTCTTTGAAAGGAAGGAGGGAGAATAACCAAATACTGATGGTCTTGAAACACCTGTATGTCTTCTTGATTGGACTCATCATTCTGCTGAGAGGCAAAAACAGGTAGATATGTAAGGCAGATAAATAATATCGTTAAAACAATAATTACTGTATTCCTTTTCATAGGTTTCTCTCCATCTTTATGATTAAACATATTCTTCCCTTAAAGCATTTCACACACACTCAATCAACCCCTTATCCAGGCACACTTTCTCATTGAGCTGCTTTCGACCCACTTTGCAAACTGGACGATCAAAAAGCCACCCTTCTTTTCAATAACAACTCCCTCACCGAATTTCTTGTGACGGATCCATTGCTGTACTGCCTTCTTTCCAGGCTTCACACCATGCTTAGCATTGTACTCGGCATCATCATTCTTAGTTATAGATTATTCGCCCTTCTCTTACTGACTTCTTTGTTTCTTTATTTTTCGTCTTTTTCTTCTTTTCTATTTTTTTCCATCAAAATGTCCTCCCGTCTACCTACCGAGAGAAGATTAATTTACACTAGACATGGCTTAGTATTCAAAAACCACATTTGCAAATCCGTATCGACCGCCTAACGTAGAAGTTCTTAACTCAATTTTCATATTATCAGAATGTGCAAGATCGATTTCTATATACTTAGAAGTTACATTTGAACTTAATTGAATTTCCTCTACAAATTTATCATTAAGAAAGATAGATAATGTCGCATCAGCTTTTTCGGATCCAGCCAATCGCCCAACATCCATGCTTATTTTAGAAAAATTCCTCTTCAAATCAAATAAAGCATAACCGCCACCGCCACCGCCTGCTGATCCAAGTAAAACAGAGGGACGGTTCTTTTGTATCTGTCCCCTTGTTCACACTGACATAAACAAGGGGACAGACACAAAAGGACCGTCCCTATAGACTATTCTCGCTGATAATCCTCTGCGCTGCCAAGCTCAACTGTAAGTACTCGTTGCAGTATCTGGTAGTCTCCAGATGTAAGGGGAATGTTAGGAGTGAGCTTAATCAGATAATACATTTGTGTGTGATCGCTATTGTTTTTTTGAGGCTTTCAATTTCCTGTAGTAAGAAAGCACCCTGTCTCGGGCGGGGTTCTTCTTATCAATTATATCTGTGATCAATTCAAACAGTGCAGGATCGACAGATTTAGAGATTACGAATTCTTTTGGTTCGCAATCTTCAGTTATACCAATTAAATAATCGGGAGAGGTTCCCAACTTTTGTGCCATAAATACAATTGTCTGATGGGAAGGCGTCCTGGATGCTGACTCATAACGCAGATATCCCATTTTAGATAAACCGAGCAGCCTTGCCGCCTCAGCTTTGTTAAGTCCCCTGGCCTCACGTATTTTCTTTAATCTTTCCGGCATAAACAATGATTCCATAAGACACTCACACCTCTCTTACATGTCGACAGTATCTGTTGGATACAATAATATAAACAAACAGAGTAACCAATGGATATATTCTATAACTTGATCGTTAAAATGGCAAGCAGAAGCCAGGGAACAGTATCCTTGACAAATATGTCGTATAAAACATATAATAATATTGTAAGCTGGAGAATAAAGATGAACATAGATGTAGACTTTTATGAATTACCTGATGGAACCGAACCAGTCAGAAAGTTCCTGAACAGTCTTGACATAAAAATGCGGGCAAAAATGTACCGGGAAATTGATCTGCTGGTCATAAACGGCCCAGAGCTTAGAGAACCGCATTCTAAACATCTCGAGGATGGAATATTTGAACTGCGCGCAAAGCAGAGCAACGATATCAGTCGGGTTCTATATTTCTTTTTTATTGGGAAGAAAGCGGTTTTGACCAATGGATTTGTAAAGAAGACAAAAAAGACGCCAAAGAAAGAGAGGGAATTGGCAAAAAGATATCGCAGGGATTACGAAATGAGACATCCAGATGGGAGGTAGTGTCATGGGAAGCTATGTGAAATATCGTGATGAAGAGTTAAAAAAAGACCCTCAGCTGAAAGCAGAATATGATGCCCTTGAGCCGGAGTATGACATCATTCAGGCGATGATCAATGCCAGAAAGAGCCAGAATATGACACAGAAAGAGCTTTCTGAGAGGACTGGTATTACGCAGGCAGATATCAGCAGAATTGAAAATGGAACTCGAAATCCCAGTCTTGAAATGGTCAAACGGCTCGCCCGCGGGATGGGAATGGTGTTGAAACTAGAGTTTGTTTCAGAAGCAAAGTCGTTTAAATAGAAAACAGAGGGACGGTTCTTTTGTATCTGTCCCCTTGTTCACACTGACATAAACAAGGGGACAGACACAAAAGGACCGTCCCTATAGACTACGGCAAACCGGGATAAAGGGAGAAACTATGAGACAGGATAACATTGCAGTGTTTCAGGATACGATGAAAATCCTGACGCAGGGATATTACAAAATCGGGGATGAAAGCAGAAAACTGAAGCTGACCCGCGAGCAGATGGAAGCGGCAAGGGTATTCCTGCCTGAAGACATTGAAGCGATTTCCAGGGAGAAGGGTATTAGACGTGTCTGCGTGTTGGGAAGATGCGGATACGGCTGTGTAAATGCGGATTCCTTCAGTCTTGCCAGAAAGCGCCGTGAACAATTCTCATCCGGTTTAGAGAGGAAGGATGCAAAGCCGATCCTCGTGCTGAATCTTGCCAATCCGGTCAATCCCGGCGGCGGTGTCCGCCGCGGCGCAAAAGCGCAGGAGGAGGATCTGTGCCGAAAGAGCTCGCTGCTTCTGTCGCTGGAAAGCGAAAACGCGCTTCCCTATTACAGATTTAACCGGTCACTTGATACCTATATGGGTTCGGATGCGGTCGTGATCAATCCGCAGGTGGAGATCATCAAGGACGAAGACGGTAATCTTCTTGAGGATACTGTTGTTGTGGCGGTCATGACCTGTGCTGCGCCGATGCTGAAATACGGCATGGAAGGAATGTCGCGGAAAGAGTATGAATCTCTGATGTATAAGCGGATCACCGGTATGCTGCAAGTGGCGGCGTACATGGGATATCAGTATCTTATCCTTGGAGCCTTTGGATGCGGCGCGTTTCGCAATGATGCCCGCCTTGTCTCCGACTTGTTCTACAGAGCCTTAAAAGAATTTGATTTTCATGGCATGAAAGAAAAAGACGTGTTCCGCAGGATCGATTTTGCAGTCATGGATCATACTGTCGATCAGTATAATTTCAAAGAATTCTCCCGTAATTTTGCCCATTTCTATCGGGATGAGGATCAGGAGGAAATCGACCGGGCCCTTGAAAAAAAGAAGGAAACAGAGATTCACCTGGACGCGATCCGCGGCTGTATCTATGGCGGCGCTGTCGGAGATGCGCTGGGATACCCTGTGGAGTTCATGTCGGAGAGAGATATTTTATTTAAATACGGATCCGGAGGAATCACTGCGTTTGAAAAAGATCCTCTGACCGGGAAAGCACTGATTTCTGATGATACGCAGATGACTCTTTTCACGGCAAACGGTCTTCTTGTCCGTGATACGCGCGGGGCAATGCGCGGAATCAGCGGCTGGCCGAGACACTATGTGGAAAGGGCTTATCTGGACTGGCTGTTGACGCAGGAATCTTCCATGCAGGAAGTAAACAAGCATGAGCGCTATACAAATTCCGGCGGATACTCCTGGCTTTTGGATGTTCCCGGCCTGTATTCCAGAAGGGCCCCCGGAGGCACGTGTCTTTCCGCCCTTGAAGAGGAAAAGAACGGGAAAAGATTTAAGGATTATGTAAAAGCAAAGCGGAATGACAGCAAAGGCTGCGGCGGAATCATGCGTGTGGCCCCGATCGCGGTCAACTATCAGATGATGGATATAGAGCAGCTGGATATGGAGGGGGCGCAGCTGGCGGCCATAACCCATGGCCACTCTCTCGGATACATGCCGGCCGCCGTGCTGGTCCATATTATCAACAGAATCGTGTTCCCTCCGGCAGACCGGAAAATGTCATTAAAAGAGATCGTCCTGGAAGCCCGGGATACAGCGGCAAAGATCTTTGCGGGAGATTCTCATCTGGCCGATCTGATCCATATTATTGACCTGGCAGTGACGCTGTCCGAAGATGGATCCCGCAGTGATCTTGACAACATTCATCAGCTCGGAGAAGGCTGGGTCGGGGAGGAGACTCTTGGAATCTCCCTGTACTGCGCCCTGAAATATCAGAATGACTTTTCCGCCGGAATCATTGCGGCTGTCAATCACAAAGGCGACAGCGATTCGACCGGGGCAGTTACAGGGAATATTCTCGGAGCCCTTCTGGGCTATAACGCGATCGACGATCAGTGGAAGAAAGACCTGGAGCTTTCCGACGTCATACTGGAGATTGCGGATGACCTCTGCCACGGCTGCCAGATCTCCGAGTACAGCCATTACCGCGATGAAGACTGGGAGAAGAAATATATTTATATGCGGCGCCCGGTCAGACAGCAGCCATTCGTTTTTTTCTGGAAAGAAAATGAAGAGAACGGATATCTTTCAAACTGGTATCGCTGCAAGTTCACGGTCGATGATTTTGAATATCTGCATGTCGAACAGTATATGATGGCACAAAAGGCAAAACTGTTCCACGATTCTGTCAGGTATACAGCGATCCTGCAGGCAACGGAGCCCCGGGAATGCAAAGCCCTCGGAAGGGAGGTGGCCCCTTTCGATATAAAGACCTGGAATCAAGTGAAATTTGACATTGTGAAAAAAGGAAACCGGGCTAAATTCGAGCAGAATCCGGATCTCAAACAGAAACTTCTTGATACCGGAAACGCGGTTCTCGCAGAGGCAAGTCCGCTGGACAAGGTCTGGGGGATCGGGCTGGATGCCGCGGCCGCCGCGTCTACAGACATGGCGCAATGGCCGGGGCAGGGGCTTCTGGGGATCGCTCTCATGGAACTGCGCAGGGAGTTTTCCGGCGGTGCAGGAAAAGAAACCGAAGTTCGTATGGTAAAGGGAGACATCACAAAGATCTCCGATGTGGAAGCGATCGTAAATGCCGCAAACAAAAGCCTGCTCGGAGGGGGCGGCGTGGACGGTGCCATTCACCGGGCGGCCGGGCCAAAATTGCTGGAGGAATGCAAGGCACTCCACGGGTGCAATACCGGCGAGGCCAAACTGACAAACGCATACAACCTTCCATGTAAATACGTGATCCACACGGTCGGACCGGTGTGGGGCGGCGGAAAAAGAAAGGAAGCACAGCTCCTTGCGGACTGCTATCGGAATTCTCTGCAGGTGGCTGTGGACCACAAGATTCGCAGCGTGGCCTTTCCGTCAATTTCAACCGGCGCGTACAGATACCCTCTGGAAGAAGCCGCAAAGATCGCCGTTGCCACAGTAAACGAGTTCATTGAAGACCATCCCGGCGAACTCGACCTGGTCGAATGGGTCCTTTTTGATCAGAAGACCTATGAAGCCTACGACACGAAGCTGAGCCAGCTTATAGTTTCCCGGATCGTCCATTCCCCCAGGCTGGATGAGATCAACCGGGCCCTCATGGACGGGCTGATCTGAATCCGGAAAGGTTTCCCTGGTCAGCATAAAAAATCCGATATCGACCTTGTATAGCCCTTCACCACGGACTCGATGCCGATTGACATCAGTGCCGTTGTGAAGGGCTTTTAACTCTTCTGAGCCTTATACTCTGACTTTATGAACCGGATTTAGCCGCTATGAATCATGATGCTTTATCAAGCATGTCATGAATATATGTCCGCAGGCCGTCCTCCGTATCTATACCGTATTTCTGGTTTATTAGAATATAATACTTCATGATCCTCTCTTTCGGCAAAAGTTCACTGGAAGGAATGCTGTCGCCGTATCCTTTCCTCGCTTCTATCCATGGATCCTCATTGTTCGTGATCTTCTCCAGTACCTTTCCGCCATACATCCCGAATGTGTTCACTACAAGGTCGATAACCCGCTTCTCGTCATCCGTCAGGGCATCCTCCATTCCTTCCAGAAGCGCAAACCGCGCATCATCGCTCGGATTATATTTGAAATCCCGGAACAGGTCATATACTTCAGGATAAACCGGACCGTGTATCCATGCCCTGCAGTCCTCTCCAAAAATCGGTCTTCCATACAATGCGGAATACACGCCCTGGATAAAATAAAGCAACTTCTGAAGCATGAGAGGCGTCACCTCTTCCAGCTTTTCAAAGATATACGCGATTACCCGGAGCATCTTATCTGATACGGAAAACAGGCTCTCTATGCTTTCGGCCGCTGCAAACGCCTTCCTGTATGCCGCATCCGTCAGTTTCTCCCTGTTCTTCATGAGTTTCTGCTTCATGTAAGCCGGGGATGAAAGCGCCGCCTTAATGATATCCGAATACTCTTTGGAAGGCACCTGTCCTTCCAGGTATCTCGGTATCGTCACCTCTCCGAACCCAAGCGCCAGGGACAACGGAGCCTTTCCAATCTTATATATCTTCATGATCTTTTCGATATCGTCAATAGATACAAGTCCCTCTGCCGCCCTGTACTGTTCATCGATTTCCTGAACATTCTTATCAATAAGACCCGGTATGCTCATTTCCTCTCCGCACTCCGCGCAGACAGCCACGGTGATTGCAAAGATGTATTCCTTATCCCTTATAGTCTTTACGATGTCCTTCTTCTGCAAAAGGTACTCGGTCTCTTTCCTGCACTCTATACAGAAATCTCTTCTTTCCTTCTCTTTCATAATGGTCACTTCCGATTTGCCTCCTGATTATCTGAAATAGTATGTAAGCGGATACTTCTGTACGTGGAACGAAATAACGATCACAAAACAGTTCTCCAGCTTATTGAACTTGATATACAGAGATACTGTTTTTTCTTCTGTCCCGTTCCTCTCCAAAAGGGTTACGTCCTTGCCGAATACATACAGCTTTTCGTGCTCATATCCCTTATGCTCATTCTGCAGGATCTCCGAAAAATCCATTACAGTCAGGCTCAATATGATTTCTTTTGCTTCCGCCTCGTCAATAATATAATCCAGAAACAGATTGATGTTGTCCTGACGTCTGGCGTTCCGGTCAAGCCGGTAGTTATCCCTTTCAACAGCTTCCTTCACCTCGGAAAGATACTGCTCTATGTCTTTCTGATCTATGTTCAATCACTTTATTCTCCGCAGAGTGCATGATAGGTTTTTTAATTTATTTCATCATAAATATGTGCCATTGATTGCTTTTTGTCAATATCCCATCATCAAAAGCGGCAGGAAAATTTCCCGCCGCCATTTGACACCATATTCAGTTATGATTACCCGCTCCGGCCTTATACTGCTTCCCTGTATATCCCGGTCAAATGCTTCTTTATCCTGCGGAACTTCCTGGAGATAGTGTTCTGCGACACGCCCTTCATCTTCGCGATCTCTTCCTGCACATAGGTGCCAGGTATCATAAATTCAAGCCCTCATACCAGTGAAGACATTGTAATGGGATCAGGTACCCGATTGGCATTTTCCTCCTAATAACCTGACAGCAAAAAAGCCGCCAGATCAGCTCTGACGGCTCTTTTCCACTATGGTTTATGAAATATGATTATCTGATTTTGATCTTCACACCCTCCTTTGCGATGCGAATTCATAATTCCAAACCAGAAGAATTATAATCAGTACTGATTCCACGTAAAGGATATGTAACGACCCTTGTACTGCGTCATTTGCTTTGATCAGCAAGAGGGCTTCCACACATAAAGACCTTCACCGGCAGCGATTGCTTTAATCAGTTCCAACAGTTGAGGATCAGGATTAAAGACCGTCATATGCGTATCGTCCGGCTCGGAGAGAATCATGGATTCGCCAAGCATAATATAGAGATATCTTTTTCGCATCTCCCTGGCAATATGCTTTGGAGAAGGATTAATCACAGCTTCTTCATCTATGGATATATCTCTGTAGCAATTCAGTTTCAGCACTAAATTGATATGCTTCCGTTTAATCTCTTCAAACTGATTATCCTTAAGGTAGTATTCTTCAACAGCAAAGTATTGTCCGAGACTGTTTTCCGGCACCTGCATCGGCAGAATGTCGATAATATAGTATGGAGATTGAAGCAATTGTTCGATCTTGTCATTCATTTCAAACCCTCTCAGTATCAACTCCCGACAGAATCAATTATACCTTCATTCCGGAACTTCGTCAGCACATAACATCCATATTCCCTTTTTACCCGCAGGTTCTACGGCACCCGTAATTTGCCAGCTGGTTCAACGACATCTTAATTATGCCCGCAGATCCGACGGCACCTTAGTTTGCCCTAAGGTTCAACGACACCTTAGTTTTCCCTCAGGTTCGACGACATAAAAAGAAACGTTTGTGCGAAAGAAGATTTACGAAAATATTCAGTAAGTCGGTCTGTGATCTGTGTACCGAAAATGAAAAAAGGGCCGGAATTCCGCGTAGTTATGCGGTTTCCAGCCCTGTACACACTGTTTTAGAATCTCCATCCCTATCATCTTCGCTCCGGCGCATGCTGCCGGTACAAATAAACCATACTTTGTGGCCATGGGCGAATGCCCGCAAACATGTATGAATACTTAGAACAGCACCTTAAGAGTGGTAATGAAGGCGGTAATGGAGGAATCGTCTCCTGTTTCTTTCAGTTTCCTAATTATTCTTTCAGTTTTTAAATTTTTCTTTCAGTTTCTTAATTTGCAAACATGGCGGATGCGGTCTGGTTGTAAAGGTAAAGCGCCTTGCCGAGATTGCTCTCAGTTTCCTTGCTCTTGATGGCACAGGAGCGCGCGTAGGTCAGCACTGACATCGTGAGCGTATAGGTATTCGTGCCATCCGAGATTGAGTAGAGATTGGTGTCCTGCAGATGGTTCGAATACACGCCGGCATTCAGAGCAAGGTAGTACGCGCCGTCCGAACGCTTTTTGAGCTCAGCACTCTGTCCGCCGATCATGTAAGTAAGGCTCGACGGTTCGACATCCGTAAAGCCCAGGTACAGGCGCAGCGTGTTGTCGGATTCCAGCATCGCCGAGATGCCGCGAATGCTGACGCCCGGTGGCAGTGTGCCTGAACGGCTTGCAGCATAGTTGATCAGTTCATTCTCTGTTACCGCGCCCACCGCAGTGCTCACCGCAAGGTCGTCCGCATGATAGTTAAAATAGATCTGTGCCGCCGTGCAGTAATCCTTCGCCGCTGTGCCGAGCGCTTTTTCTTTGTCCGTTTCCCCGTTGGCCGCAAGCCAGTCCAAATACCGCACCAATGTATACTGGACGCCGGTATCTGTGTAGTCATTGTCCCTGAGATTGCCCCTGATCACAGCCGCGCCGCCCTGTCCGTCGAAGACTTTTGCGGTGATGGTGTCTCTGGCTTCCTTCGCTGCCAGCAGGATGCTGAACTTGTGCCCTTTGCCTTCGACATACTCCGCCTCTTTGATGTAAAGGGTTTTGCTGTTTCCAGTTTTTTCATTGGTGAGGGTCACATAAGCGTTCTGATCCGAGAGCAGGATTTGTGGAATAATAAAGTAGTAGTTCAGCTTGATTTTGTCGTTGAAAGAACCCGTCACGCCCTTGATGGTGACGACCGGTATCCAGGCCGTCAGGGTTTTGTTGGCCAGGAGACTTAAATCGGTCACCCCGCCAGGCTCAAAATTCTCACTTCCGTCCGTAAACGGCTGCTCCAGGGTCACCGTGCCTGCATAGGAGGAAGCCTTGATGCTGATGTCATCTCTCGTGGCGGCCGTATAACCGAGCGTAGTGGACACATCGGAGCCGTCCTTACCATTGCCGATGCCATAACTGCCGCTTGCGTCGATGACGCCGCCGGTGATGGTGACTGTGCCGCCCGATGTGTTCCCCTTGCCGCCGCCGATGCCCGCGCCGGATCCGCCATCGGTCGTGATCGTGCCTCCGCTGATGGTGATCTTGCCGGGAGCAGCGTCGCAGCCACCGCCGATGCGGGCTCCCTGCCCCTGATTTACTTTGGTGGACGTGATGGTGCCGCCGTTGATGGTGATCGTGCCACCGGCGCCGTCGTCGCCGCCGCCGATGCCCGCGCCGTCGCGGCTGTAGGTTTGGATCGTACCACCGTTGATGGTGATCGTGCCTCCGGCGCCGCCGCTGCCGCCGCCGATGCCCGCGCCATTTTCACCGCAGTTGGAATCTGTCGGACCGTTTGCGGTGATATTGCCGCCGTCAATGTTGATCGTACCACCGTCACCGTTTTTACCACCGCCGATGCCCGCGCCATTCACGATGTACGCGGTGATGTCGCCGTTCGTGATGGTGATGTTGCCGCCGGCGCCGCCGTTACCGCCGCCAATGCCCGCGCCGCAGCCATCGCCGCTGACGTCTGTGCCTGTACCTTCAATATTACCATCGTCTGAACGCGCGACGATCTTGCCGCCGCTGATCGTGATCGTGCCGCCGCTGCCGTCCTCGCCGCCGCCGATGCCCGCGCCGTCCCCGCAGTAGGAATAGACCTCACCACCTGTGATGGTGATGCTGCCGCCGCTGCCATTATTGCCGCCGCCAATGCGCGCGCCCTGGGCGTCGCCGACAGCCATGGCATCGATCATGCCGCCATGAATCTTGATCGTGCCGGCGTCACCGTTCTCGCCGCCGCCAATACCCGCGCCATCCTTGCTGAGGGTCTCGATATGATCGCAATAATAGATCGTGATGTTTCCGCCCCCGGCGCTCTCGCCGCCGCCGATGCCAGCGCCGTCGTCGCCGGCGTACGCTTCGATATTTCCTCCGTATATGCTTATATTGCCGCCGGTGCTATTTCGGCCTCCGCCGATGCCAGAGCCGTTGCTGCCGCCCGTGGCGGTAATGTAACCGCCGTAAATCGTGATATCGCCGGTCAAGCGGCTGTCATTGCCGCCGATTCCGGCGCAATTATCATATCCCGTGGCTTCGATGACGCCCCCATGGATGACGATATTGCCGTTATCGTGCTGTGAATAACCGCCGATGGCCGCGCCGCCGGCAGGCGTAG
The DNA here is from genome assembly GCF_900101015.1 of Sarcina sp. DSM 11001. Taxonomy (GTDB): domain Bacteria; phylum Bacillota; class Clostridia; order Lachnospirales; family Lachnospiraceae; genus CAG-791. The sequence continues at coordinate 151,838 of NZ_FNFZ01000006.1, read as the reverse complement.
AAATGATGCTGCCCGCGTCCTTGTCATTTCTCTGGGCATAAATCGTCAGCGTGCTGCCCTGGGGGACGAAAATGCCCTTCACATCGAGGGTATGGCCATTGCCCAGGATCAGGTTCGTATCTCCCGTGAGGAGAACGCGGCCGTCCACCGTGACATTGTTGTTCAGATAGTACCAGCCGTCGGTCATGCCGCCGTCCTCTGGTACTGCGCGGACTTTATTCGCGGTTTTAGTTTCAGATACAGTTGCCGTACCGTTCCAACTGAGTTCGTCATAGAAGATACCATTCAGAACCGTATCAATCTTTGCCTCGCCGGTGTCCAGCACGATGTTATACCCGGCATTGTCTGCGTGGAAGAACGTTTCCGGATCGGTCGTGCCGTTGTTCACGCTGTAGCCGCTGGTGATAACAACCGCGCCGCCGGAAGAGGACACAAAAAGGTTCGCTCCCTGGTCCAGCGAGCCGGTAACCTGTATGACCGCGTTTTCGGCCAGGTTGATGTTGTTGGCGATTTCATTCTTCTTGTTGCCGGTAACCACGGGGCTGCCGGAAACGGTCATGGACGCCGTTCCGGACACATGCACGCCGCCGCCGTTACTGCCGCAGATATTGTTTGTGATGGAACCGCCGTTCAGGTTCAGAACCGCTCCTGTCCTATCCGGCAAGTAGATCCCGCCACCCCAGGCGGCGGATTTGTTGCCGGTAATACTGCCACTGATGATAGTCAGCGTGCCGCTGTTGTAAATACCTCCGGCACTATCCGAGCAGTTACCTCCGGTGATCATGCCACCGCCGAGACTGTCAGTGATGGTCAGACTGCCTTCGTTCAGGATGACATGGCCGTTCACTGCAGCTTCATATTCCGTCAGACCCCGGTTCAGGGTATGGCCGTTCAGGTCAATGATGATATTCTTATTGCTGCCGACCTTCAGGGCGGCATCAGTCTCATAGGTCGCCGCGAAGTCCTTATCCAGCTTGATCGTCGTACCGTCGGGAGCGCCGTCGATCACCATCTGAAGCGTCTGCCAGCTATTGATTTCGACATCACATGCTTTCAGTGCTCCTCGGGCCAGCAGGCTGTTGTCAGAAACCACACCAGGCATGAATATTTTATCCAGATTTTGTCCGGCATTTCCGGTGTACTTGCCAAAAGACTGGTTCAGAGTCACCGTACCGCCATAAGAGGAGGCGGTGATGCTGATGCTGCCCTTTGTCTCTTCCGTGTAATCGAGGGTTATGGCAACATCAGCGCCGCTTTCGCCGCTGCCTATGCCGTAGCTGCCGCTCGCGTTGATGACGCCGCCGGTGATGGTGACTGTACCGCCCGATTTGTTTTCCTTGCCGCCGCCAATGTCTGCGCCGGAACCGCCATTGGTCGTGATCGTGCCGCCGCCTATGGTGATCGTGCCGGGAGCAGCGTCGCAGCCGCCGCCGATGCGGGCTCCCTGCCCCTGATTTACACTGGTGGACGTGATGTTGCCGCCGTTGATGGTGATATTACCGCCGGCGCCGTTGTCGCCGCCGCCGATGCCCGCGCCGTCGCGGCTGTAGGTTTGGATCGTACCACCGTAAATGTTGATCAACCCGCCGTCGCCGCAGTTTCCGCCGCCGATGCCCGCGCCGTTTTCACTGCAGTCTGAATCCGTCGGACCGTTCGCGGTGATCTCGCCGCCGTAAATGGTGATGGTCCCGCCGCTGCAGTTCCGGCCGCCGCCGATGCCCGCGCCGTCGCTGCCGCCTATAGCCTTGATCTTGCCGCCGTAGATGGTGATATCGCCGCCGGTTTTTCCGTCATTGGTGCCGATACCCGCGCAGTGGTCGTAGCCCCTGGCCTCTATCGTTCCGCCATGGATCACGATATTTCCGTTGTCATTCCCGGAATAGCCGCCGATGGCAGCACCGCCCTGTACGCTTCCCGGATGAGAGATGATCTTGCCCGCATTGTCGCCGTCGCTCTGGCTGTAGACCGTCAGCGTACTGCCCTGAGGGATGTACAGGCCCTTGACGTCAAAGGTGAAGCCGTCGCCGAGGATCAGGTAAGTGTCGCCATTCAGGTCCACGCGGCCGTTAATGGTGACGTCGCGGTCCAGATAATACCAGCCGCTGAACCCTAAGATGCTATTCGGCACTGGCTCGGCATTATGCGCTTTTAGCGTGCTGGAAACAGCATTATTCACCCAGGAACGCTCATAATAGTCCACTACGTCGTCACTGTTTACGATCTCCGCCTCTCTGCTGCCATCATTCGTTATAATACGGTATCCTATGGCGGTGAAATATTCTTCCGGGCTTTCGCTGTGATATGTGCCGTAGCCGGAGGTGATGACGCCCGTACCATTGGCTCTCGTCACATACAGGGACGCTCCTTCCGTAAACGCGCCCGTGACTTCCATGGTCGGATGGTTGGCGCGCAGATAAATATTATCGCCCTGCTGCGCGGTGTTGTCCTCAACGATGGGATTGCCGGACACGTTCATCGTGCCGTTCTGCAGAATGCCGCCGCCCTGGCTTTCCTCGCCCTGTGCCTCATTCCTCTGGATCAGGCCTCCGGACAGCGTCAAGGTGCCGCTCTCCGCGTTATAGATGCCGCCGCCGTGCAGGCTGACGGCGGTATTCTGCGAGATGCTGCCGCCGGTGATCGTCAGCGTGCCGGTGTTATGGATGCCGCCGCCGCTGGTGCCGGCTTTGTTGCCGGTGATATTGCCGCTCTCCAGCGTCATCGTGCCGTAGTTGATGATGCCGCCGCCGCCACCGTCGGTGTTGCCGCCTTTGATATTGCCGCCGGATCCGCTGCCGGAATTTTTGATGACCAGCGTGCCTTTGTTGACGATGACGCTGCCGTCAGCCTGCGCCTCAAGGTCAGTCAGACCGCGATCAATGTCATAACCGTTCAGATCCAGCGTGACGCTTACGCCGTCCGGGATCTCCAGAGGCTGCGCCCCGGGGTACGCGGTGTACGATTTCGTCAGGGTCACAGTCCCTCCCGCGCTGAGGAGCCCCCGCAGTTCCTTCCAGGGCCCGGTGTAGATGAATGCCGCATCCACGGTCACATCTGCAGCAGGCATGGTGAAGGAAGCGGTATAATTCCCGGTATCGTCGTCCCATACAGGAACCAGCGATATCGTTTCCTGATGTCCCCCGTCACCCGATATATAGGTCGCTGTCAGCGTATCCAGCTCATAACCCGCATCCGGTGTGACGGTGAGGGTCACGGGATCGCCCGCGTAAACTCTTGAGGGATCCGCGCTCACGAAACCGTGTTCGATCTCGCTAATCTCGACTTCATAAGCCGGCCGCACGGCAAGGGCTGCTTCGCCTTCCGTCGTCGAGACAACCTGATAGTCGTTGCTGTCACTGAAGAAAGCAGACGCATCTGCATGGCCATTGCTGCTCAGGCCGGATGTAAAAACAACCGGCGCGTCATCTCCAGGCGTGGCAGAGGTGGAGACTCCGATTTCAGCGGGATCATACAAATAGCTACCCACGTAAATGTAGTAGTTTTCCGGTACATTGACGTTAAAAGACCTGCCGCCGCTGGTGTTGTCTTTGATGACCGGGCAGCCGTAGATCTCAAAGGAACTGTTGTCAGCTAAATAGACGGCCGGACCGTTTTCCGCGGAATTGCCGGTGATTTCCGTGGAATTATCGGTGGGGGAGACGTGAGTTAACACAAATTGGGCTTCTTCACCGACATAGACGGCAGAAGCGGTATATGCGGTATTCTCCGTAATGCTGCCTTCGGTCATCATAAAGCCGTTAAAGCCGCTGTTCACATACACACCGCCGCCGGCGTTGTTCGCTGTATTACCGCTGATTGTTGCTCCTTCTATCCAGAGATCAGCAGCAGACGAGCCAGTGGCATAGATGCCGGCGCCATTTTTCGCTTTGTTGCCACTGATGGACACCCCGTTGTGCAGCTCAAGACGGCTTCCATATCCCTCAAAAAAAATGCCGCCGCCGTTACCGGTGTTGTTCCCGCCCGTAATGGTGCCGGGACCGTACAGTTCCAGGGTAGAGTCGTTATAAACCAAAAATACATAGCCTTTGTCCACCGCCTCCGAATCAGCCAGGCCGCGGTCGATGGTATAGCCGTTCAGGTAGATCGTAATATGCTTGAGACCTTCGGAACCCAGGTCGAGCGCTTTCTCCTCCGGACCGGCCACATATTTCCGTTCCAGGGTGATGCTGCCGCCGACTTCACATTCATTGATCATCTGCTGCAGTTCGGCAAAGGAGCCGCTTACGACCTGGTCGTCCCCTGCGGCGTCACCCCCGTCGTTCATGGCTTCGGACTGTTCGAGTTCCTCCGGCACCGGGATTTCCTCCTGAACGGCATCCTCCCAATTGTCTTCGCCGACGTCTCCATCTGCAATGGATTCGTCCGCAGGGGATTCGATGGATCCGCTTCTGGTCCCGGCGGGCTCACCCACATTTTCGTCTTCGGCAGCCTGTTCAGCCTGATCTTCAAAAGGCTCTTCCACCTGCTCTTCAGCAGGCTCTTCCGTCTGTTCTTCCGCAGACTCTTCCACCGGCTCTCCAGCAGGCACTTCTGTCTGCTCTTCCGCAGGCTGTTCCATCTGTTCTTCCGCAGTTTCTTCCACCTGCTCTTCAACAGGCACTTCTGTCTGCTCTCCGGCAGGCTGTTCTATCTGTTCTTCCGAAGGTTCTTCCACCTGTTCTTCGACAGGCTGTCCCGGCTGCTCTTCAGAAGGTTCTACCATCTGTTCTTCCGCAGGCTGTCCCGGCTGCTCTTCAGAAGGACCTACCATCTGTTCTTCCGCAGGCTGTCCCGACTGCTCTTCCGCAGCATCTTCAGCAGCGTTTGTGCCTGTCTCCACTACAGCAGATTCATCCACAAGAACCGGATCCTCCCCGGCGGATGATCCACTCTCCGGGGAAAATCCATCTTCCTCAGCAAGGATGTCCGCAGTCTCCTGAACGGCAGGAGGCTGCGATGCAAAAACTGGTACAGCGCCTATGCTCCCTGAAATCATCATAATACTCAGCAATATGGCAATGATACTCTTTTTCATAAAACACACCCTCCGGCAGACAAAAACAGTATAAGAATACGATATACAAATTATAACCAATCAACAATCAATATGTAAATTTATTTTATCATTTATTGTATTGTGTTCCCGGGCTAAAGCGGTTCCAGATGATCAACTATGCTTCATTTCGTCAAAACAATGTCCGTATTTTTGTGAAAGAGCTTGTCTGAATCAAGGGAAAAACTTCCCGGCGCCTGTCCTTCCGCCCCGTCGACAATGATCTGCACCTGGCGGATCGCCGGGAGTTCGGTCAGGGAATTGACGATGGAATAGACGGCTACTTCCGGCGAGTTGGGAAAGGGTTCAAGCAGGAAGGAGCTGTCCAGCGTGACTGTACAGATGTCATCGCGGGTCACGATGTTGATGATCTTTGTCTCAGGGTTCACGGTCGTATAATTGAAGTCCCCGTTCGGTCCCCGGATGATCTCTTCGACCACCAGCCTTTCCATGGGGATGTTACTGTTAAAGACAACTTCCCGGTAGGTCTCCACCAGTTTTTTCCCGTCCTTTGAAGCAAAATACAGGTGGATCTCGGACCGCTCAAAATTGATCATTTCTCTGCCGGAGTTGTAGATAAACTGATCGGCTGTCATGTTTTCGGATTTGTTTCCACGATCGTCGACCAGCAGCGCGCCGTTGACGCGGATCGTGACCCGGCGGATGCCTTTGACCCCGCACAGGGTGTTGACGACAGCAGCCCTGGTGAGTTTCTCGGTGATCATATCCAGTTTTTTATATTCCGATGTAAAATCGAGAGTGATCGTGTGTTTACTTATGGAAAAGTCCCTGCAGGAAAAACCTTTGACAGGGGCTCTGAACCCTTCTTCCGTGTGATCCTCTTTAAGAAGGTCAAGCAGCGCCTCCGCTGTTTCCCAGGTTTGTTCGACATTGTCATTATGCGGTGCATCTGTATCCGGTGATTTTGAAGCAGTTTCAGGTGTTTCCGGCAATTCAACATCTCTGGTCACAAGGGCGTTTATTTCCGGTGTCAGATAAAATACTGTATACTTTTCCTTTTTATTGTCTTTATTTCCGCAGGCGGAAAGTACGAGGAGCAGGGCGATCAGTACGGCAAAATGTACGATGCCCCTCATCAGGGAATCCTTTCCGGCTTTCAGGACCAGACCGGGGGTTTCCGGGCTTTTGGCCGCGTCCTGTACATGCTGCCTGTGCCGGGATTCCTCTGCGGTTCTTCGGGACAATTCCCATCGCGGAGTAACAGTTGTTTTTTTCATGTCTGTTCCTCCTTTTTCGTCAGACCGGTATTTTCTCCTGCGCTTTCTGTCAGGTTCCCCGGCGCTTTGTTTTCTGCTTCAGCTTCTGATTTATAGTCTTGTCTGTCTACTGTTTTATTTTCTCTTTTGTCTTCTGTTTTATTGTCTTTTCTGTCGTCTGTTTTATCTTCTTTTCTGTCTTCTTTTCCATCAGGCAGGAATCTGCGCCTGGAAACGCGGACAGTTTTTTCCATATATTGCTTCTGACCGGCGCGGCTGCGGCGCCAGTTGAGGAACCGGCTGATCTGCCTGTGCTGGCGGCCTACATGGAGATCCATGGGCTGGGCGGAATAGCGGAGGGGGATCCTGACGACAAATGTAGTGCCTTCTCCCTCTTTGCTCGTCAGGGTGATCGTGCCGTGATGGCGGATCACGGCGCTCTTTGTGATGGAAAGGCCCAGGCCTGTTCCTCCGATCGCGCGGGATCTGGATTTGTCGACGCGGTAGAATCGCTCGAAGATGCGGCTCTGTTCCTCCTCCGGGATGCCTATGCCATTGTCATGGACGGTGAACTGGAAATATTCGTGGTCAGCATCCACTGTGACGGACACCTCCCCGTGCTGGCGGTTGTATTTGACCGCGTTCTCCACCAGGTTAGTCAGAACGAGATTAATCTGTGTCTCGTCCACCTCGGCGACCACTTCGTTTTTGTGCACCAGGGTCAGTTCAATATCCCGAAGCTGCGCGATGGGGCTCAGGCGTCTGAGCACGTTATCCGCCAGTTCGTTGATGTCTGTTCTGGAGACCTCCAGATCCATGTCGGTGCGGTCCTCCCTGACCAGAGCCAGAAGGTCGGAGATGATCTTGTTTTCTCTGTCGATCTCGTTGTCGATGTCCTCCAGGAATTCCCGGTACATAGCCGGATCGACATTTTCCTCCGACAGGAGCGAAGCCGCGAGCACTTTCATGGAAGTCATGGGGGTCTTGAGCTCATGGGAGACATTCGCGACGAACTCCTGCCGCGACTGGTCCAGTGCGTTCATTCTGCCCAGAACATTGTTAAAGGCATCGGCAATATGTCTGGTCTCCGTATACATGGGGGCCTGGATCGGTTCGTTGGAGTACCCCTCCTTGACCTCACGGATATCGATAGAGAGCTTTTCGAAGGGTTTGACCAGAAAGCCGGAAATCAGTACACAGGCAATGAAAATAACGACCAGCATGACCATCTGGAGCGACCATGCCTTGCTGCGGAGGATCTCTTTGGTCTTCTGGATATATTCCGTGGATGTGCTCGCCAGTAAAACCCCGCGGACACCGTTGTTCGGGCTGTTCTCAGCAGAACCGGCCTCCGGCTTTATGATCGCCTGACCGCTGCCGTCCTCAGCCTCTTCCGGACTTTCATCCTCTTCCAGATGTACGGAGGAGTCCCTCTCCTCGGTCGTCCTGGTCTCGATGATCGGGATCACGACTTCCAGGTAACCGTATTTTTCATCATAATTCTGCAGTCCTGCGCGGTCACCTGTCTGCAGACAGCTGATCACATCCTGAGAGACGATCGTCTTGTTTTCCGATATTCCATAGGTATCCTTGACAACCGTCAGAGTGGGGTCAATGATCAGAAGCCTGCCGTCGTACAGTGTTGAAAACTCCGAGAGCTGGGCGTCGACCTGGCCCGAATCCTGATTGACCAGATAGTTGCTGCTGATCAGGTGATTGGCGACAGAGCGCAGCTGTCCCTTGACCTGTTCCTCACGGACTTCTACAGCACGCTGTTCATAGCTGTCCAGAATGCCGTTCTGAAGCAGGATGCACGGGATCACGCCGACCAGAAATATGAAGATAAAAAAAATGACCCGCAGACTTCTCAGGAATGTCAGTCTGTCAAGGAACTTTTTGATTTTTTGTAGCATACTGCCGCGTCGCCTTCCCTCATTCCGGGAGGTAATGGGAAGGGAGACAGGGGAGGGCTCACTGTCCCCTGTCTCTTAAGGGGACAGAGAACCCTCCCCTGTTTCCTTTCCCAGTTTCCCTTGTGTAAACCGGACCAGGAAAAAGTCCCCTGGTCCAAATCCTTTTTGTAAACCGGACCGGGGATCCGTCCCCTGGTCCATGCAGTCCCATGATCCATACCTATGGACTTATCTCTCATGGGTACTTATCTCTCGTGTGTAATTATCTCTCGTGTGTAATTATCTCTCGTGGCTGCGGAAATAGTAGCCTACGCCCCATTTAGTCTGGACGTATTTGGGTTCGGAGGCATTGTGTTCAATCTTTTCACGCAGGCGCCGGATGTGGACATCCACGGTACGGACGTCGCCGGGGTAGTCCTTTCCCCAGACCATCTGCAGGAGCATGGCGCGGCTGTAGACCTTGCCGGCGTGTGTCGCCAGAAGCTCCAGGAGTTCGAATTCCTTGCTTGTGAGGTTGATGTCCTTGTCTCCGATCATGACCCGGCGGTTGTCCTGGTCGATGCGCAGGTCTCCTACTATGATCATGTTTTCACTCAGGGCGTCCTCCTGCCTGCCGCGGGAGGTGCGGCGGATAATGGCCTTGATCCTGCCCTTGACTTCCAGCGGATTAAAGGGTTTGGTGACGTAATCATCCGCCCCGTAATCGAGGCCGAGGATCTTGTCCATGTCATCCCCTCTGGCTGTGAGCATGATGACAGGTACGTCAGAAAATTCCCTGACCTGCTGGAGCACCTCGAAACCGGAGAGTTTGGGGAGCATCACATCCAGAAGGACAATGTCATATTTTTTTTCTCTGATCCTGCTGACCGCCTCCTCGCCGTCATAGGCGCAGTCTACCTCGTATCCCTCCTGCATAAGGCTGAATCTGAGGCCCTTAACGATCATCCGCTCATCATCCACAACTAGAACTTTTGCTGCCATAAATTACTCCTTCTGTCATCCGACGATCCGAGGATCTGTCGAGAATTCCGTCTGCTCCGTGTTCAGCGCACGGTTATATATTCCTTTAGTTTCTCAAAGCCCGCGTTCTTTATCCCCGGGACCTTCATGATATCTTCGATCGTCTCAAAGCGTCCGTTTTTTTCACGGTATGTAATGATCTGTCCGGCTTTTGCCTCTCCGATCCCGGGCAGCGTCATAAGCTGCTCGCGGGAAGCGGTGTTCAGGTCGATCCTGTCGTCCTCTCCGGAAGTGGAAATCCCGCCGGGAAGTTTCTGTCCCGATACCGGCAGGTAAGGAGAACCGGTTCCGGTGAGGTCCGGATTTTCCCTCAGTGCCTGTGTCTCTTCCTCGGTGGGGATCCTGATCTGCGAGGCATCCTCGACCACTGCGGCCAGATTGAGCCAGGAAGTGTCCGCGTCCGGGGCAAAGCCGCCGGCTGCATCCACAGCGTCACAGACTCTGCTTCCCTGAGGAAGTTTATAGACGCCCTGCTTTTGCACCGCTCCGCAGACATGGACAGTCAATAAATCAGTCTTTAAATCAGTTTCTAAATCCGTCTTTAAACCGGTATTTATACCGGTATTATCGTCGCCGGTCTTCTGCTTCTGTGACTGTTCCTCTGACCGACCTTCCGCGCCGTCCGGCTCCTGCTTCTTTGGCTGTTTCTCTGACAGGCCGGTTCTGCTGTCTATACTGCATTCATTCTCTGAAATTTCAACAGGCGGATATGTCTCAAGAACGGGCGCGCTGCTTCTGCCGCTGCAGCCCGATACAAAAAGAAGCAGAAACAGGATCGCCGTGTACAGCCGTGTAATGGATCTTTTCGTATTGTGTCTGTCTGTATTGTGTTTATCTGTATTGCATCTTTCTGTATTGTAACTTTCTGTATTGCATCTTTCTATAATATTGTATCTTTCTGCATAGCCAATAAGCCGCAGCAACCGTAGATCCCGGACTGCTGCGCCAAACCTATTAAGCCGTTTTATGGACATCCGACAAAACCTCCGTAAATCCTTACAGCGGCTCTGCCTGTGCGGTTAACATATTGTAACATTTTCGTTATATTTTATAAAGGAAATTTTCTGTCCATCTTCGTTTTTTTCTGTAAAAAATGATCGTCTGGTAAAAAAGACTGAGAGCCTGATGAATTCGCTTCAGTAAATGGTTTATATATTTTTTAAACAATATACAATTAAGGTGACTCTGATCACCGACAACGCAGCAGGCCTCTGCTACATGATGGCGCTGATGGAACTCTCCGGCGGTTTTTCCTTTTTGCGCGTGTGTCCCATGTCTGAAGACACGGGTATTTCCCGATGAAGAAACAAAAAAACAGGCTGGCAGACAGCCTGTTCTTTTATTTATGATCGGTCCTCTAGTCCTTTTCTTCCTCGGAATGATGCCTGACCAGCACCCTGCGGACACGGCGCTCGGTGACAGCCAGGATCCGGACCTCGAGATTCTCATAGGTAAAGATACTGTTGACGGCGGGGAAGCCGTTATTGATCTCTATGCACCATCCTCCCACTGTCTCCGAGTCAAAGTCAAATTCACTCTCCTGCATGTTCATAAGCTCCAGGAATTCGTAGATCGGGGTATCCCCGTCGAGTTCGTAGAGGCCCTCGCCCTTTTCCACAATATCGCGCTCTATAGTGTCTGTCTCGTCCCAGATATCGCCGACGAGCTCCTCGAGGACATCCTCCATGGAGACGACGCCGAGGGTGCCGCCGTATTCATCCGTGACGACAGCGAGATGCTGCTGGGCATTCCGCAGCGATGAAAGGACTGCGGGGAGCTTCATGGTCTTGTAGACATAGCAGGTGGGAAGCAGGAGCTTGCGGATCTCCACCTTGTCCCTGTCGATCATAGCCTTTAGAAAGCGGTTCAGGGACAGGATGCCGATCACGTGGTCGACGCTGCCCTCAAAGACCGGGATCCGGGAAAAGGGCGATTTGTCGATCGTGTGCAGGATCTCTTCCCAGGGGTCATCGATATCGATGCCGATGATATCCACGCGGGCTGTCATGACCTCAGAAGCGGAGATATCCGCGAAATCGATCGCGGCGCTGACCAGCTCGGAGGCGTCCTCATCCAGGACATCCTCATTTTCCGCGATATCGATCATGGTATGCAGCTCCTGGAGGGCAACTTCACTGTCCTCCTCCACCACATCGGGCAGAAGGCGGGTGATCAGGCTGACCAGGCCGACAACGACAAAGGTGACCGGTTTTAAGACGATCATAAGGAAGCGGACGGGACGGGCAAAGCGCAGGGCATACCGCGTCGCGTTCTTTTTAGCGGTGATCTTGGGGATCGTCTCGCCGAAAATGACGACAACGACCGTGAGGATCAGAGTCGAAAGCCAGGCGTACCGGTCGCTGAGAACGGCCATGACCGCCAGAGAGCCCAGAGAGGACGCGGCGATATTGACCAGATTATTCCCCACCAGGATCGCGGAGAGCGCATCGTCAAATTTCTCGTGGATACGCACTGCGATAGAGGCTTTTTTATCCCCCTTATCCCGCTGGTGCTCCAGCCGGAGCCTGCTGCAGGAGGAATAGGACATCTCGGAAGCAGAGAAAAAAGCCGAGAGAAGGACACATACAATGATTCCGGCGATATAAAGATACAGCTCCGTCATCTGCCGTCACCCCCTTCCGTCGTCCGGCCGGCACGGGGAACACTGGGCCGCATATAATGTTTTCCGGGAGCCTGATGCACCGCATAGGGAATCCTGCCGGCGCTGCCGCCGTTTCCGGAATCGGGACCGTTTTCACTCTTCTGCGCCAGGGCATCCGCGGCGTCCGCTTCGAGCTCGGTCTCCGTCAGGCGTCTCACCTTCAGACGCATGATCCTGTTGTGGCGCATGACAAGGACGGAGATCTTCATGCCCAGATACCGGAAGCTGTCCCCCGCGACGGGAATGTGGGGAAAGACCTCATAGGCAAGCTCATTCATGAGCTTGCGGCCGATCTCCTCTTCCTCCTCCTCGCTGTAATCCAGCCCCAGCTCGTCCAGGACATCCAGCACATGCTCCTCGGGGTTGACACTATAGGAGCCGTCCGTCATAGGCACGACGTTGCGCACCGCGCGGTCGTCCTCATCCCAGATCTCTCCCACCAGCTCCTCCAGGATGTCCTCATCCGTGACGATGCCCAGTGTCCCTCCGTAATTGTCCGTCACGACGGCGAGGTTGATCTTTTTTCTGGACATGACACCCAGCAGGTCATCGATCTTTGTCGACTGGTGTACAAAAAAAGGCTCATAGAGGAGGGGGCGGATATCGAGGGCCTCCCCCTGCCGGATATAATTGCGGATATAGCGCCGGATATGGAGGATCCCGATGATGTTGTCGATGGTTCCCTCATAAACAGGCAGCCGGCTGTGGTTCTGTTCCTTGATAAAAGAGAGGATCTCTTCCTGAGACATATCGATATCGATGGCCGCCACATCCAGACGGCTGGTCAGGATGCTCTCGACCGTCACATCGCCGAACTGCAGGGCGGAGGAGATCAGGTCCCCCTGGGCCTCATCGATCTTACCCTCCTCTTCCATGTCTTCGATGATATCGTAGATATCATTCTCTGTGACAGACACCGCATTGTCTCCCTTCGTCATCCGGGCCGCCGCATTTCCGATCCAGGTCAGAAAAGCCGCTGCCGGATACAGGAGCGTCATGAGGAAGCACAGCAGCCCTGACGTTGCCAGGCTGAACTTAAGGCTGTATTTCCGGGCAACACTTTTAGGCAGCATTTCTCCGAAGAAAAACACTACCAGTGTCGTTATCAATGTGGAAACAGAAACTGCAGAGATACCCCACCGTTTGGACACATAGACGGTCACGATGGAGGCCGTGGCAAGATGCACGATATTCGTACAGATCAGAAGTGTCGTAATCGCTTTATTGAAATGTTCTGTCACATAAAGCGCGCGCTTTGCCCTGGCGTCCCCCTTCTCCGCCTCTGTCCTGAGACGTATGCGGGAAACACTGGCAAAGGCGGTCTCCGCGACAGCAAAAACCATGGCGGCAACCAACAGCAATAACACGATCAGCCAGGTCGTTTGACTGCCATCGTCCATAAGACTCGATCACTCTCCTCTCCATTACAGCAAAAAATGACGTTTTCCGTCCACTTTTTTCCATGCTGACAATCTAAAAAAGTTTAGCATAAAGCATACAGGAAATCAATTCATAATCAGGGCGCCAAAAGCTGCCGGTCGACAGCCGGTTAATAGCTGGCTAAGGCCGGTCAGGGGTGTTCAAAACGCTTCGGGAGAAACAAAGTTAAACTGGCTCACGTCAAAAAGGCCTCTGGTTGAGATCTTGAGCTCCGGTATAACGATCAGGCTCATAAAACAGAGCGTCATGACCGGCTCTGTCTCTCTGCTGACGCCCAGCCGCTCATAGGCAGTGTCATGGAGATGCTTCAGGCGCTGAGAGACCTCCTCGCCCGTCAGATCACTCATCAGGCCGGCGATAGGAAGGGGAAGGGAAGCGATCACCTGGCCGTTTTCGACAAGGACGAAACCGCCCTCCTGGTCGATCAGGGCCTGGATCGCGGCATACATCTCTTCGTTGCTCACCCCGACACAAATGATATTGTGGGAATCATGGGCGACAGAAAGTGCGATGGCGCCCTTCTGGATGCCATAGTTCTTGAGGAATCCCAGTCCGATCTTTCCTGTGCTGTGATGCCGCTCCAGAACAGCGATCTTGGCGACCGGCTCATAAGGATCAAAGATAAAATCACCCTCTTCATCTCTTTTGACTGTAATGACTTCCGATCTGGTCATGATCCCGTCTTTGATGATTCCTATCGCGCGGACGCGGTCGCTCAGAAGATGCATTTTGAGGTTGTCAATAGTAAAAGGTTTTACGTTCATGGAGCCGCGCACAGAAGAGATCGGTGTCTTTTCGACAGGAGGAAGATATCTGCCGTCCTCAGCGACCTTTTTGCCCTTGATAAATACCATCCGGGCTCTGAATTCCTGCAGGTTATTGAAAAGGACAATATCGGCGCGCTTACCCGGCGCCAGCGCTCCCCGGTTGTCAAGCCTGTAGCATTCCGCAACGTTCAGCGATCCCATGCAGACAGACATGACCGGATCAATACCGGCCGCAGTCAGCATTCTCAGATGATTGTCGATGTGCCCCTGTTCGAGGATCGTCCTCGGCTGGCGGTCATCGGAGCAGAGCAGGCATCTCCGGTAATTATACGGCGTGATCGCCGGGATCAGGTTTTTCAGGTCATGACAGGCTGAACCGTCGCGCAGCTGCACGTACATGCCCCGCTCCAGACGGTCATTCATCTCTTTTACTGTCGTGCATTCATGGTCGGTTTTTATCCCTGCTGCCGCGTATGCATTCAGTTCCGCCCCTCTGACAAAAGGAGCATGACCGTCTATGATCTTGCTCATATTTTGTGCGAGCAGGATCTTGTTGAGGGCCTCTTCGTCCTTGTTGATAATGCCCGGATAGTTCATGAATTCACCGAGTCCCGGAACACGATAGTCCGCCATGGGCCACTGCAGATCGAATGCGTCAACGACAGCGCCCGAATCCTCAAGCCGGGTCGCCGGCACACAGCTTGGAAGCATATAATGGATCGAGAGCGTTGTCTGTTTAGCGGCACGGACCATGTAGTTAAAACCCTCCAGCCCGTACACGTTGACGATCTCGTGAGGATCCGCGATCACAGTAGTAGTCCCCCTCGGCACGACCATCCTCGCGAACTCCTCCGGAGAAGTGTAGGAAGACTCTATATGTATGTGGGCATCTATGAGCCCCGGAGCCGCGTACGCCCCTTCCGCGTCGATCATCTCCTCTCCCTGGTAATCGTCTCCAAAGCCCACGATGAGCCCGTCCTTTACTGCGATGGAATCCTTCCGTATGGTCCCGGTATACACATCGACTATATTGCAATTAAAGATGACCAGATCCGCGGAGATCCGGTGCATTGCCGAGTCGATCAGATGACTGAGAGTCTGCTTATTCATATATTCCATCTGAGAGCTCCTTTCAGAGTTTTCTGTATTTTTTAGTTTTTTTCTACAATACCAATCATAGTCTGAAAAAACAACAGTCAATGCAAAAAGTGTGTACGGGGACTCTCCGGCAAGGGAACTCTCCAGCAAGGGAACTCTCCAACAATGGGACAGACAGAAAGAGGCATGACCGGGGGACCGCTGTCTGCCCCCCGTCATGCCTCTGATAATTATTCTTCTGATGAATATTCTCTGCGAATATTCTCTCTGCAACTATTCTCTGCAAACACTCTTTGCGAATATCCTCTGCAAGTATTCTCTGCAAACACTCTTTGCGAATATCCTCTGCAAATATTCTCTGCAAACACTCTTTGCGAATATCCTCTGCAAATACTCTCTGCAAAAAACCAAGAGTGCTCTGTCAACAAGTCTTATGGCTGTATACCGTTCCTCTTCGCGGAACTTCTCACTGCACTTCCAGGAGTTCGATGTGGAAATTGAGTTCTTTTCCCGCCATCTCATGATTTGAATCCAGAGTGATGGTCTCCTCCTCTTTTGCCGTGACTGTCACGGGGAAGGGCTGGCCGTTCCAGGCTCTGAGGAAGACCCGGTCGCCTACATTGAGCTGTTCGGATCCGGGGAGCTGTTCGATCTCGATCGTGATGATCCTGTCGGGATCGGGCATTCCATAGGCTTCCTCCGGCATGAGATGGATATCGACAGCCTGGCCTGTCTCCATATCCACGAC
Source organism: Sarcina sp. DSM 11001 (assembly GCF_900101015.1). Taxonomy (GTDB): domain Bacteria; phylum Bacillota; class Clostridia; order Lachnospirales; family Lachnospiraceae; genus CAG-791. The sequence goes on along the minus strand of NZ_FNFZ01000006.1, from coordinate 135,923 downwards.
TGCCTTGTCGAAGCCGCTGATCATCATGCCTGCGCCGCAGATAAATTCCAGAGGTTCGCCGCGGTCATAGGAGGAATCGAACTGGGTCCCGTCGTTAAATGTTCCCCTGTAATGGACTCTGACGGTCCTGCCGGCATTTTTCCCTTCAAGGATGATCACGGGAGCTCCTGAACCGCCGCAGCCGCCGCAGCTTCCACAGCCGTCTTCAGCGCAGCCGTCCTCATCGCATCCTTCTTCCCCGTCATGATGGCCGCAGCTGTGGCCTTCTTCATGATGGTGATGGTCGCAGTTTGCGCCGGAAGAAACGAGCTCGCCGCGCAGATAGGCTTCCACTGCCTCGTCCGCATTTCCCTCTGCTCCTGCAACGACAGTGATCCCGGCATCTGCCAGAGCATTCATGGCTCCTCCTCCGAGGCCGCCGCAGATCAGGACATCGATCGTATTGTCCGCGAGAAGTCCCGCCAGCGCGCCGTGACCGACTCCGCCGGAACCGATCACTTTCGAAGAAAGGACCTTTCCGTCTTCGACGTCATAGACCTTGAAGCTCTCTGTTCTGCCGAAATGCTGGAAAATATTGCCGTTTTCATAGGTTGCCGCTATTCTCATTCCTGTGCCTCCATGATGATACTGTCACGGGCTTTTCTTCCTGCCCGCGGCTGTTTCTCTGATGTTTCTTTAGATTTTTTAGAAATTGATGTTTCTATGCTAATTGATGTTTCAATAAATGATGTTTTTAAAATTGATGTTTTTTAAAATTGATGTTTCTATATTGATGTTTCTATATTGGTGAACCTCATGACTGAAGTCAGAAAATACACGGGGATTTTTCATAATACAGGACTACGACAGTGGTTTACCGCACTTGGGACAGAAGTCAAAATCCTCCTCAGTCTGATATCCGCAGGCTGAGCAGCGTTTTACCATGCGGGCAGGTCCTCCCCCGCTATGGGCGATCTGAAGATCAGCAGGTCCGATCTGCACATTTTCACCCCGGGCGATCCTGGCGCCGATCTCCGGATTCAGGGAATACACCGTCCCGCAGCAGGACATCTGTACATAGTACTTCTTTCCCCACTTGAAACAGGGGATCAGAAACAGGAGCAGCTGGGTAAAGGTCATAAAGACACGATAGTGTCCATATCTGCCGCACTGGCTGCAGATCACCAGCTGGTCATGGGAAAGATCCTTTCTCCCCTGTGAGATACCGATCATCAAAAACATGGAATCCGTATCCTTTCCCGGCGCAGAATTTCCCGCCGTATTCTTTCCTGTATTATGGTTTTTATGATCCGGGTCAAAGCTGCAGTCCGGGGCCTTGGTCTGAAGTCCTGGCTCAAAGTCCCGGGCTGAATTCCCGAACCGAATTCCCGGGCCGAACCGCAGTCCTATTATCATACCCACTCCCGTCCTGAAGGTCAACATGAAAAAGGAGATGTCAGGACAGTCAGGATCGTCCATATGAACGCGTCCTTATGAAAGCGTCCTTATGAAACGCCCTCACAAAAGGCCATCATAAAAGTCCACAGGAAGCATCCATACGAGACCAATCATATGAAAGCGTCCATTATAAATCCATTATAAAAAAGACGGCGATGTGTCATACCAGAATGATGCTCCAGATCAGAATCGCGGGGATCGACAGCAGCGTTGAAAAAACGACCATCTTTGTCGCGAACTGCGGATCCACGTCATATTTGGCGGCCAGCATGCTCGTCGTTGAGCCGGCGGGCATGGCCGTCAGCAGGATGCTGACGCCCTTTACGGTAGGATCCACCGGCAGAAAATGCAGGACCAGCATCACCAGGGCAGGAATGATGATCAGCCTGTGCAGGGTATAGATCCCGACGACGGGATCCCACAGAGTACGCGGATCGATCTCCGCCAGGATCATACCGATCACCATCATGGACATGGCCAGATTGCAGCGCCCGATGGTTTGCACCGGGGTGAGAATGACCGCCGGGACCTGCGCGCCGGTCAGCATCAGGAGCATTCCGATCACACAGGCGATGATACAGGGATGGGTCGCTACCTTTTTTACAGTAGCCCTGATGTCCGTCTCTTTTGTGAAAATAGCGATCCCCTCCGACCACATCATGGTGCGCACCGGGATCAGAAAAACGCTGGCCAGCATCAGACCTCCGGCGCCGAAGATCCCTTCTGCCACTGGGCTCCCCAGGAAACCGGCATTGGAGCAGATGATACCGTAGCGCAGGCATTTTTTCCTGTCTTCTCCCTCCCGGGCAAAAAGTACCTTCCCGTAGATGACCGCGATGATCTGGATCACCAGGGAGATCAGGAGGATCTGCAGCGCCGCTGCCATGGCATCCCCGGGAAGCTCCGAAAGGAAGCTCGTGATAATGTTACAGGGAAGGATCAGATAGATCACGAGATCCGTGATATTTTTCTGTCCCTCCCTGCTGATGATTTTCTTTTTTTTGAAAAAAAAGCCCAGCGCCATCAGAATAAAGATGGTCGCCTGCAGCACCAGCATTCTCGACATGTACTACCTCTTGTTCTGTCTGATCGTCATTGATCATATACACCTAAACCAGTCATGCCGCTCCTGCGAGCGGCATGACTGTCAGTTTCCGGTTCAATGTTAAATTATAGGTATGCTGAAAAAGATGTCAACAGAATAAGGTATATAAGGTATTCCCTATCCTGTCATCTGTCCGGCTGTTCCACTATCCTGCTGTCCTCTTTATTGTTCCATTGTCTTGATCAGGTTGATCATCTCAATGGCTCCGAGCGCGCAGTCATAGCCCTTGTTGCCTGCCTTCGTTCCGGCGCGCTCGATCGCCTGCTCGATATTCTCGGTCGTGACAATGCCGAACATGACCGGGATTCCTGTCTGGAGAGAGACAGAGGCGATTCCCTTTGACACTTCATTGCAGACATAATCATAGTGGCTGGTCGATCCGCGGATGACAGCGCCGAGGCAGATCACAGCATCGTACTTTCCGCTGCCGGCCATTTTGGAGGCGATGAGCGGGATCTCAAAGGCGCCGGGGACCCAGGCGACATCGACATTATCTTCGGAAACATCATGCCTGAGGAGTCCGTCCATGGCTCCGCCAAGAAGCTTCGAAGTAATGAACTCGTTGAAACGGGAAACGACGATACCGATCCGGATCCCTTTTGCTATCATTTTGCCTTCCAGTGTCCTCATAGTGTTCTCCTCTCTTCATCAGATACTTTTCAACAGTGCTTTTTATCGATTTTTCTTCTTCTGTTCCTTTTTCATCGATGCTCTTTCCGCCGATATTTTATTCTTCATCGCGTAATACCCGTGTACTCAGACGCGGGATGCACGCGCAAAAAGGGAAATCCGCATCCGGCACGCAAGTCTCGCAAACGAGTCTTGAACATCCATGCTTTACTCGTATTTGATCATATGGCCCATGCGTTTCTGTTTTGTCTTGAGATAAAATCTATCAAAGGGGGTCGCCTCCATCTGGATTGGGACTCGCTCCGCGATCTCAAGGCCGAATTCTTTGAGCTGGTAGACCTTGTCAGGGTTATTGGTGAGCAGACGCATGGTCTTCACGCCAAGTTCGCGCAGGATCTGAGCCCCGATAAAGTATTCACGTTCGTCCCCGGCAAAACCGAGCGCCAGATTGGCGTCAAGGGTGTCCATGCCCTGTTCCTGCAGTTCATAGGCGCGCAGTTTGTTGATCAGGCCGATCCCGCGGCCCTCCTGACGCATATAGAGGAGGATGCCCCGGCCTTCTTTTTCAATCTGCATCATGGCGGAGGCAAGCTGCTGTCCGCAGTCGCAGCGCAGGGAGCCGAAGGTATCGCCAGTCAGGCACTCGGAGTGGACACGGCAGAGAATATCGCGGCCGTCCCCGATCTCTCCCTTGACCAGGGCGATGTGGTGTTCGCCATTCAGGCGGTTGACAAATCCGTAAGCCCTGAAATCCCCGTATTTGGTAGGAAGATGGACCTCTGCCATCCTGTCGACCAGCTTATCGTGGCATTTCCGGTAGTTCTGCAGATCCTTGATGGTGATAAAAGTGATGCCCCACTTGTCAGCGAGCTGTTTGAGCTCGGTGGTGCGCATCATCGTGCCGTCCTCCCGCATGATCTCACAGCAGAGGCCGCACTCCTTCAGACCTGCCAGCCTGCACAGGTCCACAGTGGCTTCTGTATGGCCGTCCCGCTCCAGGACACCGTTCTTTTTGGCGAGCAGAGGGAACATATGCCCGGGCCTGCGGAAGTCCTCGGGCTTTGCGTCATCCTGGACACAGGCCAGCGCGGTCATGGACCTCTCCTTGGCGGAGATCCCTGTCGTCGTGGACACATGGTCGATGGAGACCGTAAAGGCCGTCTCATGGTTGTCCGTGTTGGTCCGGACCATCTGAGGGATCTGCAGGCGGCGCACAAATGCTTCCGACATGGGCATACAGATCAGCCCCTTGCCATGAGTCGCCATAAAGTTAATGTTTTTTGTAGTGGCAAATTCCGCGGCGCAGATAAAATCCCCTTCGTTCTCACGGTCCGGATCATCTGTGACAAGTATGATCTTTCCATCGCGCAGATCCTGCAGCGCTTCCTCTACTGTATTGAACTGACACATTCTCTTTACACCTCCATGTCCAAATACTTTAGTGTATCTTTCAGAAGCCGTGCATCCTCAGAAACTCTTCTGTAAGGCCGCTTCCTCCTTTTTTCTCTTCATGATGCAGCTGCGAACCGGTTCCGCTTCCGGCGGCCGGAATACCGGCACTGTCCGCAGGCGGTCCCCCATAAAGGAGCTTCTCCACATATTTGCCGATGATGTCCGTCTCCAGGTTGACTGTATCTCCTTTTTTCCGGAACTGGAGGACGGTCTCACGGACTGTGTGCGGGATCGCGGAAATGGAAAAAGTGGTCCGGGTCACATCCGCGACCGTCAGGCTGATCCCGTCGATCGTGATCGATCCTTTTTCCACGATGTAGCGCAGCACCTTCGGATCTGTGCGGAAAGTGTACCAGATCGCGTTGTCGTCCCTGCGGATCTCAGCGACGATCCCGACTCCGTCCACGTGGCCGGATACGATGTGGCCGCCGAACCGGCCGTCCGCAGCCATGGCGCGTTCCAGATTGACGCGGCTGCCCGGGCCCAGTCCGGAGAGGGATGTCCTGCGCAGTGTCTCATGCATGACATCCGCAGTAAAGGCTCCGCCTCCCAGGCTTGTGACCGTCAGACAGATGCCGTTGACTGCGATGCTGTCTCCGATATGGGCATCCTCCAGGACCTTGTGGGCCCCGATCGTGAGCACTGCGGAAGCCCGGCCTCTCTGGATCTGCCGGATGGTTCCCATCTCCTCTACGATTCCAGTAAACATATCTGAAGCCTTCTCTTTCTTATAATTTTCCTTCGATCAGGTAATCCTCTCCCAGCTTCGTGACAGAGGTATCTTTGAGGGAAAAAGCCAGCTGGGGAGTGGTGACGCCGTCTCCCTCGACAGGAGTCTTGGCGCTGTAGCCGCCAAAGATTTTCGGCGCAGTATAGGCCATGACCTTGTTGACGATTCCGCTGTTCAGGGCGGACCAGTTCAGGGTCCCCCCTCCCTCCAGGAGGATACTGTCGATGCCTTCCGCCCCGAGTTTTCTCATCAGCTCCCGCAGGTCTACGGACCTGCCGTTTTTGCCGACACGGATCATCCGGCAGCCGTATTCCTGATAACGCATGACCCTCTCTGTATCATCGCAGCAGGTCGCGAACACCGTCGGGATCTCCCGCGCCGTCTGTACCACACGGGCATCCAGGGGCGTGCGCAGGTGAGTATCGCAGATGATCCGGAGGGGATTTTTTGTATCGGGAAGCCGGCAGTTGAGCATGGGGTCGTCAGCGACCACAGTCCCCACGCCGACCATGATGGCGCTCAGCTCGTGCCGCAGCCGGTGCACATGCTCCCTGGCCGCCTCTCCGGTGACCCATCGCGCATTTCCTGTATAGGCGGCGATCTTGCCGTCCAGTGTCATGGCGTATTTCATCACTACGTAAGGGGTCTTCGTCCTGATATAGTGAAAAAAGATATCGTTGATCCGGTCGCACTCTTCCTTCAGGACACCCTCCGTGACCTCCACGCCGTTTTCCCTGAGGATGCGGATTCCTTTACCGCAGACCAGAGGGTTGGGATCTCCGCTCCCAACCACGACACGCCGGATCCCGGCCTCCAGGATCGCTTCCGTGCAGGGGGGCTGGCGCCCATGGTGACAGCACGGCTCCAGGGTGACATAAATCGTCGCGCCCTGGGGTGATTCCAGGCAGTTTTTCAGGGCATTGCGCTCCGCGTGAAGCTCCCCGTACCGCTCATGATATCCCTGACCGATCACCTTTCCGTCGTCCCGTACGATGACAGCGCCCACCATCGGATTGGGGGCCACCCAGCCTTTTCCTTTTACGGCAAGCTCCAGAGCCATCCGCATATACTCTTCATCTGCTTTTCTCTGCTCCGGAGTCATCCATTTTTCCATTTCCAGTGTTCCTCCCGTTCCCGTCTCATCTATAATCATGGCATCTTCGGTTCCATAAAAACTGCCCGCACCGGAGAAAGTCTCAGGGCAGGCATGCTCATGGTATTGTCCCTCTGTCTGCACTCAAAAAAGAAAAACCCCGGAACAGATCATTCTGTTCCAGGGCAGTTTTTCAAGTGCATTTGAGACAATACACATCACAGATCTGAAAGAAAAATACGCAACACGCGAAGATACCAGCCACCGCGGCCGGGTACCGGAATGATCAATGTTTTTCTTTCGGAACCTTCTTCCATCCAGACTATACTGTCGGCTTCGGAGTTTCACCGAATCATGCCTCGCGGCTCGTGGGCTGTACCACCGGTAGGGACTTTCACCCTGCCCTGAAGATTCTGTATTTCATTACGGACTCCAATATACTTTATTACTGTAATACTGTCAAGTCCAAAAACCGCATGCCGCAGGCAGCCCGAACTCACAGGCTGCCGAGAACACTGGAAACAGATCAGGGCAGATCAGGAATTGCGGGCGATCGCGCCGCGCAGGATCTCTGCCATCTCGTCGATATGCTGTTTTTCCGTGATCAGCGCAGGTACAAATCGGATGATCTCAGCGCCCGCATTGATGAGGATCAGGCCCTTGTCCATGGCATCGGCGATGATGGGACCCACAGGGCGGTCAAAAACCAGTCCCTGCATGAATCCGGTACCGCGCCGTTCTTTGATGCAGGGAAACTCGGCCGCAAGTCCGTCCAGGGTGCTGGTCAGATAAGGCGCAGTTTCGCGCACATGGTTCACAAGGTCCAGAGCCTCATACTGGTCGAGAACGGCGTTGACAGCGGCGCAGGCAAGAGGATTGCCTCCGTAGGTCGTACCGTGGTCGCCGGCCACAAGAGAGCTCTGTCCGACCTCCTCAGTGAGCAGGAAAGCGCCGACGGGAACTCCGCAGCCCAGTGCCTTGGCGCAGGTCATGATATCCGGGCGGACGCCGAAGCGGTGCCAGGCAAACATGGAACCCGTGCGCCCCATGCCGCACTGGATCTCGTCAAAGATCAGGAGGATTCCCTTTTCATCACAGAGCGCCCTCAGGCCTTTCAGAAACTCCTCAGAAGCAGGCAGAAGGCCGCCCTCGCCCTGAACGGGCTCGACGATGACTGCGCAGGTCTCCTCTGTGATCAGAACCTTCACGCTTTCAAGATCGTTCAGACGGGCGAACTGCACATCGCAGGGCATCTGGCCGAAGGGTTCACGGTAGTGGGAATTGCCGGTGACAGAAAGCGCGCCGTAGGTCCTGCCGTGGAAGGAATTTTCCATGGCGATCACCTGGTGGCCCCTGTGCCCGTCCTTTAAAAAGGCGTGCTTCATGGCCGCTTTCAGGGCGCCCTCCACTGCCTCCGCGCCGCTGTTGGTAAAAAAGATCCGGTCCATGCCGGAGGCCTTTTTCATCCTTGCGGCCGCGCGGATCGCGGGTTCATTGTAAAAATAGTTGGAGGTATGCAGGATCTTGTCGATCTGGGCCTTGAGGGCATCGTTGTAGGCCTTATTGCCGTAGCCAAGGGCAAAAACAGCGATCCCGGCCATGAAATCCAGATACTTTTTGCCGTTGATATCATACAAATACATTCCTTCGCCCCTGTCCAGGACGATCTGATACCGGTTATAGGTGTGCAGCAGGTCTTTTTCCGCCTGCTCGATCATCAGCTGCATCTTGTTGTTCTGTTCCATTGTTTTTCTTTCCTCTTTTTTGGAATCAATCTTTTTGGGGAATTTATCTTCTTTCCTGGATTCCTCAGTAGCCGCGGTCCGCCATATAATCGCCCTTGTAGAATACAGTGCCTACGCCGTTATCGGTAAAGATCTCAAGCAGGATGCAGTGGGGAATGCGGCCGTCCAGGATATGGACACGGTGCACTCCTCCGCGGACTGCATCAGTACAGTTGGCAAGCTTGGGAAGCATGCCGCCTCCGACTATGCCGTCCTGGATCAGCTTGTCAGCCTGGTCGATATTGATGCGGCTGATCAGGGAATTCGGATCGTCAAGGCTCCTCAGGACGCCTGTGATGTCGGTGAGATAGACAAGCTTGTCGGCGCAGACCGCACGGGCGATCGCGCTTGCCGCTTCGTCGGCGTTGATGTTATAGGTGTTGAAATCATCGTCCATTCCCAGGGGCGCGACGATGGGCAGATAATCATTTTCCAGCATGTCAAACAGGATCTTGGGGTCAACGTCAGTGACTTCTCCCACAAAACCGATATCCTGTCCATCCGCGTATTTTTTCTGGACATGAAGGAGATTTCCGTCCTTGCCGCTGATCCCGATGGCCCGGATCCCCAGTTCTTCCACCATGGAGACGAGCTTTTTGGACACACTGCCCAGAACCATCTCCGCGATCTCACAGGTCTCGGCGTCCGTGACGCGCAGTCCTTTGACGAATTTTGCCTCCTTGCCGCTCTTCTCCACCCACTTGCTGATGGCTTTTCCGCCGCCGTGAACAATGATGGGCTTAAAGCCTACGAGCTTGAGCAGGGTGACGTCCTGAATGACACTCCTCTGCAGCTCTTCATCGCTCATTGCGCTCCCGCCGTACTTGACGACAATGATCTTGCGGTTGAATTTCTGAATATAAGGCAGCGCCTCGATCAGCACCTGGGCCTTTTCCTGCGCCTCCATCTGTTCCCTGTTTAAATAAGGTTCCATAAACTGTTGTTCCTTTCTGGCTGCGGCCCCGGAGAGCCGCCGTATTTATCTTCCCCGGCTCCGGAGAGCCGGCATATTTATCGTCCGCAGCCCCGGAGAGCTTCGGTACTTATCTTCCCCGGCTCCGGAGATCCGTAAATACATATCTGTTCAATCTGTTCACAGGTCAGCAAAGCTGCCATAAAATGATAAAATGCCCTGAAAGATCAGCTGCGGTAATCCGCGTTGATCTTTACATAGTCATAGGTCAGGTCACATCCCCAGGCAGTGGCGGAGGCGTTCCCCATGTGGAACTGCGCCAGGATCGTGACTTTTTCTTTTTTCAGAAGCTGAGTGGCTTCCTCCTCGCTGTAGGCAGCTGCCGCTCCGTCTGTGAAGATCAGCATCTTTCGGGGACTGCCCCCCTCTTCTGCTTCTCCTGAACCGGCAGCAGCTGCTTTTGCAGAGTCTTTTTCACCTGCAGATGCCGCGGTCTCATCCACGAAATACAGCTGCAGGTCATTGGGGTCAAACTCCACGCCAGCGTAGCCCAGCGCGCAGAGGATCCTGCCCCAGTTGGCATCACTGCCATATACCGCCGCCTTGGTCAGGCTGGAAGTGATGACGGATTTGGCCAGTGTGCGGGCATTTTCGAGAGTATCCGCGCCCTGTACCGTGCACTCGATCAGCTTGGTCGCTCCCTCGCCGTCGCCGGCCATCTGCATGGCGAGATCTCTGCAGACCAGATGCAGCGCCTCAAAGAGCGCCTCATAGGCTTCTCCCTCTGCCGAAGTGATCCTGGTGTTTCCCGCCTCGCCGTTTGCAAGGACGAGCAGGGTATCGTTGGTGGATGTATCACCGTCAACGGAAATCATGTTAAAGGTCTCGTCCACGATGGCGCTGACCGCCTGCTGGAGGACAGAAGCCTCCACGGCTGCGTCCGTTGTCACATAGCCCAGCATGGTGCACATATCGGGATGGATCATACCGGAACCCTTGGCCATGCCGCCGACCGTCACCTTCTTCCCGTCGATCTCGAAGGAGCAGGCGCACTCCTTTTTATGTGTATCCGTTGTCATGATGGCCTTTGCGGCATCCGTTCCGTGGTCCAGGTCTTCTCCGAGGCCTCCCGCCAGGGCCTCAACACCTGCGCAGATCCGGTCAATAGGAAGCTGGAAACCAATGACTCCAGTGGAACCCACGAGGACAGAGTCCGCGGGGATCCCCAGGGCGGCTCCCGCCGCCTCCGCAGTCTTCAGACAGTAGTCGAGCCCTGTCTGGCCGGTGCAGGCATTGGCGATCCCGGAGTTTACGACCACGGCGTGCACCGGTTTCCCGCTCCGCACAAGGTCGCGGTCCCAGATCACCGGCGCCGCCTTGACGACATTCCTTGTAAAGGTTCCCGCTGCCGCGCAGGGAGAGGCGCTGTAGATCATCGCCATATCTGTCCTGCCCTGATACTTGATCTGCGCAGCTGCCGATGCAGCCGAAAAGCCCTTTGCGGCTGTCACGCCGCCTGAAATTTTTTCCATCATAACACCTTCTTTATTTGTTATTTCCAAGTGCGATAGTGAAACACTCTTTTACTATATTGGATGCTGTCCATAATATTCAACAGTAGTATCTGATCTCACCGAAATGATCGATTATTCTCTGACGATCAGCAGGCTGTCTACTCCTCCTGATATTCCACAAACCGTGTGATATTTTCCTCATTCAGGACAAACTGATAATAGTTCAGGTCCGTGCGTACGGTCCAGCCGATCTGTTTCCAGAAGGCATTGCCCACGTCATTTTTGGTAAAGGCGATCAGGGTCACCCGGTTGATCCTCTCCCTTCGGAGAGCATTCATGCAATACCCGACCATCTGGCGGCCAATGCCTCTGCGGCGGAATTTTTTTGCCACACAGACATGGTAAAGGCATCCCTGCCGTCCATCACTCCCGCAGAGGATCGCGCCCACGACCTTTTCCCCGCATACAGCAACGACACTGGTCGTCGGATTTCTCTTTAAAAAACGGGCCACTTCTTCTTTTGTATCGTCTATGCTCCGGATTCCGAATCCATGGATCGTCATCCACAGGTGGCGCACCTGTTCGTAATCTTCGATGAGCATGGCCCGGATCCGGATCTGTAAAGGTAAGTTCTTATTTGCCATTGTCTCTTTTTAATTCTTTTCTATCATTCCAATATTTTTCCCACATTGCATTCTTACCATTATAAACTATTCTTTTTTACATGCAACAGGAAATGTCATTTGGCGGAAACGCTGAAAAACCCGGACATACCCGGATTGAAGAGCCGGATTGAACATCCGTTTTATTCAGCCATGACATCAACGCTTTCAATAACATACACCTATTATTCATGTAAGTCCAGTATTTTTGCATAAATTTTTAGAAATATGCATAAAATATGCAATATTCATAAAAATATTCACAATTTAGGGCTTGCAATCAACATACGAAAGTTGTATAGTTGTATTCGTTCAGCGGATATCCCTTTTACAAAATCCGCACAGATCAGATGAGGATCATCGCGTCAAACATCGCGGTCTGAATAAAAAGGACTGAAAAACAAGAAATCTAACAGGATTAAACTTTAACAGGATTAATCAAAGAACAGAAATGAAACAGAGAACAGAAATGTTCAAAGAAAGTAATCAGGAGGTCATTTATCATGGGCACAGCAAACGAAAAAGTCATCTTGGCATACAGCGGCGGTCTGGACACTACGGCGATCATTCCCTGGCTGAAGGAAAACTACGGTTTTGACGTCGTCTGCGTCTGTATCGACTGCGGACAGGAGGAGGAGCTGGATCATCTCGAGGAACGCGCAAAATACTGCGGCGCCGAGAAGCTCTACATTCTGGATGTATGTGATGAGTTTGCCGATGAGTATATTGTCCCCTGCGTACAGGCTCATGCCGTCTATGAAAACAAGTATCTGCTGGGTACTTCCATGGCACGTCCTCTGATCGCCAAGAAGCTTGTCGAGATCGCCCGCAAGGAAGGCGCGACCACGATCTGCCACGGCGCGACCGGCAAGGGCAATGACCAGATCCGTTTCGAGATGGGCATCAAGGCTCTGGCTCCCGACCTCAATATCATCGCTGCCTGGAGAAGCCCCAAGTGGACCATGGACTCCCGTGAATCCGAGATCGCGTACTGCAAGGCGCACGGCATCGAGCTTCCCTTCTCCGCCGACAGCAGCTACAGCCGTGACCGGAACCTCTGGCACATCAGCCACGAAGGCCTCGAGCTCGAGGATCCCGCAAACGCTCCCAACTATGACCATCTCCTGGTCCTGAGCCAGACTCCCATGAAGGCTCCCGATGAGATCACTTACATCACCCTGACCTTTGAGGCCGGCGTACCGAAGACTCTCAACGGCGAGGCTATGAAGGTCTCCGATATCATCCGCAAGCTCAACAAGCTGGGCGGCGAGAACGGCATCGGCATCGTCGATATCGTGGAAAACCGTGTCGTCGGCATGAAGTCCCGCGGCATCTATGAGACTCCCGGCGGGACCATCCTCATGGAGGCCCACCAGCAGCTCGAGGAGCTCATCCTCGACCGCGACACCTACGCCATGAAGGACGATATCGGCCACAAATTCGCTTCCCTCGTCTACGAAGGCAAGTGGTTCACCCCTCTTCGCGAGGCGGAGCAGGCCTTCATCGAGTCCACCCAGAAATACGTCACCGGTGAAGTAAAGATGGGTCTCTACAAGGGCAACATCATCAAGGCCGGCACGACTTCCCCTTACTCCCTCTACAGCGAGAGCCTCGCCTCCTTCACCACCGGCGACCTCTACGACCATCACGATGCCGAGGGCTTCATCACCCTCTTCGGTCTCTCCACCAAGGTTCGCGCCATGAAGATGCAGGAAATGGGGATACTGTAAGCCCTGGATCTGAAGCTGCCAGAGCCTGTATCCGGACATACCTGGACCTGTATTCGGATATTCCCGCGCCTGCCATGATCCACGGTTTTTTAGGCAAAACAACGGATGCCAATGAATCCTTTGAGCGGCTCCTCGCAGGGGAGAGCATCGAATGCCTGATAAACGAAAACCTGCCGTACCACCGCATCTATGAAAACGGCGACAACCTCTGGTCTGCCCTGTTGGAGACCGGGTATCTGACAAAAACAAAACGTCTTAAAAACATTCTCTTAATTAAAAAGCAGGCGCATTTTGCGCCTGCTTTTTTATGTGACTCAGATTGGCTCAGGTTCCTGACGCTGCAGTTTCAGCCGGAACTTCCAGTGTGCCGTCAGTCGCCGATGGGTTCACATCGACTCCCTGACAGCGCCGGTGCGGCGATGTTTCCGCTTCGCCATCACCTGCAGCCGCGAATGGCATCATCAGGATGCAGGCATCACAGGCCTGTGGCTCTTTATCGAGGAATCTTCACTCCTCTCCCGGCATCTTCCAGCCGTGGTGGTCGGTGTGGAGCAGGTGCTCGGACAGGTCGGAGAGGGGCTCGCCCAGGAAGTCTTCGTAGACCGCCTTGATGGAGGGGTTCTCGTGGCTGAAGCGAAGCTCCATGCCGGCGTCCTGGCGATAAAGGACTTTGGCGCGGTCCGCCGCCATCTCGATGCCGTCGTGGATAGGCTGTCCGCCGCCGCCGACGCAGCCTCCGGGGCAGGCCATAACTTCTACGAAGTCGTAGGAGACGCGGCCCTTTTTCAGCTCGTTGAGGAGCTTTCTGGCATTGCCCAGACCGTTGACGACCGCGACCTTGAGCGGTGTGCCCGCCAGGTCGAAAACCTGCTCCTTCCAGCCGTCCATGCCGCGGACGTCACTGAAGGTATCGGGAGCGGGATTCTCGCCGGTGACAAAGTTGTAGGCGCTTCTGAGAGCGGCCTCCATGACGCCTCCAGTCGCGCCGAAAATGTTGCCCGCGCCGGAACCGACGCCGAGAGGCATATCCGGCTCGGACTCCGGGAACTCCGCGGGATTGAGGTTCTCCAGGCGGATCAGGCGGACAAGCTCTCGGTTCGTGATGGAGACATCCACTTCCGGTGAACCCTGGTCATCGACCATGGTCGGGTAGGCGCACTCCGCCTTCTTGGCCAGGCAGGGCATGACAGAAATGACGAAGATCTTGGAGGGATCCACGTTCAGGAGCTTAGCGTAGTAGCTCTTGGAGATGGCGCCGAACATCTGCTGCGGCGACTTGGAGGTCGAGAGCTGGTCCACGAACTCGGGATAGTTCGCCTTGCAGAACCGCACCCAGCCGGGGCAGCAGGAGGTGAACATAGGGAATTTCTCTTCCGCTCCGGTGTCCTTTGTCTCTGCCGCTTTTTTGACCTTCTCGAGGAACTCGCTGGCCTCCTCCATGATGGTCAGGTCTGCGGAGAAGTTGGTGTCAAAGACATAATCGAAGCCGATGTTCTTGAGGAGCGAGACCAGGCGGCGGTAGGTCGCGAACTCCGGTTTGAGGCCGAAGCCCTCACCCCAGGCAGTGCGGATCGAAGGTGCCACCTGGATGACCGTGATGATGTCCGGATCCTCGAGTGCGAGGAGCACCCGGTCGAGATCATCGCGCTCACGGAGCGCGCCGACAGGACAGTGGGTGATACATTGGCCGCAGAGCACACACTTGGAGTCCTCCAGACGGTAGACACCGCCCACATCGACCGTAGTCCTGGAACCGGTGTTCAAAACATCCCAGATGCCTGTGGTCTGCACATTGTCGCAGATCTGGATGCAGCGCATGCACTTGATGCACTTGTCATACTCGCGGATCAGGGGGAAGTGATAGTCCGTCCTGGAGATCCTGGGCAGGTCCTTTTCGAAGGGGATCCAGTGGATGTTCAGGTCATTGGCGACCTTCTGCAGGGTGCAGTTCCAGTTGCGGGAACATACGGCACAGTTGGTATTGTGCTGGGAGAGGATCAGCTCGACATTGATCTTTCTGGCCTCTCTCGCTTTCTTTGAGTTGGTGTGGATGACCATTCCGTCGGCTACCGGATTGTTGCAGGCTGTGAAGAGGCGCTCATAGCCCTCCACCTCCACGACGCAGATCCGGCAGGCACCGATCTCATTGAGGTCCTTCAGATAACAGAGAGTAGGGATCCGGACACCGGCTTTCTCCGCGGCCTCCAGGATGGTCGTCTTCTCCGGCACTTTGACGGCTCTGCCGTTGATGATCACATTTACCATTGAACTTCCCTCCCTCCTTTAAAGACACCGTAGCCGAAATGGTCGCAGCGCAGGCACCGGCTGGATTCCTGCCAGGCTTCTTCGTGGGTCATGCCGGTCTCCATCAGCTCGAAATCGTGTTTGCGGATCTGTGCGGGTCTCTCACGCAGGTTGACACGCCCGCAGGGCTTGTGGTCGTCGAAACGGACCTGAGGAAGATCGATGTTGGCCTTGATCACATGGTTAAAGCCCAGGTATTCATCGATATTAGCGGCCGCCACCTTGCCCGCCGCGATCGCGCGGATGACGGTAGCGGGTCCGGTCACACAGTCGCCGCCTGCAAAGACACCCTCTATGTTCTTGAAATCACTGGTGTCGCGGGCGTCGATGCGTCCTCTCTTGAGGGGGATGCCGTAGTCGCCGAACTTCCGGGAATCGATACCCTGACCGACCGCGACCAGGAGCACGTCGCACCCGATCCGGACATCCTCCAGCTCTCTGGACTCAACGATGGTGGGTCTGCCGTCGACCATGGGGCCGGAGATCTGGTGGCGCACCCAGATGGCTGTGATCTTTCCTTCTCTGTTCTTTTCAATGCGGAGGGGAGCCAGGAGCTCGGAGATCTCGCAGCCGTCCTCGATGGCGCCGTGGATTTCCTCGGGCAGGGCGGTCATATCCGCGATCCTTCTTCTGTAGAGTACCCGGACGGTCTTGGCGCCGCAGCGGATGGCAGTCCTGGCGACGTCCATGGCAACATTACCGCCGCCGACGACCGCGACGTCCTGTCCAGTGAAATCCGGATAGGAGTCATCGCCGATGCCCCTCAGGATATCGACTGCGGAGATGATTCCTTCCGCGTCGTCTCCCTCGATGTTCATTTTGCTTCCTGTATGCGCGCCGATGGCAACGTAGACGGCATCATTCTGGTCCCGGATATCTTTCCAGGAAATGTCCCTGCCGACGCTGACATTGCAGATCGTCTTGAAGCCGACCTTTTTCATGTTGTCGATCTCCCGGTTGAGGGCTGTCCGGGGCAGGCGGTAGTTGGGGATGCCGTAGCGGAGCATACCGCCCAGCTGTTTGCGCTGCTCATAGACGGTCACTTCGTGACCCATGATCGACAGGTAAAAGGCTGCGGAAAGTCCGGAGGGACCACCGCCGATGACAGCGACTTTTTTGCCTGTCGAAGGCGAGATCTCCGGTACCGGGAGTTCACCCGAATGGTCGCAGGCGTAGCGCTTGAGGCCGCGGATGTTGACCGCGTCGTCCACCAGAGTCCTGCGGCAGCGTACCTCGCAGGGGTGCTCGCAGATCAGGCCGCAGACCGACGGGAAGGGATTGTCCTTGCGGATCAGCTGCACCGCGTCGGTGTAGCGCTCCTCGTGGATCAGGGCGATGTAGCCGGGGATGTCCACATGCGCGGGACATTGTGCCACACAGGGCACGGGCTGGTTGTGTTTGCCCTTGCATCTGCCGTGTTCGATGTGCTCGATATAATCCTCGCGGAATCCGCGAACCCCCTTCAGGATCATCCTGGCGGCTTCCGAACCGATCGCGCAGTCCGCAGTGAAATAGATACTCTGTGCCGTGCGCTCGATGATGTCCAGAAGCTCCGGTCTCGCAGGTCCGTCCAGGACCTCGGCAAGCATTTTTTCAAGCTGTCCAAGTCCGACGCGGCAGGGAACGCACTTTCCGCAGGACTGCGCGTAGCAGGTCTTGAGGAAAGAAGCTGCAAGGTCCACCGGACAGAGTCCCGGCTGGCTGGCCTGTACACGCCGCTCCAGGTCCTTATAAAGCTCCTCTACCGTCTTGTCGGCGGTATTTTGTGTGTCAATACTCAGTCTGCTCATAAGCATACTTCTCCTGTAATGGCCTTTTGGCGGGTTTCTTCTGTCTTTACTTGCCTAAAGACAGATTGGAATAAATTATTCACTGAAAGAGTTTACACTTTTTTTCTGATCTGGAACAGACGGTAATTGATGATTTTCATACGATTTTTAAACGATTCCTGTACAGATTTTCAATAAACGGAAAAAATATATCAATACTCAGGGAAAATGCTCCCGGCTCCCCCGTTTATCCGCCGCAGATGCTGACGAAGATATTGACACATTTATTGACAAATTGTTACAGTACAGACTCCCTCGAAACTCGAGGTGTTTTTCGCGGCTTTTTCGCGAAAAACCCGAGTTTTACGGCGAAAATCCCATCGCGAAGCGATTTGGAATGGGATTTTCGCAAGCTACAGTACACGCCCTCGATAGGGCGTGTACTGTAGCGACAAATTTATTGTCAGTTTTTCGAAAAATGTTTCTCTTGCGTCTGCACTCATCAGCTATTAAAATAGGAAAAAGCCGGCTTCAGGAAGCCGGCCGCGTTATGAATAACGCACTGACAGCTGATATGGAGGATCTGAATGCTTGCAAGAATCATTCTTATTTTATATTTAATTTTCATCAACTTTATGGGGATCGCGACGATGGCTTCCGACAAGATCCGGGCCATGGAGCGCCGCTTCCGCATTCCGGAGGCTGTACTTTTCACTGTCGCCATCATCGGAGGCAGTATCGGTTCTATCGTGGGTATGTTTCTCTTCCACCACAAGATCCGCATGGCAAAATTCCGCTTCGGGCTCCCGTTGATCCTGGTGCTGCAGATCGGCTTCATTGTACTACTGCGCTCAGTCATGGTTTCTATCGTTTTTTTATAAGGCGTACCTGTTAAAAGAAGTACCTGTCAGAAAGAAGTACCTTTCATACCCCCGTAAACTGCGAAATCATAGATGAAAAATAAAAACGAGAGGCAGGGACATGATCTCACTCAGAATCAGCAGCCTCGGCAGTTTTATGTCCGGGCTGTTCTCACGCAATACATTCGACTCGTTTCTCCTCGCGGAAGGAACTCTGCAGACGGCGGTCACCTGGACGGTGGACGGAAAGGTGCAGAAGGACTTTTTTGAGAAGGAGATCCGGGATGACCCTGCCTTGCTTCCCTACGACCACGTCGCATGGAGCGAGATCCGTCCCTCCCTGCGCGAGCTGATCCGCGGAAAAAGGCCGCCTGTCTTTTTCCGCTTTGTCCTCCTGCTCAAGCCGGAATACACAAAAGCCATGCTCGAGAAGGAAGGGGACAGGGAGCTTCTGGACTGTGTCGGCTCCTTTGTCCTGACGGTCAGCTACAGGGATTCCGAGGTTTCTATTCTCACAGGAATTTCCATGAAAAGCTTTACGCTGAATAAAAATGCTGATATATTGTGGGACAAGACCGTCCGGAAATTCCTGCAGGCAAAGGAAATCGCCTTTGAACCAATGGCCTGACCGATACAATGGTCTGACCAGGAAAATGGCCTGACCAATAGTTCGGGACTGCCGCAGGATGACGGACCAGGCTGCGGGTTTTTACCCGCTGTCTCAAGGGAACTGTAAACACGCTCTTTTTTACCATGTACCAGTTTTCCATGTTTTTTAAAAATCATGATGATTGGAAAGGATCGACTATGCGCCACATTCTGTCACCAACTGACTTTTCCACTGCAGAACTGGACCGGCTTTTTGACCTCGCGGCCGACATTGAGGCGAACCGACCCAAGTACGCGAACGCCTGCCGGGGCAAAAAGCTCGCAACACTCTTCTACGAGCCTTCCACCCGCACGCGGCTTTCCACTGAGACCGCCATGCTGAATCTGGGCGGTTCCACGATGGGCTTCTCCGATGCCAACAGTTCCTCTGTCTCCAAGGGAGAGAGCGTTGCGGACACTATCCGCACCATCTCCTGCTTCGCGGATATCGCCGCCATCCGCCATCCCAAGGAAGGCGCCGCCATGGTAGCCAAACAGTTCTCACGGATCCCGATCATCAACTGCGGGGACGGCGGCCACCAGCATCCCACCCAGACCCTGACGGACATGCTCACCATCCGTTCCCTCACGGGAAGGCTCAACAACATGACGATCGGCCTCTGCGGCGACCTGAAATTCGGCCGCACTGTCCACTCGCTGATCTTCGCCATGTCCCGTTACCAGGATATCCGCTTTATCTTTATCTCCCCGGACGAACTGCGTGTACCCGATTATGTCACCGATATGCTCGATGAAAAGGGGATCCAGTACGAGGAATTCATCAAGCTGGACGATGTCATCGGCCGTCTCGATATCCTGTACATGACCCGCGTGCAGAGAGAGCGCTTTTTTAACGAAGAAGACTATGTCCGCCTGAAAGATTTTTACATTCTGACCCCCAGGATCATGCGCAAGGCAAAGAACGACATGTTCGTCCTGCATCCCCTCCCCCGCGTCAACGAGATCTCTGTCAAAGTAGACGATGATCCCCGGGCCGCTTATTTCCGCCAGGTCCAGTACGGAGTTTATGTCCGCATGGCCCTCATCCTCACCCTTCTCGGGATCCATGTCAATGAGGACGGCACGACGACCTGCGACAATGATTAAGCCCGCAAAGATTGAAGCTCCGCAATTGCAATATGTTCTAAACTGCTTCATTGCAATGAGCAGCTGTACGATGCATTGTTATAACCTGCTTTGTTATGAATAAATCTCGGAATAAATCTACGATACTGCGGCAAGTCCTAATCACAGGAGGTCTATGATATGCTGAATGTAGGAAAAATTGAAAACGGCATCGTGCTTGACCACATCCATGCCGGGAGAGGCATGTCCATTTACCATCACATGGAACTGAGCAAAATGGAATGCCCTGTTGCGATCATCAAAAACGCCCGCAGCAATGCCATGGGAAAAAAAGACATTGTCAAGATCGAAACCGATGCAGACAGTATTAATCTCGATGTCATTGCCTTCATTGATCCTGACATCACCGTCAATATCATTAAAGACGGCGAACTGATCGAAAAAAAGCGTGTCCCTCTCCCCAAAGAGATCAAAAATGTCATCAAATGCAACAATCCCCGCTGCATTACGACGATCGAACAGGGGATCCAGCACATGTTCTACCTGGCCGATTCCCGGCGCAAGATCTATCGCTGTGAATACTGCGATGAAAAATACACCGAGCAGGAAAGTGACTGGTGATCAGGAAATATCCTCTTTGAACTTTGAACAGAGAAACATGGAAATAACTTATTCAGAAGATCTTCAGGAGCGCAGAGATGAGATAGAAAAAAAACTGCGCAAGAAATACAAACATGACCTGGTCGGCCGCTTTGAAAAAGCGGTCGTCCGGTATGAACTGGTAAGTGAGAACGACCGCATTGCCGTCTGTATTTCAGGCGGTAAGGATTCCATGCTCATGGCCAAGCTTTTCCAGGAGCTCAAACGGCACAACAAGTTCCCGTTTGAGCTCGTCTTTCTATGCATGGACCCGGGCTATCTGCCTGCGAACCGGTCACTGATCGAGTCCAATGCCGGGCTCCTGGGAATCCCGATCGAATTCTGCAGCACCAATATCTTTGACGCCGTTTCCACTATCGAAAAATCCCCCTGCTATCTCTGCGCCCGCATGCGCCGCGGCTATCTCTACCGCTTCGCGAAGGAGCATGGCTGCAACAAGATCGCCCTGGGCCACCACTTTGACGACGCCATCGAGACCATCCTCATGGGCATGCTCTACTCCGGCCAGTATCAGGCTATGCTGCCCAAACTCAGGAGCACAAATTTCGAGGGAATGGAACTCATCCGTCCCATGTATCTCATCCGCGAAAAAGACATCTGCCGCTGGCGCGACGACAACGGACTGCGGTTCCTGCAGTGCGCCTGCCGCTTCACGGAAATGCTGGAGAAGGAAAAAGGGTTCGACTGTCACGAGCCCTCCGCCTCCAAACGTCTGGAGACAAAAAAACTCATCGCCGAACTCTCGGAAACCATTCCCCAGGTCGAGGCCAACCTCTTCCGCGCCACGGAAAATGTCGTCCTCAACAAAGTTCTCGGCTACAAGATCCACGGGGAAAAACACACTTTCCTTGAGGACTATTGAGATCTGATACGTTCTGCAGGATGTGACAGTCAGGGAAACACTTTCCTTGAGGACTATTGAGATCAGCAAAAAGGGCTGGTGCATTAAGAGAAAAGTATCGTTTGATATGCTTTTCTGCTAATGCAACAGCCCCTTTTCTTCTTTTTTTGTGAAGGTTATGTTAAGGCCGGTCAATCAGTGATCCTGAAAGTTCTTACAACAGCCCCCGTGAAGCCATCTCATGGTACATTCTCGCGACAGGCAGTCCGACGACATTATTATAATCTCCGCGGATCCCGCGGATAAAAACTGAAAAGGCGCCCTGGATTCCATAGGCTCCCGCTTTGTCGTAAGGCTCCTGCAGGGAGATATACCCTTCGATCTCCCCCCGGTTCATGGGATAGACATCGACAGCCGTCTCTTCATAAAAGGAAAAATGGCGGATGTCTTTTGACTGCTGTACGCAGCACACGGTCACGCCGGTATACACATGGTGCTCCCTGCCCTGCAGCAGTCCGATCATGCGCGCCGCGTCCGCCCGGTCAGCCGGTTTCCCGAGGATCCTTCCATCCGCCGCGACGACAGTATCCGCGCCGATGACAATGATTCGATCCCCCTCGCACGGCTTTACTATGCGGGACACCTCCATTGCCTTCTGAAAAGAGAGCTCCTTCACTGCCTCCGCAGGATCCGTACTGTTGACAGTCTCTTCTCCCCGGGCAGGGATCACCTCGTATTCACTGAGCACCATATGCAGAAGCTCCCTTCTCCTTGGAGACTGCGATGCAAGTATATATCTGTCCATTTGCTCTATCCTCCCGCTGCCATACGTACAGGCTCTGAATTAAGCCTTTTTTATTCCTTCTTATTTTTTTCTTTTTATTCAGTGCGGCCTATATTCAGAGTTTGTAAAAATACCTGGCAGCTGTAAACGAGGGCTGCTGATTCTGTCATCAGCAGCCCTCTCTGAACCATTACTTTTCAGCAGGTTCCCATTTGCAGCGGACGGGTGATACGATGGAGCCTTCCTTCTTCATGGCAGCAAAAGCCTTGTCAACAACCTTCCGGTCAAGACCGGTCAGCTCCGCGACCTTTCCTGCATTCAGGGGCTCTCCCGCTTTTTTCATTGCTTCCAGAATGATTTCTTTCTCGTTCATGTTCATCCTCCTTTAATAAAAATGTTAAAAAGGTTTTGGTCCTTGTGCAGGACTCTCTCCTATTTCCAGTTCACGGTTCCGAAGATCTCGTCCAGGACGGGCAGGCTGGCGTCCCTGAGGGCGTCCCTGAAATAGCAGTGAATATAATAAAAGGTATTTCTGTTTTTGAGGTACAGGGACTCTCCTGCCATTCCTGTCCCCTGCACTTCATAAGCGTACAGATAACCGTCCGCTCTTCTGCCTCCGAGCTCTTTTTCAAGAAAGCTGTCCAGCCGGTACCCATATTGTCCCATGGGCTTTCTGATCTGGGCCTCCATATTTTTGGCGATCTCCCGGGTGTTCAGGATCTTCGCAAACAGTCCGTTCGTCTTTTTCCATGAGACAGAAAGGTCAATATGCCTTTCAGGGTCAGAAATGCACCAGCCGGGCGCTTCACCGTAAAAGGTCATTTTGCTCAGTTCCTCTTCGCTCATGACATGAAAGCCGTCGGGATAAGACAGCTGCATTTCGTTGTTCAGAACTACTGTCTCCATAACAATATTCTCCTAATATCCTTTTGACCTAATATTCTTTTGAATAGTGAATTCCACGCGGCTGTAATAGAGTCACGGGAAAGCCACAGGAAAGCTCTGTTTATTCATCACCGCTTCTTACAATACGCTTTCCATATTTAAGCAGCACAGAGACCAGTATTTCCCCCAGAATATAACATCCGACGATTTCTCCTCCGGCTATGTATACCATCATCAGGGGGATCGGAATCTCTACTGCGTAGCCGTACCTGAGTACAAAGGGGATGATGAGTGCATTGGAAAGGACCATCGGGATCGGGAACAACCAGCGTTTGTCAAAGAGCTTCCGGCCGAGCACCGCCCCGATCAAGGTGGCAAGACTCCCGAAAATAACGTCTGGAAGGACTGCTCCGCCCAGAATATTCGCAATCAGACATCCGACAAACAGCCCGGGGACAGCTGCCGGTGTGAACATGAGAAAGGCCGTCAGCGACTCCGCGATCCGGACCTGTATGGGGCCAAAGGAGATCGGCGCAAAGATCATTGTAAGCACAACATAGATTGCGGCGATCAGTGCGCCCAGCGCGATCGTCTGAGCGGCGGCTGTCGTGTTTTCCTGTTCCTTCATAAACTTTTTTCTCCTGGTATTTGTAAAAATTCTGTCGTTCTTCTCAGAAATCATTAAAGACCGACAAAGAAGGACATTATATTCCCTCTGCCACAACCTCAAAGTGCAGGGGCCTGTCGGCCGGCAGGCAATACTGCGGAAGGGTCGGGGCTCCCCAGCTGTCGTCTCCTCCGACTCCCATCTGCATCAGACAGCAGCGCACATGTGTGTAATGTACAGGAGGAAGTTCATAGCTGTGGCCGGCGTTTTCCAGTTCCTGCGGTGTATAGGGCAGCGCTGAGAACTCCATACAGGGATGCTCCCTGTAAGCCCCCACAGCTCCCGCGACGGCAGACTCCTTATCAATATTCTCCATGCCGGGACGGGAAACGGTTTCCGTCTCTTTAAGTCCCTGTGCTTTGCCTGCTGAAAAGCGAAGTCCCCGCCCGAAGCGATCTGTCACCTCCGCCCAGCGCACGCCGGTCCGGTTTCCACACTCCTGAGGCACGAGATAAGGGGACATATTATCCCGCACTGAGCTTTCAAAAATCCCCAATCTTGCGCCCCGGTTCCGGTCCGAGTAATTCTCAGCCGGCCCCTTCCCATAATAGGTAAAGCGGTCCAGATCCGCATTGAGGCAGAAGGAGAAACCAAAAAGAGGCATGGAAGGCAGCCCGGCTGCGGGTTGTGCAGGATCCCGGCCGATGAGATTCCCGTCAATATCCTTCCACTCAGCGGGATCCCAGTCCATGGAAAGTGTAAGTTTCCCGTCGTCAGAGAAACGGTATCCGACAGTCACTGACGGACAGGCTTCTGTTGAAACACTGTGTGAAAAAAGAAGGGGAAGGGCGTATCGGATCTGCAGCAGGACAGAATCGTCCTCTGTAAAAATCTGCAGGGTCTCCGGGCGGGGGATCTGGTATTCCTCTGCCAGCTTCCAGACGCCGTGGCCGGCAGCCATGTGGTTCCCCGCATCGTTGCTGGTGGGTGCCCGCCAGAAACAGGGACGGGGCATTTTTTCAAAGAGCTCCATCCCGGCAGCAGATCTCCCACTTCCTGTACCCGGTAAACGGGCAGGGCCGCCTGTGCCGTAACCTGCAAAGGGATTGCCCCCTTTCCGGAAGGAAATGAGACCTCCCTTCAGGAGAGAAAACAGGGCATCATAGTGGTCTCCCCTGATCCCGATATTAAAGCTTCCGCGAGTCACCCTGATCCTGCCGGACGATGTCCGGACTTCCATGGTCCTCTGCCAGTCTGTACCGGAAAAAACAAGGTCGTGCTTTATACCCTCCGGGGATCCGGCATCCTCTTTGGACTGAGCATCCTCCGGGAATCCGACATCCTCCTTGGACTGAGCATCCTCCTGGAATCTGACATCCTCTTTGGGCTGAGCATCTTCCGGAGAACCGGCTTCTTCTTTGAACCGGGTCTTATCCGGATTACTATCCGGGCTTTTCCCGGTTGTTTCACCAGTCTCACCAGTCAGAAAAACTCCCTGCCCGAACGCGATCTCGTGGCCTTTTGACGCCCACGAACAATCTTCGCGCAGGCGCATGGAGACAGTCACGGCATATTCCTTCGGTCCCTTGCTCTCTGCCGCGTCTGTCTGTGCCGGATCCACGACCTGTTCCGCAGTTTTCGCTTCTTTGGATTCCGGTACCGCAGTATCAGATTCTCCACTACCCTGGTCTGCAGTATCTATATCTGATCCGGTTCCTGTGGATGCCGGTTTTCCTGATCCTTCTTCCAGTTCAGAGATCCTGCGCAGAATCTCCTGCGGCAGGGGATACACAGCTTCCGAGAGCGCCGGGACAGCCGTTTCCAGCGCTGCTTCGGCAGCCTTTTCCCCTTCAATCTCCAGAAGGACAGTACAGTCAAAGCTTTCGGTTCCGGTAAACAGATTGTCGTTCATGATCCGGACACAGTCCCTGCCTGTTTCGAAGCGGATGGCCTGGTAGTTGTATCTGACCTCCTGCATCTTGCCGGCATAGGGACGGCGGGTGCCGTCCACGATCCCGTTGCCGGAAAAATCATAGTCTGTCGGCCTCTCGCCGAAATCTCCGCCATAAGCCTGGAATTCCTCTCCATAGTGGTTCGTACTGCGGATGGACTGGTCGACAAAATCCCAGATAAAACCGCCCTGATAACGGGGCTCCCTGATGGACAGGTCCGTGTAGCGGTGCATGCCGCCGCAGGAATTGCCCATGGCGTGGGTGTACTCGCAGCAGACAAAGGGTTTGTCCGTATGCTCCTTCAGAAACTCCTCTATTGCCTCCGCGGAAGGATACATCTGGCTCTCCATATCGCTGGATCGGGGCCAGGTCCTGTCGTGGAAGATCCCCTCATAATGAACGAGGCGGTCGGGATCAAGGGCGCGGAACCTGTCTGCCATATCTCTGATCACAGTTCCTCCAAAGGACTCGTTGCCCACGGACCAGATCAGGATCGAGGGATGGTTCTTGTCTCTCTGATAGCAGGAATTGATGCGGTCCAGCAGAAGCCCGCTCCACCGCTCATCATCCCCGGGGACAATGCCGGGAGTAGGCAGTCCCGCTTCAGCGGGCGCCCAGCTGGCATGGGACTCCATGTTGTTTTCCGCGATCAGATACAGCCCCAGTTCATCACAGAAGCGGTAGAGGGCAGAGGCATTCGGATAATGACAGGTGCGGACAGCGTTGATATTGTTCTGCTTCATCAGAATGAGGTCCCGGCGGGTGATCTCTGCCGGGACAGTCCTGCCGCTGTCGCAGGTAAATTCGTGCCGGTTCACGCCGCGGAAAACGATCCTCTTCCCGTTCAGGCACATCAGCCCGTCCTTCATCTCAAATCTGCGGAAACCGATCCTCTCGCGGACAATCTCCAGAAGGATCTGCTGAAAAGCCGCCCCTTCACCGGAATCCCCGCCGGCGGCCGGTCCCTCACAGACCAGACGCAGGGTCAGGTCATAAAGCTGAGGGTCTTCGGCGCTCCACAAGGCCGGTTTTTCAATCTTTTCAACAAGGGAAAGGGAGAGCCCGGTGCTTCCTCCCTCTGTATCTGCGTTCTCACCCATATGCCCCGGCAGCTGATCCGGATCCGGCAGGTCCGGCAGCGGCACAGCTCCGCGCAGCACCACACTGCCTTCTAAGGCCAGACTATAGGCCATGAGCAGGCGGGCGGACGGCTGTTCTGCAGAGGGCTGTTCTTTTTCTTTTTGATTATCTTTTTGATTTTCTTTTTGATCTCTTTTTTGTGCGCGGCAGGCAGAGTGCGCCCTGTGCACCCGGAGCGCCTCCCCGTACAGCCTTATCTGCGCCCCGATCTCCAGAGTTCCCTCCGTCAGGGTCTCGTCGGTCAGCGGCCGGATCCGAAGGTCATACAGATGTGCCTGAGGCAGGGTATAGAGCCAGACATCCCGGAAGATCCCGGAGAAGCGGAAGAAATCCTGGCTCTCCAGCCAGCTCGAAGCCGTCCACTTAAAGACGCGCACGGCGAGCTTGTTTTCCCCATTGACGTCGACAAAGGGAGTCAGGTCAAATTCTGAAGGGCTGAAGCTGTCTTCGCTGTAGCCGACATAGTTTCCATTGCACCAAAGGGCAAAGCCGCTCTCCACGCCCTGGAAGGAGATGCACAGAGGGCTCCCTCCCGCCACATATCCCTTCATTTTTTCGGGGAGAGAAAAATACTTCACATAGGACGCAGTGGGATTAAAATGCGCCGGAATCTCTCCGGGCACAATGTCCTCGCGCCCGTCCCAGGGATACTGATAATTGATATAGGCGGGCACATCATAGCCTTCCATCTGGATATGGGCGGGGACCCTGATGTCCGCCCACTCCCGGCAGTCAAAAGAGACATCCTCAAACCCCCGGGGGGCATCCTGGGGCCTCTCCGCATAGGAAAATTTCCAGAGGCCGTTCAGGGAAAGGCGCAGCGCGGAAGGAACCGCTGTGCCGGCCGGTTCATCCGCGCCTGCCGCAAGCTCCTTTTCATCCGCGAAAAACACATGGTCCGAGTGGGCCGGGAGGCGGTTTTGCTCAAAGATCTCCGGATCCGCGATAACAGCGGGATCAAAACAGGAGATCCGCTCCATCCCTGCCCTCAGCGCGGCGATCAGAGCCGGGGCCGTCTGCCCGGGTTTCCAGCCCCTGACGTCTCTGGCGTCTGCCTGCGCAGGAGTCCCCCCGCCGGTTTCGCTGTCCTGCACACCATTTCCCTGCGCGCTGTTTTCCAGTGCGCCGTCCTTACGGACAGGACCGGAGAACTCAGTCAGTGAATAATAAGGTGTGTGTTTTCCGAATCTGCGGATATAGGCAGACAGACTCCCGCTGATGCCGGTCAGGCATTCTGCCAGCAGGTCCTCGCCGGTTTTTTCCCGATAACGTTTCAGGCGGGTGCGGAACCTCTGGATCGTCCGCAGGCTGAAGGGCTGACCGACCGCCTGGGTAATATGGAGGGCTGTCCGGATCCGCAGATCGAACATGGCCGCTTCCACCAGATCCTCATCCGACATCTGACGCAGTTCCTGCAGGAGCAAGGCACCTACAAGCACATTGACGGGCACATTGCGTCTGGATCTGCCCTCACTGAAAAGAGGGGCAAAAAGCATCTCATCTATACAGGGAAAAATCCCGGACGCAAACACAGAAGCCCAGGATTCCTCCAGGATCTTTTTTTCTTTTTCAGTCAATGGCTCCATACCTGACCTGAGGCCTAATTGTTCGTAGGAATACGTTGTAAAAGCCATGTTCTCCCTCTCTCTAAAAAATAAGTGTACTGTCCTGTTCCTTTCAGGTACTGATCACATTCCTTGATCACACCCCTTGATCACATCCCTTGATCACATCCCTTGACCACGTCCCTTGATCACATCCCTTGATCACAGTCCTTTCAGATAGGCGCCGACCATCTCAAATTCATCTTCATAGATACAGTTGGGCAGGGTACCCGCATGGATCGCCTCACGGCATTTTTCATAATCCATCCAGCGGACAGACTCCACTTCCTCCTCCTGGAGGGAAAAATCGTCGTCATCAAAACGCCTGGTGATGACAAAGACGCTGCTGAGCTCATTGTCCCTGAACATCCGCCCGTAAAACGGTGCCTCAAAGGCTCCGCGGTGCTTTCCGACATAATGCAGGTCAGCCGGATCCGCAGTAATGCCCAGTTCCTCCTCCAGTTCCCTCAGGGCAGCCCCCAGCGGCTCATCTCCGGCCGCGATGTGTCCCGCCGATGAGATATCATAGCAGCCCGGGTTGGAGTCCTTGACAGCGCTGCGTTTCTGCAGCAGGACCTCCCAGCGCCCTTCGTTTCCATCCGGAGCTGACGGATCCGACGGTTCCTCCCCGGCCCGCCTCACGATCCAGGTATGCACCGTCCCGTGGAGGCTCCCCTCCCGGTGAGCGACGCCGCGCTCCCGCACCAGCCCCGTCTTCGTTCCGTCCTCATTCAGGATCTCAAAAAGCTCCATGGGTTTTCCGTTCAGATCGGCAGAGACCAGTCCTCCGCTCCCGTTATAGACGAGCTTCAGGGAAAAGAAGGGTTCATTTTCGTCGATCAGCCTGAAAAAGATCTTGTCACCCTCCCAGATGTTGAGGTTCCAGACCCGGCTGATGTCCACCCACTCGAGCTGTCCCTCATCGCACAGGATGGGTTCTCCCTCGAAGCCGTCCGCTGTAAACAGGTGCATATATTCTGTGACGCCGTCCCCGGAGACAAAGGTCACGATCCCCCGGAACCGCCATGAGGTCAGCCTGTAGCCGGTCTCCTCCCGGACCTCCCGCAGCAGGCACTCCTCGGGACTCTCGTCCGCCTCAAAATGTCCCCCGACACCGATCCATTTGTCCTTGTTGACATCATTTTTTTTGACAGTCCGGTGCAGCATCAGATATTTTCCGTCTTTTTCCATATAGCAGAGAGTGCTCAGCGCCGCGGAGTGACTCATTTTCTCTTCTCCTCGTTTTTCTTTTCCCTTGTATTGTCTTTTCTTCTTGTTTTTTTCCCTATAAAGAATTTTTTTCTATAAAGAACTTTATCCTGTAAAAACCATTTTTCTGGAAAAAATTTTCCCTGGAAAAAAACTATTTTCCTGGAATAAATCTATTTCCTGTAAAAACTTTTTCCAGTAAAAAACTGATTCCTGTAAGAACTGATAAGGAATTGTAACACACAAAAGACCAAAGCGTCCGCACCGAAGCTGGAGGCGCTTTGGTCTTTTCTACTTTGTCTTTTCATCAACACATTACAAAGTATCCGGCCTGCGGGAAAATGGGACATCAGTACACTAATACCCTCTTACCTGGAATCCGCGCTCTTCCCGCACCAGGGGCAGCTTCTTCTTTTCGATGTGTTCTATGCGGATCCATCTGCCGGTCTGCAGCTGCAGGAGCATGTAGTCAATGGCTTCTTCAGGTCCCTGGACCTCCATTTCCACACTCCCGTCCGGCATATTTTTCACCCAGCCCGTCAAATTGAAATTTCTGGCAGCATACATTGACTGGTATCGAAATCCAACGCCCTGTACGCGTCCCAAAAAACGCAAATGGAGCCTTGTAACGGGCGACGCCATCATCTGCCTCCTCTCCATGTCCGACAATCCGCTGTCTTCTGTGTCCGCACCGGATCCCCCGGCCGCATTTCCTTCTTCCCTGTTTCCTGCGCGCTCCCTGATCTCATCGAGGATATCCTGAGGAAACAGGATCCGAAGCAGGTGCAGAAACCATTCCCTGATCTTTTCAAAAAGTCTCTTAAAAAAGCCCTTCTCTTCCATTCCTGATAATCCTGAGCCTCATACCCCTGATCCTGATATCCTGAGCCTGATATCCCTTATCCCGATATCCTGAGCCTGTTATCCTGATCGTGACACCCCTGGACCTGATATCCCTGAGCAGCCTGGCAGCCTTGATCCACTCCGGGTTTCCCTCAGGACCGGATATCCTTTTTCCTGCGGATATGATTCTTGATGACATGGATATCCACAGGCTTGGGAATATGCGCATTCATGCCGGCTTCAAATGATCTGGCCACATCCTCCTCGAGGGTCCCCGCCGTCATCGCATAGATCTGGATGGTCTTTGCGTCCTCCCGGTCAAGCGACCGGATAGCGGAAGCAGCCGTACAGCCGTCCATGACCGGCATCTGGATATCCATCAGGATGGCATCATAATATCCCGGCCTGGAATTGCTGAACATGGCCAGCGCAGCCCGGCCGTTCCTGGCGATCTCACAGCGGGCGCCCGACATCTCCAGGAGCTCTTTGAGCAGATCTGCATTCATGGCATTGTCTTCCGCCGCGAGGAAACGGAGTCCTTCCAGAGAATAATCATCTGTCTGGTCATCCGCCTGCCCGGCGTCCTTCCGTTCTTCAAAGGCCTGTTCCGCCAGTCTGTGGAGCGCGGAGAAATAAAACGGCTTCTGGAGGACATGGCTTACACCCGTCCCTTCGATCTCCCTGGCCATGGAAGTGCGTCCGGACATCAGGAAGATCACAGGCATTTTGATCCAGGACATGGCGCGGAGATTTCCCAGCACTTCCCGCCATTCCAGATCCTGAATATCTTCATCGAGCAGGATCAGGTCAAATCCCATTTCCTCGGCGCTGGACTGCTCGATCATCTTGACCGTCCCGTATCCGGAGGAAATACTCAGAGCCTCGACCCCTGCGCTTTCCATCAGATTGCGTATCCTTGCTCCCTCCTGAAGATTGCTGTTGACGATAAGCATACGGTGGATCCCTCTCTGATTCCAGAAATCGGGATCGCTCCCATTGACCATACTGAGGCGGAGACGGATCCAGATGATCGTCCCCTCTCCAGGTAAACTCTGTGCAGAGATCGTGCCACCCATCATGGAGACAAGCTTTCTGGTCAGCCAGATTCCTGTCCCGCGCCCGGGCTCGCTCCGCACATCCTCGGAAGATTCGCTCCGGAAATATGATTCAACAGACTCTCTGTCCATACCGATCCCCGTGTCCCTGACCTCAAAGGTAAGGGCAACCTCCCTGCCTTCCCGGTCAGGTGTCCCGGTGACAGTCAGTTCCACCCTGCCTCCCGAGGGGGTAAACTTGACTGCATTGGACAACACGCCGCGGAGCATTTCCATGATTCTGGATCTGTCCCCCAGGACGATATCATGCTCAATGCCCTTAGTGGAAAACACAAACTTCTGATTCCTGGCGTTGGCCAGACTGGAAAATATGGTGGAGACCTCCTCC
Organism: Sarcina sp. DSM 11001; assembly: GCF_900101015.1. Taxonomy (GTDB): domain Bacteria; phylum Bacillota; class Clostridia; order Lachnospirales; family Lachnospiraceae; genus CAG-791. Next base: position 104,238 of record NZ_FNFZ01000006.1, on the reverse strand, counting down.
AGCATCAGCCCCAGTCCGAATTCCTCGGACTCCATGTTCAGATCACCGGACCCGATCCGGCTCATATCAAGGATCTGATCCACAGTCCCCATAATCTCCTGACAGGCGACCCCGATCCTGTGTGCATATTCCCTGACCTTGGAGGGATTCTCCGCGTTTTTCATCAGCAGCATGACAAAACCCGAGATGGAACTTATCGGAACCCGGAAATCATGCGACATACTGGCCAGGAAATAACCAGCGGCACGGTTGATATCCTGTGTCTGCTGGAGCATCATTTCCTCCAGATCACCCTTTGCCGCGTTCGATGTGCACAAAAGAACGACCGCGACCCGGTCGGACCTGCCATAGGGAAGATGGATCACATAGATCAGATACTGACGGCGCGACCCGTTTGTCCTGTGGATAAAGGTCTCTTCCCTCCTGTCATATTTCTCAATGTCTTCAAAAGCGGGACTGATCCTTCGGACATCCTCCAGGGCTTCCCCGGTCTGAACCCCCAGGGCATTTTCCAGGTTTGAGGTGATGAATTCCGCGCGAAAGGTGGTGACAGACATTACCAGGATCACGTGAAGAGTTCCTGACACAATAGAGTCAAAAACCTGGTCATGGCTCAGGATATCATTGTCCCGTATCCGCAGCTCCTGCCTGAGGTTCTCATTTTCCTGGATCAGCGCACGGATCTCCTCCGGAGACAGTCCCGCTGTCTCTCCCCCGGGCGGAGTTCCATGCTCTCGATAATCCTTATGAAGGTTCTCCATTCGTTATTCTCCTTCTTTACCACAGTCAGAAGCTGTGCATTGCTCCTGTTTTGTACTGCCGCAACGACCTCACCCCCTGACAGGCCGGATTGTATCCACACACTTTTAAGTGTGAAGCAGGGGTGCAGGCACTGTTGCTTAATAACTTCTAAACAGTGCCCTGACAGTCGTAATCCACATTTCCCGGCGCCTGCCTTCTTACTGTGCCTGCCTTCTTATTTTAAAATATTTTATAATTTCTGTAATATTTCATAATATATCCTTATTATATGCCCGAATCCCTCTTTATTCAATGGTCTGCTTACAGGCCTCCTGACCGCCCCCTCCCGTGCAAGGCTTCCTCTGGCTTTTTGCACTGAAAAACGTGGGAAAATACCTGATAATACCTGGGAAAATTTTTGACGAAGCTGGTTTGCCGCCGCTCAGTGGCAGCATGCGTTGTACTGATCACTTTTCCATCTTCCAGAATGCGGCGCTGCAGGGAGGCAGATGGCTCCCGCCTCCGAAATCATGCATCCTGCCTGTGATCAGATCGACGGCCGTCCCGCAGCCGGCATTAAAGTGTGCGACATATTCCTCTTCGTCCGCATTGACAGCGACCAGAACACGCTCTTTTTCTGTCTTTCTCTCAAAAATGCACTGCCTGTTCGTAAGGAGAACGCTCCTGAAATCCCCGTGGCACAGGGCATCGGATCCTGTTTTGGCTCTGCACATTTTGCTGATCAGATCAGTCAACGCATTCCATTCCGGTTTTTCAAAACAGGGCCGCAGGGTCTGATCTCCGTCCTTTTTATCTCCTTCCACTCCCCATTCACTTCCATAATAGAGGCAGGGGATGCCGGGCATGCCGAAGCAGAGCGCATACATGAGAGGCAGATGATCCGGATTCTGCAGGATCGTCGCCGCCCGGGTGACATCATGATTATCCACAAAGGACAGCAGGTGCTTCCCCCTGTACAAAGTCCAGGGGTCCGAACCGAACTGCCGGATCAGAGAGTGGATGATCTCAAACATGTTCATGCTGTTGAAGCTGGAATAAAGTCCCTTATAGCACTCATAGTTTGTAGCCGAATGCAGCAGTCCGTCGCCAATGATCGTCTTGTAATCCCCTCCCAGGATCTCTCCGATCAGGAAGAAATCAGGTTTAAGGGAATCCGTAAAGGAGCGGAGCCTCCGAAGGAAATCCCTGTCCAGGCAATACGCCACATCCAGCCTCAGGCCGTCGATCTCAAAATTTTCGACCCAGTACCTGACTGCCTCGAAGATATGCCCGATCACTTCCTCATTGCGCAGGTTCAGACGGACAAGCTCATAATGACCTTCCCAGCCATCGTACCAGAAACCGTCGTTATAATTGGAATTCCCGTTAAAATCGATATGGAACCAGTCGCGGTAGGGAGACTGTTCCCGCTTTTCCTGAACATCCCTGAACTGTTTGAATCCACGTCCGACATGGTTGAACACACCGTCCAGGACGACCCTGATCCCGTTATCGTGCAGGGCCCTGCAGACATCGCGGAAATCGTCATTAGTGCCAAGCCTTTCATCCAGCTTATAGTAGTCCCTTGTATCATAACCGTGGGAATCCGACGAAAAAAGCGGACAGAAATACACGGCATTGATACCAAGTTTCTTTAAATGAGGGATCCACTCCTCAACCTTGCGGATCCTGTGCAGAGCTGTCTGTTCTTCAGAATGCTCTTCATTGAAAACCGGTGCTCCGCAGAATCCCAGGGTATAAATCTGATAAAAAACGCTCTCCTGTGCCCACATATCCTGTTCCTCTCTTTCCTTTTCCTGCTCTTGTTTCTGTTCTGTTACTTTATCTGACTTTGTCTCTGTTCCGTTCCTTTGACCAGTCCTGGTGCTGTTCTGCCGCTCTACTCCCCCCTTTTTCGAAGGGGTCTGAAGTTTACAAAAATGTTGTTAATCAATCCAGTCAATAATAACGGCACCGCCACTTTTCGTCGATATTCCGTTTGCAATCAGACTTCAAAAACCTTGATATTTTCTCAAAATCACATTGTTATCCCCAAAATCCACAGAGTTATCCACAATTTCACTGCTGTTCGAACTTTCTGATTTTCCAGGATTACGCAAATAATTCCAAATATTTACAGATAATTCAGTCTTTAACAAGTTTACAAAACTTTTCCCTCTTTCATCCCGCGGGAAAGGTTTTCCCAGAAACTACTGACGATGACTGCCGCGCCGCCGCTGTCCGCCTCCCGGGGGATTCCCCACTCCGGCGGGAACAGCTCACGGTTTTCCCGCTCCGCAAACCTTTCATCCATAAGGGCCACCACGCCCGCATCCTCCGCCGTCCTGATCACACGGCCGGCTGCCTGCAGGACCTTGTTCATACCCGGGAACCGGTAGGCATAGTCATATCCGTTTCTACCCCGGGAGGAAAAATACTCTCTCAGAAGCTCCCTCCGGGGCTCAACAGGCGGGATCCCAGTCCCCACTATGAGACATCCGATCAGCCGGTCGTTTCTGAGATCGATCCCTTCCCCGAACATTCCTCCCAGGACGCAGAAGCCGATCAGAGAGCAGCCACTGCGGGGATTTTCAAAGGCTTTCAAAAAAGAAACCCGCTCCTCATCGTCCATCCGCGGTTTCTGCGTCAACAGAGTGATCCCTTCCCTGCTCTCCTCAAGGTCGTCTGTTCCCTCTGCAGAGCCTGCCGCAATGCCGAAAATCCTCGTGAAAGCCTCCTGTACATTTTCCAGAAATGCATAGGAAGGGAAATAAACCATATAGTTTCCCGGCCGGCAGGCCGCGATCTGCCGGATACCGCGCGCTATGCGCTCATAATTATCCGCCCTCCGGTCCCGGTAGCGGCTCGTCACATCCTTTACGATGACCACCTCGCGCTGGTCCGGAGCAAAGGAAGACCGGGCATACATCTCAAAATCATCGCCGGTCCCGCCCAGAAGCCCCTTGTAGTACTGAATCGGGAGAAAGGTGGCGGAAAAACAGATCGTTGACACAGAGGCGGCCTCACAATTCTGCAGACGGGCGGAAGGGTCCGCACAGTACAGGTGCAGATTGAAGCCTCCGCCCTCCCGCCGGGCCGGCTTATTTACCGAATAAACGATATAGTGCTCATCGAGCATTTCCAGAACCTCGTGGAAGCGCGTGATTTCGAAATAGAATTCCAGAAGCTCCGGTGTTTTGCCGGTGTCTGCCCTGCTGTTTCCTGTCTTATTGTTTTCTTTCTTATTGTTTCCCTTCTTATTCTTTCTTTTTATACCCGTAATATTTATATCCGCTATATCCGCGTCTGTTTCTGCATTGCCGGTCCCTGTTCCGTCCGTGTCCGGCTCAGTTTTTCCCTTTCCTCTTTTATTCTCCCCTTCGTACTCCCCTGCACCTGAGATAAAAGACGTATACAGCACTTCGCTCCGCCTGTCCTGCTCCAGGATCCACCTGATCCTGTCCCGGACCCGCTGCAGGGCAGTCGAAAGGCCGGGATCCAGTTCCCCGGGCAGGAAGGTACAGATCTCTCCGCCTGCCCCGGGCGCGCTCTTCCCGGGCGCGCTCTTTAGCGCAGCTTCTTTTTCCATACCGTTCAGGACCCGGACCAGGTCTTTGAGCGTCTTCCAGAGCTGTGGCTGCCTGTCCCTGACAGATCTTCTGAACTGTTTTACCTCTCTGGCGGAGATTTCCGCGCTGTACATCTCCCTTCCCCGCTCCAGCAGGTTGTGCGCCTCATCGACCAGGAGGATGGTTCCGTTCTTTTTCCCGGCTGCTTCCGTGTCTCCGAAAAAGCGGGTGAGACGGACCCGGGGGTGAAAGACATAATTATAATCGCAGATAATGACATCCGAGAAATCCGCTGCGTCAAGGGACAGCTCATAGGGGCATACACAGTGCTTTTCAGCACAGTCCGCGATCTTCTCCGCCGTTATGGGTTCTCCGCCCTCCGCACCGTCCAGCAGATCTCTGAGCGCCCCGTTGATCCGGTCATAGTGGCCGTCTGCCCTGGGGCAGCTGGAAGACCTGCAGTCCACCTCATCGCAGACACAGGAGCGCTCCTTCGAGACAAGCTCCAGACTGCGGACGCACAGCCCCCGCTCATAAAGCAGCCGAAGACTCTCCAGCGCCACCCTGCCGGTCACATTCTTGGCGGTGAGATAAAAAATCTTCTCCGCCTTCCCCTCTCCCACTGCCTTCAGGGCAGGAAAAAGGACAGCAAGCGTTTTCCCGGTCCCTGTCGGAGCCTGCAGAAAAAGCTTTCTGCCATGGACGATCGTCCTGTAGACTCCCGCCGCAAGGTCAAACTGCCCCTCCCGATAAGGAAAAGGGAATTTCACAGCCCTGATCGTTCTGATGGCCGACTCCTCAAAAGACAGTCTCCTTTTTATCCAGGGACCGTAATCCCTGATCAGGGAGAAAAACCACAGGCTGAGTTCTTCAAAAGACTGCTCTTCATAAAAAAAGCGGATCTCTCCGGTGACCTGTCCGCAATAAGTCATGCGGATACCGATCCTGTCCAGGCCTTCCTTCGCCGCATACATATAGGCGTAGCACCTCGCCTGGGCCAGATGGACCTCCTCCGGCTCCCGCATTTCCTGCAGCCCCCGGGAAACAGTCTTGATCTCGTCGACCACAAAAATATCAGAGGAATCTTTTTTAAAGATCCCGTCCGCCCTTCCCTCCAGACACAGGAAAAGATCAGAAGAAGGCACCTGGTCTCTGTTTCCGGCACAGGTCCGGGGGCTGTCATGGCCGTAAGCGCCATTCCCGGGACTTTGCCCCGAAACAGGGGCAGGACAGACCGGCGTCTGATCACTTTCCGGCGAAGAGCTGTCACTGTCAGTTGCGGTCATACCACATGCCGGGGCAATTCTGTCATTTCCTGACACATTCAGTTCACTTTCCAGCGCGGTCTCTGTACAGACAGGAAGGACAGGCAGACCGTCCTCGTTCAGAGGGATCTCCAGTTTCAGCGGCACTTCCGCCCGATAACCCTCTCCCCCTTTTTTCTGGATCTGCCGATGGATCCTGGCCCCTTCGCGCATTGCCGCTTCTCCGGAAGGCCCCGACCTTGACTCAAGGGAACCGCTTCTCAGCAAAAACTCGACAAGTCTGCGCACCGATATTCGCAGGACCTTTTGTCTATCTCCCATGGCATCGCTCCCCTGCGTCCTGCCCCTTCCGGCAGACCATCTGACATTTCCCGTCACTTGCCCGCCGGTATGTGACCGTGAAACCAGTACCCCGTTGACAGCTTTATAGGTCTGTATGAATCCAGTAGTTCCTGTATTCACAACCCGATGCATACTCCTGCTCATTTTACCAAAGGTTGCTTTTTTCTGTCTATCATTTTCGTAATACGGCCAGGAAGCAGCCGGAAACAAGTTACTCCACGCCCCTCGAAGGGCGTGGACATGTAACGCTTGCGCGCGGTGATTCAACAATGCGGAGCTTTGTCATATGCTTCGCTGTGCGCAACACACTCTGCGAGTGTGTTCGCGCCGTTGGACTCTGGTTTTTCGCGAAAAAGCCGTGAAAAACACCTCGAGTTTCAAGCCGGTCTGTACTGTAACTGGAACACTCATTCCACACGGCTTAATATTTATTTGTATCATTGTATACAAAGCTTGCATTTTTCTTTGGAATGTTGTTTACTATATTCATTGTTCATTGCGGCCGGTTCGATCCGGCCGGTCATCCCCGGGGACACTTCCGGCAGGAAGCTTATAACCTGTTCCCTTCCCACCGGGGCTATGACCCGAACATGTACCGTCAACGGGAAGACCAGGGCCGAATACCCTTCTCCTCCCTGCAGCTTTTCAGGAGGAAAATATAATGAAAAACCCTATGATACCGGAAGGTTACGAGTCTGCGCTGAATCTCCACGATACACAGGTCGGCATCAAAACCGTCAAGGATTTTTTCCAGGGGATGCTCGCAGAGGGTCTTAATCTCCTGCGTGTCTCCGCCCCTCTGTTTGTCGATCCCGCCACGGGTCTCAACGACAACCTCAACGGTGTGGAGCGTCCCGTCAATTTTGATATTCTCGAGCAGGACGGACGCATAGGGGAAGTCGTGCAGTCCCTCGCAAAGTGGAAGCGCTATGCCCTGAAGAAATACGGCTTCCGTGTGGGCGAAGGCCTGTACACGGATATGAGCGCGATCCGCCGGGATGAAGAGACGGACAACATCCATTCGATCTACGTAGACCAGTGGGACTGGGAGAAGATCATCCGCAAAGAAGACAGAAATCTGAACACCCTCAAAGAGACCGTCCGCGCTGTCTACCGCGCCCTTCGCATGACAGAGCGCTACATGTCCATCCGGTATGAATATATTGAAGAAACCCTCCCCAGGGAGATCTATTTCATCACGACCGCCGATCTGGAAGCCCGGTTCCCTGACAAGACCCCGAAGGAACGCGAGTATATCATCACCCGTGCCAAAGGTGCCGTCTGCCTCATGCAGATCGGGGACAAGCTCAAAGGCGGAGAGCCCCATGACGGCCGGGCTCCGGACTACGACGACTGGCAGCTCAATGCGGATATCCTCGTATATTACCCTGTCCTGGATATCGCTCTCGAGCTCTCTTCCATGGGTATCCGTGTCGACGCGAAGTCTCTTGCAGACCAGCTGAAAAAGGCCAACTGTGAAGACCGGGCAAACCTTCCCTTCCAGAAGGCGATCCTCAACGACGAACTGCCCTTCACGATCGGCGGCGGAATCGGTCAGTCCCGCATATGCATGTTCTTCCTGCGCAAGGCCCATATCGGAGAAGTCCAGTCCTCCCTCTGGCCTGAAGAAACAGAGAAGGCTCTCCTCGATGCAGGCATACAGCTGCTGTAAACCTGAGTTTCCTTTCAGGCAGCAAAAAAGCAGTGGAAAGTAAGCAGTGGAAATTGGAATTGATAACGGCATAATTGTATCATCGTATACAATTATGCCGTTATTCTTTTATCCCAATATTCATTTTTTCGGTATTTTTTTATAATTTTATCTTGTCGTATGCTAAAACACGCATTATAATGCATACTGTAATTGTTTTTTTGATAAAATCCAATCTCGTTTCAGGATCGCAGCGAGGATCCGGACTGGATTTTACGTCTTTTTACATCGCCGATTGTATACAATAATGCATTTTAGTACCGATTGTATGCATTTGTATGGGATCGACCTGACTGCAGGCGGCTCCTCATACGGGTCGGCAGAGAGCAAAAAAGGAGGTATCTTATGTCTTATGTTGATGAAATTCTCGAGAAGGTAATTGCGAAGAACCCTGCTCAGCCCGAATTCCACCAGGCCGTTAAGGAAGTCCTCGAATCTCTCCGTGTTGTGATCGAAGCCAATGAAGAGCATTTCCGCAAAGAGGCTCTGCTGGAGCGCCTGACCACACCTGAGAGGATCATCATGTTCCGCGTTCCCTGGGTAGATGACAAGGGACAGGTTCAGGTCAACAACGGCTTCCGCGTACAGTTCAACAGCGCAATCGGCCCCTACAAGGGCGGTCTCCGCTTCCACCCTTCCGTCAACCTGGGCATTATCAAATTCCTCGGCTTTGAACAGATCTTCAAAAACTCTCTGACGGGTCTTCCTATCGGCGGCGGCAAGGGCGGCTCTGATTTTGATCCCAAGGGCAAATCCGACCGCGAGGTCATGGCCTTCTGCCAGAGCTTCATGACAGAGCTCTACAGGCACATCGGCGCTGACACTGATGTTCCCGCCGGCGATATCGGCGTAGGCGGCCGCGAGATCGGTTTCCTGTACGGGCAGTACAAGAGGATCACACAGCTCTATGAGGGCGTCCTGACCGGCAAGGGTCTCACCTACGGCGGATCTCTCGCAAGGACAGAGGCGACCGGCTACGGCCTCGTCTACCTGACCCAGGAGCTTCTGAAGGATCACGGCACCAGCCTGGAAGGCAAGACCGTTTCCGTCTCCGGTGCCGGCAATGTCGCAACCTACGCGATCCAGAAGGCACAGCAGCTCGGCGCAAAGGTCGTCACCTGCTCCGATTCCACAGGCTGGATCTATGATCCCGACGGCATCGACGTCGCTCTGCTCAAGGAAGTCAAGGAAGTCCGCCGCGCCCGCCTGACCGAGTACAAGGCCGCCAAGCCCAGCGCGGAATATCACGAGGGCAAAGGCGTATGGTCCATCAAGGTCGATGTGGCCCTTCCCTGCGCGACCCAGAACGAGCTCAACCTCGACGACGCAAAGGCCCTGGTCGCAAACGGCGTCTATGCTGTCTGCGAAGGCGCAAACATGCCCACCACTCTGGAGGCGACCCAGTACCTGCAGGAGAACGGCGTCCTCTTCGTTCCCGGCAAGGCTTCCAATGCCGGCGGTGTCGCCACCTCCGCACTCGAGATGAGCCAGAACTCCGAGCGCCTGTCCTGGTCCTTCGATGAGGTCGACGCCAAGCTTCAGGGCATCATGGTCAACATCTATCACAATATCGCCGCGGCTGCCAAGAAGTACGACATGGAAGGCAACTATGTCGCAGGCGCCAATATCGCCGGCTTCGAGAAGATCCTGACCGCCATGGAGGCACAGGGCATCGTGTAATATAGCTGACAGGTCAATGGTCACAATGGTCATTCCCCGGTCTCCCGGCCTGAATACTCCGTGCGTATACCGCACTGCCAGTTTCGCTGCTGCCAAGTCAAAATCCTGACACAGCCGGAGCCGCACCGGGAAAAAGACTGCCATGATCTGACAGGATCTGACATAATCTGCCATGATCTGCCATTGCCGTCTCGAACAAACGCAATGAATACCCGCAGGGGCTGTGAAAACAGGGAGCTGAATATTCTCATCTGCTCCCGGCTCTCACAGCCCCTGGTTTTGTATTTGTTTTGTTTTCAGCACCTTTTCAGTACCTTTTTCAGTGCCTTTGTTTTTTCAATACTTTTATTCCAGCACCTTTGTCGTTTCAGTACATTTGTTTTTTCAGTACCCTCGCCGTTTCAGCACCTTTTTTCAGTACCTTTGTTTTTTTATTTCAGGTATTGTTCTTTTATAACAGACAATATTTGAATAAAGCAAGGAAATGTTTTACAACTTGTTTTTTTTGAGATAAAATCATCATTAGGGGTTATATACACATAATTCATGAACAGTTTCCTGTTACCACGTGAGAGGCCTCTGCCCACAGAGATCTGTCAGAAGCCCGGGAAGGATTGGGTCTATGCGCCAGTTTGAGCTGATCGCGCCCTGCCATTTCGGAATGGAGAGCGTTGTCAAAAATGAAATCTACGAGATAGGGTACGATATCACAGAAGTCACGGACGGAAGAGTCACCTTTATCGGCGATGAAGAGGCGATCGCAAGGGCCAACATTTGTCTGCGTACAGCAGAACGCATTCTTCTGAAGGTCGGGTCCTTTACGGCGACAAACTTCGAGGAGCTTTTCCAGGGCACGATGTCATTGCCGTGGGAGCAGTTTCTGCCCCGGGAATCCCGTTTCTGGATCAAAAAAGCGGCCAGCGTAAAGAGCCGGGTGTTCTCCCCTTCCGATATCCAGTCCGTGATGAAAAAAGCGATGGTCGAGCGCATGAAGCAAAAGTATCCGATCGATCATTTCCCTGAGACCGGTTCCGATTATCCGGTCCGTGTGTTTATTTATAAAGACGAAGTCACGGTCGCCCTCGACACCTCAGGGGATTCCCTGCACAAGCGCGGTTACCGCCGGATGAAGGTCAAGGCGCCGATCGCTGAGAACCTCGCAGCCGGTCTCATCATGCTGACCCCCTGGCAGGCAGGCCGGGTCCTGGTGGACCCTTTCTGCGGGAGCGGAACCTTCCTGATCGAAGCCGCCCTGATGTCCGCAAATATCGCCCCCGGCCTCTTCCGCCACTTTATCGCGGAAGACTGGACAGAGATCATCCCCTCCGCATGCTGGGCGGACGCCCGCGAGGAAGCGCGCGACATGATCGACCTCTCCGTGGAAACTGACCTGCAGGGCTATGACATCAACCCCGCCGCTATTTCGGCGGCCAGGGAGAACGCCCGCCTTGCCGGAGTGGAAAAACTGATCCACTTCCAGACACGTCCGATCTCCGCCCTCTCCCACCCGAAAAAGTACGGCTTCATCATTACCAACCCGCCCTATGGCGAACGTCTCTCTCCCGGTTCAGAGGCCCTGACCGAGACAGACCTGACTGATGAGGCAAGAGCCCGCGTCAACACCTCCGCGCTCCATGACCTGTATGAGACCCTGGGAGAGCGCTTCCGCGCTCTGGATACCTGGTCCATGTATGTGATCACTTCCTACGACAAATGCGAGGAAGCCATCGGCAGAAAAGCCGCCAGAAACAGGAAGATCTACAACGGCATGCTCAAGACCTATTATTACCAGTTCCCGGGCCCGCGCCCGCCCAGACGCCGGTCTCCGGCAAAATCCATCTGACAGGATACCTGACAGCGTATCCCACTGCCGGATCGGTCCCCGGCAGTGGGATGCCTTTATGAGAATGCCTTTTTAAAAAGCCTTTATAAAATGTCTTTTTAAAAAGCCTTTATAAAATGTCTTCATGAGAATCCCCTTTATGGAAGGAAGCACAGCTATGTCATCAGAAAAGTACCAGATCATTTTCGCCACAGGCAATCAGGGAAAGATCCGTGAGATCAAAGCTATCGTAGAGGAAAACAAAAGCCGCCCGGTTCCGGGTTCTCAGGCTGAAGCCGGGGAAGCTGTGCCGGAGATTGAAGTTCTCTCCATGAAAGAAGCCGGTGTGGAGGCTGATCCCGACGAAACCGGACAGACCTTCGAAGAAAATGCCCTGATCAAAGCCCGTGCAGTCTATGACCTGCTGCTCTCCCGCCCCGCCCCTGAAGGCACTGTCCGCATCGTGATGAGCGATGATTCCGGCCTGGTGATCGATGCTCTGGACGGAGCTCCCGGAGTTCATTCCGCCCGCTATATGGGGTATGACACCGACTACAGGCTGCGCATGGAGCACATCCTCGACCTGATGAAAGACGTCCCCGAGGAAAAGCGCACAGCGAGATTTGTCGCCGCTGTCGCCGCCGTCCTTCCTGATGGCGGTTCAAAAGTCGTGCGCGGTGCCATGGAGGGCAGGATCGGCCACTCCATCGCCGGTGAGAACGGCTTTGGTTACGACCCCTTCTTCTATCTCCCCCAATACGGCAAAACCAGCGCGGAGATAGCACCGGAAGAAAAAAACAGGATCAGCCACAGAGGACAGGCCCTGCGGAAGATGATGGCACTCCTGGGGCTGTACGAAGGTGAAATCAATACCTGACCACCGTAAAAACAGACATTTTTGCTTCTGAATGTATTCCGAATATATTCGCTATTACGGTAAGAATATATCGAATTTTTGTCATTGACAGAATCGCCATAGTCAGATATAATAGCTCTTGCATGTGAGACAACGGTCTCTTCCGGGGTGTGGCTCAGTTTGGCTAGAGCGCCTGGTTTGGGACCAGGAGGCCGCAGGTTCGAATCCTGTCACCCCGATCGTGATTCTCCGGTTGCAATTCAATTTCATAGTAATTCATTTGTGCGGGTGTAGTTCAGTGGTAGAACACTAGCCTTCCAAGCTAGATATGTGGGTTCGATTCCCATCACCCGCTTTCGCAATGGGTATTGCGTTTTCAGCAGGAGCGATTGCGAACGGCTTATGTGTCCGTAGCTCAGTTGGATAGAGCACCGGCCTTCTAAGCCGGGTGTCGGGGGTTCGAGTCCCCCCGGGCATACGAAGGAGAAAGAGATCCTCTTCTCCCGCAGAAGAATATGGTGGGTATGGCGTAGTTGGTTAACGCGCCAGATTGTGGTTCTGGAGAGCGTGGGTTCGAGTCCCACTACCCACCCTTTTTTCTTTATCATACAGCCTTTGTGGGCGGTCAAACTGATGGGCTATCGCCAAGCGGTTAAGGCACAGCACTTTGACTGCTGTATCGTTGGTTCGATTCCAACTAGCCCAGTTTCCTGGGACATTAGCTCAGATGGTAGAGCACTTGACTTTTAATCAAGTTGTCGGGGGTTCGAGTCCCCCATGTCTCACTTTTTTCTTATTTTCTTTTTCCTTTTTTCTGCGGCGGCACAAATCTTTGCGTCGTCGCATTTTGCGTGTAAGCAATGAGCCATGCACGGACAAAAATGGGGACAGACGCTGTGAGCCTTGCTCACAAGCGGATGGACACATTTTTGGACGTATACGGCGAATGCCGCGACAGCGAGCGAACGCCGCGCGGTCGCGAGCCTGTCGGCATGGCGAAATTGCGTGGATCAAAGCCATGCACGGACAAAAATGAGGCCAGACGGTGTGAGCCTTGCTCACAAGCGGATGGACACATTTTTGGACGTATACGGCGAATGCCGCGACAGCGAGCGAACGCCGCGCGGTCGCGAGGCTTTTGGGCATGGCGAATTGCGTGGATCAGAGCCATGCACGGACAAAAATGGGGACAGACGCTGTGAGCCTTGCTCACCATCTCCATGCACGGACAACTTAATACTTGTTTTATTATGCAGCTATGGCGGAATTGGCAGACGCGGCAGATTTAGGTTCTGTTGGGCATCCCCGTGCAGGTTCAAGTCCTGTTAGCTGCATTTTTCTTTTTTTAAAACATTAATATTTAAAACAATAATGATCCTGTATGGGGTGTTGATTATTCATCCCTTACCGGATCATTTCACTTATTTAAGTTTTTGCCTTATACCCTTAGTTTTTACCTTATACTCCTGTTTCATTCCTCCTGCCCGCCTTCGATAAGGGTCTCAACATATCTTCTCAATTCATCAAAGCCGCCATGCGGATACCTGTTGATATCCTCTCCCGCCTTATTGATCAGGCAGTCCGTGAGCAGGAACACTTTCATCCCCAGGGATGCGGCGATCATATCCTCGCCCACATCATTGCCGACCATAAGGCAGTCCTCGCCCTTCAGGCCGGCTCTGCGGAGCACTTCCCGGTAATAATCCAGGTTCGGCTTGCACCAGCAGATATTCTCATAAGTCGTGAAAAACTCAAAATCCTCCGGCTCAAGGCCTGTCCACCGGATCCGGGTCTCCGTAGCGATACGTGGAAACAGAGGGTTTGTAGCCAGGGCGATCCGCAGTCCCTGATCGCGGATCCAGCCGACTGTCTCTGCGGCTTTTGGATTGCAGCCGCAGAACTGTTTTGCATCCTGGAACTCGTTGGCATAGAAATCGTCAAACAGAGGCTTATCCTTCAGAGCCTGCTCTCCATAGGTCGCCGAAAAGTCCTTCCAGAAAGCATCCTCGTTCCTGCAGCTTCCATCGTTTCGTACCATGGCAGCTGTACCGTGCCAGATCGCCTTTACCAGCGACTGGTGTTCATAACCATAAGGATTCAGCTTTTTGGCCAGCATTTTGAAATATCCGCCTGTAAACTCGTCCATGACCATGGGAAGCAGCGTCCCGTCCAGATCAAACAGCACCATTTTTAATGTCATCCTGCTCATAATTTATGCCTCCTCCTGGCTGCTTCCTCTAAAATGGGAATCTGGTAAGAATCAGGTAAAAAACTGTTAAATACTGATAAAAGCTGGTAATAGCAATAAATGATCCGTCTCTGCAGGTCCCGATCGCCGTTTTCTCTGTTCCCGTATGGAAAAAAGCTTATACTGCTTATACTTCAGGAAGCGTTCGGGGATGTTTGCGTTTTCTCCGTTCGCGTAAAGAAAAATGAAAGCGGACAAGGCATATCCCGATCAGAACGCCGGATGTATCGATCAGGACATCTCTGGGCTCTCCTGAACGGCCCGGAACGAAGATCTGATGGATCTCATCTGATACGGCGTACAGAAAGCCTGCGGCCAGGACCGGCAGGATACGCACGGTCCCTCCTGGCGTCTCTCCAGTCCGCATGGTCTCCTCATCTTCCCAGCGCCAGGAAGCCGCAGTGAGTGTCATAAGCGCCCCCAGAACGGCATATTCTGACAGGTGAGCGCACTTTCTAACGGGAAAACTAATCTTTTGCTGCATCTGGATCTGTTCTTCGGGAGCCATTTCTTCGTAGCCCTCCACGAAGTGCTCACAGATAAATTCGCAGACTGCCCCGCTCTGGGAATTGCTCTCGTCCTTCCCTGCAGAGGACATCATAAAAATAAAGACCATCCAGAACAGGGTCAGGCAGGTCAAAAACCACCGCAGAATCCCTCTCCTGCTTTTAAAATCATAATTCTTTTTCATCCATCTATCCATGTCACACCGTCCTTCTATTTTTGTCCGGCATGCCATTGCATGCCTTTCTTCATACAGCAGACAGAGTATCATTATATGCCCTTACTGGCAACAGAAAAGAATAATAACAGATGAACAGATAGCAATACAAGGGGATATTTCTGTGGTCTTCCGTGGTTTCCGTGGCCTTCCGCGTCCACGACTTCCGTGGTTAAAGTTCAGATCATCCCCTGTCTCCCTTCAGGCAGGCCGTAACCTTCTGTGTACACCGTTATGGCAGCCGTCATGGATACAGTATATTCGAGGTTCCTGAGTTCAGTAACATCGTGTTATAATAAGAGCTGCCCCAGTTCTTTTATTGCCTTTCAGGGCTGTGGCAGGTATCTTATTGCTGCGGCAGTTAAATATCCCGGTTTTCAAGCGGGTGCAGTAAAGCAGGGGTATGTTGTCAGACACAGCGATCATCAGGGGAAGCATTTATGGAAAACAAACAGATCATCTGCAGGCAGTGCGGATCCATAATTCCTCCCGGCCAGGCCCGGTGTCCTTACTGCGGCTCTTCCTATGAACCGGAAGCGGAACGGGAATATATGAGAAAGCTGGAACAGGTGCGGGCTGACCTGGATCAGGTCGGAGAGGCAGGCGCGGAGGCATCGAGCCGGGAGATCAAAAGGGTCTCCTCCCGGGTCATGCGGATCCTGGGCGTGATCCTGGTATTTGCCGTGATCGTGATGGGCATTGTTCACTGGCATCAGCAGCGTGAGAACACCAGAAACAGACAGGAATACACATGGCAGCAGGAGGTGTATCCGGAGCTGAACCGGCTCTACGAAACAGAGGACTATAAGACTCTTCTGGAAAAGGTCCGCGCTTATGAAGACGAAGGGCATGACCTCTACCAATGGGAACACAGAACCTTTTGCGAACTCTATGAAAGCACGATCTATGCTGATCTTTTTCTCGAGAGCCGCAAAAAAGGCCTGTTTGGAGAACATGATGCTGTACAGCTCCTGCACGACGAGCTGAAGTTCCGGGGCCTTGATCACAGGAAGGAGCTCCCTTCCCAGGACCGGCAGCGCCTGCACGGGCTGCTGGCCCCTTACGAAAATGATCTGACCGAAATATTTCTCATGACAGAGGAAGACCTTCAGTTTTTTGACAGGAAACTCAGGGAAAGCAATGGTTATCCATCCTACGGGGACTGCGAAGAATATGTCCGGAATCACCCGGAAATCTGCCAGGACACGGAGAAAGGACCACATCAGGAATAAACGAATAACAGGTAAAAATCATGAAATGTAAAAACTGCGGAGGAGAGATCCGGCTGGAGGATCTCTACTGCCCCTACTGCGGGACAGCGAATACTCAGGCCCGTCAGCACGCCATGGATATGCAGAAGTATCAGGCTGATTTCCATCAGACCAAACAGGATGTAACGCAGAGGGCAGGCCGGGAATCAAGGCGGGCAGTGCGGATCGCCGCGATCGCTTTTCTGCTCCTCGCGATCGCCGCGAATATTTTTATCCAGGCAAACAGCTTTATGCTGAACAGCATCCTGGAGGAGCACCGTCTCTCCAAAAATACTGAACAGCTGCTGCAGGAGGCGGACCGTTATCTGGACGAGGAGGACTACATCGGGTTTTCTTCGTATTATTACAAAATGCGGCTGGGTTCATATAATAAAAACTATGCCCGCTACTATCCCCTCTACAGGGTCTCACAATCCTACCGGTATGCTGCCCAGCAGATCATGCAGCTGGTCAATCCCCGCCGTTATTCGAACATAGCACATATCACAAAATATACGTCGGAATACATCCAGTCCTTTTATGAGTCCCTGGATCCTGACAACTATTCCTATTACGAGGACTATGAATCGGAGTGGACACAGCGGCACATCGCCAATATGAAGGAGTCCATGGAGGCCCTGCTGATCGCCTATCTGGGTATGACCTCTGAGGAAGCCCGGAGCATGCCGGAACTGTCCAGGGGGAACCGGGCGCTCCTGGTCGAGAGAGGTCTTGCGCAATACGAGGAACAGCAGACGCCCTGATAAAGGTTTCCCAATAAAGGTTTCCCAATAAAGGTTTCCAATAAAGGTTTCCCAATAAAGGTTTCCCAATAAGGGTTTCCAATAAAGGTTTCCCAATAAGGGTTTCCTAATAAGGGTTTCCCAATGAAGTCTCATAAGGAAATATGCATTCTTTGGAACTGATTTAGCTGCAGCTTCAAAGTCGCGAGGCAGTGCCCTTTCACACTGGAGAAAGAAATGAACAATAAGAACAACAGCCGCAGATCCGGCAAGAAGCCATTTTCCATTCTGAATTTTCTGATCGTTTTCCTCAGCATCGTCCTGGCTTTCTCAATCATCATTTCCATTCATATCCTGAGAGATGTCGAAAGCGTTTCCTACGATCAGGAGCAGTACCTGTATTATCGTCTGTCAGACGGAGAATATGCTTCCCTGGCCGAGCGGTGGTATGAGAACGGACTGGGCAATGAAAACAATCCGCAGGTAAAAAATGTTTTGGATTACTATGCTGTTGGAAGATATTTTGAAAAAGCCTTCCTGGCAAATGCCTGGGAAAAGGCAGGAAATACCGCAAAGGCACAGAAACTCCGTGCACAGATGGAGGAACTTGAGCCCCAGATGGGCCAGTTTGCGGCAGAAAAACAAAAGATAGAAATGTTTTTTGAGCAATGAATTTTAAATATCCTTCCCGCTACCGGGCGGATTCGGGACTTTCACCCGCTAGAAACGTTCGCCGCCCGGCGCACACAAACAATGCTCCCTTTCGGGCAGACAGGAGAATGAATGCGGCTCCTGCGCTGCCCGGAAAGGGAGTATTTCTGATTTACAACGGATAACTGATTTACAATGGGTGACTGATTTTTATTACTGCTTAACCGATTTCAGCCACTTAACTGATTTTAGCCACTTAACTGATTTGGACCGGAAATAAGGAAAATGCCTTTCCTCTGCTCTTATTCTGCATCCCCGGCATCCGGAAACATGACGGCAGTCATCTCCCGCTGGTTGATAGTGATCCTCACTCCCAGCATCCGGATCAGATCGTGAATGCTGAAGGGTCTCCCGGCAGCAGTGGCTCCGGTCCCTTCAAATGCTTCAGGTACCTGGTCCAGATAGGTGGTATTGCCGTTGCGGGTCATCCGGATCCCGCTATAGGTATAGGGGGATCCAGCCGTTCTGATGGTCTTCACGGAAGCGTTCCAGGTCGAGGAACCAATCTTCCAGCTGCCTCCGTGCCGGTCGGCATAAGAAGTCCCGCCCAGGTATCGGACAAGCTGTGCAAAGGCGCCCCTGCGGGGATATTCTCCGAAGGGATTTCCTTCATAATCTTCAAAAGGATCAAGTCCGGTCATCCAGTAGGTCCCCGTCCTGCGGTGGTAGTAAAGCTGGTAGGTAAACTGTTTCCTGGCTTTGTCTGTACCTGCAACCGAATCGCCGGCAGGAGTGTCAGCGGTGTTTCCGGCACTGCTGGTGTCGTCCCGGGATCTTTCTTCAGAAGCAGCCTCCTCTGATCCAGTCTCTTCCGAATCAGTCTCTTCCGAATCAGTCTCTTCCAGACCATTTTCTTCCAGTCCAGCTTCAGAGGCTTCAGAGTTTTCCGGAACAGGTCCGGACAGGTTCTCTTCCGGGACAGCAGAAGCCAGCTCCGCCGGTCCGGCTGCCACGGCAGCCTCTTCCTCTTCCCTGAGGTCATTCCCTCCCGCATTGACCAGCGTCAGAACGGGGGAGGGATATTTATTCCAGAGTTTTTCAGAAATGTAATAATAGGATCTTCCAAAGGTCTTGGCAGCGTCTACAAAATCGTTCTCCAGCCGCACAAGCAGGCGGTCTGCAGACAGGGGCGGAAGGGAGCCGTCAGAAAAAGAGATTCTGCTGATCTCATAGGAAGACCTCCCGGTACTGCTTTTCCATTCATCCTCCTGCACCAGGTCCTGCCCCTTTACAGAAGGGTCACCGGTCTGCATGGATCCGGCAGCCGAGGAAATGGCATCAGCCGCCTCCTCTACTCTGGTCTTGTCCGGCTTCAGATAGATCTGGACAAAGGGGGTGGACGGGCGCAGCCGGGCGTAAGTCACTTCCGCCTCTCTGCAGGAGAAGCCCAGCAGTTTATCCATTTTCTCCAGGAGTTCTGCGGCTTTTGCGAATGAATCCCTGTCCTCCAGATACAGCCGGAAGATATACTGTTTCCCGTACACGTTTTCCAGGTTTTCCGGTTTTTCCCCCTGTCCCTCATTTCCATTTTTCAGACCGGGGCCGGTCTTTTCTGTTTCCATATCAGAACCGGTCTTATCTATTTCAAGACCAGGGCCGGTCTCTTCTATTTCCAGAACGGGGCCGGACTTCTTCCGGGCTTTTTTTCCAAGTTTTTTCAGTTCATCCAGGTGTTCTGCGATCACTGTGCTGAAGTAATTGTCCGTCAGCGCTTTACGGTACCTGCCGGTCGGAATGCCATTTTTCAAGATCCGGTTGGAGAAAGAAAAAACAGAAAAGGAATTCCCGTTTTGATCCTCATACACATACTGTGCACTTCCCCCCTCCCGGTCAAAAGAAGCCGTTTTTTCACTCAGGCTCCAGTTGTCCCCATAGATGCTGTGGACGTACTCATCCACTTCCCGGTCGCTGTACCTGAAAGGAAAGAACAGCAGGAAAACCAGTGCTGCCCCAAGCACCAAAAAGAGTACAGAAAAAAGAAGCAGGACAGGAAAAGCAAACGGTTTTCTCCGTCTCGCCCTTTTTTCAGCAAAAGCATCTTCTGTTGTTTCTGGTTTTACAGACAACATCCTCAGTGCATTTTCCTTTCGCGCTATGCCCCGGTCAGTTCTTTCAGTCCTTCAGGCTTCGGGGCCGGCCGGTTCTTTCAGTCCATCAAAGAAGTCCCATGACAAAAACAACAATGATCAGTACCGGGAGTACCCAGGTGATATACGGACGCATCCAGTCCTGAACCTTCAAACCTTCTCCCTGGTCGGCTTCATTCCTGAAATTCTCCCATCCCCATCCCGAGCGGCGGGTGCAGAAAAGGACAAAGACCAGGGCTCCGAGCGGCAGCAGGAAGTTGCTGACAATGTAGTCCTCCAGGTCCAGGAAGGAGCTTCCCTCTCCGAGAGGCTGAATCCCGGAAAGGACATTGAAGCCCAGCGCGCAGGGAAGGGAAAGGATAAGGAGCAGGAAGATATTGATGATTCCCGCCTTCGTCCTTGACCAGCCAAACGCATCCATGCACATGGCCATGATATTTTCAAATACAGCAAGGACAGTGGAGAAAGCGGCAAATGACATAAATACAAAGAACAGGCTTCCCCACAGCCTTCCCATGGGCATGTTGTTAAAGATATTGGGAAGGGTGATGAAGATCAGGCCGGGGCCTGCTGTGGATTCCACCCCGTAGGCAAAGCAGGCGGGGATAATGATCAGACCGGAGCTGATCGCAACGAGGGTATCAAGAAGGACTACGTTGACAGACTCTCCCAGCAGGGATTGCTCTTTGTCGATGTAACTGCCGAAGATCGCCATGGAACCAATACCGATACTGAGCGTGAAGAACGCCTGGTTCATTGCGGCGACGACCACATTCCAGACTCCCTGGCTTACAAGCCTGTTTACATCCGGGACCAGAAGATAACGGATCCCTTCTCCTGCGCCGGGCAGGAAGAGGCTGTTGACGGCAAGGACGAGCATGATGACGATGAGCATGGTCATCATTACCTTTGTTACGCTCTCCAGACCGCTCTGAAGGCCGCGCATATTGACAAAGAAACCGACAACGATAACGAACGCCATGCATCCGACCTGGACAGCCGGGTTCAAGAGACCGTTTGAAAAAACCTCCGCAACAGCATCCGGTTCCAGTCCTACAAACGTCCCGCTGATTTCACGGAAAAAGTACTGTATCATCCAGCCTGCCACAGTGGTGTAAAACATCATGAGCAGATAGTTGCCCAACATACAGAACAGACCGTGGATATGCCAGAAGCTTCCTTTTGGCTCAATCTCCTGATACATACAGATCGGGCTCTTCTTACTGGCTCTGCCCACTGAGAACTCCATGCACATGGCTGGAAGCCCCATGATGATCAGGAAAAACAAATAAATCAGTACGAAAGCGCCTCCGCCGTACTGTCCGCATAAATAAGGGAATCTCCAAACGTTCCCGATCCCGATCGCGCATCCCGCGCTGATCAGAATGAAACCCAAACGGCTGCCCAATTTTTCTCTTTGCATGATGACTTAACCTTCTGCCTCCTCTTTTATTGTTATTATTTATTCTTCTTCAGAAGCATCCTCTCCGCCGAATTCCCCGCCGCCGGTCGGGACTGAATCTGCTGTGCCCTCTTTCTTTTGGGTACCTTCCTCTTTATCCGGGGATACAGCATCTTCTGACACGGTCCCGGCAGGAGCAGATTGGATATCCTCCGGATTATTTCCCCTGCCGATCACATAGATCACGCTCAGCACTACGATCAGGAAGAAAGTGGCGAGACGGACGGTCATAGCCCTGTTCAGCCCAAACAGGCCAAAAGCGGCATTGATTTCTTCCAGCTCCGCGTCGTTATACCTGCGAAGACGGCGGGCAGCTTCGATACGCAGTTCCTCTTCGCTGAAAAGGCCATTATACTGACCCCCATCATCACTCAGGTAACCTGCCTTCAAAGCAGCTCCGGTCTCTGCTCTGGCTGCGTACTCTTTTTCCAGACTGCTGCGGATCTCTTTCTCCAGACCGGCACGGATCTCTTCTTCAAGACCGGGACGGAGTTCTTCCTCCAGGCCGGTGCGGATCTTTTCTTCAAGACCGGGACGGAGTTCTTCCTCCAGGCCTGCGCGGATCTCTTCTTCAAGACCGGGACGGAGCTCTTCCGTCAGCCGGGCACGGAGCTCCTCTACTGCTGCCGCAGAGACGTACATCTTGCCGGCGGCAGCTGTATCTGCTGCATGATCTTCTTTCAATCCGTATTCTGCAGCCGTTTTCTCCCCGGGGGCTGTCTTTTTCACAGCCTCTTCTGCCTTCGCTGTACGGTCTGTGGGCTCTGCTGCCTTCACAGGAGCAGCCTTCTCCGCAATCTCCTCGAACCTGGCTGTACGGTCTGTGGGCTCTGCTGCCTTCGCAGGAGCGGCCTTTTCCGCAAGCTCCTCGAACCTGACTGTGCGGTCTGCGGGCTCTGCTGTCCTCGCAGGAGTGGCCTTTTCCGCAAGCTCCTCGAACCTGGCTGTGCGGTCTGCGGGCTCTGCTGTCCTCGCAGGAGCGGCTTTCTTTACAGCCGCCTTAGTCTCCACAGCCTTCGCCGCAAACTCAGTGGGCTCTGCTGCCGCAGGGACATTCACAGGGGCTGTCTTTCGGGCAGTTCCCGCAGCCTCAGGTCCAAATTCAGCGGCTGCGAAGTCGGCTGCGAAGTCTTCTCCGAAGTCTTTTACCCTGCCCGGAGCGGTGTCATATGTGTCCGCCTTCCCATAGCCGGTACGGCCGGGCTGCCTTTCTGTCCATTCCTCAGACATGTCCAGAGAGGCATAATACCTGGCTGCATTGGCCATATGTTTTCTCATCTGCCTTTCATCAGCAGCTTCCTCTCTGGCATGGGTGTATTCCGTCATGCTACGGCGGATTCCGTCAAACATGGATGGCTTTTTGGGGTCACGCCTGACAGCAGGGCTGGTGTTTCTGTCCGAATACACCGGTCTTTCCTGTCTGGCAGCAGCTGCCTTTCTTTTGTTCGATGCGGCTGCCTTTTTACGTTTTGCGGCGGACGCCTGCCTTCTTTTCAGGGCTGCTTCCTGTCTTTTTCTGGCAGCCTCTGCTTCTTTTCTCTCCTCAGCGGTCAGAGGGGTCCGGACTGTCCTGCTCTGGCTGTCCGGAGCAGCTTTCTTTCCAGACCCGGAATTGTCTGAAGACTGATCGGCGGTTTTACTGGAGGCGGGCCTTCCGGTATCTTCACGGGATTCCGGAGATGTCCTGTTCTTTTCAGGGGTCCGGTCCTCCGGCTCCTGAATGGTCTCTCCCCTTGCCATCCTGATGATTGACTCCAGATCAGGATTTCCCTCGGCGTCCTCAAAGTAGACGGGATCCATGATCTGCTCGTCATCTGTGATCTGCTGCCGGCTCTCAGCGCCCCGGGAATGCCTGTCTGTCCGGTCTGTCTTTTCCCCGGCAGGTATTCCCGCAGCGGGCCGGATACGTACAGGCTTCCCGCAGGAACTGCATACTCTGGCATCATCAGCCAGAAAAGCGCCACATTTTGCACAATACATTTTTCTATATCCTCATTCAGAACATGTAAAAAATTTGATAATCTACAGATCCCCGGGACCTGTTCATGATACGGACAGATTCCCGAGAACAGTCCTGATGTCCTCGGGTGAAAATGTGTATACACTGTTGCAGAACTGACAGGTCAGTTCGACGTCCTTACCGTCGGCGATCATACTCTCGAGTTCGTCCTTCCCCAGGAGCAAAAGGCCCCGCTCGAAACGTTCCCGGCTGCAGTTGCACTGGAAGCAGACGTCCTCGACGGAGGTGACCTGCAGGTCAAAACCTTTCAGCACTGTCCCCAGCAGATGCTCCGGCGTACTCTCCTCTTCCAGGATGGCGGTGACGGATGAAATTCCCCGGATATTCTCTTCCAGCTGTCTGATCACATCCTCGTCCGCAAAGGGCATGAGCTGCACAACAAAGCCTCCCGCCCGGCGGACTGTATTCTCCCGGTTCATCAGGACTCCCAGTCCGACTGAAGAAGGAATCTGTTCTGACTGGGCGTAATAGGCCGTCAGGTCTTCGGCAATCTCCCCTGTCACCAGGGGGATCTGACCGATATAGGGATCTTTCAGGTTCATATCCCGGATCACCGTCAGGGTGCCCCTGCCGATCCCGCCCCCGACGTTCAGATGGCCCTGGGCGTTGGGGGGAAGGATGACGGACGGATTTTTGACATATCCCTTTACATGTCCGTGGTTGTCTGCCGTCACGACCAGTCCCTGCAGGGGGCCGTCCCCATCGATCTGCAGGGTCAGCAGGTCCCTGGGTCCTTTGAGCATATCCGCCATCATGAGCGCTCCGGACATGGCGCGTCCCAGGGCAGCGGTCGCGATGGGACTGGTGTTATGGGCCTGTCTGGCCTTTTCTGTCAGATCCCTGGCGCTCACGGCAAAGGCGCGGATCTGCGCGTCTGCCGCAACTGCCCGGATCATATAATCTCTGTATTCTTTTTCCATTCGGTTTCCTGTTTACTAATGTTTCCTGCTTATGAATGTTTCCAATTTATGAATATTTTCTGTTTAAACATATTATCTGCTTAAGCATATTTTCTGCTTAAGCATATTTTCTGCTTAAACATTTTTTCTGCTTAAACATTTTTTCTGCTTAAACATTTTTTCTGCTTAAACATATTTTCTGTTTATGAATACTTCTGGATCGTTGCTGTCAGCATCGGGACGATCTGTGACTTTCTGGAAAGGACGCCCCGCTGGATGGAATGCATCTCCTCATCCTGGTTGGGGAAGGTTTCCAGAGCCCAGCCGGTCTTTTCTCCGGAAATGAAGAAGATCGACCCGTTATCCAGGATACTGGTGAAGGCCATCAGGCAGAGGTCGAGTTCCTTTTTCATCGTGAACTCATCGAGGACCGACTGGATCTCATCCTGCATACCCACAAGAGCCGAGAATTTGGAGATGATCACCTGTGAGACCATGGTCCTGCAGTTCTCGATGTCAAAGAATTTGATGTCCTGGTTGAGGAGCTCCTTGATGGTCTTGCCCTTGATATCCGCTCCGACAGAGAACATGTCCGACGCGAACTCATCGATGTCCAGATCCGCGATGGCGGCCAGGATATTAGCTGTGCGTATATCCTTTTCCGTCGTCGTCGGGGACTGGAACTTGAGGGTATCGGAGAGGATGGCGCCCAGAAGGAGTCCGGCCAGGTTCTGGGGGATCGGGATCTGGTTCTCACGGAACATGGTCGCCACGATCGTAGCCGTACTGCCTATGATCTCATTTCGGAAAGCGACAGGGCGTTTCGTGGAAAAGTCATTGATCCTGTGGTGGTCGATGACCTCCAGCACTTCGGCCTTTTCGATCGCGCGGACAGACTGGGAAAACTCGTTGTGGTCCACGAGGATAATCTTTTTATTCTTGCTGTTCATGATATGGAAGCGGGACGCGCAGCCCACGATCCTGTCGTTCTCATCCACGATCGGATAGGCGTGGTAACGGGTCTGCATCATTTTTGTACCGACATCTTCCGCAAGTTCGTTGGCATAGAACTTGACCACTTTGGTCGACATGATCTTGCTGACCGGAGGAGCAAAGTAGGTGTATCGCGAGGTATTCATCGTCTTATGGCCGGAGAACAGGATGGAACATCCCATCTTTTTCGCGGCTTCCAGCACATCCTCTCTGAGCGAATCCGTACGGACCAGGATCAGCATACCTGCTCCCATCTCGATCAGGTGCTTCTGCGAATCCGGATCGTCACCCGCGATCACGATCTTACCCTCGACATCATGGATGGCGGGATCCTTTTTGGTCATGGCGATGACTGAGACTCTGCCTCTGATGTGGCGGTCGGGTGCCCGGTAAACGATCCTGCCGCCGATCGCTGTATTGATATTTTCAGGGGAGATGTCCTCCAGGAGCTTCTCCGAGTCTTCTGTGTCGCTGATAGCGACTAGGCCGATGTCGTTGAGGGTGAGCATTCCGACCACCCTGTCCTGATCGTCCACGACCCCGCAGGTCTTTCTCCCTGTCTCGTGCATCAGCTGGATCGCGTCATAGATCGTCTTTTCGGGATGTATGGTCACCGGATCATCGATCTCGATCTCCGACATTTTTACACGCGCATCCTCCAGGAGCATGGGTACCTCAAAGCCGAATCTGTCCAGAAGGTATTTCGTCTCCGTCCCGATCTTGCCAAGCCTGCAGGGTACTGCCTTTATCCCATTGGCGCGCTTGAAAAAAGCATAGCCGATCGCGGCCGCGATCGAATCCGTGTCCGGATGCTGGTGTCCTGTGATATAGATAACATCCTGTTTCATATTGCCCTCCTGTAATGATTGACTGAATAACAGCTTCAGCTGTCCTTGAGGTAATCGGCTGCGATTGAATCCCCTGCTTCATCGGGATGCTCTGCCATATCAAGATATTCCTCCAGGCAGATTTCCGCGCTGTGGATCTTCCTGGCATGTTCATCCCCGACATATCTGTAATGCCACGGCTCGAAGATAATGCCTGTGATCTCACTCTTATCCTTAGGATAGCGGAGGATAAAGCCATAGTGCCAGCAGTTCTCCATGAGCCACTGCTGGGTGAAGGTATTGACCTGGCTCTCATCCAGGTTCAGGTTTTCAGAGGAATAAATATCGGCGGCAAGTCCCAGTTCATGCTCGCTGGTCCCGGGGATCGCCACTGCTGTAGCGGCGAGTGCCTCTGCTTCCTCCTGCCCGTAGCCTGCATAAAGCCAGCGGCTGGTCTGCTCCTCGAAGAGCCCCACCTGATACTCGTGAGGACGGTAGCCTGAGCACACGATCGGTGTACCTCCTGCTTTCTCACAGTCCTCCAGCATTTTCATCAGCTGGTCATAACACTGGTCTCCGATCTGCTGTCCGTTTGGCAGCGTGACCGGTTCGACCTCATATCCGTCAGGCTGATAATGCCACTTGTTGACCAGAAGCAGGAAAGGATCCTGCGAGAGCTGTTCTCGCCTCTCCCGGCGGGTCTCCTCCCACAGAGGTCTCCAGCTTTCCGAAGGAAGCTCATAGGAAGCCCCCTGGCCTTTGTCCAGGATCTCCATAAAGTTTCCCCGCATTGTCTGCTCCGCGCCCTCTTTGAGATCGACTACTTCCCGGACCGTACGGGAAAGGACGCTCTGTACAGCCAGCTTCAGGGCTGAATCCTGCTCTGTGCTGTCCGCCCCTCCTTCTTTTTCCTCTTTTTCTGAAGTATTTTCTGAGACATTTTCTGAAACAGAAGAAGGTTCATTCTCTCCCTGTCCTCCGTGGTCCGGCTCGATCCTGCTCATCAACGCCAGTGCGATAAAAAGGAAAAGGAGCATGGCCATAGAGACCGGGAGCGCCGGCGGGACATCCTTAAAGAGATCCTTCAGGCGAATCCTTACGGGTTCCAGTTTCGCGGCGGCAAAACGCCTTGCGCGCCTGAAAGACCTGCCCGCATTTATTTTTATTTTGCGGAAGGCCTCCTGGTTCCGTACCTTGTTTTGTACTCTGCGGACGATCTTTTGCCGCCTGATCCTGTATAGTATCCTTCGGATTTTCTTCTTCTGTTTTCGTATTCTGTTCTGGATTCTGCGGACTGTTCTTTTCGTCCTTTTTTTAATCCGTTCTGGATCTATCTGCATTTTATGATGACTGCCTTCCCTGTTGTCTCTCAGTTTTTACCAAGGTACTCTTCCAGGCATAGTCCACTTTCATGAATCTTCGCCGCGTTTTTCCGGCCTACGTACCTGTAGTGCCACGGTTCATAGATGATGCCCGTAATCTCACTCTTGTCCACCGGATAGCGGAGGATGAAACCGTAATCCCAGCAGTGTTCTATCAGCCATTGCTGTGTCAATGTCTCTAACTGTGATTCATCCAGGTTCTGGTTTTCGCTGTCGCAGATGTCCACTGCGAGACCGAGTTCATGTTCACTTGTACCGGGCACAGCGACCACGGTCCCCGCTTCTGCTTCCGCCTCCTCCTGCGTTCTGCCCTGAGCGAGAAGGGAATCCACCTGCTCCTGATAGAGACGCACCTGTTTTTCGTGAGGACGGTAAGCAGAGCAGACGATCGGTGATCCGCCCGCTGCCAGGCACTCCTGCAGCATGGCGGCGAGATCGCTGTAGCACCGGCTGTCCACAGACTCCCCGTTAAGGAGCGAGGAGGTCTCCACCTTATATCCCTCCGGGACAGTATTCCAGGGATTGACCAGGATCAGAAGATCTTCATCCTCCACGTCCGCTCCGGCGTCTGCCTCCAGATCATCCTGCTGACCGGACACCTCTGCAGCCTGCTCAGGCTCCTCATCCGCCTGCGCGTCTTTGTCCTTCGCGTCGGAATCCGCAGTCTCCCGGTCGTTTTCGCCTGAGTCTTCAGCCGCTCCGTTCTCATCCGCAGGGGAATCCTCCTTTTCTGCCTGATCCCTTCCCGCTGTATCTTCCTGCCCTGACGTATCCTGATTTTCTCCGGAAGTCTTTTCATCAGACAGCTTTTCATCAGATGGCTTTTCATCAGAGGACTCTTCTCCTCCGGATGCGGCGAGGATCCCTTCAGAATCATCTGCCTCCTGAGACGCTGCTGTCCCGTGACTGCCGGAAAAGAGAGGGAGTCTTCTTACCGCAGTGGAGATCAGAAAAGCGGCAGCAAACAAAAAAACAAACGCCACGGCCCCGATTTTAATGTATGTTATACGGAGCTCTTTTTCCCTTTGTTTTCTTATCCTGGCTCGCTGCCTGGCTCTTCTCTCTTTTTCCGCTGTTTCATCTGAAACAGAATCTGTCCACTCCTCGTCCTCCGGGCTGTAGTCCTGGTATTGGGTAAAGGAGCGGGCGTAATCATTCTCACGGCTCGTGGCCGCGCGGCGAGTATCAAAGGACTGCGCGTATTCCCGGTCACGGTTTGTGCTTCCGCGGCGAGTATCTGTGGGCTGCGCGTATTCCCGGCTGCGGCTTGTGCTTCCGCGGCGGCTGTCTGTGGGCTGCGCGTATTCCCGGCTGCGGCTTGTGCTTCCGCGCCAGCTGTCTGTGGGCTGCGCGTATTCCCGGCCGCGGCTTGTGCTTCCGCGCCAGCTGTCTGTGGGCTGCGCGTATTCCCGATCACGGCTTGTGCTTCCGCGGCGCGTATCAAAGGGCTGCGCGTATTCCCGGTCGCGGTTCGTGCTTCCGCGGCGCGTATCAGAGAGCTGGGCGTAGCTGGTCCCCGGATTGTTAACCCCCGCGGGGGTCCGGAGGGAACCTCCTCGTCCGGCAGTGCTGCCATATGAATATCCATCTGTCCCGGCAGAAGAACGCCGGGTGATCCTGCGGGAAGGCCGGTTTGAAACAAACATGTCAGCGGAGATTTCCCTTCTTTCCCCGGGATCCGCTGCTTCTCTTCGCTCCGCAGGTGCGTTGCCGCGCACGATTCCTCTGCCTCTGGTATAATCCGTCTCTTTTACTTCTACACGGTGGCGCTCCCTGTAAGGTCTTTCTTCCGCTTCTGTCCTGCCGTAACTCCCCTGGGAACTGCCGGAAGCTCTGTTTCTTCCTGTTGGATCCAGTTCCTCGCCAAAGGTATACAGATCCGCAGACTGACCTGTCCAGGTCGAGGCAGGCTGATCCTGATTGGAATACCTGAGGTCATACAATCCTGCCCCTCGCGCCTTACTCCGCCCTGAGCCTGCCCTGTTCAATTGTTTTTCCTTATTATTGTCTCTGCGCAGAGCCATCAGGCACCTCTTTTCCCGGCGCGGGAAATTCTCTAAAACTTCTGGTCAAAGAACCTGTTCGAAGCAGATTCAAGACTCGCTGCTGTCGTTACTGGTGATCAGACCGGTCAGCGGTCATCTCTGGCCGCTTTATAGATCCTGACGAAATCATCTTCATAGAGGACGCGGGCACTGCCTCTTTTTCCTCCGGAAGCGATGATAGCATTGTGGGCCATAATGTCGATCTGTTCATCAGTGGGATCGACTCCCAGCTCATGAAGGCTGGTTGGCATACCGATCCGTCTGTAGAAGGCCTCCATGGCCTCGATCCCCTTCAGAGCGGTCTCTTCCCCGGTCTCCCCGGGTTCGACATCCATGACATTGACGGCAAATTTCACAAAGCGGTCCAGGCAGTCACGGTACACATAGCGGGCCCATGTGCCCCAGATAGCCGCAAGCCCTGCACCGTGGGTGACATCAAACATTCCTCCCAGCTCATGCTCAAGGATGTGGCTGGCAAAATCGCGCTCTTTGGCACCGCATCCGGTCAGACCGTTGTGGGAAAGACTTCCCGCCCACATGACTTCCGCGCGGGCTTCATAACTGTCAGGCTCCGCATGAATGATCTCCGTGTATTTTCTGACTGTCCTCAGGAGTCCCTCTGCGATGCTGTCGGTCAGTTCCATGTTACCGTTGTTGGTAAAATAGCGCTCCATGGTATGCATCATGATATCGGTGCAGCCGCTCATGGACTGATAATCCGGCAGGGACATCGTCAGCTCGGGATTCATGACCGCAAATTTCGCGCGGGAGATATCATTTCCATGTCCCCGTTTGATGCCGGTCTTCTCATTTGTGATGACAGAATCATTGCTCATCTCCGAGCCCGCTGCAGCGATCGTCAGGACAACACCGACAGGCAGACAGGCTTTTGAGGGTCTCTTCTTTACAAAAAAGTCCCATACGTCGCCCTCTTCCGGATCCGCGATCCCGTAGGCGATAGCCTTGGCAGAATCAATGACGCTCCCGCCTCCCACAGCAAGGATGAAATCCACGCCTTCTTTTTTGCCAAGTTCGATTCCATCATAGACAAGGCCGAGGTGGGGGTTGGGCACAACGCCTCCGAGAGCGACATGGCCGATTCCCTCCTCGTCCAGGGCCTTTTCGACCCGGGCGATCAGACCGGAGCGGACCGCGCTGCCGCCTCCGTAATGGATCAGGACCTTTTTGCAGCCCTGCTCACGGACCAGCGTCCCGAGCCTGCTCTCAGCTCCCCTGCCGAAAACCACCTTTGTAGGAGCATAATAATCGAAATCTGCCGTTTGGATCATGGTTCTTTTCCTTTCATGCCTGTGGCTAAAACCTCGGTTCACAAACACTGTGATCAAAGCTGAGCGCTGTTTCGCGCGTCCCGCGCTCCGCGTCGCTTTCATCATATTTTTACAGCCTGTCATGGATCAGCTTCCGGAGGAAGACTATCCAATCCGGATCCCGGGATCTTCGGGATCTTTCCAGGTCTTTTCACTAATGATATATCTGGGACGGTTTTTCGTCTCCATGTATGTCTTGCCCACATATTCACCGATCACGCCGATCCCCAGCAGCTGGATCCCGCCCAGAAAGCAGAGGATGCAGACCATGCTGGACCAGCCGGCGACAGCCGCGCCCATAAAGTGGGCGGCGATGGACCAGATCACACCGATGAAGCTGATGACAGCGACAAGGCAGCCAAATCCGGTGATCAGGCGGATCGGTTTCGTGCTCATACTGGTGATACCGTCCAGGGCAAGCGCCAGCATTTTTGAAAGCGGATAATGGCTCTGTCCCGCGATCCTCTCATGCCGCTCGTAATAAACTGACGTGCTCTTGAATCCGACCAGAGGGAACATACCGCGCAGGAAGAGATTGACCTCCCTGTAATTTTCAAAGGCATAGAGCACCTTCGAAGAAACCAGACGATAGTCCGCGTGATTGTACACGACCTCCGCGCCCATCTCATTCATCAGTTTATAGAAGCTCTCGGCAGTCACACGCTTGAACCAGGTGTCCGTATCCCTGCGGGACCGGACTCCGTAGACGATCTCGCAGCCCTCCCGGTACTGGCGCACCATCTCGTCCATCGCATTGATATCATCCTGGCCGTCACAGTCAATAGAGATAGTAATATCGCAGTGCTCCTTGGCTTCCATGAGGCCCGCGAGAACAGCATTCTGATGTCCCCGGTTCCGGCTCTGGGAGATTCCCAGATAGTGAGGATCCTCCCCGGACAGAGACTGTATGATCTGCCAGGTGGTGTCCTTCGAACCGTCATTGACAAAAAGGATCCGGCTCTCCTGCGCGATCAGGCCTTCCCGTGCAAGCTGTGTGATTTTATCCAGGAACATCGGAGCCGTAATCGGCAGTACCGCTTCCTCGTTATAGCAGGGAATGACGATCCACAAAACCGGAAGCTTAGTCTCCATGTAAACTACTCTCCTGAAGCCGTAAAATGATTTTTGGTGCCGGTCATTTATTGACCGGTTTCGATTTATTTCAGGTTTTCACGGACACACCCTGGTCAGCGCAAGACCGGAGAATCTCTTTTCGTTTCCGGAACCGCCCTGTCTGTCCGGTGGGCATACGCGTCCATATTAAACAATATCAACTATTAAACCCGTATTAGCTATTGTAAACATGTGCCATGAAAAAAGCAAGGACACATGAAAGATACGTTTCCGGCGTTTCTTGCCGCGTTACTGATATGATCTGTCCACGCCTCCTCAAAGGGCGTGGACATGTAACGCCTGCGCGCGGCGATTTAGCAGATTCAACAGTGCGAAGCTTTGTTGTATGCTTCGCTGTGCGCAACACACTCCGCGATTGTGTCGAGGCAGTTCTCCCGGGTTTTCAGGCAGAGAACGCATCATTTCGTTTCACGAACCGCGAAAGCCCCTGAGGCTGGCAAAAGTGTCCGGTAAGCAGTTTTCATTCCTGCCCGGCAAGGAAATTGATGAACTGCTGGGCAGTGCGTCCCGAGGCGCCTCCGCTGCGGAGCTCCCACTGGTTCGCCTTCTGGAGGAGTTCCTCCTCCGAGAGGGTGATCTGAGGATACCTCTGCGCCAGCTCCCTGACAATATGCAGATACTCCTTGTGAGAGGGCTTCATGTAACCGATGGAAATGCCGAAGCGGGCCACCAGGGAGAGCTTCTCCTGCATGGTATCGGACCGGTGCAGCTCGTCGTCGGATCGGTCGGACCGGTCCGACCAGGTCTCGCGGATCAGGTGGCGGCGGTTGGATGTCGCGTAGATCAGGACATTTTCCGGTTTTGTCTCAAGGCCGCCCTCAATGACGGCCTTCAGGTATTTGTACTCAATCTCGAACTCTTCAAAGGAGAGATCATCCATGTAGATCACGAAGCGGTAGTTGCGGTTCTTGACCTCGGCAAGGATACGCTGCAGATAGCGGAATTCATGCTTGTAGACTTCGATCATCCTCAGTCCGCGGTCATAATACTGGTTCAGGATCGCTTTTATGCTGGTGGATTTACCTGTTCCCGCATCCCCGTACAGCAGGACATTATTGGCCAGGCGCCCACTGACAAAAGCCTCTGTGTTGGCGATCAGTTTTTCTTTCTGGAGTTCGTAACCGATCAGATCGTCGAGCACGACATCGCTGGTAGCTGTAATAGGGATCAGGAAATCGCTTTCTCCCGCAGCGGCATAATCCACCGGTTTCCCGCCTCCGGAAGAGGAGGCCGTATTCATTTTCGCTCCGGGTGCTGCACTGCTTCCCGGATTTCCCGTCTCCACGGCGCTGCTCCAGCGCTCGTTGATACGGAAAGCCTTGTTTAAGCCGAACATGCCGACACCGTAATCCCGGTAAAAATCCGTCACGACACGGTACATATCATCCTCATCGGCGGACTCCTCCAGCTGTCTGCTCAGAGCCTGTACCTTTTCGCTCACACTGCGGTTATAGACGCGCTCTTTTTTTCCGACCGCATGATAATCCTCGATGACGGAAAAAACGTCGGTCCCCAGCGCTTTTTCAAGCGGTCCGAAATCATAATCAAAAAGCTGGCGGAACACGCGGAGGTCATTTTTGACAAAATGATTGACCGAACCCTCATTGGCGCCTACTTTTTCGGAGACCAGCGTGAAAGGAGTCTCCGTCATAGCCAGCAGGAAGGCCAGGTAATTGTGCCACAGGTTTTTGTTAAAACCGTATCTCGTCGCCAGATCCAGAAGGCGGTGGATCTGGTCCAGCACACGGGCTGTCAGCTCCTCGCGGTCATAGTCTCCCCTGTCAAAAGCCCTGCAGACGTCAGAGAGCTGCATCAGGATGCTCTCCTCTCCAATCTCCCTGTAAACGATCAGTTTTGAAGTCAGTCTGTACATAATCTATATCTCCTAATGTATGTCTCTCTTGTATGTCTCTCTTTTGAGCGTTTTCCTTTTTGAAGGTCTCCCTTTTTTTAAAGGTCTCCCTTTTTTCGCATTTATAGTACCATAAAATTTATAGACCATAAAAGAAGAATCCGTTGTCCGGTTTTTGGCTGGCGCGGGTGTGACTTGTAACGTTTCACCATTTGTCATAAACCATCCGATATCTGCTGTGCGCAGAACACCTCCGCTTCTGATCAAACAAAAACGGAGGTGTTTCAATCGTCCAATGTATCTGTCAAGTACACCGTGCAGGAAGCAGGTGCGGATAAAATACCGGTTGTATTTGTATGAGCCGCACAGCCGGGACAGACTGCGCAGGCTGATCATATCCGGTTCTTTTACAGAAGGTGCGCGCGGATCTCCTCCGGAGAAGAAGGAGAAAGGTAGACGGGAGCCACGTCAAAGACGGTGACCGCGCCCGTGCGGCCTTCTTTGCTCATGCGGGCGACTGCCCGGGCATAGGCTGCGAGAACAGAGCCTGTGAACTCGGGGTTGGAATCAAGCTTGAGGCTGTATTCAATGACATGGGTGTGCTCTTTGTCGATGCCGGTCACACCGCTGCGGATGACGCTCCCGCCATGGGGAAGGCCGGAATGATCCTTTTTCATTTCATCAGCAGTGATAAAATGCACCGTTGTGTCGTATTCATCAAAATAATTGGGCATCGTCTTTATCTCACGCTCGATGCGGGCGAGGTCCGCGCCTTCCTCCGCAACGACGAAGCACTCCCTGGTGTGTTTCTGGCGGGTCGTCAGCTCGGGATTCTCACCCTTCCTGACGCTCTCCACAGCCGCATCTACAGGAATGGTATACTGGCGCGCGTCAATAACACCCTCGATCCGGCGCACTGCGTCGGAATGGCCCTGGCTGACGCCCTTTCCCCAGAAGGTGTAGTCCCTGCCTTCGGGCAGAATGCAGTTCATATACAGGCGGTTCAGAGAGAACATCCCGGGATCCCAGCCGCAGGAGATCAGCCCGATCTTACCGCCCTTTTTCGCCGCAGCGTCGACATTTGCAAAATGGACCGGGATATTGGCATGGGTATCGAAGCTGTCCACCACATTGAACATCTCGGCATATTTCGGTGTCTGGACGGGAAGGTCGGTGGCGCTGCCGCCGCAGATCACAAGGACGTCTATACTGTCCTTCATGTCAGCCGCGGCATCCTGAGAGAGAACCGGAACACCGGCTGTACGAATGCTGACAGAAGCCGGATTCCGGCGGGTAAATACCGCCGCCAGCTCCAGATCGTCGTTCTGCATGATCGCGCTCTCAACACCCTTTGCAAGATTTCCATAACCGAGGATTCCGATTCTGATACTCATAGTTTCTTTCTCCTTATTCTAATAACTTCTAATAACCGGAAGCCGCTGAAAGCAGCTCTGTTTAACACTGTATCACGCAGGCGCGCTAAAGTCTCAAACAAGGATCTAGTATATCACGCAGCAGATTCCAAGGCAATCCTGTTTTTCAACGGCAGCAGGATTCTTCTGCCAGTCTTCTGCCAGAAAGTTTTTTATGAACTGAGATACTCATTGCAGTGCCCCATAATCTCCTGCATGATCTGCAGGTCCTTCAGGCAGTCCCCTGTTTCCATGGAGTGATTGGTCCCTTCTGTGATATAGAGCGGAAGTCCCAGTTTTTCACAGCCCTCCCGGATATCCTGCGTTTCCGCCCAGGGATCCGCGGTCCCGTGGAAAACGATTCCGCTCCGGGGCTGCATGAACAGAAAACTCTGTTTCACCGGAGTAAAATAAATGTTCTTACCGACAAAGCCATGCTGTTGCTGGAAGGCGGCCGCCACGGCCGTGCCGATGCTCTTGGAAATGACAAGGACCTCATTATCCCCGGCAAAAAGTGTCTTGCGGTCGAGCCCGTTCTTTTTACACTCCTTGCGGAAGATTTCCTCCGACTGGGAAAGAGCGCTCTCAAACGCCTCTTTCATCTTCTCGGGATTTCCCTTGATCCCGCCTTTAAATCCCCCGTAAGACAGGCTGATCACGGTCTCATAACCGTAGTTCTGTGCCAGTTTTCTGCCGTAGAAAAGAAGGGGCTTATCTGTGTGATAACCCACACCGGGAAAGAGAAGAACGATTTTCTGCATGAATTATTTCCTCCGATTCAATATGGTCATTAGCGTTACAATACAGACCGGCTCGAAACTCGAGGCGTTTTTCGCGG
The DNA here is from genome assembly GCF_900101015.1 of Sarcina sp. DSM 11001. Taxonomy (GTDB): domain Bacteria; phylum Bacillota; class Clostridia; order Lachnospirales; family Lachnospiraceae; genus CAG-791. The sequence continues at coordinate 68,300 of NZ_FNFZ01000006.1, read as the reverse complement.
CTTTTTCGCTAAAAACCCGAGTTTTACGGCGAAAATCCCATCGCGAAGCGATTTTGAATGGGATTTTCGCAAGCTACAGTACACGCCCTCGATAGGGCGTGTACTGTAGTCATTTAGCTCTGTAGGTGTTTTTGTTTTTTCCGGGACCATGGCAATTCACTCACAGATGTGTTATGCTGTACAGACTCTATGAGAAAGGCAAACATAGAACGGCATAAATAGAAAGGTATAAGACAACAGGGATTGGAAATGACAGGCATTGGTACACTCATCAACACTGCATGCGTCGCGGGAGGCGGACTTGCCGGCCTGACGGTCGGGCATTTTTTTGCAAAAAAGCAACAGGATTCCCTCAGCATGGCCTGCGGAATAAGCGTTCTCTTTATCGGGATCGCCGGCGCCATGGAGGGAATGCTTCAGGTAGCCCTTACCGCCGGAACCCAGAACACAGCTGCGGTCCAGGAAAATATGGGTACAGCCGCAGAGACAGCGGTCACAGCTTCGGGGGGTGTTCCCTTCACTGCCGCCATCACGAGCGGCCGCTCTATGTTTATCGTCCTGTGTCTGGCCCTGGGCACAGTGATCGGAGAGCTGATCGGGATTGAGGACTATTTTGAGAAGTTCGGAATCTGGCTGAGGAACCGGACGGGAAACGCAGGGGACACCCGTTTTGTGGACGCTTTTGTCACCTGTTCCCTGACAGTCTGCATCGGGGCCATGGCGATCGTCGGGGCGATCCAGGACGGGATCCTCCACGACTATTCGATCCTGGCTGTCAAATCTGTCCTCGATTTTATCATCGTCGCTGTCATGACCTCCTCCATGGGGAAAGGATGCGCATTTGCCGCCGTCCCGATCTTTCTCTTTGAAGGAAGCATCACACTTCTGGCGAGGCTCATTGCGCCTGTCATGACAGAAGCAGCCATTTCAAACCTCTCCCTCATCGGCTCCATCCTGATCTTCTGCGTGGGCCTTAATCTGGTCTGGGGGAAAAAGGTCCGGGTCGCCAATATGCTTCCGGCTGTGCTCCTGTCCGTGCTGGCGGCGTACCTTCCCGGTTTACATTAAAGATCCGGGGAAGCCTCGCCTGCCCGGTTTTCAGGCTTATTCTTCTTCCGCATTTTCTTCTTCCACATTTTCTTCTGCCGCATTCTCTTCTTCCGCATTTTCTTCTTCCGGTTCCCCGAAATAACGATCGAACCAGGATTTAACTCTTTCCTTCAGGTTGTTCCATCTTTTCCTGGTTATCTGAGCTTTGTAGACAGCTGTCATTTCTTTGTCGGGTACAAAGCGGGAACCTGTATCTTCGACCAGCGAGCGGAAGCCATCCTTTGTTTCTGATCTGTCGGGATATACTGTTCCGAACACTTCCGACCAGGATTCCTCATTCATAATCCCGGAGGCAGCATTTCCACTGATCTCGTTGACCAGGCTGTCTCCCCAGACTAAATATTCAAAATGGATCCCTTCCTCTCCGCCGAGAATAAGATTGGAGCATACCCGGTTATTCTGGCTGCGCTGTACTACGATCTGATAAACATTATCGATCAGAGTATTATAATCAAATACACAATCTTCAGTAAATCCCAGGTCCTTATCATATCCTCCGAAAACTATTCCTGCCCATCCCGTACAGTCGGCAATCACATTGTCATGTACATTGATTCCCGATACTTTGAACAATTCATTATCATCAGGGCTGTGTTCAGTGGCGACTTCCACTCCGATATCGCAGTTGAAAATAAAATTGTTGTATATCTCAATATTCTGACCGCCGTCTACATAAATACCTCCGGCGCAGAGGTCGTATTCCCCGTCCTCGTAATACACTTCATTGCCCTCAGTACTGATATTATAGACAAAATTATTCCTGCAGATTCCGTTTCTTACATAATCCGCATCATATGGGTTTATCCCGCCGGCCTCGTCCTGATGAAACGCCATCCCTTCAAAGCCGATCATGTCGATCCCGATGTTGTTGTTATCATGGATCTTGTTTCCCTCGATCAGGAATCCGTCTACATTGCCGTTGATGACCATAGATTCGCTCCAGTGGCACTCACAGTCGTATACCTCACACCCCTCGATCGTAAGGTTTGTAACAGGTGCCAGGTCGTTGCGCGCATAAACACAAATGCCATGTTCTCCGCGGACATCGTGAACTCTGCAGTTCCGGATACTGATGTTGCTTAAGGTCTGTTTACCCGCTTCAGGAGTACTGAGATATTCGATCGCATAAACACCACCCACGGTTTCCAGTCCTTCGACCGATATATTTTGTACATTCTTCAGGAAAATACCGGCCTCATCCTCCACAGGAATGACCACCTTCGCGCCTTCTGCCGGACGGATCACTGTAGGCGAATCTTCGCTGCCCGAACAGCCCGGTCCGAGCTCAAATGGCTCGTATTCCCCTCCCCCTACCAGGATCAGCGATCCGGGCTCTGTTTCGGCCGCGTGGGAAATGGTTGCGTACGGTGCGTACCATGTGCCTGTACCTGTCTCATCGTTTCCATATTCAGAAACATGCACGACTTTCTGTTCCATCTCCGCCTGCTGCCGGCTGCAACCGGAGAGCCATGCGGCCGAAATCATCATTGTAAGGGCAATTGCCGTCTTTATAAACATATTTCGCAGCTGATGCTTTTTCATAATCCGCTGTCCCTCCTAATACAATCCTGCGCTGCCTTTTTTCACAGACAATCATACCACACCAGACTGAAAATGATTAGATTTCAATTTCAAAACAAACATTTTCTGCAACATTTTCTGCACTCGTGTGGGAACAGACAAGGCACTTCTAATTCATAAACAGATACGCTATAATCAGCTTATTACATAAATTCTTATTTCATCAAGTAAATTTCATCAAGTAAAATTTCATCCGGGAAAATCCCATCGGAGAAATTCAATCGGAGAAATTCAATCGAAAAATCCATCCGGGAAAATTCCATTGGAGTAAAAGTCCACCGGAAAAAATTTCCATTGGAGTAAAAATCCATCGAAAAAAAACAAAGAACAGGCGGTATATTGAGTACAAACGGAGGATTACCATGCTCTTTGAAAAAGAAATCAGGAAACTGGGATTCGGCCTGATGCGCCTTCCCAAAAAAGATAATGTCATTGACATTGAACAGGTAAAGGAAATGACAGACCGCTTCATGGAAGCCGGCTTCACCTATTTTGATACAGCCTGGGCTTATGAAGGATCGGAAGAAGCGGTACGGCAGGCCCTGATGGAGCGGTATCCCAGAGAAAGCTTCCAGCTGGCGACCAAGAACGCCGCCTGGATCCAGTGTAAGACCCGGGAGGATGCCATTGCCCAGTTTGAGACCTCGCTGGCAAAGACCGGGGCAGGATATTTTGACTGCTATCTGCTCCACAACCTCGGCGAGCACCGCACCCGGGTTTTTGACGATTTCAAGTTGTGGGATTTTGTGAAAGAGAAAAAGGCGGAAGGAAAGATCCGTCATTACGGTTTCTCCTTCCACTCGACTCCTGAGGAGCTGGACCAGATCCTGACAGCTCATCCGGACGCGGAGTTTGTCCAGCTGCAGATCAACTATGCCGACTGGGAAAATCCCGCGATCCAGTCCCGTGGCGTATATGAGGTGGCCAGAAAACACGGCAAGCCCGTCATCATTATGGAGCCGCTCAAGGGCGGTCTCCTGGCGAACCCTCCCGCAGCAGTAATGGAGATCTTCAATGCCGCGGATCCTTCTATCTCCGCCGCCTCCTGGGGGATCCGTTTCGCCGCGGACCTGGAGGGGATCCTGGTCGTTCTCTCCGGTATGAGCGACCTCGCCCAGATGGAGGACAATCTCTCCTACATGAAGGATTTCACCGGCTTCACAAAAGAGCAGAAAGGGGTCGTCGAAAAGGCCCGCACAGTCCTCAGCGGCATCCCTCTTATCCCCTGCACCACCTGCAACTACTGTGCCAAAGTATGTCCGAAAAATATCGGAATCTCCGGCACCTTCACAGCCTCTAATATTTATACACAGTTCAATAACCTGGATGCCGCAAAACACCAGGAGGGCTGGCTCGTCGGCGGTCACGGGCAAAAGCAGGCTGTCCAGTGCATCAAGTGCGGTAAGTGCGAGGAAGTATGTCCCCAGCATATCAAAATCCGCGACGAACTTGAAAAGGCAGCCGCGTTATTCGGACAACAGAAAGAAGATTGACATTTATAAGACAGGCAGCTATGAAAAATAACAAAGAACTGAAACATCTACTTGAACAGGTGGCTTCCGGCACAGTCTCCCCTGAGGAAGCCGCCATCGAACTGCGGGAGATTCCCTATGCCCTTCCGGGCGGGGCTCCCCACAGCAGCGAGCAGGACCCCTCCTGCGGCTGCGATACGAATGATACAAATGCCGCGTACGGACACGGATTTGCGAATCTCGGTTATGCCAGGCCGGATCTGCACCGCGCCATGCGCCAGGGCATCCCCGAGGTGATCTACGGCGCGGGGAAGACGCCTGAACAGATCCTCGGGATCGCGCGCTCCCTGATTTCCCACGGGCAGAAGCTTGTCCTTATTTCGCGCATGTCTCAGGAAGCCGCTGATCTTGTCGGCAGCGGCATTTCCCTGAATTATGACCCCCTCAGCCAGGTCGGCATCATCGGACAGATCCCCGTGCCGGACGGCCGCGGCAGGATCGTCATCGCGTCAGGCGGCACCAGTGACATGCCTGTCGCGGAGGAAGCCGCACTGACTGCGGAGGCCTTTGGAAATGAAGTCATCCGTCTCTACGACGTCGGCGTAGCGGGGCTCCACCGCCTTCTGGCGCACCAGCATGAGATCCTCTCCGCCCGCGTCATCATTGCCATCGCCGGTATGGAGGGGGCTCTGGCCAGTGTCATCGGAGGGCTTGTTGACTGCCCTGTCATCGCCGTGCCGACCAGTGTTGGCTACGGAGCTTCCTTCGGAGGCCTGTCCGCTCTTCTGTCAATGCTTAATTCCTGCGCCAGCGGTGTCAGTGTCGTGAACATTGACAATGGCTTCGGCGCCGGTTATCTGGCCAGTATGATCAATCATCTGGATTGACAGCGGCTTCAGCGCCAGTCATCCGGCCAGGGTGATCAATCATCCGGATTAAGCTTCAGCGCACTGCAGCTGATTTGAAAAAATACCGGACAGCTGATCTGTAAATCTCAGGTCAGATATTTCCGCATGGTATTGAGCACACGCTTTTTGTCCGCAGACCACGACGGTTCGATGAGCAGTGATTTGGGGCCGTCCCCGGTCAGGCGGTGGACCACGATACTCTCCGGCAGGATCGCCAGACAGTCACGCACCAGGCTGCAGTACTCCTCTAATGACATGATAGGGAAGGGCTGCTCCTCCCTGCGGATATCGCGGTGAGTTTCTTCACTGAGATTGGGATATCGATAAGGTTTTTCACACGGTTTTCCATACAGTTTTTCATACAGCTTTTCGTACAGCTTTCCAATCTCTGTTCCGCGCAGCACCTGAAGCTGCTGAAGTTTTATACCTTCGGGAAGCGGGTCCAGCCGGGAGATGTACCGGACGGTTTCCAGCATATCCTCGCGGGTTTCACCCGGAAGTCCCATAATCAGGTGGACGATGACCTCGACGCCGATCGTGTGCAGGTTTCTGCAGGCCTCTTCAAACACCGGGAGAGAATATCCCCGGTTGACCGCCCGGGCGGTCCGCTCATGCATGGTCTGCAGGCCAAGCTCCACCCAGACTGGCTTGATCGAGCGCAGTTCCTGCAGCATCTGCAGGATCTCCGCCGGCAGACAGTCCGGTCTCGTCCCGATCGACAGAACGGCGATCTCCGGCCTCCGGATCGTCTCCAGATAGAGCTGCCGCAGTCTGTCCACGTCTCCCCAGGTATTTGTAAAGGACTGGAAATAGGCGATATACCTGCGCTCAGAAACCGGAATCTTTGCCGGGAATTTCGAGTCGACCCACTGTTTCGCGACCCTGATCTGTTCATCGATCGGAAGAAAAGGAGCCGCGAATTCTCCCGAGCCTCCCTCGGAACAAAAAGTGCAGCCTCCCGTCCCGATCGTCCCGTCCCGGTTCGGGCATGTACAGCCGCTCGTCAGCGACAGCTTATAGACCTTTGTCCCGAAGCGCTCCCTGAGCGCCTCCGACAGCATTTTCTGACGCATGGTTCTGCCTCCTGACTGTCTCCTGACTATTTCCTGACTGTCTCCTGACAAAGGGGCCTTCCCGTTGCTGCAGGAAACGCCCCTTTGATCATTTCTCGCGTTCTTAATTTCTCACGTTCTTAAAAAACAGTCTGCTTTTCCAATTGTTTTCTTTTGCGTTTACTTTTTTACAGCTGCTTTTCGCGGCTGCTTCTTATGTCTGCTTTTTTACGCGATGCCGAGCACCTCATAATCTTTGTCTTCGACCGCCTTTTTGAGGACATCATCCGCGATCTCAGCGTCCATGGAGACGACAGCTGTACCCTTCTCGTGGCTGACATCCGCCGCGGTCACACCTGCAACAGCCTCGAGGGCCTTTTTCACGGTCGCCTCGCAGTGGGTGCACATCATACCCTTGATTTCCATTGTCTTAGTCATGAGATTCTCCTTTCTCAACGCTTCCAGCGCTTTTTGCTGCTCCTCTTTATTCCGCTCTTCCTGCCGGCGGGTGTAGTCGGCCAGAAGCTTCCCGTCCGCGTCAAGCGGCAGCGGATGCCCGGAGCTGTTTTTCCAGTTTTTTGTATCCTTTGCGGCGCTGTGCACCTGCATGAGGTTCAGGCGGAGCGCATTGGTGACCACACAGAAGCTCGACAGGCTCATGGCGAGCGCGCCGAACATGGGATCCATGGTGATGCCCAGGGGGACGAGGAGTCCCGCGGCGATGGGGATGAGGATCGAATTGTAGATGAGCGCCCAGAAAAGGCCCCACAGGATGGTCTTGTAGGTCTGCCGGCTAAGGCGCACGGCAGCACTGACATCTGTCAGCCGGCTCTTCATTAGGACGACATCCGCGGCGTCGATCGCTACGTCCGTGCCTGCTCCGATGGCGATGCCGATGTCCGCCCGGGTCAGCGCCGGAGCGTCGTTAATGCCGTCGCCGACCATGGCTGTCCTGCCCTTTTCCTGCAGAAGGCGGATGACCTCCTCCTTGCCCTGCGGCAGGACTCCCGCCACGACCTCATCGACGCCCGCCTGGCGTCCGATGGCCTCCGCCGTCCTGCGGTTATCGCCGGTCAGCATGACAACATGGATGCCCATACCGCGAAGCTCCGCAACAGCCTGCGCACTGTCTTCCTTCATGGTGTCCGCCACAGCGATCGTGCCCATATACTGTCCGTCCCGGGCAAAAAACAGCGGGTTCTTCCCCTCTTCCGCCAGTCTGTCCGCCGTTCCGCGGATCTGCGTCCCCATGACACCGTCCGCGTCTGCAGGCTGATCGACTCTGGTCAGGATAAAGGCCAGGTTTCCGCCCGCCATTTTCCTTCCTTCACAGACGGCTGTCAGGCCATTGCCGGGTACTGCCTCGAAATCCGAGACGGAAAGGGCCCTGTAATCCGGAAATACTTCTGCGCTTCCTGCAGACACAGCTGCCGCATGATCCAGAACAGCCCTGGCCAGCGGATGTTCGCTGCGGGATTCCAGCGCTGCCGCCCAGGTCAGCAGTTCCTCTGCCGAAACCTTGTCCGCCGGAAGAATATCTGTCACGACGGGTTCCCCCTTCGTGATCGTCCCCGTTTTGTCCAGGGCTACGATCTGCACGTTGCCTGTCTCCTGCAGGGCTTCCGCAGTCTTATAGAGGATGCCGTTTTTCGCGCCCATGCCGTTGCCGACCATGATCGCAACCGGCGTCGCCAGCCCCAGTGCACAGGGACAGCTCACGACAAGCACAGAGATGCCGCGGGCCAGCGCGAAGCCGGCCGGCCGGTGCATGATCACAAGCCAGAAGAAGATCACGACCAGGGCGATCCCGATGACCGCCGGTACGAAGACTCCCGAGATCGTGTCCGCCAGCCTGGCGATGGGCGCCTTTGTCGCAGCCGCGTCGCTCACCATCTGGATGATCTGGGCGAGAGTGCTGTCCTCTCCGACACGCGTCGCCTCGCAGCGCAGATAGCCGGACTGGTTCAGGGTCGCGCTCGAGACCTCGTCTCCCTCCTTTTTATCCACCGGAATGCTCTCGCCCGTGAGCGCTGCCTCATTGACCGCGCTCGATCCCTCGAGGACGATACCGTCCACAGGGATGTTCTCGCCCGGACGCACAACAAAAATATCTCCCGTCCGCACGTAATCGATCCCGATCTCCTGCTCCTGCCCGTCCCGGATGACTGTCGCAGTCCGGGGCGCAAGCCTCATCAGGCTCTTCAGCGCGTCCGTCGTGCGTCCTTTGGACCTGGCCTCCAGCATCTTGCCCACTGTGATCAAAGTCAGTATCATCGCAGCGGATTCGAAATAGAACTCCATCATATACTGCGAGACCGCAGCCATATTTCCATCGGTCTGCGCGCGTGTCATCGCGAACAGCATCACCGTGCTGTAGATAAAGGCCGCGCCGGAGCCCATGGCGATCAGCGTATCCATGTTGGGCGCGCCGTGCAGCAGGCTCTTAAACCCGCTCACGAAAAACTTCTGGTTGATCACCATGACGATGGCGGCCAGAAGGAGCTGGATCAGACCCATCGCCACATGGTTGCCTGTAAAAAAGGCCGGCAGGGGTAATCCCAGCATCATATGCCCCATGGAAAAATACATGAGGACGATGAGAAAGCCCAGCGAAGTCAGAAGACGTTTTTTCAGGACCGGTGTCTCCCGGTCCTTCAGCGCATCCTCCTCCGCCGCCAGTTTCGCGGAGAGACTCCCCAGGGCGCCCCGGCTCCCTGCCCCCGCGGATCCGGCGCCTGCCGCGCTTCCGGCACCCTTGGGCGCCGCGCCGTAGCCCGCATTCTCCACGGCCTGCATGACCGCCTCCGGCGAAGCTGTTCCCTCCACCGCCAGCGTATTCGTGAGCAGACTCACGTTGCAGCTGCTCACTCCCTCGACTTTGGAGACCGCCTTCTCCACGCGCGCCTGACAGGCCGCGCAGCTCATTCCTGTGACTGTGTACTGATCCATTCCTTCTTAATCCTCTTAAAATTTAATCCTCTTAAATTCCACATATAAACGTAAATCCGGGCAGATCTGCGTGGTTTCTTTCTGCATGATATACTGAATCACCCAGACATATTTTGCGGCGTCTTTTACAGCTGCTTATACAGCATCTTATACCGCAGCTTTTGCGGCATCTTCTGCAGATTCTTTTGCAGCATCTTTTGCGGAGTCTTCTGCCGCATCATTTTCTGCAATACTTTCTACCGCATCATTTTCTGCAGGGTCTTAACCAGTTCATCGACCTTCTCGTCATTTCCCTCGCGGACATCCTCTGTGACACAGGTGCGGATGTGGCTGGAGAGCAGCACCTTGCAGAAGCTCGAAAGAGCACTGCTCGCGGCAGATGCCTGGTTGAGGATGTCTATACAGTAGGCATCGCGCTCGACCATTCCCTTGAGGCCCCGGATCTGCCCCTCTATACGGCTGAGGCGGTTCAGCAGATCCCTGTATTCTTTTTCCGGGCGGAGCTTTTTGCGGCAGCAGCAGGTCTTCTCCGTATCTCCTGCTCCCTGTACGCCCTCAGGATTCGTTTTCTCCATGCTTTCCATGGTCAAATCTCCATATAAACAAAAATGTAAAAACTGTATTAACGTATTAAACTGCAAAAACAAGAATTGTTAAAAAGCCCGGTCAGAATCTGATCATGTTCCGGATATATCCTGGATATGAAATCAGGCCTCAGATACCCCACCTGGGTATCTGAGACCTATTATATACCCCCCACCGGTATAATGCAATACCCCTTTTTCGACTGATCTCCTCTATGATCATGCGATGTGATCATGCGATGTGGTCCTGCCGTGGTCCTGCTGCAATCATGAAGGAGACAAAGGAACAGATTTGCGGAGACGGAGGAAGAAAGACAGGGGACGCTTCTCTGTCTCCTCAAAAAAAGAGACAGAGAAGCGTCCCCTTCCGGATCGGTTCCACCATTAATGTCCCACTGTTACCTTTCTCTGTGTATGATCCTGAAACCCGTCTTCGAGAATGGATTGAAGGTAAAAGCCGATAAAGGGGTCCCGTGCACAGATGTCCTTAAAGAGGGCTTCATCTTTTAAATGAGTATCAAGGCGGCCTGAAAAATATGCGACGCTGAGATTTGTAAAATGACTATACAGTTCGTCATCTGCGTCAGGCAGCAGCTGCGAGGCCATCCGCCAGGCGGTGTCCCGGAAGAACTGCTCTGCCTCTGCCGCATGGAAAAAAGAAATCCGCTCTGTGTGGTAATCCAGCTCATTCGGATCTACTTTCAGGATCCCGTACTGGCAGGGCGATGTGATGAGGGAAGATGTGACGAACTCTGTCAGGCCCTTCTGGCTCTGAGCGATGTGCTGGATATGGATGTGTCCGCTCAGGTTACAGAATACGCCGTATTCTTCGTAGAGTTCCAGCAGCCGGCTGCCCTTCCCGATCACATATCCGTCCGAAAACAGCCTGTTATGGGTCAGCAGAGTCTGGTGACTGGCTGCCAGGACGAGGTCTCCTGCCTGACGAGCTGCCTTGAGCTGCTGCCGCACCCATCGGAAAGTATCGTCTGTCAGTGTGCCCGGTGCTTCTTTTGTGTTGACGTCAAGCATCAGGATCCGCAGCCCCGGCGATAATTCATATACATAGCTGAGCGAGGCTTTATCGTGGGCAAGGGCCTCCCGGTATCCGAAATCTCCATAGATCTCGGCAAACTGTCCTGCGTCGACGCTATCGACCAGGGTGTAGGATCTGCCCTGAAAGGACGCCGCCATCGTGCTGTTCAGATCGTGATTGCCGGGAATCACCAGTACCGGAATGCCGGCATTTTCGATGAAGGACAGCTTAGCGGCAAGGGCCTCATGACTCGCTTTCGCACCGTTGAAGGTCAGATCGCCCGTCAGGATCAGTGCATCCGGTTTTTCCCCGGTCACCTGCGATATAAAGGCATCCGTGATCTCCTCACAGTAGGCCATGGCCTTGCCGTCAGCGTTTTCGACAAGACGGGTAAAACACTCGCCCCCGTCCGTCAGCTCAGGAGCAATGTAGTGCAGATCTGTAGCTGCTGCCAGAGTCAGCGGAACAAATGACCGGTCCTGCGCCTGCGCCTGTTTCTGTCCCGGAAATAAAAAAGACGCCGCAAGCAGCATTATAGGTACTGTCATAATCGACGAAAAAAAGTTCCTTTTCCTGTTTCTCATCTATTATCTCCATTTATCTGTGAAACAGTATCTCCTCCTGCCGCTGAAACAGCAGAAGTCTGAGAAGTCATGTGTTCAGTGCTGAGCAGCTGCCGGCAGATCTGCGGAGCAGATTGTGCAGCCCGGTTTAGTTTTGCCTCAGTCCTCTCCCACCAGGTGGACGGTCATATAGGTGTGCCCCGTCGCGGGAATAAACTTTTCGATCACATCCGATGTCCTGATCTTCAGACTGCTGGTACATACACAGGGATGGCAGCCGAGATACTCGTCTTTCAGCACATCTTCATCAATCAAAAGCTGTACATTTTTATCTTTGTCGTTCATCAGCCCCATGATACTCACAGCTCCGGGTTCGATGTCGAGATATTCCAGCATGGAATCCGGACCGGCAAAGGAGAGACGGGCGGAATTGATCTGGGATGACAGTTCCTTTGTCTTGAACTTTTTATCCCCCGGCATCATGAGAAGGTAAAATTTTGTTTTCTGCCGGTTGCAGAGAAACAGATTTTTGCAGATCACAACGCCGAGGACCGCATCGATCTCATTACAGGCTTCCATGTTATCGGCCCGCTCGTGGTCAGTGCGCTGATAGGATATGTTGAGAGAATCTAGAAAATCATAGGTCCGGATCTCTCTGGGAAGTCTGCCGGACACGTCCTCCGGTCTGCCATTTTGTAAAATCATAAACTTTTTCCTCTTTTCTTTTTATGGGATTCCTCCAGCAGTCATAAAACTGCAGAGAAACGATCTGAACAATACACGGATCTGCAGGTCCCGGTGCGGGCACACCGGGCAGCCTGAAAAATCACACAGATTGAACGGTGTGGTCATACAGATCCGGTCTCAAAATACATACAGTTATATGGGCATTAGGCCGGCAAAAATGGAGTGTTGGCTCAGAGTTTCCGTATTGAACCTCAAAATACGTACCTTCAAAGGGCATAAGGCCAAAGTTCTCAGAAAAAGCGCTCCTCCGCCTGAAAAACCCGGCTGATTTCCTTGTACTGACCAAAAACCGTCAGCGTGTCGCCGGGTTTAAAAACGGTCTCTGCTCTGGCCTTTTCCGGCTTGATCCCGTCTCTTTCAATGAGCATGATCAGGATACTGTGCTCCGTTTTCAGACCGCTCTCCGCCAGTGTTTTTTCCTTCAATGATTCAGGAACTTCCTTCAGGATCACATTTGCGATGGAATCATTGCCTATGTAATCCATCAGAAGGATCGTATTGACCTTATTCTGTTTCATGATCCTGCCGGCAACTCGTCCGAGTATGCGGTCGATCCTTTTCCTGACAGCCCGTGTCCTGATCAGATGGATCACCAGCGCCGCGATCGCAAGCGGAACAGCAAGCCCGAGAAAGACAGTGTCCACCTGCGCGGATTTCAGGGAAAAAAACACGTTCACAAGTGCGGATACGATCGTCACATTAAAAACGTAGCCAAACAACATCGTCCCCTGGGCAAGTCTTCTCCTCATCCTGGAAGAGACTATGCTTTCACTTTCCCGGGTGGTAAAACCCGCTCCGGTCAGGATGGACAGGACCTGAAAGCGTGCCTTATCATCCGGCAGGCCGGTGATGCGGAACATCAGGGTAAATAATTCCAATATGATCCAGTAGATCAAAACAATGACCGAAAAGAGTAAACTGGCAAGAAATAATGTCATTTGTTTTTCTCCTGCAGACTGGCGGCGGGAAACCGTCGATGGGATGATGAATGTTATGACTGATTAAAATGTTATGACTGATTAATGTTATGACTGACGATGTTTTGACTGATGTTGTTATGATGCGCTCCGTGCCCGGCGAGCTCGATGACAGCGATCTCAGGGGGATTGAAAAGACGGGGAACCATGGCTGCCGTATTGGTCGTCCCTCTTGAGACGATCATGCAGCCATAAGGCCCCCGGAATAATCCGCCTGTATATTTGGGGAAAGGTCCCTGGCCCGGCGAGTACAGGCCCTGTCCAAAAATCCGGATCTGGCCCCCGTGAGCATGCCCCGAGAGGACAAGGTCGATCTTTCTTTTCCGCAGCATCGGTTCGCGGAGGCACCAGTACTCCGGATGATGGGAGAGAAGGATCCTGTAGCCTTTCTGTGCGGAAAAATCCTCCAGCCAGTCCGACTTTGTGCGCAGGAAAACCCTGTCTGTGTGGCGGATCTCATGGGGGTAAGGAGCGTCGGCCCCATATCTGATCCTGTATTTCCTGAAATCCATCAGCATGGCGGAGCTGAGGCCTCCGATCACAAGCCCCCGCTCTTCATCCCGGATCCACCGGTTATCGAGGATGACGACGCCTTCATTTTCCAGCGTCTTTAATTCTGTTTCCGGCGCCACCCATTCGTGGTTGCCCAGAGAAAGAAAGGTCGGCGCAAGCTTCGCACAATGCCGGATCAGGGGAAGGACATTTTCCTGTCCAGAAAAGAAATCAGGGCCTCCCTGGTATTGATACCCCAGAAACAGATCTCCCGCCACTGCAATAAGATCCGGCCTGCAGCTGTCAAGGGCAGCAGACACCGCGGCGGCATTTCCATTGTGAAAATCAGAGACCAGCGCGATGGTTATCGGGTTCCTGTTCTCCAGCCTGGTCCTGATCCTGTATCTTCGCACTTTCATGTCCGCACTCCCCTGCCTGTCCGCTGCCAGGTATTGAGATCCCCGCTGCGGCTGTAACTCCTTCTTTCCTGTGTTTACCAATGAGCAGGCCCCCGTTTTTCCCGGCCAGAAGAACAGCGCTTCGCTCGCAGACGTTATCGACGCCGGTGACACTCTCTACAAAGGAGGAAGGTACAAAATCTCCCGATACAGCCCGCAGTTCCTCCGCAGTGTAAAAAATGATTGGCAGCTGCCATTCCTTCGCAAAAGTAAGGAGCCCTGCCTCATTTTTTTTCAGATCGATCGAAGCGATCCCGAAAACAGCCTGGCGGAAAATACCGTTCTTTTCCAGCATTTCCAAAACGGCATCGGAGATCCTGTCCCCGGTTATCCCCTTTCTGCATCCGATACCCAATGTCAGGATCCGGGGAATCAGATAGAGGGCATCTGCCGGGTCTTCCGGCAGCTGCCGGAAGGAGAGAATGATATCCGCCCTGGCGCGGTCCGCAACCTGCACAGTCCCTTTCCCGTAACGATCCAGACGTTTCTGCAAAGAGCTGTCTGAAAGCCGCAGCCCGCCTGCACAATCTGCACGATCTGCACAATCCGAAAACACCGCTGCTTCCTCACCGGCGAGAAGCCTCGAAGCGATCCGTTTTGCCTTTGTTCTGTCGGAGATGACAAGCCCGTTTTCCACCGCGAAAACATCGACAGCAAAAAGTCCCCGGCCGTCCGTTGCCGTAGTGATCACCGGCTGAGAATCCAGAGCTTTTGCAATGATCCCGGCCAGCCTGTTCGCGCCGCCGGCATGTCCCGACAAAAGCGGAATCACATACCTGGTGTTTTCATCGACGACGAGTACTGCCGGATCATGGAACTTGTCGCTGACAAAGGGGGCGATACAGCGCACGGCAATTCCCGCCGCGGTGAAAAAAACAAGCGCGTCCGCCCGTTCAAACCATTCTGCTGTCAACTCCGAAAGCTTCGGCTTATCCTCAAATCCGGATACATGACTGCATCTTCCGAATGTCAGGATCTCCACTGCCGGCAGTATTTCTTTTAACCTTTTTTCACAGCGGCGCATCGCCTCAAATCCACGGGCAGTGCACGCCATCATAACTATCCTCATCCAGCCGGCTGTCTCAATGGTCAGGTCGATGTGGTCCACCGCAGTGAAATTTTCAGTTTTTTTTGTCAGGCCCTGAGTTTCAATCATAATCACTTTGTTTTACAATACCTGATTGCTTCGATTTAAAAAAGACTGTTTTGTTTTAAAAAAACTGATCGTTTTGTTTAAATAAGAGCCTGCGTATCCCGATCCTGCTTTGCGATGACAAGGGAAAAATACCCGGTATTATCCGGGATTTCCCGGACACTGCGGTAGATTTTTTCGTTTTCCATGCCGCAGTTTTCCACACAGGCAGCCTCTCTGCCGCTCTGACGCAAAAGCTCTCTGGTCTCTTCCATGCGGCTGGCGGATTTCATCAGTACATAGGTGCCTGGCTGATCAAGCACCCCGCCTGACTGGTGGGCAGCGGGGATCACATGGAGCTGTTCATCCCACTCGGTGAGCGGTATGCCCAGCCTCGCTGCTGCGGCGCAGAAAGAAGGGATGCCGCTGACCAGTTCGACCTCGTAGCCTTCACTCTCCAGGATATGCTGCAGGTAACTGAAAGTGCAGTAGATCGTCGGGTCGCCAAGTGTCAGATAGATGACGTTTCTGCCCGTGTCGAGATATTTTTCCAGGAGCGCGGCTCCTTTTCTGTGCTCTTCGTCCATCTTTTTCCGGTCCCTGACCATCGGCATGTATATCGGGACCAGTGTTTTCTCTGCGATTTCAGGCACACTCCGCTCCGCGATCCGGTAGGCGGCTGAAGACTTTGCATCCCTGCCGGGAACAGCGATCACTTCATTTTTCCGTATCAGCCGCACTGCTTTCAATGTCATCAGCTCCGGATCGCCGGGGCCCACGCCCACGCCATACGCTTTTCCTCTCATATCATCAACCTTTTTAAGCTTCAGGCATCTTTCCGCTATAGTAATTGTGATGGCCGCTTTAGTAATTAAACCTTTTGTCCGTCTTTTTTTCCCTCCAGCGCTGTCAAGAGCGCAGCATTTTTCTCCGGCGAGAGCACCGCAACGCGGTAGTCCCCTTTCTGCAGGCCGACATAATTTTCGCAGCTGCGGATGAGGATCCCCTGCTTAAGAAGGGCTGCCTGAAGGTCAGGTCTTTCCCGCCCCGTGGTCTCTCCGGCAGAAAAAAAGATATAGTTTGCCTCTCCGGGAAAGACCCTGAAGCCCATTTTCTGTAAGGCCTCTTTTATTTTCTTTCTCTCAGCAGCCACAAGCGCGCGCGCCCTGTCCATATAGGTATTACCCGCGGATTCCGGCATTTCTGATTCCAGTGCTCCTGGTACTGCCTTCTGCGGGAAATCCGCTTTCAGTGCTGCCAGTCCCGCTTTCTGCGAAAGATCTGCTTTCAGTTCCGTCATTCCCCTTTTCTGAGGAAGATCAGCTTTCAGTGCTGCCAGTCCCGCTTTCTGCGCAAGGACAGAAACGCTCCATTCAGGCTGCTGTGCCTGGATCTTTTTCAACAGGTCAGTATTCTGCGCCATCAGATAGCCCAGCCGGATACCCGGCATGGCAAAGCGTTTGGTAAATGCGTCCAGAACCAGAAGCCTGTCCGTTCTTATGCCCTCAGAGTCTGCTCCTACACCTTTAAGATCCGGCTCAATGTCTCCGGAATCCGGTTCACTGCCCTCAAAGTCCGATTCATTGCCTTCAAAGCCCTGATCATTGCTTCTGGAGCCGGTCAGGTATACACCTGACGCCCCAGCCTTTGCGGCACCAGTATCTGTCGTAAAATATCTCCGCGCTGTCCTCGCCTTCTCATCCTTTAAAAAGCCGAGGAAACACTCATCGATCAGGAGCCATATTCTCAGTTGTGAGCACTTTTCCACGATCCGTTCAAGAAGCCCCGGTTCGATCGTGTTTCCGACAGGGTTGGCCGGATTACACAGGATTGCCATTACAGAAAGGGATCCGGAGGTTTGAGAAGGAAGCCCCGGGGTTTGAGAAGGAAGCCCGAAGGTTTGAGGATTTCTTCCATTATGCCCCAGTCGCTCCAGGTCCTCCAGGTACCGCTCTGTTAGGCAGAAGTCCTCTTCCCTGCGCAGTTCATGATAAAGGATCCGGACACAGGCCCCCTCCGCGGCATGGCGGTAACCGGAAAAGGACGGCGCCGTGAGCAGAATGCTTTCCGGCCGGATTGCCCGCACAGCCGTCTCGATCAGTTCCGAGGCCCCGTTTCCGCACAGGATATGGTCTGCCCGCACTCCCGTATAAACAGACAATGCTTCCCTGAGCTCCGTGCAGTCCTGATCCGGATACTGTTCCAGGCAGGAATCCCATCCTGCCGTCCCGGAGATCAGGGCGGACAGGTCCTCTTTCACGGATGCGGGAATGCCCAGAGGATTGATATTTACGGAAAAATCATACTGTATGTTTTTATTATGATAAATTTCCCCGCCGTGTTTAAAAGTCTCTGTGCCGTGCGCCATTTCTCCTGTCCTGCTGATATATCCAAAATCTGATCCGGCCTTCCTGCCTGTCCTGCTGATATATTTAAAGTCTGATCAGGCTTTCCTGCCTGTTCTGCTCTGTCCCGGAACCGGAAAGTCCACGCAGGACAGGAATAGTTTCCGATGTGGAGACTGCCAATATTACGGTTCAAGGAAAGTCCACGCAGGACAGGAATAGTTCCTTATTCAGAAATAGTTCCTTATTTCCCTGAAAAAAAAATAATGAAAACCGGATTCTGCGCTTTCAGATAATGATAGCGCCCGAGTTCTTCCATGCGCTGAACGCTGACCTGGACCGCATGCACGTTACAGACGGGAAGGCGCCTGATCGCCTCCTGCAGCGCCATCAGAGTTTCTGCCGTGATGCAGTCTGCCACGAAACGGGCCCGGGGATTTTTCGCCAGCGCCTGCTCAATGACCGCGCCGATTTCTCCACCGCTGCCCCCGATAAAGACATGGGTCGGTGCAGGGAGCTCCTTCAGGATCTCCGGCGCCCTTCCCTCAATGATTTCCATATTGGACAGGCAGAATTTCGCGCGGTTTTTATACAGCAGTTCCAGCGCGTCCTTTTTATATTCGACTGACCAGACGGTTCCTTCCGGACAGGTTCTGGCTGCTTCGACGCTCACAGAACCGGTGCCGGCGCCGATGTCCCAGACCACGGCCTGACCAGTCAATCCCAGTTTGCACAGAGAAAGCGCGCGGATCTCGGCTGAAGTCATCGGGGCCTTTCCGCGAAGGAAGCTGCTGTCCGCCATCCCGGGAAGCACGGGGGTCTTTTTCGCATCCTTATGTTCAATATACAGGACGTAAAGTCCCTCTTTCAACCTGCTTTCATCAAGACTGCAGAGTTCCTCAGGCGTACAGCTGCGGATCTCCTCTGCCGCCCGAGACAATTCGTACCCATAGATGAGACGCAGTTCTCCCAACACCCCTTGCGCCCGGGCGTCGGCAAGGAGTCTCCCGGTCCTGCGCAGATCTTCCGCGCCGGAGAGCAGGAGAAAGCATTCCGGGTGACTGCGCACCTGACCGACAATGTTGCAGGTACGCCCGTGGGAGCTCAGGATCTTCCAGTTCTGCCAGGGGATCCCGGCGCGCGCCGCAAACCACGATACACTGGAGGTTCCGCAGATGATACGGACACTGAGGTGCTCTAAAACTCCGGTCGGGAATTTCTGTTTTGTTCTGAGAAGGGAGAGCATGGAGGAGGCTCCGCTGTAAAATCCGCTGTCCCCTGAATAAGCGACAGCTGCCCTGCAAATATCCGGGTGATCCTGCAGATATCGCAGGATCCGGGCGCTGTCATAGATCGGGACATAGACGGGCTCCATAGCTCTTTTCTTCAGCATCTGGTCCCTGTTCAATACACCCAGCACGCTCTCAGCGCCGAAAATAACCTCGGCCTGCGCAAGGGCCAGCTGAGCCTCTTTCGTCCGGGCTTCATGGCTTCCGGGCCCGACACCGACCAGCCAGAGGTCCTGCCGGCCTTCCCTGACGCCATTTTCAGCCGCCTTGGCAATGCATCGGCCCGTCAGGGTATGCTTTTCCTTTTCAGCTACTCTCTGTGCCGCATTGCCGGTCATGTCCTCATATTCCCGACCGGCAGGAAAGAAAGGATCCGGCTTCCATGTCATGCTGTCAGAATCCTGGATTCTCCCGTCTTTACCCATCCCTGCATAGCCCAAAGCGGTCTTCAATACCTGTTCCAGAGGCATGGATATATCGGAAGCAGCAGGCCTGATCACCACGGTCCGGATCCTGCATTGCTGTGCTGCCTCCAGCTTTTCCTGATAACCGCCGACCCTGCCGCTATCCTTGGTCAAAAGCCAGGACGCACGGGTATGGAGGATCGTGGAGATGTTCATCTGACGGTCAAAAGGGCCCTGCATGGCAATGATCTGATCACCTTTGAGGCCGGCGCGGGTACAGGCCTCGAGACTCTCCCGTGAAGGCAGGACACGGGCCGAGATCCGGGAGGGGTCTCCGATGATCTGCACGATCTTCCCCAGTTCCCTGCTCCCAGTCGTCACCAGGATCCTTCCCTGTGTCCGCGCAAGAAAGGACGCCGCCAGCTCCGCGTTCTCTGCATAAAGAACCGCAGGCAGATCCTCTGATGCTATTATTCCGGAACTGCCGTTTTTGCAAAAATCATTTTTATATAAATCTCTTTTATATAAACCCTTTTCAAATAAAGATTTTTCAAATGAACCTTTTTCAAATGAACCTTTTTCAAACAGGCTTCTGTCACAAGGATCATCTTTCCATAAATAATACGCAACAGAGTTTTCGGCGAGCTGCTCTCTCTGCCTGTTCCGCTCTGAAGGATCCGCCTCCGATAAATCTCTTTCCACCCGCAGGTATGGCAACCGGGTCTTCCGGCAGGCAGCCCGGATCTCCTCCGTCACCTTCTGCGCATGCGGGTGCGTCGCGTCGATGACGCAGGCGTATACTTCGCCGCCCATCATATCCACCATCTCCATCCGGTCCATCCGGCCGACATGAACTGTGAGCAGAGGATGAGGCTCCATTACTTCACTTCCATATTCTGTCGCCACACAGACTGTACAGAGTACACCTTCCGCCAGCAGTCTCTCCGCTGCCATGCGCCCCTCCGTCGTCCCGCCGAAGATCAGTATTTGTTTTTCTGTTTTCTTCATGGTTCTAAAATTCCATCTGCCTTTTCCCTGGCATAACCGCGGGGAGTGACCATCTTATCTCCAATGCGCTTTGTTGACGAGTTCCCGATAAAAACAGTCGTGAACATGTCCACGTGCACATTCCGCAGCTCTTCAAGGGTATAAATCTGTGTCTCCTCTCCTTCGCGGCCAATGTTCCGGACGGTACCGCATACCCGGGTCCCGGGAAGGGTCTCCAGGAGGATATCGCAGGCCTTCTGCAGATGTTCCTTCCTACGGTGGCTGGAGGGATTATAGAGGACAATGGAAAAATCCCCCTCTGCCGCCACGCGGAGTCTTTTTTCGATCTTTTCCCATGGCGTCATGAGATCGCTGAGGCTGATGAGAGCAAAATCGTGGATCAGGGGGGCTCCCAGGCAGGCGGCGCCGCTCAGGGCGGCTGTGACACCCGGAATCACATCGATCTCCACGTCCGGATAGTCCTGAGCCACCTCCCAGATGAGTCCCGCCAATCCATAGACACCTGCATCTCCGCTGCAGATAAAGGCAACCTTCTGACCGGAAGCGGCTTCCTCCAGGGCTTGTACGCAGCGCTCCGTTTCCCGCCGCATGGTAGTCGTGACAAATTTTTTATCCGGAAAACTGTCCCGCACCAGGTCCACATAGACATGATATCCCGCGATCACGTCGCATTCCTCCATGACACGGTAGGCCTCAAAGGTCATCTTGTCCATAGCGCCCGGACCGATCCCCACCACGATCAGCTGTCCCCTTTTCTCCTTCATCCGTTTCTCCCATCCTTCAGTGCCATGACCTGCTGTTCACAAACATATATGATGAAAACTACGCGTGCTGTCGCGCTTACACGCTCCCAGCCCGCTCCAAACATTCGGAATCCGCTCGTTTTGCACCCGTTCCGGGTGCAAAACGGCTCCTTCCTCATGTTTGTACGCTCGCCAAATGTCTGCAAATGCTCATGCGAGCATGGCATTTGCAGCCGCTTGGCTCGCTGTTTTCATCATACTTTAATCGGCTGCCCTTCTGTATTCCGTCGTAAAAGAAGGATCATACAGCTTTGAACGCTCATAACCGCTCTGTGCAACCGTCTCCCCTGCAATGATCAGGGCGGTCTTTGTGATTCCGTGTGCCTGCGCCGTCTGTGCGAGGGTTTCGATCGTGCAGATATATTTTTCCTCGTCCGGCCAGGATGCTTTGTAGACAATCGCAGCCGGTGTATCAGGCGCATAGCCGCCGTCCACGAGCCGCTTGCTCAGCTCCTCCAGATGACCGGTACTCAGAAAAATGACCATCGTCGCGCCATGCGCCGCGAAGGTTTCAATAGATTCTCTGTCCGGGACCGGAGTCCGGCCCGCCATCCTGGTGATGACCACACTCTGTGAGATCCCGGGCAGGGTATACTCCAGATCCAGAGCGGCTGCGGCGCCGCAGAAAGAGCTCACACCCGGTGTGGAATCGTAGCAGATGCCTGCCTCTTCCAGCAGGTCCATCTGCTCCCTGACTGCACCGTAAACACAGGGATCCCCCGTGTGCAGCCGCACCGTCGTGAGCCCCTCTTTTTCCGCGTCTTTTATGGTTTCGATCACCTCTTCCAGTGTCATTTTCGCACTGTCACAGATCCGGCAGCTTTCTTTTTTCATTTCCAGAAGAGCGGGATTGACCAGTGATCCCGCATAGATGATCACATCTGCCTCTCCGATAAGCCGTGCCCCCCGGACCGTGATCAGATCCGGCGCGCCGGGACCCGCTCCCACAAAATGTACCATTTTTCCCTCCATACGGATTCTTATGTTTCCCAGCCCTGTTTCCAGGATCCAGGCTCCCCACCAGCCGGCCTTCCACCTCTCCGTCCTGTCTCATACCTCAGCTCCGAGATCCAGGATCCTCACCAGCCGGTCTTCCGGCTCTCCGGCCTGTCTCATGCCTCAGCTCCGAGATCCAGGCTTCCGCCTTTGCTGTCTTCCCCAGTTCTCCGAAAACATTGGAAAAAACTATGACCTCCACCCGCATCTTCCCTTTTGTCCAGCCTTCCATGACCGACTGGATCCGGTTTGTCATTTCATGCAGGACCTGTTTGTCGAGACTGTATTTTTTCAGAATACGGATTGCTTCATCGGTCGAGACGCAGTCCGAAAGCTCCTGTTTCAACGTCAGCGGAACAGCTTCCCTGCTGCCGGCAGTTTCTTCCGCGATCTGCCCCAGGATCTCCATCCGATGGTCGCCGTACTGCGAGTGCGTGTTTTTGATCCCGCCCGCGACCTTGACCAGCTTTCCGATGTGTCCCACGAAGAGCATACGTGTAAATCCGGCTTCGGATGCCATCTGTACCGTATCATAGATAAAATTGGAGGCTGTCACTGCCGTCTCGATGGAAAAATCGTATTTCTCAAGGAAAAAATTTTTTCCGTAATTACCCGGTGCCGCAGCCAGGATCGTCATTCCCTCACTGTGCCGGACGCTGATCTCTGTCCGGATCGTATCCAAAAGCGCCTGGTCACTCATCGGTTCCACGATCCCGCTGGTCCCCAGAATAGAAATCCCGCCCCTGATCCCCAGTTTCGGATTGAAGGTCTGCGCGGCGAGCTCCCGCCCCCGGGGTACGGAGATCGTCACCTCCAGGCCGTATTCTCCGCATGCTTCTGCCGCTTCCATGGCTTCTCTGACCGCCGTTTCAATCATCCGGCGCGGTGTGCTGTTGATCGCTGCGCTTCCGACAGGCTGATTGAGCCCAGGCTTTGTGACGCGGCCAACCCCCTCTCCGCCGTCGATCCGGATGCCAGGTCTGTCGGACAGGGCAGCTGTCGCGCAGATCAGGGCTCCATTTGTGATGTCCGGATCATCTCCGCTGTCCTTATGCACTCCACAGGAGACGGCAGAATAAAAGGGAGGCTTATTCACGGTCTTCCCGTTTTTACAGGATCCCTCTATATCCTCACAGGAAAACAGAGAACTGGACTCCCCTGTCCTCTTCTGCATCCGGATCTCCTCAATGTCCAGAACGAGTTCTATCCCTCTCGGCGTCATCAGACGGACATGACGGACCTCCTGCCCGGTAAAGAGCATAAGGACTGCCGCTTTAGCCGCAGCTGCGGCACAGCTTCCTGTCGTATAACCAAGGCGGAGACGCTGCCCCCCTTTTTCGATATATTCTTTGAGCATACTTGTGGCCATGGGCGAGTGCCCGCAAACATGTATGAATAAACTACGCGCTGCTGTTGCAAAAAAAGAATTACAGATGGCGGCAGCGACGACGGCGCTGACGACATGCTACATTTTATACATTATTGCATTGCAGATGGCGGCAGCGACGACGGCGCTGACGACATGTTACAGCTTGTACAGGATTGCATTACAGACGGCGCTGACGACATGTTACAGCTTGTACAGGATTGCATTACAGATGGCGGCAGCGACGTTGCTCCCCCCCTTTCTGCCTTTGTTGCAGATACAGGGAACACCTGCCTCCTCGCAGGCCGCCATGATCCGCTCCTTTGCGGGGACAACATTTACAAACCCGACGGGTACTGCAATGATGAGTTCAGGGCGGAATCCCTTCCGCAGTTCTTCCTCCAGCGCCAGCAAGGCAGTCGGTGCATTGCCCACGGCAAAAATGAGCGGATATCTCTGCTTTCTCTGCCAGACTGCTTTTATTTCTTTTCCGGCATCCGGGTTCATTTTCCCGCAGTCCGGGGCAGATGTGTCTCCTTTTCCATCCGGTATATCCGGAAGAAATGCCTCCCGCAAGGCCTTTTTCACAGCGGCCGCAGACCGGGTCGTTCCGTCCCTTCGGGCAGTCTCCGCGATCTCCGGGTCCGCGATATAACAATGAGTCTGTCCACCGAAAAGAGCGAGTCTTCTTTTATTGATGCCGGACATGGCCATCGTAGTGTCCGTGACGACATGAGCGCCCCGCCGGAAGGCATCCTCTGCTTTTTCCACTGCGTTTTTGCTGAAGGTCATGGTGTCCAGATAATCAAAATCCGCCGTAGTGTGGATCACGCGGAGCAGGACATGTTTTTTATCCTCCGGAAGCTCAAGTCCCATTTCGCGGATTTCTTTCTCGATGATCCTAAAGCTTGTCTGTTCAATATCCGCCGGTCTGACGTGTTCAATTTCCATCATATCCTGAATGCGGCTCCTTCCTCCAGAATCCGGTAGATTTTCTCCATGTCCAGGTGTAAACGGAGCGTATCCGCCAGCGCATCATACTGTGCTTCTTTGTACTTGTCGGGATGTTCCCCATCTTCATTGTCAGGAGCAGTGCCCTCCCAAATTTCCGCGTCATTGCCTGCCGCTATATCCAGGCCCTTTAAATCTCCCAGAGTCCGGACGATCCTCCGGGCGATGCCGGGGGCGTCAAAGACACCATGGATATAGGTGCCGCAGACATTCCCGCAGGCCAGTCCGTCAACTGTCGTCTGTCCTGTGCGCTGGTCTGTGATCACTGCAAAACCAGTTGTTTTTTCTGAATCCGTCTCTGGTTTTTCTGTCTCTGGTTTTTCTGTCTCTGAGAATTTCCCGGACAGTGTCCCTGATGATTTTCCTGGTAATGCAAAGGTCAATGTCCCTGATTCTTTCCCGGATAATACAGAGCTTCCGGAAGCCGCCTCTCCATAGTCCAGATCAGCAGCATTAGTCCCGGTCTGTCCCATATGGATCTCATACCCAACGACTGCCATACCATTGAGTGTGCTCAGGATGCCGGACAGATTGCCGATGATTCCGCTGACACGGGTGCGTCTTTTTTCTGTAAAAAAAACAGTATCCGCATCCAGAAAACCGAGTCCGTCCACGGACGCACCTGCTTTTCCTGTCTCCATACCCTCCGGGTCGCTGACTCTTCGTCCAAGCATCTGGAAGCCGCCGCAGATTCCAAAAATCAGGCGGCCCATCTGCCGCAGAGCATCGATAGCGGAGGCCATTCCACTTTCTTTAAGCCACAGCAGATCTTCGATCGTATTTTTCGTGCCCGGAAGGATGACCATGTCCGGATCCCCGAGAGCCCCGGGACGCGACACGTAACGGAGATCCACTTCAGGAATCCTCAAAAATACATTAAGATCCGTGAAATTAGATAGATGCGGCAGGCGGATGACCGCGATCTCAACGGGCTTTCCTGCTGAAGGACGGTTCGTCTGCTCCAGCTGCGGAGAGAGGGAATCCTCGTCATCCAGGTCAAGCTGCATGTAGGGCACCACGCCGACCACGGGTACGCCTCCACGCTCCTCAAGCATCCGGACGCCAGGGTCCAGGATCGTTTTGTCACCGCGGAACTTGTTGATGATAAAGCCCTTCAGCAGAGCCTGTTCGTCTGGTTCCAGGAGCATGTGCGTGCCCAGCAGCTGAGCGAAAACACCCCCGCGGTCGATATCACCCACCAGGAGAACCGGAGCTCCGACTGCCTTTGCGAGACCCATGTTGACGATATCATCGCTCTTTAGATTGATCTCCGCCGGGCTGCCGGCACCCTCGATCACGATAATATCATATTCCTCGGACAGAGACCGGTAAGCCTCCAATATCATGGGCATCAGGCCTTTTTTATAAGCAAAATAACGACGGGCATCCATGTGGCCCAGCACCTCGCCGCGCACAATGACCTGGGAGCCCGTATCCGTCGTAGGCTTTAGCAGCACCGGATTCATCCGGACATCCGGGACGATCCCTGCCGCCTCCGCCTGCATGACCTGGGCCCTGCCCATCTCCAGCCCTTCCCGGGTGATGAAGGAATTGAGCGCCATATTCTGGGATTTAAAAGGGGCTGTCCTGTATCCGTCCTGCCGGAAGATCCGGCACAGGCCGGCTGCCAGCAGGCTCTTGCCGGCATTAGACATCGTCCCCTGGATCATGATCGACTTTGCCATAAAAGCACCTGTTTTTTATCGTTTTTTATTATTCCGCATCGTAGTCTCTGTACTGCTCCACCGCGATTCCTTCGAAAGTATCCATTTTGTAATAAATGTCGACAGCCATGTCAAGCAGGGGAAACAGGGCGACAGCACCGGTGCCTTCCCCGAGGTGCATACCCGCATGCAGAATTGGAGAAACAGCGGGGCCCGGTCCCTTTTTCCCGAATTCTTTTTCCCGGAACAATTTCCCCTGTTCTGTTTCCTGTTCTTCCTGTATCAATCCAAGGGCAGTCATCACAGCCATCGCGGCGGGTTCCCCTGATATGTGTGAGGGCAGCATGTAATCCCGGCAGGAAGGCTCCAGACGCGCGGCGATAAGGGCAGCCACAGCGGAGATAACCCCGTCAATAACGACCGGCACGCGGAGGGATGCCCCTCCCAGAAACAGGCCGGTCAGGGCCGCGATATCAAAGCCGCCCACTTTTGACAGGACGCCCAGCGGGTCCTCCGGATCCGGCCGATTGATGTCGATGGCACGGCGGATGGCATCGGTTTTTTTTCGCAAACCTTCATCAGAAAGGCCGGCGCCCCGGCCGGTCACCTCTGCCGGATCCATCCCCAGAAGCACCGCCGTGACGGCAGCGCTGGTCGTGGTGTTTCCGATCCCCATCTCACCTGCCGCCAGGATCCGATAGCCGGCTTCCTCCAGTTCCTGAGCCTTAGAGATGCCCGCCTCAATTGCGAAAACGGCCTCTTCGCGCGTCATAGCGGGACCCTTTGTCATATTGGCTGTGCCCCGCCTGCACTTCCTCTTCTCCACGCGCGGCGTGTCAACCGCAATGCCCACATCAACAGGGTACAGATCGGCACCTGCCCGCTTACACATGATCGCGGCGCAGGACTTCCCGTCGATGAAATTTTCCGCCACGATGGCTGTCACTTCCTGTCCGGTCTGGCTCACACCCTCGTCGACAACACCGTTGTCCGCGCAGAAAACGACCAGCCCCTTTCGGGAGATATCCACCTGATCCGTTCCCTGTGCGGCGGCGATCCGCACGACCAGATCCTCCAGCACGCCCAGCCCGTAGAGCGGCTTGGCGATGCAGTTCCAACGCGCCCGGCACCGGGCTGCCGCCTCTTCATCCGCGGGACGGATCCCGCGGAGTGCAGACCGGAGCAGACCGTCTTCCAGCCGTTCGGCAATATCGATCATTATTTCCTCCAAGCAAGATACCTAAATGATTTTGATCCGGATCGACCAGTTCTTTCCTGAATAAATCTCCGGCTCTTCAGACCAAAAGATTGCTCTCCGAACCAAAAGATTGTTCTCCGGATCAAAAGATTGTTCTCCGGATCAAAAGATTGTTCTCCGGATCAAAAGATTGCTCTCCGGACCAAATGTCCTTTCTTCGACTTTAAAGATCTCGTCAGCCTAATAAAGGGGTGTTCCAGATGCAGTGCATCCGGAACACCCCTGTAAATTCCAGCTGCTTATCCTTTATTCCAGCCAGGACATGACAAAACCAGAACATCCGCTCATACCGTCATGTCATTTTCATTCCGCTTTCACATTATTCCGCCTTCACGGGATCTGTCACCATGACCTTATGGTCATACCATTTCCCCTTTTCGCCGACAAGAGCGCAGTCAAATTCCTCACCAATGGCGGGCACGGGAATGTCAAAGCCATAGACTTCATCCGTTGTTCCGTCCGCGTACTCGACAGAATCGGTCGTGGGCTCGAGGAGGGCAGCGCCTTCCGCCTGGGCCTCCTCAGCAGTACCCAAAAAGAGGTTGACGATCTTTTTGGAAACAAGGCTGACGTGGATCGTCATCTGCCCGTCCGCGACAGTAAGTGTCCCCTTGTTGTCATAGGCTTCATTGACATGGAACATGCTGCCGTCAGTAGTGAAGGTTGCTGTGTAAGTGCCGTCCTCCAGGGCTGCGCCCGCGTCTTCCGCCGCACCGGAAACAGCTGTTCCGGCTGTGGGATCAGAAGCGAGAGCGGCTGCTGTGTGGGCTGCATAAAGAGCCTGTATCTCGGGGATGCGGCCGAGGCCTTCGACCTGGCAGTCGACCTGATCAAAGCTTCCATCCGCCATGAACATGCTCTTCCAAGAATCCTCCTCGTCGCCAGCCATGTCATTGTTTGCATGGTCGCCGGCCACGACCATCAGAGGCCGAAGTATGACCTTTTTAAAGCCGGCTGCCTTGACCTTCTCGATGATCTGATCACAGGCAGTCTCCTCCGGCTCACCCTCTACGGTGCCGATAAAGACATTGTTGTAGCCCAGTTCATTCATCTGTGTCTGCATCTGACTGTAGGAGACCTTGGCGACATGAGCGGTGCCGTGGCCCATAAAAACAAAAGCAGTGCCATCCTCTGCGGCTGCTGCAAGAGCTGCGGCGGTATCTTCACCCTCATAGCCTGCTTCCGCGGCTGCAGTGGCTGCGACAGCCTGGGCAACAATGGCCTTGTCTTCATTAATGACAGATGCGTCTTCACCGACCTGGCCCAGAAGGGGCTCCGCCACACGGATGGTCTCAAAATCACCCTCCACGGCCTTCAGAGCGGCCATCAGTTCATCATACTCCGCTCCATGCATGAGATGAGTGGGCTGGACGACAAGATTTTTCACTCCGTTTGCTTTCGCGCGCGCCAGTGCCTGGTCGACATTGTCGATCACTTCCTCGTCTCTGGCCTGCACATGGTTGATGATGATCTGAGCTGTAAATGCTCTGCGGACGGACCAGTCAGGATTTGCTTCCTGAAGTGCCTTTTCGATACCGCCGATGTCCTCTGCGCGGCTTTCATTGAAAGAGGTGCCGAAGCTCACGACCAGGAGCTCGTTCTCGCCGATCTCATCTCCGTTGCGGGGATCATCCAGGGACGCGTCGCCCGTGTCGCGGCCAAAGTAATCGGGATCCGCGTCTTCGCCTTCCACCAGAGCCTTCTGCTCATCGGTCAGCGCGTTCCAGGCATTGCGGGCGGCCTCGATGTCCGCGTCCGTTGTCTCTGTGCGTTCCTGTACATAGATCGCGTCGATCAGCGCAGCAGCCTGCGCCACAGGGTCAGTCTCCACTGCCGTTTCCGCCGCTGAGGATGCAGCTGTTGAGGCAGCTTCAGATACTGTTGTCGCCGCTTCCACAGAAGCAGCCGTTTCCGCAACATCTTCCACTGCTGCAGCGGAAGTATCGATTGCATCGACAGTCTGAGTTTCCTCCTCCGTTTCTCCTCCGGTTTCAGCTTCCGCTTCTGCGGCTGCCGGCTCTCCGGATCCCGAAGAGGCTGTACCGCCTCCCGAACTGCTTCCGCAGCCGGCGATCATAGAACCTGCCAGCACAGCCGCAAGTACGATTGCCGCCAACTTCTTATTCATAAAAAAACTCCCTTCCGGAACGCTCTTGAAATAGAATAACAACACGCTGTAAGTAATGGCGTTCTCTATGCTGCATGGACTGTTTGCGGCGCTCCTGTGCAAATAGTCATGAGTAAAGCGCTGTCCTGTCTCCGGTATAAATCCATTCAGAACTCTCTCAGGATCTTTACCGATAAACAGGTCTATGCGAACACAGGGCATGTCCCGGCAGCACACGGAAAGGAGGGGCATACCTGCCCCTGATCATTCCACACGTCCTCCGGTCATACTCCGTAACCATAGACGACCGTTTACAGGCAGGTCTCCTGGCTCATGGCTTCCAAACCTGTTCAGCATTTTCTTTGAGACCGGATAGCAGAGACGGATTCAGTTCTGAACTGCCTTCTGCTATATCCGGTTTAAAATTCAATATGCTTTCACACGCTGAAAGGTCCGGTCTGTTTTTTCCCCTTCCCGGCAGAATTTCCGCCAGTGGCATAATCGAAAAAACAACCATTTCACAGTTGCGGGACAGCACGGGACTCTCACCCGTTTCCCTTTTCACCCTCTTTTCCCCCGCCCTGAACATGAACCTGCTTATCCTGTGATGATTCTGCAATGATCCTTGCAATGATCCTCCCATGATCCTTCAACGATCCTGCAACGATCGATCCTCCAATGATCCTTCAATGACCCTGCAATGATCCTTCAATGACCCTGCAATGACTTTAAGAAGTTCAGGCCGCGTACGCTTTGCACGGGGAAAACCGGGCACCTGTAAACATATTCAATTTATTAAATATTAACAGTCTTACTTGTTCTTGTAATACTATCGTTTTCGCATCTTTATCGGGTTATCCCTCCGTCCCCTGACCTGCCGGTGTACTCCTTTGTCCCCGGGTCATTAGGGAGGATACCCAAAATCCCCTCGCCGGGAGCGGAGAGACGCCTCCGTCCCCGAACATCCGGGGGCTGCGGCTCTTCAGGGCAGTCTCCTGTCCTCTCTGCGGACGACCTCCATGATCTCAGAATATTTCTTTGTGACCAGCTCGTAATTTTCAGGCACATGGGGGATCAGGCAGTTTGTACAGTCTTTGTTCCCGCGGTCTGTGTAGCGGAAATTGCCGCCGCATCTTTTTCCCAATGCGTAGAGCGGGCAGTAACAGAACAGACAGTTAAAGCGGGACGGATCCTGTGTTTTATGACAGGGGAAAAACTCGCATTCCGTATTCTGAAAAAAGGTGTAATGTTTTCCCTCCGGGCGGGATTTGGCCTCTCCCATCTTCTTACTCCATAGGCACTGTAAAGAGATAACTTCATAATTTTACGTCTATTTTTTCCCTGTCTGAAACAGAAATCTTCCTTTGGAAATCACCGGCCCGGATCCCTTCATTCCCAAAAGACATTCTCCGTATCTGAAAAAAAGATTCCGAACCGGTCTCCGCACCGCCTGTATTGACCGATGGTATGCAGATCTGCCTGAAAAGCCATTTCCGGGAGCGGTCCTTCCGCAGGGAACCATGCGACCTCGGTGAGATCATCTCCAGCCCTTTCCTCACCTGAAACAGGAACAGCCAGAAGGACTACGACAAGGGACTCATATTTTTTTGCGGGGTACTGGTCTCCGAAAGTACCCGGGCCAAAGTGATTGGTGACTACGTTGATGATGCTGACAGGCTGGATTGTGAGGCCTGTCTCCTCGAGGACTTCCCGTTTTGCCGCATCATAATAGCTCTCTCCCCACTCAATAAAACCGCAGGGAAGGCACCACTTTCCGGGCATGATATCCGTCTCCGTTTCTGTTCTGCGGCCCAGCAGGACACGTCCTTCGCGGACGACCAGGACCGACACGCAGGGCCCCGGATTTTTCCATCGGATATATCCGCAGGCGGGACATTTGATATGCACCTCTCCGGGCTGTTTTTCCTGACCCGGTCCCTCTTTTTGTTCCGGCAGCTTTGCGCCGCAGTTTTCACAATAGGCCATATTCCTTCAGACCTTCCTTCTCACGATGTAAAACGGTTTGCGCTATAAGCCGGTCCAAATTCCTTCCCTTATCCCCGCGCCCGCTGAAAGGGGCAGTATACAGACGATAATACCATTGTATCTTTGGCTGGCCTGGTTTACAATACAATCTTGAAATCATTATCTTTACCGCATTATTTTTACGAAAATAAGCATATCACAAAAGCGCATCATTTAGCCGGTAAAGACAAATACGGCAAATAAAATGATCAGGAGCGTCTGAAACACTCAGGCTGAAGGGAGGCTGCATGCCCCGTGAATGGCATCAGATCAAAGGGAATACAGGCTATTTTTTCTCCGGGCAGGCGCTCATAGTGACCTATCGTCTGGACGAAAAAAACATCGTCCTCATAGATTCCGGTACGGATCCCGACCCGGAACTGATCCCCTTCCTTCGGGAGCATGGGGTCTCTGTCTATGCCGTCCTCCACACCCATCTGCATGTCGACCACATCGCGAACAGCCGGGCACTGGCTGAGGCTTTCGGGGCGCGCCTTTTTGCGAATCCCTCGGAGATCGAATCTGTCGCCTCGATCGAGAACCTGGCGGCTCATCTGGGGAATCTGCTGCCTGATCTACTCGAGCGCATCCGGGAGACAGCGGATTTTTCCGTTGAGGTGATTCCGGAGGACAGTACTGAGATCACTCTGATGGGGACTACTTTTGCCATCCACAGGCTCTATGGCCATACCATCGGCCATCTCGGCTTCCTCACACCGGACGGTGTATTCTGTGCCGGTGACACCATTCTTTCGCCTTATCTCGCGGCACATTCCCGCATGCCCTACTGCGAATACATGGAGGATCAGTTCAGAACATTAGAAAACCTCCTTGCAGAAGAGCCTTATCCCTATTATGCCCTGGCGCACATGGAAGTCATCGAGGGGCGCGATATCCGCGGTCTGCTGAAACAGAATATACGGCTCTATCATCGCATCTGCGACGAGATCATGGAACTGCTGAACGGGCCGGAGGAATACGATGACTTCGTCGATTCCGTCATGTACGGCCTGGATCTGCTCCCCTCAAATCCCATCTACCGGGAACCCATCCGCTACGCCGCCCGGTGCAAGATCGACTACCTCATCCGCATCGGCCGCATCCGGGCATCCTCTATCATCACCGGCATGAAGCTTGTGTATTGTCCTGATCCTGTCCGGAAAAAAGGCAGCCAGGCCAAAAACAGCGGACTCGAGCCACATTATTTGCAACCTTCTTTGTAACCTTTTTTGTAAGATCACATCCTCTTGTCCCAGCAGCGGCCGCACATCCCGTAGGGGTGGTTCCAGGGGAGCGGCCTGCCGCAGATCCTGCACCTCTTTTCCCTGAACCCCCGCTTTGCGAGCACCTTCATGATCCTTTCAGAGCAGACTCTTTTCTTTTCCATGATATATTCCAGTGTACTCTCAAGGGGCTGGAACTTGCGGGCCAGGGCGTAATACAGATCCAGGACACGGTGCTGCTGTTCAAGCGCGTCAATGGCATCAGCAGCGGAGGGGCTTTTCAGTTCGACTGCGGCGGCCTGATCAAAAATGCTGTATTCTCTTCCCCGCACCTCTTTTTCAAAAATATCCAGCCAGATCTGCAGAAGCTCTCCGTTTTCGTCTTCAAAGGGGATCGTCAGAAAATCATAGGCCAGGTGCTTGGGGGCATTCAGGTCTTCCGTCATTTCCGCCATACGGTGCATATGCTCGACGGACTCTTTGCACCAGCCCTTTGCCGGAATGACCTGCTCCCATTTTTTGATGAGTTCGAGGATGGTGGCGTCAACGGTGAGGAGTGTCTCCGGAAAGTCGATCACCGCTTCCCCGATAGGGTCAAGCCGCTTATGGACAGCCTTTTTTACCCTCTCACCGTCATCCGCAGCTGCTGCATATCCGACATTGTAGATGCCGTATCTTCCCGCCCTGCCGATGATCTGCCTGATTTCCCCATAGGTGAGGGAACGCCTTTCAAAGCCGTCATATTTTACGGTCTCCATCAGGACGACACGTCTGATGGGAAGGTTCATGCCCATGCCGATGGCATCTGTGGCGACCACCACATCGGTCTTGCCCGCAGCGAAAAGCTCCGCCTGTTTGTGCCGCACGTCATAGGGAAGAGCGCCGTAGATAATGCTGCAGCTGACGTGTTTTTTCCAGAGCTGAGCCGCCACGGCGTGGACATTTCTCCGGGAAAAGACGATCAGGGCATCCCCCGGCTTTACATCGTCCGGGAAGATGAATTTTTCTTCCTCGTATTCAAGAGGCGTCATCCTCCTGTGGTGGACGACTTTATATTCATCTCCGCAGTCTTTGATGATCTCCACAAGTCTTTGTTCCACCTCCGGGGCCGCGCAGACATACACTGTATCCGCGCAGACTCCCATGATGGCCGCTGTCCAGGCGCCGCCGCGGGACCTGTCCGCGATCATCTGCGCTTCATCGATCACTGCCACTTCGTAGCGGGTCTTTAAGCTGACCATCTCGATGGTGGAGGACTGGTGTCTGGCCCCGTCTATGAGAAACTGCTCCTCGCCGGTCACCAGGGAACAGGGGCACTCCGCGCGGTTCAGCCGCTCATACTGCTCGTAGGCAAGGAGACGGAGCGGGGCCAGATAGATCCCGTTATCTGCCCGCATCAGCTCCTGGACCGCATCGTGGGTCTTGCCCGAATTGGTCGGTCCGATGTGGAGGACAAATTTTCTGTGCATCAGGCGGGCGGCGGGATACAGATCGACATAATTGTCAGGGATCTCCGTCAGGACCAGCTGGAACAGCTCCCTGTCCCGTTTCTCCTCTTCCTCCTTTTTCCGCCGTTTTTTCTCGTTCCTTTCCCGGAAGGCATCCAGGCCGTTTTTCGGGACTTCTTTGCCCTTTCCGGAGGCGGCATTGAGCAGGAGCTTCAGGATCCTTTTATCCGTCCTGGTCTCTTCGTTTTTGTATTGGTCACGCAGGTATTCTGCCGCGGGCTCTCCCATCTGCTCTACGCAGTCCAGAATAAGCTCCGGGTCGGTCAAAAAGAGGCTCCGCATGCTTACGGCCGCCTGCAGGAGCTTTTGCTTCTCCTTATCTTCAAGCCTCGGGATATCTTCCCTCACAGCTGTTAAGACAAGATGATATTCCTGTTCAGTGACCGGCCTCTTCTTCGGGACTGCTTCACTCTGCAGGCGTTCAAAAAACTTCCCCTCCGGTGTGACAAAACAGGTATAGTAATCCTGATATTCCCCGTGTACGCGCCATTCGCCGACGATGCCGAACCGGACCAGGCAGTCAACGACCTCTCTGACTTCGGACTTTGGCATCAGGTTATACTTTCCAGAGTATTCTCCAAAAACATAATCGGCAGAGACATTCACACCTCTCAGCAGATTGACAAGCTGCCCTCTGGTCAGCCGCTTTTTGTTTTCTTCCAGGCTTGTCAGGACGGCCTGAGCCACAAAAGTCCCGTACCAGGGGCATGTCTTCAGGTACTTTTCAAGTTTCTCTTCCCTTTGTCTCTCCCTGTCCCTGGCATTCCTGTAGGCGGTCATCACGATCCTCCGGAAGGCTGTCCCGACAGTGACGGTTTCCTTTTCCCTGCTGAGGGCAAAATCAAATAAGAGACAGAAGGTCCCCGGTTTCCCCGCATACTGCACCTCCCCGGGGATCCCTTTTTCTGTCAGGTACCCGCCGATCGCTTCTTTTGTCCGGATCTCCTTCCGCACAAGTTCAAACTGATGCAGGAGAAAGTCTGCTTTCGAGAGTGTAAACTTTATCGTCCCTGCAGGGAGAGCACAGACCGCCTTATAAGGGATCCCGTTAAACTCCATATGGACAGCATCCGCAAGGACCTCCGTCCGCTGGCCGGTGAGCACCTTCTCTCCCGCAAGGAAACGAAGTGTATTGATTTTCCCCGGACTCAAAAATCCGTAAGCCTTCTGAGAAAACAGGTCGGATCTCAACTCGTCAGAGAAGGGGTGGTCCTCCCTCCAGGCGGTCAGACAGGCATTTGCCTCCTCCAGGATCCTCCCGGAGAGTTTAGGATCAACTTTGGGACGATACCCTTTCAGACCAGCCCAGGCATCTTTTTTCTTTCTCTTCCACAGAGATCCGTTCACGTTTTCCAGGCTTATTTTCAGCGTCCCTAAAGAGACGGCCTCTCCGCACTTTGGAACGATCGTCACATTCAGGCTCTTCCCGTCCCCGCTTTCACTGACGGAAATATTTCTGATCAGATCCCGGCAGGGAAGGTCGTTCATTCTGCTTTTCAGATAGGTCTCCAGATCCGCCGCGGGATTTTGCGGCATGGGATTCGACTGTTCAATGATTCCCGCCGCGCTTTTTTTCTTTTTCTTTTTTTTCATTTTCGATTGTTATGGGTATTCTCCCCGCTTTCAAACAGCCTCACTAAGCACTGTATTATTACAATTGACCGGCAGTGTCAGAGTAACACGAAAAAACCCTTGACTCAACTGATTTGGAATAATGGTTTTTCTGGTTTTTCGTTGGAAGTCGCACAGAACACCTGAATTTAAAGGCAATCTGAAATGTAAGCCTGTTCTTCTTTAAATCCGGCAAATCTGTATTACAATATATTTATAAAAGGATCCATTTGACAAGGAGAGTACCCATGCTGACAGAAGAAATCAGAAAAGACCTGTTCCTGCTTCAGGATAAAAAATACCGGGATTTTCAGGCAAAGCTGATCCCGACCGCCGCCGCGGATTCCATCATCGGAGTGCGGACTCCGGAACTCAGAAAATACGCAAAAAAGCTGATCAAAAGAGACGATATCTCCGCTTTTCTGGATGATCTGCCCCATCAGTATTTTGACGAAAATCAGCTTCACGCCTTCATTCTTTCAGAAATGAAGGACTATGAAAAATGCATCGAAGAAGTGAGTCGTTTTCTGCCCTATATAGATAATTGGGCGACCTGCGACCAGCTGTCGCCGAAGGTGTTTAAAAAGCACCGGCAGGAGCTGCTGAATCCTGTAAAAATATGGATATGCTCTGACCAGACCTACACGATCCGTTTTGCGGTCGGGATGCTGATGGAGCATTTCCTGAACGAAGATTTCGACAGGGCATATCCGGAAATGGTCTCCGGTATCCGGTCAGAAGAATACTATGTAAACATGATGACCGCCTGGTATTTCGCTACTGCCCTGGCAAAGCAGTATGATGCTGTACTGCCGTACATTGAAGGCCGCAGACTGGATGTCTGGACACACAATAAAGCGATCCAGAAAGCCGTGGAAAGTTACCGCATCGCGCCGGAGCAGAAGGAATACCTCAAGAGCCTGAAAATAAAAAAGAAATAAATGGAAATAAAAAACGCCCTTTTATCAGGACGTTTTTCACTGTTCATGGTTTACTGCTGTCGGCATTCATAGTTTCATTTTCATATTCTCTCTTTCTCATGGGAAATTGAAATTATGAATGCTGTCAAAATAAGGATCATCTGAAAATTATACTGTCCCGCTCCGGTCCCACGGACACATAAGTCACGGGGCACTTGACAGCCTCTTCAATACAGGTCACGTAGTCCCTGGCTTCCCGCGGCAGGTCCTCCCAGTGTCTGACTCCGGAAATATCACATTTCCAGCCGTCCATCCAGGTGATCACGGGTTCAGCCTTATCCAGCTCGGTGGGGAAGGGGAAACGGTCCGTCTCCTTCCCGTTTATCCGGTACCGGGCGCAGACAGGGATCCTGTCCATATAGCTGAGCACATCCAGTTTCGTCAGGGCGATCTGCGTAGCCGCCTGCACTTTGACGCCGTAACGGGTGGCGACAAGGTCAATAGGACCCACGCGGCGGGGCCTGCCTGTTTTGGCTCCATATTCCCCGCCGGCTTCGCGGAGTTTTTCAGCTTCTTCTCCAAACATCTCACAGACAAACGGTCCCTCGCCCACGCAGGTGGAATAGGCTTTGACTACACCGATCACTTCATCGATCCGGGCAGACGGCAGGCCTGAGCCGATCGGCGCATAGGCCGCCAATGTATTGGAAGAGGTCGTGTAGGGATAGATGCCGTAGTCCAGGTCCCGGAGAGCGCCCAGCTGCGCTTCGAACAGAATCTTTTTGTCTGCCTCCACAGCCTGCTCCAGAAAGGCCGCCGTATCACAGATAAAGGGTCTGACGGGCTCGCAGAAATCATGGATCCATTTCTCAAGCATCTCCATCGTCCAGGGTCTGGCTCCATATACTTTTGTCAGCGTCAGATTCTTCCACTCCATCAGATCCTTCAGATGATCTTTGAGTTCCTCAGGATAAAAAAGCTCACCGGCAAGAACGGTCTTTTTCTGGTATTTATCGGAATAAAAAGGCGCGATCCCCTGTTTCGTGGATCCGTACTGCTTGTCAGCGAGACGCGTTTCCTCCAGCGCATCCAGCTCCCTGTGCCAGGGAAGGAGCAGGGACGCCCTGCTGCTGATCTTCAGGTTCTCCGGTGTGAGCTCCACACCCTTTGAACGCACTTCCTCCATTTCTTTCCAGAGGTTCTCAGGATCAAAGGCGACTCCGTTCCCGAGAATGTTGGTGACACCGCTCCTGAATACGCCGGAAGGTAGCAGATGGAGGGCGAATTTTCCCTTTTCATTCACAACAGTATGTCCGGCGTTTCCGCCGCCCTGATAGCGCACGACAAGGTCATACCCCCGGGTCAGCAGATCTACCATCCTGCCCTTTCCCTCATCTCCCCAGTTAATACCGACAATTACACAATTACTCATTTATGCTCCTCGACCTCGTCTTTAATATTTTTATAAAAATACGTTATGCAGAACATTCTAATGGCGAATTTACCCGATTTCTCCGGATTTACAGCTTCCGGATCCTCTCCATCGCCTCCACGCTGTTTTCATAGGTACCGAAGGCGGTCAGCCTGAAATAATGCTCGCCCGCCGGGCCGAATCCGCTGCCGGGTGTGCCGATGACATTGGCCTTTTCAAGAAGATGATCAAAAAACTCCCAACTGGTCATATTCTCCGGTGTGCGGAGCCAGATGTAAGGCGAGTTGACACCGCCGGAGACCTCATAGCCGAAGGATTTCAGGCTGTCGCGGATATAGTGGGCGTTTTTCATGTAGTGCCCGATCATGTCCGCGATCTGCTTCTTTCCTTCCGGAGAATAGCAGGCCTCGCCTGCGCGCTGGACGATATAGGGAGCACCGTTATACTTTGTACCGTGCCGCCTCGCCCAGAGGGGATGGAAGGCCTGTCCGTTTTTGTCCTTGAGATCCCTGGGGATGACCGTGGCGCCCAGCCGCAGCCCGGTGAATCCCGCGTTTTTGGAAAAAGAGCGCATCTCAATGGCGCAGGTCCTGGCCCCCTCACACTCATAGATCGAATGGGGGATCCCTTCTTCTGAAATATAGGCTTCATAGGCCGCATCGTACAGGATGACAGCACCGATGCGGTTGGCGTAGTCGACCCACTCCTGCAGGAAATCCTTTGTCACCGCGGCGCCGGTCGGATTATTGGGAAAACACAGATAGATCAGGTCCGGTGCCTCATCCGGAAGCTGCGGCGCAAAGCCGTTCTCTC
Source organism: Sarcina sp. DSM 11001 (assembly GCF_900101015.1). Classification (GTDB taxonomy): domain Bacteria; phylum Bacillota; class Clostridia; order Lachnospirales; family Lachnospiraceae; genus CAG-791. The sequence continues at coordinate 29,459 of NZ_FNFZ01000006.1, read as the reverse complement.
TTGTACAGGGCATGTAGAGGACCCGGCTCCAGATCTGTGTTCCGGCATCATAAGTCCCGGCCCTGCCGGCCATGACATTACTGTCGACATAAACCGGATAGACCGGATCACAGACAGCGATCCGGGCGTCTTTTTCAAAAATCTCCTGGATATTCGCGCAGTCGCTCTTGGCTCCGTCTGAGATAAAGATCTCGTCTGCCGCAATATCGCAGCCCCTCGCACGGAAATCCTGTTCCGCGATGGTCTCCCGCAGAAAATCATAGCCCAGATCCGGTGCATACCCGCGGAATGTCGCCGCGTCTGCCTGCTCATCCACTGCCCGGTGAAGAGCTTCTATCACAGCCTGCGGGAGCGGCAGGGTCACATCCCCGATCCCGAGACGGATGATCCGCGCCCCGGGATGCGCGTCCGTATAGGCTTTTGTCTTTTTTGCCACTGTTGAAAACAGATAGCTCCCCGGGAGCTTGAGATAGTCCTGATTTGCAGCTACCATGTACAGATCCTCCAGTCAGACACAGGATACGCCGAAAAAACAAAAAAAGGCACCCGAAGAAACGGATATTCTGTTTCCTCAAGCGCCTTTGCTCTAAAACACATTATACACGTCTTGGAAGGGAAGTCAATGGAAATTTGTATACAATAATGCAATATTTGCAGTCTCTGCTGTGTTTTTCCGGTCACTCAATGACTCAGCGAAAGTTTTAGGGTTCCATGGTCTTTTACTAGTGAGACTATTACCACAAAACATACTTCTACTCAATGTTGTACTGTTTTAACAGAAGATGGAGATAGTTACTGTCTTCCGCTGCCTTTTTTGCATCTTCAATCTTATTCTCTTTAAACAAAATACTCATCAGTTTAGATACCAGTGCTTCTCCATCTGCTTTTCCTTCAATGTGTCCTTCTTCTTTTCCTTCGTTATAGATCGTTTTACCTTCATGCTCCAAAATCTCACCGCCCACGATTTTCTTCACCTCCTCTTTAACATTCTCATAATTTCTGGCTATGTTGTCCAAAACCTTTTTCATCATATCAATAATTGTGCGGCGGTAATAATAAGAAATCTCCTTCTCTTTTACCGCCTGATCCAACAACTCCATAATTCTTATGTACTCACCTTGAAGAGATGAACGACTTTTCTCATCTTTTTCATATTCAGAAAAATACTTTTCATGATTAAAAATATAAAACGGCAACAGGAAATACAGTTTTCGTTTGACAATCTGATCTATGGAATAAGACTGTATCTTCATCACAGGAATATCGAAAGAACAGTTTCCTCCAGGCGTTACAATGAAAACGTTCATTTGATCAGGTGTTTTCCCAGTGCTTCTAAGAAAAAGTACACCCGCATGCGGAATAGTAACTTTTAGCACACTCCCTGACATTTCACTGCCATCAATCGCTTCCTGAGTGATGTACTCAAAAATCCTGACGAGCAGACTGCTGTCCCCATAAGACTGACACTCCATAAGGTATTTTTCATCAGTTTTACTGGAAATTGTAAAGATACTGTCTGTGATGCGTTTTTCTTCAGTCCCATCCTGTCTGTTAATAAAATGAATATCCGGATGATGGATAATCCTTTCGTCTCCCCGATAATCTTTTCCAAACACTTCGTTGATGACAGGGATAATAAGGCGCTCACAGTCGTTAAGCAGTGTACGGTATGCATCATCATACGGCGTACCAATCGCAGGATTATTACTCACTGCCTTCCTGAAAGGTGCTGATTCCGATACAAATGCGGGTTCTTCTGATCGATGTAATACTACGCTGGTTTGATCCGATACGGATTCCGATTTCTTCTGTATTACATTCTCTACACTTTTAAAACTTACAACTCCCAATGTCTGGTCAGGAAGATCCTTAGTTCCCTCCTCGTCCAATATGATCCATTTTTGGGTGGACTCATTAATTATATACAGGTAATCTGTCCAGTTTCCTGTTACATCAATAACACCGGTCTGGCTGCAGGAAAGGGAGTGTATCAGTTTTTCCGGATAACCGAAGTTTCTTTTATTAAACCTGAAAACAAAGTTTTCATAAACTGTGAAACTTGTAAAATAATTCTCCTCAAATCTCTCGAGGATTTCATCTCCATGTCCTTCAGGATACATATCTCCATTAAATTCGATTGTACTGTATGCTTTTTGATCACTGTCAAGATAAATGATTTTTCCTCTTGTCATTCGTGTCTGCCTCCTCATGATTTAAAGATACCGGATTCTTAACACCGTGTTCGAATCAATCGTAGGAGGTTTAACTGTAATTGTCATTGGACGGTTAATCCAATGAATTTTAAGCATACAGCTTTAAGAAGTACGCCTGAAGGCGAAGGGTTCTTTTTGTAAAATTCATATCTGAAATAATATCTGACTTTTCCTCACGATCCTCAATATTCATGTTTAACTTAATGTTTTTCTTTACCAGCAGATCTTCCATATGCACTTGATAAAGCTCACTCAGCATCAGAAGATGGTCAACAGAAGGGAGGATCATTCCCTTATACCATCTGTAAATCGGTTGAGGACAGGACAGACCCAGATATTCTTGAATACTCTTAACACTGTATCCTTTTTGTACAGCTATAGCCTTCAGTCTCTTTCCTGTCCGCTCCAAATCGATAATTATTTGGATTTTTTTCATATTACCAATTCCTGAATTCCAACTAATCTCCTGTTTGAAAACCGGATAACTCATGACTGAAGTTTCGAGAATGAGCCGGTTGTGTTTTCAAAAATCTGTAATCATCATTATTATACACAAATAAGAAACCGGTTGCAAAACTACTTCCATGCCGTTAAAAAGGGAAAGCCCCGGTTTCCCGGGACTTTCCCCTGTGCTCACTGATCTTTCGATTTTGATCTACAGCTGTTCCAACCTGGGATAAGCAGACCGTGTGCACGGTGTAGAGAGAGGAACTTATCCAGTCGAAATCTCACTGTCCTGCTTATCTTTCCAGGACTCATAAACAAGTCCGGAAATGATAAGGAGGTCCTGTACGAAAAAGGGCGTCAGCCGTTGATGACAGCCCTGGAAATGACCATCTTCTGAACTTCGGAGGTGCCCTCGTAAAGAGGAACGATACGGGCGTCTCTGTACATCCGCTCGATTGCGTAGTCCTTCATGTAGCCGTAGCCTCCGTGGATCTGAAGGGCACGGTTGCAGACCGCAACAGCATTCTCAGAAGCATAGTACTTCGCCATCGATGCTTCCTTGTTGATGTTGAAACCGTTCTGACGGAGGTTGGCAGCGTTCCAGACCAGAAGCTTTGCCGCTTCTGTCGTGGTAGCCATGTCGGCCAGATACCACTGGATACCCTGGTTTGCGTTGATCGGTTTGCCAAACTGAATACGCTCGCCGGAGTACTTCACAGCTGCTTCGATGGCAGCTTCCGCGATACCGACTGCCTGGGCGCCCATGCCGATACGTCCGCCGTCAAGAGCTGCCATGGCGATCATGAAGCCTTTGCCTTCCTGTCCGAGGAGATTGGACCTGGGAACCCGGCAGTTCTCAAAGATCAGTTCCGAGACCGGTGCTGCGCGAAGGCCCATCTTGTTCTCTGTCTTTCCGACAGTGAATCCGGGTGTGCCGCGGTCAACGATGATGGCAGACATGCCTTTTGTCTTCTTCTCAGGCTCTGTCAGGGCGATCAGAACGACATAGTCGCCTTCCTCCTGTCCCATATTGGAGATGAAGCACTTGGTGCCGTCGATGACATAGTCATCGCCGTCAGCAATAGCCTTGGTCTTGGCGGCTGCCGCGTCGGAACCTGCGCCGGGCTCTGTCAGCGCAAAGGCGCCGACCTTGCCGGAACTGGCGAGGGAAAGATATTTCTTTTTCTGCTCCTCGTTGCCCCGTTTCATGATAATGTCGCTGACCAGCGTGTGCACGGAGAGCAGTTCGGCGACAGATGCGTCGACCTTTGCGATCTCCTCGATGACCAGGATCTTGGTGACCTCGTCCAGACCGGCTCCGCCGTACTCCTCAGGGATATTGATGCCCATGAAACCCAACTCAGCCATTTTGGCGACGATCTCGGGACGCATGTGACCTGTTTCATCCATCTCCTGAGAATACGGAGCGATATCTCCCTCCGCAAACTGTTTCGCAAGCTCGACCATTGCCTTCTGGTCTTCTGTCATGATGATTGCCATTTAAATCTCTACCTCCCTTCCGAGGAACCAAAAACTAAGCGCTGTTCCCATCGCGCGCTGCCGGATACCTGCGAAAAACTGTGTGATATTTGGTTCACAGGCACCCGGTTTGCTTTGACAATTCTATTTTATTTTGTCACGGTCACAACGCCATCGTCAATATATTTCTGGATCACGTCATCCGCATATCCATACTCCTTGAGCACTTCAATGGTATGCTCGCCGATCATGGGCGCCTGGCGCTCCAGAGTGGGGGCGATGTCTTCGACGGTTTCAGGCTCGGTGAGCGTGAAACGGATCGGAGTCGTGGGCTGCTTTGTCACAGTCCCGTCATTGTTGGCAAAGGGAACGATATACTTGTTCTCCAGAGCCTGAGGATCGTTGACGACTTCGCTCAGATGCTGGACATGATCGTAGGCGATATCCGCGCGGGCAAACATTCCCTCGATCTCTTCCATGGTGTGCTTTGCGAAAGCAGGGGCCAGGATGCTGACCAACTCGGCGGAGTGGGCTTTCGATCCGACCGCTGTCGCAAAGTCGGGATTGTCGATCAGATCTGTCAGTCCCAGTTCCTCAAACAGCTTGTTGTTGTAGCGGTCGGGTTCCAGAATACTCATATAGAACCATTTGCCGTCGGAACTGCAGTAGGTGTCCATGACGGGGCTGCCGGGATTGAGACGGGTCTTGGGATATTCATCACCGTACTGGACGGAGACCATACCCGCGCTCTCACTCCAGATCGCCTGACCGAACAGAGAGATCATGACCTTGCAGCCCTTGCCGGTCTGTGCCTTCTGGTAGAGAGCTGCGGAGATCCCGCCTGCCAGTGAGCAGGAGGTCGTAGCATCGCCGAAGCCGATCAGAGGATTGATCGGGCTGGTATCCTTTTCCGTGAGGTCGATCATTGCGCCCGAACGGGCCCAGAAAGCGACCGTGTCAAAACCGGCATTGTCTTTGGCAGGGCCGAAATCGCCGAATCCGTTGATCTGTGCCCAGATCAGATGAGGAAATTTTTTGCTCAGTGAGTCATAGTCCAGGCCCAGGCGCTTCAAAGCTCCAGTCCTGTAGCTGCTCACGAAAACGTCCGCCGTCTCAAGGATCTTGTCCAGGATAGCCTTGCCTTCCTCCTTCTTGAGGTTGAGGGCGATGCCCCTCTTGTTCATGTTGTAGATCGTGTAGAAGGGGTTGCAGTCCTTTTTGGTCGGGCAGGACATCGTAGCGCCGGTCCCGCGTCCGGGATCACCGAATCCGGGCTCGACTTTGATGACATCCGCGCCCCAGTCCGCGAGGATCCTGGCTGCGCCGGGACCTGCGACAAAATAGGTAAGATCGATAACCTTTACACCCTTTAACGGTTGAAACATAATTACCCCACTTTCCGGAACACTATAAACACTTTATATTTTGCGGGAGTCCACTGTGTTCCAATGCGGACCCCCGAAAAAAGAGCAGTCATGCTTATCGTCATGCCGACACGCACCTGCGCCAGGTCTTCCGGGGCAGACCGTTGCCTTCGCTTGACCCTGCTGTGCCCCACTAACCTGCGCCAGGTCTTCCGGGGCAGATCTGCGCATCACAAAATGCAGGGCATTCTATGACAGCGTCCCTGCCAATGGATCCGAAAGAGACCCGGTGATCACGGCAGACCAGGGAACAGGGTGAACAGAATGACACCGATCAGGGAGCCGATAAACGGGATCACGACACTGAGGACACAGGTCAGAGGATAAGAGTCGCGGTGCGTCTCTTTGCAAAGACCGGTTGTGATCGTGACGACAACGCCGTTGTGGGGCAGTGAGTCAAGTGCCGAAGAGGAAAGGCTCATGACACGGTGGACGATAGCAGGGGAAATTCCCATCTGTGTATACACGGGACCCAGGATCGGGACTGCAATGCCCAGACCACCGGAAGCGCTTCCGCAGATACCGCAGATGACGGTGGTTCCGATGAGCAGGGAAAGAAGCCTCGGGCCGGGGATATTGAGCATGACCTGAACGATGTCCTGGAAAGCATCTGTCGAGGAGACGACAGCGCCGAATCCGACGACGCAGCAGGTGTTGCTGACGGAAATGATCGCGGTCGTCAGGGCTTCCTGGAAGGAGACCTGGAGCTTTTTGCTCTTATCGATATATTTCCACATAAGACCCAGGGCGGACAGGGCTGCGATGAAGACGGCCGCTTCCACAGGGAACTTGGCCTCTCCGAGCTTGATATTGACGAGGACAATGCAGATGATGAGCGGGATCAGCGCTATGATGAAGCTGGGAAGCTCCTGATTATCATCTGTAGAGAAATCATCGTCCGCTCTTTCCACAAAATGCTCACCGTTCTTTACCGCATTGTCGAGCCAGAATTTCAGATAGGCAATACCCGCAATGCCCATGAAAGCGATGGAGATGAAGCCGACCACGGCTCCTGCCATGAAGCTGGTTCCCAGATTGGTCGCCGGTACCGCGTTGTGGATCTGAACTGCGCCGGGGGCGATCATACCAAAGGTCGCGACGCCGAAGAAGAGCGTACCGGGAAGGGCGCGTCTGGGAAGATCCGCTTCACGCCAGATTTCCAGAGCGATCGCGAAAACGCAGAATGCGCCGACGTGGGCGGAGACGCCGCCATAGGAAAGGATGGCGCAGGCGATCGGGACAGAGACGAAGGCCCAGTCTTTACCGATACTCTTGATGATCGTCTGGGCTATACTCCTCGCCGCGTTGGTGATATCCATGAATTTCGCCAGTACCGTACCTGCCAGGAACAGCAGGAAATAATTCTTGAAGAACCCCACGAAACCTGTCATATAGGTTTCCTTGAATGTTTCATAAGGAGAGAGTCCGTTGAGGATAATAACGACTGCCACACAAATGAAAACAGTCAGGTACAGATTGAGGTTCTTCATGATGAGAAACATCAATAAAGCAAAGGCAAGCACAATGCCTAGAATGCCCAAAGTATTCATATGGTATACCTCATTTCTAATTTGCGATCTGTCGTGTCACAAAAAGTGATCAGCGGTTTTTAAAGACAGGTTTCCTCTTCTCCAGGAACGCGTTGACGCCTTCCTGCTTGTCCTCTGTACTGAATACGACGGCTGCGCAGTCCTTCTCGATCTCGAGGCCATTGCGCAGATCGGTGTCCACGCCGCGGTTGATGGCGACTTTGCAGTAGGCGATCGCCACAGGAGAACGCAGCAGGATCATATCCATCATGGCCTTTGCTTCGTTCAGCAGCTCATCCGCAGGGACGACTTTATTGACAAGACCGATCTCCTTAGCCTCGTCTGCCTTGACCTGACGGCAGGTGTAGATCAGTTCTTTCGCGATCCCGGTTCCGACAAGCCTGGAAAGTCTCTGTGTCCCCCCGAAGCAGGGGATCAGACCGAGGTTGGCTTCCGGCTGTCCGAAAACGGCCTTCTCGGAAGCGATCCTGATGTCACAGCTCATGGAGAGTTCGCATCCGCCGCCCAGAGCAAATCCGTTGACCGCGGCAATGACCGGTTTCTCGACGCATTCGATCTTGTTGAAAAGAGTCTGAGCGCGGTCTGCATACTTCCTGCCCTCCGCAGCCCCGTAAGACTGCATCTGGCTGATGTCCGCTCCTGCGACGAAGGCTTTTCCATTTCCGGTAATGATCACTCCCAGGACATCCTCATCCTCAGCGATCGCTGTAAAGAAAGCGTCGAGCTCACCGAGGGTCTGATCATTCAGCGCATTCATTGCCTTAGGACGATTCATAGTAAGGATCGCGACTTTTCCATCAAGTTCGCCTTTCACAAACTCTGTTGTCTTTGCCACTTCCGTAAATTTCATCTTAGTACCTCCTCTCTTGGATGGACGATTGTTCCTGCTGCAGAAGGGCCGGACTTACCGGCCGGGGCAGGATCCGCAGCTTTTCTTTCCTTTTCCATTCCATTCCTTTGATTTCCATGCCCGGATCCAAAGCAAGTCCGGATTCAAAACAAGTCCGGATTCAAAACAGGATCGGATTCAAAACAGGACCAGCCTGGAAAAGGAGAGGTTCCCACATATTCTTTAAAGCAATTGCTGTGCCAAAAATAACAAGGTGTATCCAAACCTTTTTATATCAGGTTCCTTTGTGGTATTTATATAATTTTTATATTTTTCAATACTTTCCCGCCATTTGGCTTTTGTGGAAAACAGACAAAACAGAGCAGCCATTGTCCCCCCTTCATGTAAAAAAAGCTGTCATAACTCAGGTTATAATTGCAAAACGCTCCATTATTGAAGCATTCATAAATGGAGCGTTTCAATAATGGAGCGTTTTTAAAATCTTTGTCGGAGCTTTGCCGGAAGACGGACTGCGCTGAATCCTGTCAGGAAAGCAGCTGCCCCGTCTCCAGTCAGGAAGTGCCTGAGCCATCTCCCTTTTGTTCTTCATTAAGATAAGCCTGCCGCTTTCTGACATAGGTCGGCATGCTCATGCCAAGATATTCCGCCGCTTTGCGGACACTGTGGAATTTCTCGTATGCCGAGAGAATCATTGTTTTTTCAATAGCTTCCAGATAGGCTTTCATGGAGCCGATCTCGTGCACCAGTTTTATCATCTCATCAGGTTCTGTCACCTGGGTCACTGTTTTCTGAATGGCAGTCTCGGTATGCTTTTTGTGAGCGGATTCCATCTTGACCGGCAGATCCGACATCACGATCTCCAGCCCGTCACAGACCGCATAGGCGCCCTTGATCACGTTGTCCAGCTCACGGACATTCCCGTCCCAGGAATGAACGCAGAGCGCGTGCATGACCTCTTTCGAGATCGAAACATTCCGCTTATATTCCTGATTCAGCTTGTCCATGTAGTAGCCCACGAGCAGCGGGATGTCCTCCCTCCTCTCGCGCAGAGGGGGCAGATTGATGTTGATCACGTTCAGACGGTAGTAGAGGTCCTCGCGGAAGGTCCCCTCACGGATCATCTGCTCCAGGTTCTTGCGTGTAGCGGAGATCACGCGGATATCTACCGGGACAGGCGTGCTGCCGCCCACCATATCCACCTCCCGCTCCTGCAGAACGCGGAGCAGCTTGGCCTGCATCACCATCGGCATATCTCCGATCTCATCCAGGAAGATCGTGCCGCCGTCCGCCTGTATGAATTTTCCCTTGCGGCCGCCCTTTTTGGCTCCTGTGAAGGCACCCTCTTCATAACCGAAGAGTTCCGATTCCAGCAGTTCACTCGGAATCGCAGCGCAGTTGACGCTGACAAAGGGGCGGTGGTTGCGCGCCCCCGTGTAATGGATCGCCCTGGCGAATACTTCCTTTCCGGTGCCGCTCTCTCCGGTGATCAGAACTGAAAAATCGGTTCTGGAAGCCTGGATAGCCAGCCGCTTTTTTTCCTGAATGATATCGCTTTTTCCAATGATATCATTGAAACCGGGTCTGGATTCATTGAACTGTTCGTACTGCTCACGCAGAAATTCCAGTTCGTTGTATTCCTTAAGCATGCGTCTGGCCGACTGTATGGACTGCTCACGGAAATGGACCTGGGCCACACCTCCGATGACATTGCCCCTGGAATCCTTGACGAATGTCCGGCTGACCAGAACGAAATCATTTTTGGCATCCTTCACATATCCCGGGACATACTTGTGCAGCGCCAGGTCCTCCCGGTACTGGTTTTTCATGATGTCCGGCATCTTGCTGTTGGGTATGACATTCGTGATGGGCTTTCCTATGATCTCCTCTCTCGGTTTCCCCAGGAACCTGCTGTAGAGTTCATTGATGTCCGTGACGATGGCGTGGTTGTCCACAACGATAAACCCGTCATCAGACAGGCGCAGCATTTCATCAAATATACGCTTATAGAATTCGGCTCTTCTCAAGCAAACCCTCCATCTGATCGCACATAGTCGAATCTTGATCGTACGGTTAATATGGATCTTTGTTTTTCCGTCCACTCGAGCCATACGGTTTCCTTCTTATGTCAAAATATAAAGCAAAAACTGTGCCATAGTTTTCAGAAGAGTGATCTGCTTCTGTCTTACGGCTGCGGAGAGAAAGGGGACGGCTACAGTACAGACCGGCTCGAAACTCGAGGCGTTTTTCGCGGCTTTTTCGCGAAAAACCCGAGTTTTACGGCGAAAATCCCATCGCGAAGCGATTTGGAATGGGATTTTCGCAAGCTACAGTACACGCCCTCGATAGGGCGTGTACTGTAGCAGGGGACGGCTACAGATTTTTGTCTCCCTTCATTACGCTTGCCTGAACTGCCGGCCTGTGCTATACTCATTTCCTGAAGTACAAAAATTATCTTTTTTTCATCCATAAATTCAGGCAAAGGCGTCTGGAATCAGGGGGGGAATCCTGCCCTGTTTCCTGATGCCTTTCTTTTTTATCACCCTGAGTACCTGCAGCCCGAAATACCGGTCAGGAAACGCTAAGACAAGGGTATACTCCCGGTCAGGAAACATAAAAAAGAATACTATCGATCAATACTATCGATCAGGAAGCATAAAAGTAACAGAGGAATAATACAGAGGTTAAAGACAGAGGTAAAAATATGTGTGGAATTGTCGGATATATTGGAAACAGACAGGCGGCGCCCATCCTTCTGGAAGGGCTGTCGAAGCTGGAATACCGCGGGTATGATTCCGCGGGGCTCGCTGTGCGGGACGGCGAAGCGGAGCCTGTCATCGTCAAAGCAAAGGGACGTCTCAAGATCCTGGCGGAAAAGACCGATGACGGTCTGAGCCTGCCCGGGAACTGCGGCATCGGGCACACCCGCTGGGCGACTCACGGAGAGCCCTCGGAGGGCAACGCACACCCGCACTGCACAGATGACCGGTCGATCATCGGCGTTCACAACGGCATTATCGAAAACTATCAGGAGCTTCGGGACAAGCTGGTCCGAAAGGGTTACTCCTTCCATTCGCAGACAGATACCGAAGTCGCGATCAAAACGGTCGATTATTATCTGCGCAAATACAACAAGGGGCCGATCGACGCCATTGTCCGGACTATGATGCGTGTCCGGGGATCCTATGCCCTCGCCTTCATGTTCAAGGAGTACCCGGGCGAGCTCTATGTCGCGCGCAAGGACAGCCCCCTGATCATCGGTGTAGACGGAACTGATACCTATGTGGCCTCGGATGTCCCCGCGCTTTTAAAGTATACCCGGAATGTATACTACATCGGCAATCTCGAGATTGCCCGGCTGGGTGCCGGATCCGCCACCTTCTATAACATCGACCAGGAGGAGATCGAAAAAGAGGTCACGCAGATCAAGTGGGATGCGGAATCCGCGGAAAAGGGCGGTTTCGAACATTTCATGATGAAGGAGATCCATGAGCAGCCCAAGGCTGTCCAGGACACATACAATGCGATCGTCAGGGACGGGCACGTAGATCTTGAAGGTATCGAAATAACGCCGGAAGCCATTGAAAAAATACACAATATTGTGATCGTCGCCTGTGGCAGCGCCTATCATGTCGGGATCAGCCTGCAGTACGTCATAGAGGATCTGGCAAGGATCCCCGTCCGTGTGGAGCTCGCCAGCGAGTTCCGGTACCGGAAGCCCATCCTTGACGCGGACACGCTGGTGATCGTCATCAGCCAGTCCGGGGAGACTGCGGATTCTCTGGCTGCCCTGCGGGAGGCAAAGAGCCGCGGCGCCAGGACTCTCGGTATCGTCAATGTCATCGGCTCCTCCATTGCCCGCGAGGCGGACAATGTACTCTATACGCTGGCAGGACCGGAGATCGCGGTCGCGACGACCAAAGCCTACTCCACACAGCTGATCGCCGGCTATCTCCTTGCCATAGAATTCGGCAGGGTCCGCGGGAAAATCACAGAAGACCAGTACGCCCGCTATCTGGAGGACATCGCAAAGATCCCCTCCCAGATCACCCGCATCCTGGAGGATAAGGAACGTATCCAGTGGTTCGCCGCCAAATACTCCCACGCGCATGATATTTTCTTCATTGGACGCGGAGTCGACTACGCGATCTGTATGGAGGGAAGCCTCAAGATGAAAGAGATCAGCTATGTACACTCCGAGGCTTATGCCGCCGGCGAGCTCAAGCACGGCACCATCAGCCTCGTGGAGGAAGGCACCCTCGTCATCGGCTCCCTCACTCAGCCCGATCTCTTTGAAAAAACCATCAGCAACATGGTAGAAGTCAAGAGCCGCGGAGCCTACCTCATGGGCCTCACTTCCTACGGTTACTACAGTGTCGAAGACACGGCTGATTTCACAGTCTACGTTCCCCGCACAGACCCGCATTTCGCGAACAGCCTCGCCATCATCTCCCTCCAGCTTATGGCCTACTATGTCAGCGTCGCTAAAGGCCTCGATGTGGACAAGCCCAGAAACCTCGCCAAAAGTGTTACAGTGGAATGATATTTCCCCTGAAATCTCCCCTGCCGGCGCCCGGCGCCGGCAGTTTTTTTCGTCATTGCCCCTTTTGAATTTCAGTCCGGAAATTTTTCAGTCCGGAAATTTTTCAGTCCGGAAATCTTTCAGTCCGGAGATTCTTCCGTAGTCATCTGGTTCGCGACGGGCAGTCTCACGATCTTCCCATCATTTTTTTGATCACCGGCAGGATCCCGAGTTTCCGCGCAGCTCTCACTGCCAGTCTCCGGCATTTGAACCCACAGCGGCGAAGCGGATAGACGGTATCCCAGAGGCAGACATAGGTCTGATATCCTCTGTCGTCTGCGGAGATCTGCCTGCCCTTGCGCTGAAAGCCGTCCAGCACCCCGATCACGGCGCTGTCGGGCACGATCTCCAGAGTATAGGTATTGTCGCCCCGGATCAGATAATGGCCGTCCCCGACGCCCACCACCCGGTGCAGGACATAATTATCTCCCCGTTTATAGAGCGCCACATCATATTTTTTCAGACGTGAAGAAGGAACCCGGATCACCACCAGGTCCCTGTTCTGCCGCAGCATAGGTTCCATGCTCACGCCTCTGGTCTTGTAAACCAGCTTCCCGTCCCGGGCAAGGATGTCTTCAAAGGTCATGCTCATTCCTCGATCGCGTTGATCTTTCTCAGAGTGTCCAGGATCTTCTTCACATCGGCCGCGATCGTCGCGCGGTCCGCGTCATACTTCGCGCACATTTTGTCAACGATAGCTTCCTCTGTGGTCTCCTCTTTCAGGCAGTCCACGATAAAGGCCGCCGTCTTATTGCTGCGCACGATACCGCTGAAGGACTCCGCGCCTACAGGCACCAGGAACTGGGTGTCATCGATCTCCTGAGTGATAAAATCCGATTTCAGTTTCATATCAAATCTCCTTTTGTAAAAAACCTTTTGTAATGGGCCTTTTGCAATGAGCCTTTTACAATGAACCTTTTGCAAGGAGCCCATTCATCCCCTCCCAGGCCGTCCGCGCCGCTTCCGGCTCCATATTGCAGCCCAGAGTATAGAAATCTACGGCGTTCAGAATCTTTTTCTCCAGAATCATGATCCCCGCCATCGTGGATGGATTTTGAGAGAAAAAGGCCCGCTTCATCAGTTCCGGAAAAGCATCTGCTTTCGTCATCGGTTCTATATGATTCTGTTCATCTCTGTACAGGTTGACAATGGCTTTTAAAGGTGCACAGGCGTTGCGGCTCAGGCGGTGTTTGCCGTTCCATGGCGTGCCATATACCATGACACGTTCATTTACATGGTCATTCCTGTCATTGCCGGCCGCATCTCTGCAGCTGTCTGCACAAGCCCCTTTGCCGGTCTCTTTTTCTCCGAAGATCCGCAGCATGGGCTTATCGTCATTGATCATCCAGACGCGGTCCCCGAACATCTCCCGCCAGAGCCTGGTGTGTGTACTCTTGCCGGTTCCGCTCTTTGCCGTAAAAATGTAGGCCTCCCCGTCCATGCACAGAGCAGAGCCATGCATCAGCAGGACACCGTGCCCGACGAGTTTTTCCGCCAGCAGAGAATGGATAGCATTATTTTCCAGAAACTCGTCCGACCTCCGGCGGGCGGGAAATCCCTCAGCTTCGTTCATCCGGTCAAAGTCCGACTGCATCCGGACCAGGTCTTCGGCAGACGGTTCAATAGTGCACACCGGCTCTTTTTCACTCAAATAATCCCTCAGGAAATCTCTGTTGACACTGTACCGGCACCTGATCAGGACAGGTATCCCGGCAATCTCTATCGTGAATTTCTCCAACCGTTTCTCCTCTACAAACTCCCTGACTTGCGGAAATCTTCTGACTCCAATGGCTCAGATTATATGGGAATTCCCCGCATTAATCAAGTGGAGAATCCCGTGGAAGAGCCCTTATTCTCCTGTTCATTACACATTGTTGTCCAATCGGATTTTGCGTTGGAAACCACGTAATGGTACACCGGGCTGCATCGAGTTTCGTGACAGTCTGAACGCCAGCTTCTTGTTCTTTTGTCTGGCTTATATTATGATTTTGAGTGACATTGATAAAAAAAGACTCAGAAAGTCTTTACGGCATCCCACTGTAAACCAGAGATTATTTCAAGCATAATGGAAGCATAATAATAGAAACATTAAAGAAGGAGGTCCCGGATATGATCATGTTCAGACAGTATAAAAAAAGGATATGCGCAGTTCTTATCTGCTTACTCCTGATTCTGGCCGTGACAGCATGTACCGAAAAGAAAGAGGGTTCGAAGGCTGCCGGAGAAAACGGCATTAAAGTAGCTGTTCAGGAGGTTTCTCCCTCTAAGGAGCCCTACGGAAAGGAAGAAGTGACCTATCCCTACTGGAAAGGCTATGTGGACGATACCCTGGCCATGAATCATATGTACAGCTTTTTGGGCTTTCACGGGCAGGGGTCACTGCGCCTGGGCCCCTCGAAGAAAGTCACGGGATTCCGTCTCTATGTCAACGAGGTCCTTGTCGACACCGCTGAATTGACCGGCGGGAAAAAATACGATCTGGATATCTCCTCTCTGACCAGAGACGGAGAAAACACGGTCCAGATCTCGGGGATCACCCCCAATGTCAC
Organism: Sarcina sp. DSM 11001; assembly: GCF_900101015.1. Lineage (GTDB taxonomy): Bacteria > Bacillota > Clostridia > Lachnospirales > Lachnospiraceae > CAG-791. The sequence continues at coordinate 14,368 of NZ_FNFZ01000006.1, read as the reverse complement.
AGACGCGACCGTGACCCTGTGCGTCCCTTATCCGGAGGTCCTTCCGGGTACAGCGGAAGAGGAGGGCTTCTCCGCCCAGGCCCTGGAGATGGTCTCGGACCTGATCGAGACAGACGTCAGCCACGGCTTCACCAGCGCCCAGCTTGCAGTCATCCGCAACGGAAGGCTGGTCTATGAGAATGCCTGGGGAAAGACCAACAGCTATCTGCAGGACGGGAGTCCGGACACGGAAAGTCCGGAAGTGACAACAGAGACTCTCTATGATCTTGCCTCCCTGACGAAGATGTTTTCCGTCAACTATGCTCTGCAGAAGCTCGTGACGGACGGGAAGGTCAGTCTGGACGCAAAGATCACGGATTTTCTGGGGAAAGAGTTTGTAAAGGAAACCCTCTATGTGCCCAATGAGAAGGGACAATATCCGGAAGCAGACCTCAAGCAGATCAAGAAATGGAAAAAGGAACTGACGATCAGGGATCTGCTCCGTCATCAGGGCGGCTTCCCTCCGGATCCTAAATACAGTGCACCTTTTCTTTACGATGATGAGGTACCGGAGGGTGAGAGCTACCCGGAGAACCCGCTTTTTGCCGGCAATAACCCCGGGAAAGAAACCACGAAGGCAACGGTCGACATGATCTGCAGGACTCCTCTGTGGTATGAACCCGGCACAAAGACCGTGTATTCCGATCTGGATTACATGATCCTCGGTCTCGTTGTCGAAAAGACCACAGGCGAAAAACTGGACACCTGGCTCAAAAAGACTTTCTGGGATCCGATGGGTCTGACACATATCACCTACAATCCTCTGAGAAACGGCTTTGCCAAAGATGACTGCGCGGCCACTGAACTGAACGGAAACACCCGTGACCACCTTCTGGATTTCCCGGGCTACCGGACTTATATCCTCCAGGGAGAGGTACATGACGAGAAGGCATTTTACAGCATGGATGGAGTATCCGGCCATGCAGGCCTGTTCGCGAGCGCATCGGATGTGGCAAAGCTTGCCTCCGTCATGCTCAGCGGCGGATACGGCGGGAACCGCTATTTCTCACAGAACGTGATCGATCTGTTCACGGCGCCCAAGATGGAGAACGCGGCGAACTGGGGACTTGGCTGGTGGCGTCAGGGCGACGGTCAGAGGATCTGGTATTTCGGCTCACAGGCCGGCTCAAACACCATAGGCCACCAGGGATGGACCGGCACCCTTGTCATGATCGACCTGCAGCGCAATCTGGTGATCGCCTATCTGACGAACAAGATCAACACCCGGGTTACGGACTTGAAAGAAAATCCAAACGACTTTGACGGCGGCTGGTACACTGCTTCCACTCTTGGTTTTGTTCCCCAGATCCTCTCCATGGGGATGGATTCGGACACGGACATCAGCGGCCAGCTTCTGGACCTCTCCGTGGACATGGCGCTCGACAGTCTGAAGCTGATCCCGGAGGATCTGAATAAAAAAGCGCGCCTGGCCGGAACCCATCCGACTGTCAGGAACGCGCAGAGCAAATTCGAGCTGTTTACGCACATGGCTGAAAAGAGCAAGGACAAGGCAAAGGCAGACTCTCTCAGGGAGAGCCTCCGGAACGCTTTTGATAAAGCCTATGTACAGCTTCCATAACCTTTCCTTTTAAACACGGGACAAGGATCAAGCAGCTTCTCCATTCTGAACAGATCTGTTCAGATCTGTTCAGAAAATCGCTGCCATGTGTAGAACTGACTTGTTCATGTGTATAACTGACTTGTAGTTGAAGACTCGCTCATACTCTCCGGCAGACGGGGCAGGAAAGAGGTTCAAAAAATGAATAAAAGAATCATTATCCGGCTATACCTGCTTTTGACCGCTCTTGTCCTGGCTGCCTCTGTGTTCTGCCGGGTAAAAGCCCGGGCAGTAATACCATCGGTCTCCGGACAGGCTCCCTTCCACACTGAAGACCCCCTGGAGATGGACAGGCCGGAAAACACGATTGGTATCGTAACCGGAGCCGGGTCGGAAACTCTGGTCAGAAAGCTTTTCCATAAGGCAGAGATCAAAAGCTATAAAGGACCGACGGAACTGATCCTGGGGCTGGAGCGGGGGCAGGTCGATGCCATTGTCTACAACGGGATCGTCCTGGAAAACGCGCAGCGTGAAAAACCGGACAAACTCTATATACTGAAGACACCGGTCGGGACAGACGAAATCTGTATGACCGTTTCCCCTAAAACAAAGATCAAATCGCTCCACAGTGAAGTGACAGAATTTATGGAGGCCAAAAAGGAACAAGGCTATCTGGACGACCTGTATGACCGCTGGACTTCCGGAAACGGGTATGTAATGCCGGACATTCCCGAAGCGCAGCAGCCCAGGGCAGTCATCACTACCGGGACACAGGGAACAATAGTGCCCTATTCCTTTTATCAGGGAGATGAGCTGATCGGTATGTGTGTTGAGCTCGTCAGGACCTTTGCCCTTGAGTATGGCTATGCCGTGGATTTCCGTGTAGAAGATACGACCTCTCAGCTCTCCGATGCGGAATTCGGCCGGATCGATATGACGGACGGCGGTTTTTTCTATACAGAAGAAAGAGCCGAACAGGCAGATTTCGTTTTTCCCGCCATCCATGAAGTACCGACTGAAATGATGGTGCTGGCCCAAAATGCCGGCCCTTCATCCACTTTTCTCGACACAATGCGGGTAAATTTCGAAAAGACCTTTATTCGTGAATCCCGCTGGAAGCTGATCCTGGACGGGCTGCGGGTCACACTCCTACTCTCCTGCTGCTCTCTGGTCCTGGGAACGATCCTGGCCTGTCTCTTCTGTGCGGCAGCAGGAAGCCGGTTCAGGGCAGTCTCCCTGTTCATGAAATCTGTTATTGAACTGGTCAACGGTATGCCCATTGTCCTCTTCCTGATGATCTGCTTCTATGTGATATTTGCCAGAACGGGTCTCCCGGAGATGATCGTGGCGATCATTGCCTTTGCCACAGATTTCGGCTGCCGGGGCGCCGTGACCCTCGACAGCGGGATACGAAGCGTGGAAAAGGGCGAAATCGAAGCTGCGGAATCTATGGGGATGAGCCCCTTCCAGATCCACCGCCTGATCATTTTTCCTCAGGCGGTACAGAACATCTTCGGCGTCTACAAGACCCAGGTCGTCAATCTGATCAAAGCCACCTCCGTGGTGGGTTACATTGCTGTACAGGACCTTACCAAGGCTTCGGACATCATCCGGGCCCGGACCTATGAAGCCTTTTTCTCCCTGGTCTTTACAGCCCTGATCTATTTTCTGATCTGCCGCCTTGTCCTGCTCCTGCTTTCCATCGCTGAAAGGAAACTGAATGGAAGGAGATCCAAAGTAAAAAGAACGCCTGAAAAGGGGAAAAAATATGCAGAATAGAAAGGTTCTTCTGGAGATAAAGCATCTCGCAAAAAAATACGGAGATCTTGCCCCTCTGCAGGACGTGAACTGTACGGTTGAAAGCGGTGAAGTGATCTCTGTGATCGGTCCCTCCGGCACGGGGAAAAGCACCTTCCTCAGATGCATCAACCGTCTGGAGATTCCCGACAGCGGAGAGGTGTATTTTTCCGGAACCCTTATGAGCGACAACAGGAAACAGCTTCGGGAAACCCGCAGGAAGATCGGAATGGTCTTTCAATCCTTCAACCTGTTTTCCAATATGACTGTCCTCGAAAATCTGACCGTCTGCCCCATAACGCTCAAGGGTCTCGGGAGAAAGGAGGCGGAGGCAAAAGCCAGGTCCATGCTGGAGACAGTCGGCCTTGCCGGCCGTGAAAACAACTATCCGGACGAATTGTCCGGCGGTCAGAAACAGCGCGTAGCCATTGCACGTACCCTCTGCATGGATCCCGACCTGCTCCTTCTGGATGAACCGACCTCTGCCCTGGATCCCGCCATGGTCGACGAAGTCCACTCCGTGATCCGCGACCTGGCTTCAAGAGGATACACCATGCTGATCGTGACCCATGAGATGCGTTTTGCCGAAAATGTCAGCAGCAGAGTTTTTTTCATGTCTGACGGAAGGATCTATGAAGAAGGAAACCCGGAACAAATCTTCCATCACCCTGAAAAGGAAAAGACGCGCATCTTTGTCAATCGGCTGAAAACCTGTGAGATCGTATTTCAACATCCTCAGATCGATTACGCGAAGACCATTGCGGAACTGGCCGCTTTCTGCCACAAACAGTCAATGGGCATCCGGACTGTCAATCTCGTGACCCGCATTTTTGAAGAAGCTGTTTTTGAACTGCTGCAGACGCGCGAAACTGCTTTCCCGGTCCGGTTCACAGTCGAATGCGGAGATGCCGGGCAAAGCCCCGCCGTTTCCATCTGCTATCAGGGAGATGAATTTGACCCCCTCAAGGATGATGACCTTCTGTCTGTCAGGATCCTCAAGGGCACGACATCAAAGGCGGAGTATTCCTATGTTGAAAGAGAAAACCGCCTGTATTTTCTCCTTCCTGCGAAAGACACCCTCGTAGAAACCCGAAAGATCATGTAGGCCGGCAAACCAGGGAGAGCCGGAAATACATGGAAAGCCGGAAGAATATGAAAAGCCGGAGAAATATAAAAACCGGGGAAATATAAAAACCGGAAAAATATGTAACAAACAAAGGGATGGCTCTCTGGTCTGGTAAACCCTGACAACAGAACCATCCCCTTTCAAATACTTCAATTACTATCTCTTACTCAGTCTTTTTATCTCACATAGAAAAGCCTGTTTTTGGCGCGCGGTGCCGCCTCCGGCTGATCTCCGTTGACATAACCGACTGCACAGTGTCCGATACCTTCCCACTCGCCCTCGACACCGAGATCCGCGAGGAGTTTTTTGTATTCCTCCATCTCGAATTCCTCTTTGGCACGGTGGATCCAGATGCTCCCGAGACCAAGAGAATGTGCCGCCAGCATCAGGTTGCCCATCACAAGGCTGCCATCATAAACGCATGTGAAGCTGCCTTTCTTTGCAAGAACGATCAGGATGACAGGCGCCCCATAGAAAGGATCAAATCCTTCCTTCCAGCCGCCGATCCTGCAGTTGTCCGCTGCAAGTTTATCCCTGATCTCTTTGTTTGTCACTGCAACAGTGATCACGCTCTGTTTTCCCATACCGCTGGGCGCGTACAGACCCGCTTCCAGGATCTGCTCGATATCCGCCTCCGCCGGCATATCAGGCTTAAAGCTGCGGATGCTCCTGCGTTCTTTCATGGCTTTGATTACGTCGTTCATTCTTATTTACCTCCTGCTTTTTTAAAGCTCTTCCTGTTCCCTGAACTCCATTTTACCATGGTTTGTCCCCGCGTAAATATCAAAAGCGAGCATGTGGACCAGGAGTGACCGGGGAACGAATTCCACAATACCCCTACGTCGGGGTTCCAACTTCGATCAGATTGCCGTCCGGGTCGTAAAAGCGGACGACCTTTTGACCCCAGCTGTGGGTCATCAGCCTGTTCACATAGCGCACTTCCGGATATTTTTTCTCCAGTTGTTCCACAAATCCCTCGATATCGGGCTCCTCAAAATACAACTCACTGCAGTTGTTCTCCGGAGTAATTTCCCTGTCCAGGAACTTTTTCCAGATCTTCTCATCCTGCAGCACGAGGCCTTCTGTAAGGATCATGTTCCCGTCGTTGTCGAGCAGAAGATCAAGCCCGAAGACGTCATGATAAAAGTCTCTCGACCGCTCTATGTCCTTTACAACGATCAGCACATTTTTCAGTTTCATCCATATCCTCCTCCACGAACAGATTCGTGCTGTGTATCCTCCTTCACGAGCAGATTCGTTCTGTATATCCTCCTTCACGAACAGATTCGTTCTGTATATCCTCCTTCACGAACAGATTCGTGCCGCAAAACATGCTACAATATATTTTTGTAAGACTGTCGTAAGAAAGAGAGACACCGTGATGATCATCCAGACTGGAAACCGCACAGATATCCCCGCCTTCTATCCGGAATGGTTCGCCAACCGTCTGCGGGAAGGCTATGTGCTCGTGCGAAATCCTTTCAATCCTGTCCAGGTAACAAAATACCGGTTCGATCCATCCATCGTCGACCTGATCGTATTCTGCTCCAAGAATCCCGGGCCAATGCTTCCCTATATGAGTCTCTTAAAGCCGTACAAACAGTACTGGTTTATCACGATCACACCCTACGGCAGGGACATCGAACCCAACGTTCCAGAAAAAGAGCTGGTTATAGACACCTTCTGCAGTCTCTCGAAAATCGTCGGTCCGGAGCGCATGTGCTGGCGGTATGACCCGATCCTTGTCGATCAGGAATGGACTGTCAGCCGTCATATCGATGCTTTTTCCTCCATGTGTGAAAAACTGGAAGGCCGGACATATACTTGTGTCATCAGCTTTATCGACCTTTATGAAAAAGTATGGAGGAATTTCCCTGAGGCAAGGACAGTACCGTTTGATGTTCAGATGCACCTCACAAAAGCCCTTGTAAAGATTGCGGCCCGGCATCAAATGATCATCAAGCCCTGCGGGGAAGATCCGCGGCTGGCCTCTGCAGGCGCGGACTTATCCGGCTGCATGACACTGAAGACCTTCGAGGCCGCAGTAGGGCAGAACCTGACCCTGCCGCCCAATCCCGGCAATCGGAAGGAATGCACCTGTTACATCACAAATGATATAGGTCAATACAACACCTGCGGGCACCTGTGCCGATACTGCTACGCGAACGCAGATATCACGACTGTAAAGAATAATATGCTCAGGCACGACCCTTCCTCTCCGCTCCTCGTGGGGAGGCTCCGTCCGGAAGACAAAGTTCATGAGGCGAAACAAAAGAGCTGGATCGATCCGCAGCTTAGGCTGTTCTGAGCGGGCTTGGGAACCAGCCCCTTCCCCTGGTCCGCCCTGTTTTTTACCAGACTTGAATAGTGTCTTTTCCCTGCCGCTCCAGGCATTCCGGTGTCAAATTGACCCAGCTTATGCAATGATCCAGTATGATGGAATCGGATGTGACCACGTTTTCTTTCCCGTATAATTCCCGGTCGACATCCCTGAGGATCCGGATGTCCAGTATAAAGGGGTATTCTTCGCCAAGGTCAGCCATACAGGTTTTCAGACGTCCGGAATTTGAGACAGGCTGGTCGAGCAGGATATTTACTCTGCTTACTCCTGCCTCCCGGAGAATGTCGAACAGCATACGGATCGCAGCTTCAGTCTCCGGAATCAGTCTGTAGGTGCCGCGAAGAGCAGCCAGGTCCCTGATCGTGCCGTCCATGCAGGCAAAGAGAATAGAATCACTCAGCAGAACTTCCAGAGTGATGATCGTATTAAAGCCGTCGATCCAGACTTCTCTGCCGGACAATGAAGTGAGCGGCACCTGTTTTTCTTTTCTGTTTTCAATCTGTGTCTGCGTGGCAACACTCCGCATGATCGCAAGTCGTTGGCGTTCCGAGAGAAGGTAGTGATTGCCCACAAAGGTGACAGCCTGTTTCAGGTCATATCCCTCATTCAGGAGATAACAGACGTGACGGGAGGCAGTCTTCATATTTTCCAATGCAGGAAGAGAGAAGTTTCTCTCGTCCTCCGGGACGAAGCCGCGCTTTGCGTTCATGATGGTATCTCCTTCTGGCAGATTACCGCAAGCCAATGCATGTTAAAGATGGTGCTGTACTCGTTAAAACTCGAATTCGATTTATATGGCTGCTGGTTTCTTTCTATCTTACAACTGTGTTCTTTTGTTTTTTCGGAATCAATCTGAGTCAGGAAATTATTACGGGTTTCAATTCTCTCCGAAATAGTACCGTCCGCAGGTTCATGACGTGAAATGTCCGAAGGTCTGCAGACTGTTTTGCCATCGTTTACAAATCCATAGATTCCAGATTCTTATTATACATTATGCAGAAAGGCTATGCAAAATAACTCGAAATTCAGTCAGCTGTCAATCAAAGAAAAATTTCCTGATCTGTACAGGCCTGCCTGAAAGCTTTAGCAATAATACATACATGTAGTCATCCTTTTTAACAATGCAGCAGCTCCGAAAGCACAAGGTCACTTATGCCGAGGAAAGAGTAAAGCGATATTCCGGCTCCGGAAGTCCAAGGTCACCTATGCTGGTGAAGAAGAAAAGCGACCAGCGTAAAATAACCAATACTCTGTGATAACAGCCGGTGCTTTGTGAAAACAATTTAAAATAATACGAAACCGTTCCCATTCTGATGAATTCTAAGATATTATAGTATCGGCACTTGTGTTTGTGGGGTTTTTAAAAAAATCACAATATCAAAACAACAAAACAAGCGAGGGAAAAAGTTATGAAAAAAACATGGAAAAAATGCTGCAGCCTGATCGTTGCGGCTGGTATGGTATTTGCGCTTGCGGCTTGTTCTTCCGGAACCGCTGCTCCTGCCGCAGATACAGAAAAAGAAACGGAAGCTCCAGCAGACGTTTCCGCTGCGGATTCTGTTGAAGATTCTGATGATGCTTCTGCAGATCTCTCTGTTGCTGCCGCTGAGGAAGCTTCTGCGACTCTTTCCGCTGACGCCGCTGCCTTTTCGACCGCAGCAGCTACTGAGTTTTCGACTGCGGGAGCCGCTGCCTTCTCCACTGAGGAGGCTCCTGAAACTGCTGCCACTGCTGCCACGGACAGCGCACAGACTACCGCAGAGAGCATAGACTATCTCGTGCTGGTCAACAAGATTCATCCCCTGCCTGAGGGCTGGGAGGACGCGCTTGAGACAGTCCATACGACAAATTCCCTGGGCGATGATGTAGAGGTGGAAAAGAAAACCTATGATGCCTACCTGCGCCTGAAGGAAGACCTGGAAAAGGAAGGTGTGTACGTGGATCTTGATTCCGGCCGCCGCAGTGTCGCTGATCAGCAGAGGATCATGGACGACTTTACAAAAAAATACGGTGCGGACTATGCCGCAAAGACAGTTGCGACTCCGGGCTTCTCCGAACACCACACCGGACTGGCGCTGGATCTGTATCTCATTATCGACGGCGTTGACGTTTTTGAAAACGAAGATATGATCCAGTATCCAGAAATCTGGGAGAAAATCCATGCGAAGATTGCCGACTACGGCTTTGTCCTCCGCGCTCTGGAGGGCAAGGAGCATCTCACCGGCTATGGCTATGAGCCCTGGCACATCCGGTATTTGGACAATGTAGATATCGCAAGAGAGATCATGTCGACCGGCGTGACCCTGGAGGGTTACCTCGGAGATGTCAATGAGACAGATGTGGACATCGACTACGGCACTTCCGAACTCTACAGTCAGGAGGACCTGGAAGAGGCCGACATCCAGATCAAATGCAACTTTGCCTCCTGGAAGGGCTGTGAGCTCCACAGCCTGCGCTATGCCGGTGATGAGTGCTGCACCGAAGAAAACATCGCATGGCTGAATTCCCATGAAGGCGTAACAGAAAAATACACACAGGTCGCCGAATTCCTGGGCAGCTTTCACAGCCCGGTCGAGAGTGGTCTCTCTCCCTTGACGCCTGACACTGAATACACCGATTACCAGTGGTGGCTCGGGCGCACTGAAAACGGTGGATGGGAAATCGTAGATTCCGGTTATTGATGGTTCTGATGCTGATGGTTCTGATGCTGATGATCCTGCTGTTGATCATCCTGCTGCTAATCATCCTGCTGTTGATCATTCTGCTGTAAAAAACCCGGTTCAGGGTCTTCCCCATGGAAGATCCCGAACCGGGTTTTCTATCATGTACATCAGATACATCAGGTCAGTATCCGGTCAGCAGGAGCGGGCTGCCCGGTCGGGCCTTGCCGCCTGCCATGCCTTCATTTTAATCCGGTCAGCAGGAACGGGCTGCCCGGACTGCCGCGAGCACTTTGTCCCTGTCCTTCTGACGGTTTGTCTCAACCCCGGAGGAGATGTCAACTGCTGCTGGACACAGCCTTAAAACAGCATCCGGGATATTCCCCGGGGTCAGGCCGCCTGCGAGAATGAAAGGACGCCGGAAGGATTCCGCGTTACTGTCCACGCCCCCTCGAGGGGCGTGACAGTAACTTGCGTTCGCCCATGCTGAATTCGCTTCGCGAATGGGGCGAACGCCGTTCCACTCGGATTTTTCGCGAAAAACCCGCGAAAAACGCCTCGAATTTCGTGCCGGTCTGAAAAGTAACGATTCCACCTTTGACCAGTCAAAAACTTCCCCGGTGCCGTAACCGTTGTCCAAAAGAACCAGATCCGCACTGGATTCCATAGCCTCCGTCATCGATGCGCTGTTTCTGACCCGGAATGCTTTCCAGACAGTCAATCCTGTTTTTTCTTTCAATTCTTCAATGTACTTGTTGCTTTCACTGCCGTGAAGCTGCAGGATATCCGGCTGAATGTATTCTGCAGACCGGATCACGGTCTCCAGAGGCTGGTCTACGAATACACAGACAGGCCGGATCTCCGGGACCAGACGGTCTCTCAGAGCCTTCGCTTTTCCAAGGTCAATATTGCGGTGGCTTTTGGGAAAATGCAGGATAAATCCGGCATAATCCGGCAGCGCTTCATTCACATATTCGATATCCTGTTCACGGAACAGACCGCAGATCTTTATTTTTGTCATCGGGCCGCCTCCCGGAAATCATCGAGGAGCCGCTGTTTATCCGGTGAGCGCATCAGGGCTTCCCCCACCAGAACGGCATCAGCTCCGGTCTGGTACAGCTTACGGACATCGCCGGCTGTCTTTACGCCGCTTTCCGCCACATACAGGACATCCCGAGGGATCAGGTCCCGCAGACGCGAGGCATTCCTCAGGTCTACAGAAAAATCCTTCAGGTTCCTGTTGTTTACACCTATAATCCCGGCGCCTGCCCTGACCGCGGACCGGATCTCTTCTTCATCATGCGCCTCCACCAGGGCTGCCAGCCCGAGTTTCTCACATATGCCAAGATAACTTCGGATCGTCTCCGTATCAAGTAGGGCACAGATCAGAAGGATACAATCCGCTCCCAGACATCTGGCCTGGTAGATCTGGTAATCGTCCACCACAAAATCCTTGCGGAGCATAGGTGTCCGGATCAGGCTGCGGACATTCCGGAAGATCTCGTCAGAGCCCTGGAACCACCTGGGCTCAGTCAGAACAGAAACTGCGTCTGCTCCCGCCGACTCGTACTCCGATGCAGTCTTCCTGTAATCAAAGACCGGATCGATAAGTCCTTTTGAGGGGGAGGCCTTTTTGATCTCGCAGATAAAACGCAGACCCGGCTTTGCAAGAGCTGCGGAGAAAGCTCTGCCGTTCCCTCTTCCAAGGGAAAAAGCACGCTCCCTCATCTCCCCGGAGCTGATGGACGCCTTATCCCTTGCTATTCTCACTCTGGCATATCTCGCTATCGTATCCAGTATTGTCATACTAAATCTCCATAACTGCTTTTTTCTAACTACATAATTTCTCCGGCCTGTTGCTGACCTCGATCAGTTTCTCGAGCGTTTCCATGGCCTTCCCCGAATCAATCAGCTGTGCTGCCAGGGCAACGCCTTCCTTCATGCTGTCCGCTTTTCCTCCGATATAGAGGGAGGCGCCCGCATTCACCAGGACCGCATCTCTCTTCGGTCCGGGGGCTCCACGCAGAATAGCCCGTGTGATCTCCGCATTCTCTTCCGGCGTCCCGCCCTTCAGTTCTTCTTTCGTACACCGGATAAAGCCGAATTCCTCCGGTGTGATCACGGATGTCCGGTACCATCCATCCTTGATCTCACATACCTTCGTAGGCGCACTCATAGAGATTTCGTCAAGCTTATCCATCCCATACACCACCATGCCGCGCTTTATGCCAAGGCTCACCAGTACATGGGAAAGCGGCTCCACAAGATAGTCATCATAGACTCCCAGGAGCTGCATGGACGGTGTTCCCGGATTGGTGAGAGGTCCCAGAATATTGAAAACCGTCCGGAAGCCGAGCTCCCTTCGGATGGCGCCGACATACTTCATGGAAGTGTGATATTTCTGGGCGAAAAAGAAGCACATGCCGGCCTCTTTGAGCAGTTCCAGGCATTTTTCAGGGCTCTGATCGATATTGACGCCAAGCGCCTCCAGGCAGTCAGCCGTTCCGCACTGGGAGGATGCCGCCCGGTTGCCGTGCTTGCCCACCTTCATTCCGCCCGCGGCAGCGACCAGGGCGGAAGTCGTGGAAATATTGAAACTGCGTGCGTTATCTCCGCCGGTTCCCACGATTTCAAACAGATCCATGCCGGTCTCAACCTTCGTGGCATGTGCCCGCATGGCGGCGGCACATCCGGCAATCTCATCGGTCGTCTCCGCCCTGGCACTCTTTGTAGAAAGTGCTGCCAGGAAAGCCGCGTTCTGCGTCGCCGTCGTACTGCCGCTCATGATCTCATTCATGACGGTGTAGGCTTCATCAAAGCTGAGGTCACCTTTGCTGACGATCTTTACGATTGCTTCCTTAATCATTTGTTCTCCTCCTGAAAAACGATTGGAAGGCCTGGCGGAAATCCTTTCAGAAATAACCCGGCCTTAGCCCTGCCTGTGTCCTGCCTGTCTGTTTAAAGCGGCAGTACTCTCCCGCCGCGCAGGCAGAAAAACAGTTTTCCCATCCGCCGGAGACATAAAAAAGTCCCTGTCAGATGGATACATAGATACCATCTGTCAAGGACGAATAGATAAAAGCAATAGACACTATCCGCGGTGCCACCTTGATTTCACGGTCTGACCCGTGCACTTAGCGGGATACCAACATATCCCCGGCAATTGACGTCTGCCTGCAACGTCGCAGCATACTGGGAATAATAATTCTTTGAGCAATAATTCTTTGAATAATAATTCTTTTGACTGCGCCCTCAGGAGTCCATTCAGTGAAATATATCATACTGCGATCTCACCGCCCGCAGTTCTCTGTAATGACAGGGAAGCCACCTACTCACTCTCCCTCAACGGTTTTATTAAATTGCAATCACATTATCATAAATCCGTCTTTAGGTCAATGTTTTTTTGGCCAGTGAAGCCTCACACGACTACCGCCGCGTGCTTCCTACTACCTGCCTTACGGCAGGTTCACCTTGAGGGGGATCGGACTGCCTTTCCACCATACAGCCTTGGCTCAGTATCACAACGCCGCAGCAGTGAGCGCCGCAGAAACAAAGGCAGAAACAAAGGAAACAAAGGGAAACAAAGGGACGGTCCTTTTGTATCTGTCTCCCTGATTCCCAACAGTCAGAAGCACAAACAAGGGGACGGAAACAAAAGGACCGTCCCCGTGACCTACATTCCTTCATCACAGTCCCCGCGACCTACAAAAGGACTATACCCGTGACTTTTATATTGTTTCATGTTCCACCACCCACGCAAGCAACTCCTCATATTTCATTGAACCTTCAGCTACGGACAGGCCGACTTTGACAAGCTCGTCATCCGTACAGTACAACCGTATCCCATTCATTTCGAGAAACGCCAGCATGACATATATCCCGATCCGCTTATTGCCATCAACAAATGCATGGTTGGAAATCAAAGAAAAACCCAGGCGGGCGCCCTTTTCCTCTTTGGTCGGATAAAACTCTTTACCGCCAAATCCCGCGTAGATACCTTCCAGGGCAGAATCTAAAAGCCCTTCGTCGCGTACGCCTATGCTTCCGCCGGTGGCTTCTCCTATGATCTGATGCAGCAGCAATACTCTTTCTCTGGAAAACTTTATCATTTTGCAAGCTCCTCAAATGCCGCCCGATGTTCGCGAAGGATCCTGGCGGCTACAAACTCAAACTTTTCATCCTCTGTCATATCGATCTGAGGTTCCTGATCCAAATCAATGACAAGCAGCTTGGGCTTATTGTTCTTGAACACTACCACATGTCCCCTTTTTTCAGCCATCCTGGCAACTTTGGAAAAATTCTGATTCGCTTCTGTCGCGCTTACGATCGCATTCGTGTTAATTGTCATATTAGTTTTCCTCCCAAAACAATGATAGCAAATAATAGGTTAAATACAACCTATTATTTGCTTTTTTAGACTGTAAACATGTAAAAGCAGGGACATTTTGATTGTTTCAAAATACCGGGGTCACGTTTATGGTGTCAGGTAACAACGTGGTCAAACGAGCGTCAAATTAGGGAAATTTCACACTGAAGCCTGAAAATGGGTACAAAGAACCAGACGTATCTGCGATTTTTCTTTAAAAATCGCCAATACATCTCTTTTGAAAGCGTAATCAACCGGAGTGATTACCAGTTTCCAGGTACAGCAGGAGAAGAGCCGGTGCACCTTTGAGGCTCTGCATGCAAATTCAGCAGACGAGTGTGCCAAAAATAAGTGGTGTGCCAAAAATCAATGATTTTTGGCACAATGGATTGGTAATTAAATCCACTTGCTGAAAGGGGTCTCCGGGTCAAGGTTCAGCTGAGCGATCTGATTCCATCTGCGGTAAAAGGTCCTTTTGGAA
>NZ_FNFZ01000059.1 GCF_900101015.1 Sarcina sp. DSM 11001 | reverse complement strand
GGAGTGGTTCTATGAGCAACTGAAACGTAGGATGGGAAACTTTGGACTGAGTCTTGAGGAAGAGAAGAGCCGTCTGATAGAGTTCGGGAGATTTGCGGAGCAGAACTGCGCGAAGAGAGGAACAAGACCGGAGACATTCACCTTTCTCGGATTTACACACTACTGTTCCAAGAGCAGGAACGGGAGGTTCAGGGTTAAGAGGAAAACCAGTAGAAAGAAATTCAGCAAGAAACTGAAGGAGGTTCACAGGAAGATGGGCGAAATGCGCGCGATGAAGACTAAAGATATCGTGCATAAGCTGAACGAGATTCTTGTTGGTTATTTCCATTACTACGGGATCACGGATAACTCACGGAGTATCAAATCATTTCGGTACGGGGTGATGAAGAGCTTATTTTACTGGCTCAATCGACGCAGTCAGAAGACAAGTTACAGCTGGGCAGAATTTTTATATATGCTTGATAACAATCACCCACTGGCCGAGGCGAAGTTATACGTGAGCATCTATGCGCAATAAAGCTGACAAACTAATCGATTAGTCTCGTAAAGAGCCGGATGCGGGAAAGCCGCAAGTCCGGAATTCTGTGAGGGGCGGAGGGAGCAATCCCCCCGTCTACTCGACCCATTAAACAAGCTCTGGTTTCACAGCACGAGCAGAAGTGCCAGAAGGAGAATATGAAGTACTGATCAAATGGCCGTTGTCAATTGCGCTATCGACAGGGGTGTATATCAACTTTGATGGAGTGCATTATACGCCGGAGAAAGAGTTTGAGGCTCCAGAGACCGATGCGGATTTCATTCAAAAGGGTGTGATAAGAGTTTACCGGCCAGACTTTCACTGCTGGGTATATCAGTATGAAGGTTCACTTTATTGGATCGTTGATCAGGATTTCAACTTTGAGGAAGATAGTTCCACATACATACAGTATCAATTGTGGACAACTCAAACAGAGAAGCTTCCCCAAGAACGCCTTGATAATAACTGGCTGTGGGATAACATTGGCGGTAATTTTGAGGAGTATGAGATGCAAAGCGATTTCGGTGAATATAGGGTTATGAGGCGAGAGTTGCCTACAGAATATGCGATAACAGCAATAGTCACAGGATATCACAAAGATGGTAAGTGGATCTGGAGGAACTACTTCAGACCTATTTATGAATTTTAAGGATCCGAGTCCCCGCACGGAAATGAAGGAAACGATGGAAGTAAACAACCAGACTGGCTTTTTTTGTAGGGTTGCCAGCAGACACTGGCTTATCTTTGCCACATATCCATGGCTTAGGGCGGGGAATCCATACAAGGAAAGTACACGAGTGAGGAACAGGGAAAGGAGGTCTAACAGAAATGGTTTTTGACAGCAACTTCATTATCAATAAACTGAACAACAAGCTTAATGAAGAACAGCAGATTAAATCTGAAGAAGAACTCCTTACGCTTCTTCAACCAGAAAAGGATAAAGATGGTAATGTGATCGCCGATACACATCTGCCCGCAGAAGACCTTCTGGTAGCATTCTCTGACCTTCGGCTGAAGCTTGCCGAGCACATGAAACTTGATGATGTGCTATTCCTATTCGGTAATGGCGCATCCATTTACGCTGGTTCCCAGGACACACGGAAATTCAAGCTGGAGGATTATAAGGCAAAGTATGCTGATCTTTCCCCCATAATTGATGAAGTGGGAAAACTCCTGGGAATTGAAGATCAACTCAATGCTCTAATTATTGTGAGGTCCTACTATAATCTTGTGAAGGATGAAGCCAAAGAAAACCTTGTCAGTAATCTGATTGATGAGATAAAAGGTGTGTTGATCGATAGCTTTGTTAATTCCGTTGACTATCGTAAGTTGTCTCTCCATGAGATGTTCCTTCTGAAACTTCGTACATTCGGATGCCTCACGAGAACGGACATATACACACCGAACTACGATTTGGCCTTTGAGTATTCTCTCGATAAACTGGCAATAGAATATAGGGATGGGTTTTCTGGCTTTGTAAATCGTGTTTTCGATCCAAGAACATTACAGGGTAAAGACAAAACTGGCCTGATCAAGATCCACGGTTCTGTAAATTGGATTGTGGAAGATGGGAAAGTTAAGGAGTACCAGCCAAAGTTTAAAGACGGGAAGGTCAAAATTGATGATACAGCTCCAGTACTGATTTATCCTACGTCTCATAAGCTGTACCAAACGTATAGCACTCCATATAGTGAACTCATGCGGCATATGCTGGATGAAATGGAAACCGGAAAGAATGTTGTGATCGTCCTTGGCTATAAGTACGGTGATGACCATATCAATGAGATTCTGTTCAAAGCTTTAGAGAATCCCAACAATATTTTTTATTTCTTCCTCTATAACCCCGATGAGCAGGGTGAGTTCATCGATCAACTGAAGCGTCTTTCTGATAGCATGCCTAATATCAATATTCTGACTGGCAAAGTACTGGCAGATTATAAGACCTTTGTGAAGTATATCCTTCCTGCGACTCCTGAAAAAACTGACCAGGAGAAGGCAATAGAGCTTCTCCAGAAAGTGTTGGTGGGACATGCAGGTAAATGAGATCGGAAGAATTACAAAAATAACAGGTGCTAAGGTATTGATTCGCGTGACGGTTCCGGCTGCCATCAACCACATTGGAGTTGAGGGCTTTATAACAAGCTACATTTCAATCGGATCGCTAGTGGGAACCAGGCTTGTAGATGGACGTCTGCTTGTAATGACTGTTGAGGAGATTTACGATAGTGATGTAGACATTTTCGTATCCTCATCTATCAGTGGCATTTATGATGAAATTACGGAAAAGTTCACGTTTGGCACTAACACGTATCCGTTAGTTGGCGAACAGGTTTTTAAACTGTGGAACAAGATACTGGAGCATATCTTTGCACCTACAGAAAAGACAGCTCCATCAACGATCGGAACGTATATTTATGATAGCAGTGTAGCTGTTGGATACAACCCTAATGTTCTCTTTGGAAAGCATCTCGGAGTGTATGGCAATACAGGAAGTGGTAAAACCTGTACAGTTGTTTCTATCATTCAGAAGTATATCAGGGAGAATCCTGAGAAGGATATCAAATTCATTATTCTTGATGTGAACGGTGAGTATCGAACGGCTTTTCACAAAGAAGAATACGAATACTACGAATTTGACACGCTTCGATTCAACCATACGATTCTGAACATAGCGGAATATGGTAGACTTTTCCGAACTTCGGAAGCCACACAATTTCCCGCGATTCGAGACAGCATTTCCGTTTTATCAAATCGTGGAAGCCAAAAGTGGGATTTGAAGGAATTGCCGAGACAACTAAGTGCATGGGTCGAAAAAAGCAAAGTAAGCGATTTTAATAAGAATCAGCTCATGCAATACCTTCAAACGTTATTCCTTCGTGTCGAATCCATACTTGACGATGCTGAACTTATGGCAGTTATCAATTCAGATGAAGAAAATACTCTAAGAAGAATTCTGAAATCTGACAAGAAGGTTCATATTCTTGACTTGCAGGTTTCCATAGATGCGCTCGACATCGTACTGTATCTTCTGTTTAAAACGATCTACCAGTATAAAGTGGAGCAGAAAAAAGAAGAAGTACCTGATCCGACACATTTGAATTTGGTGCTGGAAGAGGCACATAGATATATTAACGCTGATCTCAATGAGACTAAACTTGGGAACTATTACATTGACAAACTATCGCGCGAGGGGCGAAAGTTTGGTATCGGATTAGTAATATCATCACAGGTTCCATCGATGTTGTCATATGAGATCGTCAGCCAGTGCAACTCTGTGATCATGCATAAGATTACCAGTAAGCGGGACATGGAGTTTCTAAGGGGAGTTCTCAGAATATCCAACGATGCTTTTTACTTGCAAATGAGTGCTTTGGAGAAACAGCATGCGATTGTATGCGGTGAAGCATTTCCAAATGATAGCATTGTAAAAATACATGATGCTTACCCGCTTCCACAAAGTAATGATCCAGTGATTGATGACATCCCTTTTGGGCAGAGGGCACCCCATTCTGAGCCAGAGCGGTTTGGTATTATTGAACTTAGTGAGGTTGGTGTGCCCGAGGATAAAGATGAGTGGGATGAGCTTATAGAGCAATTACAGGAAAGCCCAAATTTTCAGACAACCCACAGCCTAATAGCAAGGCTGCAAAAGAATAGCTATTGGACGGAGTATCAGGTTGATCAATTATGTGGGGCAGTAATTGATAATTCCCAGGTTGGATGGGTAATAGGTGATACTGATGTCTGCTCTTTTTACAGAGGTCTTCTTGGGGACATTGCTGATAGGACTGGGAATTTGAAAGCTGTGTACGATATGGTCTTTGAGGCTAAGGAAGATCAAAAAGGGAATGATTGGAAGGAACTTGAAGCTGAACAGATTATTGACGAGGAGTTACCTTTTTGATAATGGCTCCAACAATGGAATAATTCTATGAGAAACGAAGACTTTCTGGATTTTTTACGTTACATTAAGCTACCTCGTGGCATACTTCTCGGCGATGGAACTACTTATCGCCTTGAAAAGCAAGACTTCCCTCCACGGAAATTCCGACAAGAACTGGACTCGTTCGAGAAAATTCTGGTTTTATCCGATGGTAATCTGCATGTTGTCGGTGGAGTGTTGTTCTATGGAAGCGTTGATATTCAGGTGACGACGCTGCCAAGATACCGGAACCGAGGTTATATGAGTGCGATTCATAAGAACGGAATCTTGAAAGCGGAATGTTATCCGAGGCAGAAGGTATCAATCGAACCAAGCGAACTCAGGAGCATGGATGACTTTCTGAAACGGGACCACATGCTTCGCATGATCGGTTTGCGGGCGAAGAATCTACCTGAAGTGTACTCGTGGCTAAATTGCTTTCATCAGGTTGACTGTAGCGAGGAAGATTTTATCAACACATACGCATAAAGGGTTTACGGGAACAGGACCTTGGTGTCAGGCAGTGCGCCCTGAAGGGCGCTTCACATAGTGGACAGGAGACGTCCACCCGGTAAGTTGTGAGCCGCAACACCGGAAGCGAGTTTTGCGTGGGATGCGGTAACGTAATCCTGCGAAGCGTAAACAGCATGGCTGTAGGGATGGCTATTGAGCATCGAAAGACTAACATATCCGAGGGACGACGCTGTTGCCTGAGCGGAAGTCAACACACATATGGACGTTAACGGCGAGGAAGTATGTGCCCGGCGGTGTCGGAAAGAACCATTCATGCAGCACAAAAGTGATGCGTCAACAGTGGGAGATCCTGCATTTTCCTCGTGGAGTGTGACCGCGTGGTATGGCAAACAACCAAAAAGGAGGATGCCAAACGAAGTGCAGGAAGTCGGAGGCCCGAATAGTACCGATGAAGCCGTGAACAAGATAAGCGGGGGAGGGAAGTCGAGAACGAGCTGTTCCTCACAGCTCAGGCCTGCGGGACAATATCAAAGAGGAAACATTTGCTGTACACAGAGGCAGACTTCTCCGTACACAGAGACGGGAGAAAGAAGGACAAACAAATGGCAACGGAATTGGCGAGAATAGCGGAATTATCTGCGCAAAATCCAACCATGGTATTTACCTCAATCGCCCATTTGATCAATGTAAAACTTCT
>NZ_FNFZ01000023.1 GCF_900101015.1 Sarcina sp. DSM 11001 | reverse complement strand
ATCCGGAACCAGTAAGTTTCTTCTGGCATTCACCCACAACCATGCGGTGCAGCAGCTCCTATGGATGTGGTACTCTGCTGCTTCGCTTTATAGAATTCCCCGGTGATTTTCTCAACAGGAGTGTTAAACAGCTTCGCACAGACATATCGATAAAGCTCCATCTGGCCGCCGTACCGTCTGTTGATTATTTCTGCAAAATCCGAGCCGGAAAGGCCATTATTCAGATCGGACTTGTAATCCAGGAAATAGACGAACGTGAGTGTGCTCATATCATTCCCTCCTCTTACGAAAGCCCTGCCAGGAATTGGTCATTGTCTTCAATATGTCCAGCTGATAAAATATATTTATCCAGTAACAGTAGTCTCGGCTATGCTGGTTCAGTGAAAAATATTTATTCAAGTGAAGGAGGAAGACATGAAAAACAAGCTGAACACAATGACCTGGCTTCACAGATGGATCGCCGGTATATCGATCATTGTACTGATGACGCTCATGATACCGACAATACCTGCAGAAGCATCTGCCCGATCCACTGCTATTTCCAAGTACAGAATACTTCTCAACAAGAGCAGGATCAGTGTCCTGCCACAGGGAAAGATGGTCAGAACATGTTACGATGAAACTGCCCGCTATTGGTCCAGCAAGGCATCTAATGTGAAGTTCAGCCTTGCATATGTTGATGGGGATGACGTACCCGAGCTCATTCTTAACGATTATTATTACGGATACGGTGTCTGGTCATACAAAAACGGCTCTTTTCGCTGCCTGCACTGGTCTGATGCATATGACCAAATAATCGGTTATTATTATAAGAAGGGCGTGTTACGGGAAAATACCAATCATGGTACAACTTATTTTAACAGAAAATACTATAAGCTTCAGACCGGAAAAACAAAGAATTGTTTCCAATATGAGCACTGTTTCGGTAATGGAATTGGTTCGAGCACAAAGATTCTTGGGCGTTATATTAAGTCGGGCAATACGGAAAAGAGCGTTTCCAGCTCAGCTTTTTACAAAAACCTGAAGAAATATACCGGAGGCGTCTCCATGTCCAAAATCTATCTCCACAACAATACCGCTGCCAAAAAGAAACAATTCCTCAAATAAGATATACAAAAAGTGTGCTACAGGCACAGCAGCGCCGGGGCAACGGATCAATCTTATTTCCGGGGCTCCGGCGGGACGTGTTTGCGACACCGCAGCGAACAGCATCTTGTCTTCCGCCGGCTGCCGCTTCCGCCGGCTCCTATGCCGACCGCGTTCAGAAGCAGGTCGACATCGCAAAGCGCAACAGCGTATGGGGGAGAGAATATATGAACTGGGAAATGACGCTTTCCGTTGAAAGGGATAAAGGAAGGTATGAAGGCGAAATGTTGAATTCTATCCGTCTAATCCTCTCCAAATTGTCTAAAGGCAAGACGGAGGAGGTCATCGCAGATGAAATAGAAAAAGATGTCACGTTCGTACACCTGATCAACTCCCTTTTCAAAACCATGGACTCCCCAACGCCTGAAGCCGTCTTCAACGCTTACAAAACACTTGATACGGATGGAAAGCTCGATGCGCCTGAGAGTCTGCCTGCTGATTGATATAACAAATCACCCTCTTACCGTGTGCATTCATCCCCGTAAAGACTTTAGTCTCTTGCCATCGGCAAAGATAGAGGAAGAAACAATTCTTAATCAAAGGCACAAAAATGACCGCCCAGGCTCTGAAAAAGTTGGGCGGTCATTTCTGTGCCTAACTATAATTCGGGCTGACCGTATATCGCCAGTACTTTCATCTCTTTTCCACGCTTGTTATTAACCTGTTTTATCTATCACCCCAGCTTCGCAGAAAAATCTGCCAGCACTTCAGAGATCTTGATCTGCTGCGGGCAGACTTCCTCACAGCTCCGGCACTGCAGACATGCCTGCGGGCGCTTCTCTTCAGGGAGCGCTGAGAGAGCCATCGGCGCGATGAATCCGCCGCCGGTATAGACATGTTCGTTATAAAGGGCCAGCAGGTCGGGGATATTCAGTTCCTGTGGACAGTGGCTGACACAGTAATGACATGCCGTACAGGGTACCGTACCCACGGAGAGCATCTTTTCCGCAATGCCAAGCAGGACTTTCATTTCCGCTTCATTCAGCTTTTTGTCTTCAGCGAAAGTAACCAGGTTCTTCTCAAGCTGCTCGTCGTTGGACATGCCGGACAGTATCATAGTCACCGAAGGGATGCTCTGTAGGAAGCGGAATGCCCAGGCCGGGATCTCTTCGTCCGGCCGGAGCGCCGTCAGCTGCGCCTCATACTCAGGAGCCAGCTTAGCCAGTCTGCCGCCGCGAAGAGGCTCCATGACCCATACCGGGATGTGCTGCTGATCCAGCAGCGCCACCTTATCCTTGCCGTTCTGGAAGGTCCAGTCCAGATAGTTTAACTGCAGCTGGCAGAACTCCATATCCTTGCCATAAGCATCCAGAAAGCGCTGAAGCACAGGCATGCTCCCATGGCATGAAAAGCCAAGGTGCCGGATCCTTCCGTTTTGTTTCTGCTTCATAAGATAACTGTAGATCCCATACTTCTCATCGTCCAGATAGGCGTCAATGTTCATCTCACACACATTGTGAAAGAGATAGAAATCGAAGTATTCCACTCCCAGTTTCTCCAACTGCCGCTCGAAGATTTCCTCCACTTTCCCCCAATTGGAAGGGTCATAGCCGGGGAACTTGGTAGCCACATAGAAACTATCCCTCGGGTATCTGGACAGGGCTTTGCCCATGACCAGTTCTGAATTTTCTCCATGATATCCCCATGCCGTATCGTAGTAGTTGATACCATTCTGCATAGCCGTATCCACCATACGGAGCGCAGCAGCCTCGTCGATCCTTCCGTCATCTCCGTCAATTACAGGCAAACGCATAGCGCCAAAGCCAAGAGCGGATAACTTCATTCCCTGAAAATCCTTGTAAATCATATGCTGTCCTCCTCTTGTTTCATCCGTTTTTCTGTGGCTGTAATAATTATATTACACATAAGAGGAAAATCTGTATTTGATTTTCTTCTCACTGCAGAAACTCTCGAGTCTGCTGCATCCCTCTTCTCCACTGAACTCTCTAATCAGTGCAGCTTCCGGATCCTCTTCCCCGTGGATAGCCGCAATCAGCTTTTCTGTGTTCACAGTCAATTCATTAAGTCTTTATCGCAGTTTAAATCGGTTTTTCTCGAACTCCAGCAGACCTGCATCACGCATTTTACACAGCTCATTCGACATTGCGCTCCTGTCTACAGACAGGTAGTCTGCAAGCTGCTGGCGGTTAAACGGGATAGTAATATATGAACTGTTTTGTTTCTTCGCCTCTTCGGAAAGATATGAAATCAGTTTTTCCCTCGTTGTGCGCCTTGATATGTAATGCAGTTTCTGAACAAGACCCCTGTTCTTTTCAGAAATTGCGAAGAACAGATTTTGTACGACCATAGTATGGAAGCGGCATGCCGATGAACAGGTCGTAATAACACGTTTCACATCAAAGAAAAACACAGAGCTGTCCTCCACCGCAATAACATCGTTCAGGAGCGTGCCGCTTTCCGGTGCCACATATGCCTCTCCGAATATTTCTCCGACTCCGATATAACCGAGTATGCTGCGGTTCCCCCAGTAGTCATCTCTCTGAATGTGCAGACCGCCCTCTGCAAGGACGAGTATATCGCTGAGCCGTTCGCCTTCTTGCAGAACATATTCGCCCTTCTTATATTTGCGGAGGCTTGCCCCAAGGCAGGATAGCATGGAAGTGATCTCTTCATCACCTACACCGGCAAACAACTTCGTTCTTTTCAGCACCGGAATATACTTTTTCATAAGAACCACCTTTTTCGTTGTAAATACAACCGAACTGTCTGGTTCATTATACTATAGTCAAGCTACAAAATCACCAGCTGCGGAATCAAGGCTGAATCAAGAGAGCCAAAGGAGGAGCCAGAAAATGATTCGGAAAATCATTAAGATCGATGAGGAGAAATGTAACGGCTGCGGGCTGTGTGCCAGGGCTTGTCATGAGGGTGCCATTGATATTATAGATGGAAAAGCCAAACTGGTCCGGGAGAATTTCTGCGACGGTTTCGGAGACTGCCTGCCGAATTGTCCTACAGGTGCCATTACCTTTGAGGAGCGTGAGGCTCCGGCTTATGACGAAACAGCGGTAAAGGCAGCACAGCAGAAAGTGGTATCACCACAGGCCTCACAGGGAAGTGGCGAGACGGCGGTAAAGGCAGCACAGCAGAAAGTGGCATCACCACAGGGTGGGAAAGCCATGTGGGCAGAAGAGATTATGCAGATTGAGGACGAAACAAAACGCAGAGCCGCTATGATGGCTCATCTGGCAGAAGGCGGAGGACATCCTGCCGGCGGGTGTCCCGGATCCCGTATGATGCAGTTTAAGCGGGAAGCGGAGATGACGCCGTCCGAAGCTCCGACGACAGGATTCCGCCCTGTCTCCCGTCTGAACCAGTGGCCCTGCCAGATCAAGCTGGTACCGACACAGGCTCCGTTCTTTGACGGCGCGAAGCTGCTGATCGCGGCAGACTGCACGGCGTACGCCTATGCCAATATGCATGAGGAGTTCATGAAAGGCAAGATCACAGTCATTGGCTGCCCCAAGCTGGATGATTTGGACTATACGGATAAACTGACCGCGATCATCCGGGACAACGATATCAAGAGCGTTACTATCGTGCGGATGGAAGTGCCCTGCTGCGGCGGGCTGCAAAGAGCGGCACAGAACGCTCTCAAGGCAAGCGGAAAATTCATCCCCTGGCAGGTCGTGACAATCAGCCGCGATGGACGTATCCTGGACTAAGACACACGAAGAACAAATGTTGAGCACCGGCCTGCGGGACGGAGATTCAGATTCAGAGAGAACGCCAGCCCTGCCGGGACACAATTCCCGGCAGGGTTTTTATCATGCACTTTTTAATTTACTTTCCTAATGTGCTTTTATCATGCGGTTTTCAATTTGCTTTCCTAATGCGCTTTTCTAATGTGCTTCTCTATGAACCGGGTATTGTGTTGAAAAATCAATTGTTATCTTGTATGATATGTTATACAAATCATACTTTTTGGAGGTGAAATAGCGATCATGTCAATGCCAAAAGGTAAGTATGCCTGGACTGCTACTGTTGGTGAAAAAGGCCAGATCGTCATTCCGAAACAGGCGAGAGATGTTTTCGGCATTAAGCCGGGAGACACCCTGCTGTTGTTGGGCGATGAGGACCGCGGTATTGCGATCCCGAACAAGGGTGCATTTTCAGATTTATTCGCGGTTGTTTTTGATGATAAGGATGGTGACAATAACCTATGAAAATTGCATGGTTCTGTATTCCTGCTCATGGCCATAC
Organism: Sarcina sp. DSM 11001; assembly: GCF_900101015.1. GTDB lineage: Bacteria > Bacillota > Clostridia > Lachnospirales > Lachnospiraceae > CAG-791. The sequence goes on along the minus strand of NZ_FNFZ01000023.1, from coordinate 65,407 downwards.
CAATCCTGCACTTGGCGTAGTAAGAGAACTGACATCCGCCGGACACCGGGTTTATTTCTTCTCTTTTGAGATGTTCCGGGAGAAAATCGAGCAAGCCGGAGCAACGTTTATCGGCTGCGATGGTTATGACTTTGAGATGGAAGATAAGGGAAATGCGGACAGAGTCGGCAAGGACAAGGTTTTTGCCACGGAGCTGCTTGTCTCTTCCACGCTTGCTCTGGACGAAATGACAACGAAAAAAGTCGAAGAAATCAATCCGGATCTTGTCGTTTCCGATTCTGTCGCGTTCTGGGGAAAGCTGGTGGCCATGAAGCACAACCTTCCTTATGTTTCCTCCACAACCACGTTCGCCTTTAACCGCTACTCGGCAAAATACATGAAGGAAACGCCCTGGGATATCGCAAAGATGCTTTTCTCCTTGCCGCGCATCAACAAGCAGATTCAGCGTTTGCGTGAAAAAGGATATCCGGTTCGGGGACTGCTGGACATTGTCCAAAATGACAATGATACCAATACCATTGTCTATACTTCGAAGTATTTCCAGCCTTGCTCAGAAACGTTTTCTGACAGATATCATTTTATCGGACCGTCAATCCGTCCTGTCATTCATCCCTTTAAGAAGACCGCAGAGAAAACTGTGTACATCTCCATGGGTACAGTCAACCAAAACCGGGAATTCTATCGGAATTGCATCCATGCCCTTGGCGGGACAGACTGGCAGGTCATTATCTCTATGGGGACAAATACAGAGCATTTTGAGAAGGTACCGGAAAATATCCAGATCCACCAGTCGGTCGACCAGATGGCGGTTCTGTCCATCGCGGATGCATTCATCACGCACTGCGGCATGAATTCTGTATCTGAGGGGTTATATTTTCGGATTCCGTTAGTGCTGTTCCCGCAAACACCGGAGCAGGGAGCGGTTGCAAAACGCACGGAAGAGCTTGGCGCAGGGATTCAATTGAAATCCATTTCTGAAGAAGATATTCTGCAGGCATTGAAAAGTGTATTGTACGAGCCTGATTACAAAAACAATGCCATACGGATCTCTGACAGCTTCCACGCCTGCGGCGGAGTGGTTGAGGCAAGAAAATTTCTCGAAGAAATCGCCCACCCAAACCATTCAGCATAAGTGAGCATAAACACGCGCAAAAAAGGAAAATCGCCAGCGGTTTTCTCCCCCGTTTTCCTTGTCCATACCCCCGCCGTCTTACTGCCTGCCCTGTATGACATATCCTGCATCCTTCAGGGCCTTAAGTGCCTTCTCAAAGTTGACTTCCTTTGTGAGGATATAGTCCGTGTTATAGGTCGAGATGGCAAATATGCCGATCCTGTTCTCCGCCAGGATCTCTGATATCCTGGCGAGTATCCCGATCAGGGAGAAGTCAAGCTGTCCGATAATGCGGAAAGCACTCCAGCCGTCATCTCTCTCGGTTGTATTATCCGGGACAGTCTCTTCCGGACATACCAGGGAATTCTCTTCATCCGTTGTTCCCGTGAAGCAGAATGGCTTCATCAGATCTATGCCGGAATAATCCATAACCTTGCATACGGAAAACCGATACTTAAGGGGTTCCAGAATAATGTTGGCTTCATGATTTGACCGATGGTGCGCAGAATAGTAGTTCCCGTTGTCGCCAGTGTCACCGGCAAATTGGTTTTTCATGTGCTTTCTCCCGCCTTAATACTGGAAATATTTTTATCAAACATAATATAACTATATCACACACATTTATCAATATAACGGGCCAGGAATGGGATCAGGGGATGGTTCTTTGTCTCCTTATCCCCTGAAGCGGGCTGAGGAACCGGCCTCTGATCTGCCACAAAAATAAGCCCGGCGAGCGGCTTTCCCAAAAGTCGTAAAACAACTCCCCGGGGTTCGGTTTTCTTCAAAAATCTACAAGATATATCCCTATGCTGATCTGGGTGAAGCTTCCTTTTTTGTCTATTTTCTTTATCTTGGCCGCCAGGAGTTTCCCGGCATCCATGAGGCGGGCGAAGATCAGGTTGTCTTTTTCCGGGATGTATCCGAGTTTCTTCCTGTCTTCTGTGTAGATCAGGATGGCATTTTCATCAAATTTGTTCTTTTCCCGCTGGAGGCTGAGCTTATCTCCAGTCTTTATTTCATTAAGAATGGATTTGTCCTCCAGATGGGTTGTCCCGGCGACGTAAGTGTCAAAGAGGTGGATATCCCGGATCAGGGGCTTCAGCATTTCGCCGAGCCCCTGCTGGTCGATCGTCTGGATCAGCGCGCCGGTCTGCTGTGTGCTCAGTTCATTCGCCATTTTATTTCGATTCCTCCCTTGCTTACGATCTGCAGGATGGCTTCTTTCAGCTCTTCGTGATACTTCTTATAAGTGTCCAGTTCCTCCTGCAGCGCGGTCTTTTTCTTTTCAACCGCGTCGTCGTTTTCCAACAGTTCTCTGTAGGTGTAGGGTTCGGTACTGGTAATGTCAAGAATCTCCTTTTTCAGGGCATCGATCCGTTCCGAGATGTCCGGAATGTCTATTTTGATCTCTTCCTTCCCGAGGTCTTTCAATGCCTTTCTGACGAGGACTTCCAACTCGGACAAGGCCTTAATATCGTTATGACCGTAGGTGGTCAGGATGCGCTGCCAGAGTTCCTTAAGAACTTCCTGCCGGTCTGTTTCCGGATTGATATCCGGATGGATCAGTTTGGCAAGCCGCCTGTACAGGGTTCTCGACCGCTGGACTTCATAGCTGGTGGAGGTACCGGCCTTTTTACATTTCTGAAAGTCGTCCTGCATGCGTTTGAGATTTACGTAGTAGAGCGCCATTTCCCGGTCCAGGTATTCCTGCATGGCGTCTTGATCAACAATTCCGCCGTGATTCAGGGCACGCTGATAAAAATCGATCGTCTTTCTGCATTTGATACACTCGATTTTTTCCTCATAAACATCTGCAATCAGTTTTCCAAAAGTCTGGATATAGCAGGTCCAGATCTGACCGGCCTCCTTCTGGGCCTGATCCCGTTCGAGAAGGAGGGATTCGTATTCGTCATAGTTCGTGTGTGTGCTTCTGATCAGTTCCATGGCGGCACCTCCGTTCGTTTATCCGGTTTTCTTTGAAGTCAGTGGCTGATCAGCCGATCATTTTAAAATCATAAAGCTCCTCGTAAAGCGTTGTGACCAGCTCTCCGTCAATCTCCGCTTTCTTAAAGAAATCATCCACTGTGCGGTACCATTTATCATCGAAGCGGATGGAGAGGTTTCCGTCTTCAGGAACGGACTCGACTTCATGGGGAAGTCCTTCGAAGGTAAACTGCACCTTCGCAGGGGCGGAAAGAACATGATACAGATCAAACAGGCTCATCACCGAAGGATCAAATTTCCGGAGTTTATAGATATCGGCAATCATCCATTTCATGATGTTCAGATTGCCAAAAAACGGGTGATACTGAATACGCTGGGAAAGAAAATCTCTTGCGATATCGTACAGTCTCAGAGCTTCCTCTGCACTTCCTTCCTCCGACCGGATCTTCGCAAGCCGGGTAAACACTTCCGGCAGGGGATCTTCCAGGTTGCAGGTATCCGCCACCTGCGGATAGAGATCTTCGATGATCTCCTTGTATTTCTCATAGTCCTTTTCTACATAATAGCCGTTTTTATACATGTCCGCCACCTTGTAGGCGGCGATCAGTTCCCCCATTTTCCTGGCCTTGTCAAAATAGTGGAAGGCCTTTTCGTAATTCTTTTCGCCGGTGCGGCCGTAATACCAGATATACCCGAGGTCGGAGATCGCGTAAAGATTGTCATATTCCGCTGCCATCTCGTAATATTTCAGGGCAAGATCAAAGCGGCGCTGCTCATAGTACATACCGCCGAGCTCCACCATGTAATCAGGCTCCTTTGTCTCGGTGATCAGAAAGTCCAGAGCCTCTGCAAGCAGGAAACGGTCTTCCTCTGAAGGATTTGTAAGGTCATAATAATTCCGGCATATATTCCTCGCCTCCAAAATAGTCATGGCAACACCTCCTTGTTTATCCGATTCATTTACCCGATTCCGGTGTTTCATCTGGCTTCGGGATTTATCCGTTCGGGGGTTATTCGTTCGGGGGTTATTCGTTCGGTGGTTTATCCGTTTGCGGGATTTATTCGATTCCGGATATAGCTGGCTCCGGAGCTTTATGTGGTCAAACCTCTTTCTCTTAAGACGCTCTTTTTCTCAAAAACACAATCCTTCCCGGGTTTGACATTGAAAGCAGTTCGCCGGGGTGAGAAAACATTTGGTGTCTTGAACCCGTGTAGGATTCTTGCCCTGAACAGGATACTTCTGACACGGATACTTCGTAGACTTCTGTCCCGGATACTCCTGTCTCCGACAAACCGTTTCTGTGACTGATTCTGTGACTGAAATGCTTTCCGGACTGTGCCAGCCCCGCCCCGGAGACGTCTGAATCCTTCCTGTATCTCCTGTGTCTGAAACACTTTCCGGATTGTGCCGGACCTGATGTTGCCATGAAAATCTCCTCCAGGATCCATGCCCCGAAAGCTGCGGCTGTTCCCAGGAGCATAAGCGATGCGCTCCCGTTTATGACCGACATAATGGTGTAGAAAAAGAAGATGGGAGTGCTTATGGGATGCCATAGAGTCTTATGAGGCGTCATTGTATTTCCGCTGCTGCGCATCGCTCTTGTATCTTTGTCGTTAGGGTTTGTTCTTCCATTATGGTTTGTTTTTTCATTATGATTTTCTTTTCTTCTATTCTCTTTTTTCATTTCGCCGCCTCCGTGGATCAGGTGTGTGTTATTCGCTGCAGTAATCAATATAGTCGCTCTCACTTGCAAAGAGGACGTATCTGCCGTTTACGTATCCCATGTAACCAGAATCTGTATCATATCCTTTCATTTCACACCTTCCTTTCCGCATGAACGAACATCTGATATATTTCGGTTGTTTCGCAGCTGTTGGCAGATTTGTTGAGTCACTTTACGGATTTGTTTACGATTTTTTTACGCCCTGCCGGCCCGTAATGTGTTGCTGTACTCTTCGTCGTTATGCTTTCGTTGTGCTCTTCGTTGTGCCCTCGTTGTGCTCTCGTTGTGTTCTTGTTGAGTATATAGTCTCAAAACAGGTGTCCCTCCACGCGGACACTGACGCTTTTTAGATGTCTGAAAATTCTATTTAAATATTAGTATTATCTGATATTTTATGATGCAATCAGCCGGCGCTCTGCCTGACAAAGCTGATGGAAAAAGTATGACGCGGGTATAGAGAGGGTATAGAAGGGTATAGAAAGAGAAAGAGTTAACTCTCTAACGCAAAGTTAACTCTCAATCAGATAAAGAAACAGTCTGTGCGGTTTTCAATCTGCACAGACTGTTTTACATTTTTGCATATAGTAAAAAGCAGGGTGACGGGAGCCGTCCCGTGGTCTTAAGCATGTATCCCGTAGAAAGGACATTTCTCTTTTATACATTGCCGGTTCTGATCTGAAAACTCACACTTCTGTTCTTCATATTCGAGTGCAACACTGTAGTGCTCGTTTATATATTCGATCCCTTTTTTGAAAGCGATCATGGCGTCCCGTTTACAGCATCTCGGGCCGTTGATCCTGCCGAGTTCTGCAATCGCTTCCGAAGTAAACTTCATATGCTCACCCCAGGATCCGTCGTCCGATAAAGGACCTGTCCCGTCGATGACCGCGAGGGCTGCCCCGACGGATGCGACGGCGCCGCAGACTCCCCAGAGGCCGCACATGGCACCGGGCATCCGGAGGCCCCCGCGGGCGATCTTATGCAGGCTTTCGTCCAGACTGATCTCTCCTCCTGCATTGTAAAAGGCGGTCAGTATACAGGCGCCGTCCAGAATATGGTGCTCCGGCCCGTGGATACTGATGTAGTCTTTTTTTGCCATGTTTTTAAAGATATGAACAGGATTGGTTCCTTTTTCCTGTCGGATATCCTCAACGATTTGTTTTGCTTTTTCCTCAATTGTCATCGGCATTATATAATCCTCCCGATCACTGGATTCACTTACCTGTCCCTGAGTGTATCACCCTTAAGTAAAAGCCCGCAGATATCCGGCATATCCTGTCACTCATACACCTGTTTTTCCCATCTTCTCGATCACGCAGGTGTGAATCTTCTTTTTTTCGTCGTAATTTATCCCGACAAACAAAAGATTTCCGCTGTAATGCTCCAGGCTGTCGAAATATTGTTTCCTTCGAATCTGGTCAATCGCGCTCCCGGCTGAGTCATTTCGCTTGAGCTCGACGATCATCGCCGGGTCGCCTTCCATAAAGGGGATAAAGACGACGTCCGCATAACCTTTGCCGGCGGTCATTTCCCTGACCACGGTATAACGGTTGAGTGCGTAAATATAGGCAAGGTAAATAGCACTCTGCAAAGCATCCTCATTGTTGTAACTCCGGTTGGATGTAACATGAATGTGGGAGACGTCCAGCGCTTTTGCCACTGTGTCTGCATTTCCCTGCCAGGTTTCTGTGAGCAGAGCCTTTGAGGATCCGATAATCCGGTCCGTAACTGAATACTCTGGTAACTTCTTCAAAGCCCGGAACCACTCCTCGCGCACCTCCTTGTTAGGGATATGGCAGGTCCGCGTTTCCTGATCATAGGCAAGATAGCCCAGATGCAGCAGGTACCCGAAAATATCATCCCGGCTGGAAAAATTTTTCATAGTATTCAGGTAAGCGTTCACATCGACCTCTGCGCTCCCGCCTGCCAGCATCTGGATCACCGCTTCCTTTGTTCCGGCGAAATCCAGTCGGATACGGTCTGATATCACTTCATAGGAGGATGTCTGTCCCCAGTAGCTGTCAAAAATATGCGTTTCGACGCAGCGGGCCACAGACTCCGGGTTATAGATCTCAAAGCCCTTCTGCCGGTATCCGTTATACCAGCGCCGGCATTCATTAAAATCGATGCCTCTCTCTGCACAGACCTCTTCGGTCTCCCGGGCTGTAAAGCCTACATATTCCGCAAACACGCCTGCATTCAAAATCGTATATTCCCGGAAATTGTTCAGTTTTGACTGTACCTTGTCCCGCACGATCGGAAGGATTCCTGTGAGATAAGCGAGGGAAATCGCCGGCCGCAGGGTATCGCTCTTGAAGAGGCTGTTCAGGAAGGCAAGGTATTCCTGAAACAGTTCATCACTGACCTGCTCTCTTACAAATACATCGTATTCATCCAGCAGAATGATAAAGGTCTCCTGTTTTGCAGCGTAGACCCGGAGGATACATCTTGCAAGAGAGTCGCTGCCGCGAAATACAACATCCGGAAATGCTGTTTTCATCTCCTCCCGAACCTCTTCTGTCAGTATCTTCAACACGTCTTTTTTTTCCTGCGCTGACTGATACTCACTGTTCATGTCGATCTTGATCACATGGTATCGATTCAGGTTCTTCAAAAAACCAGGATCTCTGCTGATCCTGAACGGCTCGAACAACTCCCTTGAATCACATCCCCTGGAATAGTAACTGCACAGCATATTTCCCGTGACGGTTTTGCCAAACCTCCGGGGTCTGGACATACAGATATATTTGTTGGCGGAGTCGAGCAGGCGGTTTGTCTCCCTGAGCAGCATCGTCTTGTCGATATATAGATCCGCATTCACTATTTGCCGGAAAACTTCATTTCCGGGATTCAGGTAAATACCCATCCTGCTCCTCCTGTATGGATGCTTCCGGAAAAGTTACTCATCCTGCCCATCTGTATGGGTGCTTCCGGAAAAACTTACTGGATCCCCCATCTCTCGAAAATGAACGGGAGGAAATAGTGCATCTGTTTGAACCACCACGGCCAGTCGTGGTTGACATCATAACCCCAGAAGTCGCACCATGCATTGATGCCTTTCTCGCGGAAAACGCTCTCGAGATATCTGAGAGAGCGGATGCCGTCGTCTTCCCATGCGCCCTGACCGACGCAGATAATGATCTGCTTCTGATTATACTCGTTGATATAGGGGTGGTCTGCAGGCATGTTGGGCAAAAAGCATTCCGGAGAGTTGTCGTAGAGTGTCTCGTTCATCCAACCGTTGAAAAAGTACTTGCTGTCATACAGACCGGACAGGGCTACGCATCCGGAAAAGAGATCGGGCCTTCTCAGCAGAGTGAGCACGGCATGATTCGCGCCGAGGCTGCAGCCGGTTGTCATGGGAAGTTTGCCGCCGGTCCTCTCCAGGATGATCGGCATCGCTTCGTCCACGATATAACGGAAATACAGCTCCTGCTTCCAGGCTCTGCGGCCAAGATCCGGGTCACCCTCTGACCAGCTTTCCTTGTCGATCGTATCCACGACAAAATACTGGATCTTCCCTGCTTCCAGATACCCGCTCAGCTCATTGATCATTCCGAATTCTTCATAATTGTGGCAGAGAGAATCCTGAGTGGGAAAAGCCAGAAACGGAACTCCGTCGTGACCGTAAACCATGATATGCATATCTCTGCTGAGGCACTCACTGTAATGGGTTATTTCTTCCTTGTACATTCATTATCTCCTTTCAAAAGAGTCATTATTGTCATGCGCAATCCAGTCGATTATATAAGATTACATTCCCGGTGACAACTCTTCTGGAGGAGAATCTTCACTCCAGCCGGTCTTACAGAATCCCCTTCAGGGCGGGGTACAGTTTTCTGAATGTCTCATATCTGTTCTGGTATTTTTCCGCGAGGACCGGGTCAGGCTCTGTGGTCCCGCTGACGCGTACAATCTTTCTGCATGCCTCTTCCACGTTGGCAAAGGCACCGTCGGACACTGCGGCCAATATAGCAGCCCCGTATCCGGGACCCTCCTCCACTTCTACGGTCTGGACGCTCAGATTCAGGATATTGGCGATGATCGTCTTCCAGAGAGGGCTCTTTGCCCCGCCTCCGCAGATCGTGGCGGTCTCAGGTGCGACGCCCATGCTGCGGGCGGCCTCCAGGGAATCCCTCAGTCCGAAGGCCACGCCTTCAAACACAGCCTGGAGCAGGTCCGCGCGGCTGGTGTCCATGCTCATACCGATGAAAGCTGCCCTTGCGGAGGGATCGTTGTGAGGGGAGCGCTCTCCCATCAGGTAGGGGAGGAAATAGACGCTGTTTTCTCCCAGTGCCGTGATCTCCTCCTGCTCGGCCGCAAAGTCGGATGTCCGCAGGATATCTGTCATCCACCAGTTGTTGCAGCTGGCCGCCGACAGCATGCAGCCCATGTAGTGGAAAGATCCGTCCGCGTGGGCAAACGAGTGGAGAGCATTGGCCGGATCTACGCCGAAGGTGGAAGTCGTGATAAAGAGAGTGCCGCTTGTTCCCAGGGAGAGGTTGCAGCGGTCTGGTCCGACTGTGCCGGTCCCGACGGCGGCTGCCGCATTGTCTCCCGCCCCGGCGGCGATCTTTACCGATGAAGAGAGGCCCAGGAGCTTTGCCGCCTCCGGGGGCAGGGTCCCTGTCATTTCATAGCTCTCGAAAAGAGCAGGCATCCAGCTCTCCTGTACAGAGCAGATTTCCATCATTTCCCTGGACCAGCATTTGTTTCGCACGTCCAGCAGCAGCATACCGGATGCATCGGAGTAGTCACAGCTGTGTACGCCGGTCATCCGGTAAGCCAGATAATCCTTGGGCAGCATAATCCGGCGGATCCTCGCAAAATTCTCCGGCTCATGCTTTTTCATCCACAGGATCTTGGGCGCGGTAAAGCCTGCAAAGGCAATGTTTCCCGTCAGCTCCGTCAGCCTTTTTTTACCGATGACCTGGTTCAGATAGTCGGTCTCCTCCTGCGAGCGCCCGTCATTCCAGAGGATGGCCGGCCGGATCACCCGGTCATTTTCATCCAGGGCGACAAGTCCGTGCATCTGGCCTCCGAAGCTGATTGCCCGGACAAGGCTTTTGTCCACGCCCGCCAGCAGATCCTCCAGACCTGCGACAGTCTGGGCCCACCAGTCCTCCGGATCCTGCTCTGCCCATCCCGCCTGCGGAAAGCGCAGTTCATATTCTTTTGACACAATGTGCTGTACGCTGCCTTTTTCATCCATCAGCACAAGTTTGACGGCAGAGGTTCCGAGGTCAATTCCGACGTAATACATTTTTTCTCCTTTTCTCGACATTCACTCCCTTTTAAAAGGGATGGGACAGCACTCATAAAGCTTTTTCCATGACGATTTCTTTATGACAGTTCTTTTCAGGAAGGCTCTCAGAGAGCTATTTTCATGACAGACGATACAGATAGATGTTCAGATGCTTCTTTACGCTGCGGAACCTCCTTCTGAGGCATTTTTATGTCATTCCAAAACATCTTTGTTCGTTTCCGGTCAACGAGCGGCCGAATACCCTCTATTCTTCTTTAAATTTTAATATACCAGGCCGCTGCGAACAACAAAAACCCACATAACCTTGACCGCATATAAAGCACAATTAAAAAAGCTCCCCTCCGGACAAACAGGGAGGATTAAAAGCCTGTTGCCCGGAAGAGAGCGTATTTTTCCGGAAAGGAGTAAATATTCCCCGGAAGGACATATTTCCCCAAAAGGAAGTATATTTTGCCCGAAAGAGAATATCTTTCCCCGGAAGGGAGTATCCTTTCATTGACGACAGGAGGCGCGGTTCAGAATCGCCACAACCAGGAGAACAGCTGCGGGAGCCAGCAGGATACGCATCCCCGTGCGGATGCCGGTGCTTTCGGCGACAGTCCCGATCACGGACGGGGTCACGATGGAGCCGATCCCCGACAAGGTGACAAAGATTCCCATGGCGAGCGGGTAGCGGCCAAAGACGTCACCGGCATTTGCGACAGTCGTGCCGTACATGCCGGAGAGGGAAAGTCCCAGTCCGATAGTACCGGCCAGCATCAAAGGAAGGCTGTTTGTGAACAGGACGATGCAGAGAAAGGCGAGAATACCCGCGGACAGGATCCGGATGATGACAGCGGGGGCAAAGCGGCCGCCGATCGCGCTGCAGCCAAAGCAGCGCGGTTTTTTTAACCTGTGAACCAGGACAGGCTGTCCCTCTGTGGCTTCCGGCCCGCCCAAATAATGTTTTTTCAGGTGATGTTTTTTTGTACAATCTGTGGCTCCGGCGGCGTTAGACAGTGTCAAGCCGTTATGATATATTTATTCTATTATGAAAGAAAATGAAAAAGCCTCTGAAAAAGTAATTGAATATATAGAAACCCGTATTCTCGCAGGAATCTTTAAGGCGGATGACCGTCTTCCGGCGGAAAGAGAATTGGCCAGGATCCTGAATGTCAGCAGGACGGCAGTTCGTGAAGGGATCCGACTGCTGGAAGTGATCGGAATCGTTGAGAGCAGGCAGGGAAGCGGCAATTATATCACGACGCACTTTGACCAGACGCTGGAGCAGGTGCTGACGATGATGTATGCGCTGGACGACCTGCGTTACGAAGAGATTCGGGAATTCCGCTATGTGGTGGAACGGCAGGCGCTGGTTCTGGCGGTCCGGAATGCAGACGACAGCGGAAAGAAAGAGCTGAAAAAATACCTGGACGGGATGCTGTACGCGGAGTCTGAGGAAGAACGGGCGGAAAATGACCGTATGCTGCACCTGACACTGGTTCAGATGTCCGGAAACCGTCTGGTCATTGCAAATTACCTGGCCCTGAACCGTGTGATCAACCGCTTTATCCGGGACGTCCGCCGAAGGATCCAGGAGGAAAGCCAGGAGGATTATGAGAAGTTCCAGGATGTCCACCGGAAGCTTGTGGAGTCCGTGCTGGAAGGAAACTGTGAGATGGGACGGGATGCCCTGGAAGAACACTTTGTTTTCATCACAAAGGACTTTGATACCTGACGGTCTGGATTCTCCAAAACACATTTTATTCTTTATAGCGTAATACCCGCATCCGGCGCGCAAGACTCGCGAGCGAGTCTTGAATTTTCGGCGCACAGGATTCACGGGCGGGTCTTGAATATTATAAGAACTAATAAGGCTCTGAAAAACTCAGTTATTCTATTGAGTTTTTCAGAGTCTTTTTTGTGTTGATCATTTGTTGATTATATATCATGCGAAAGGATGCCCTGCACAAGGCCTGCATCAATCACAGACAAGTCTGGGTCAGCAAGTAAGTTCCCCTGCAGCCGCAGGCAGGTCCGGGTTGTAAGTATAGCCTGCATCAATCACAGACGGGTGTCTGCCTGCAGGTATGGTTTACAGCAGGACAGCAGAGACATAGGAGATCACGCATACGATAATACCGAATACCACGCAGTATTTCACGGTCTGCGACATGATCTTGCCGTCGGCGCCGTCCAGGCCGATCGCCGCGATCGCAACAGCGATGCTCTGAGGAGAGATCAGCTTGCCGATGGCACCGCCTGCCATGTTCGCCGCGACCAGCTGGATCGCGTTGGCTCCGATCTGCTGCGCGACTTCTGTCTGCATCTTGGCAAACAGGATGCCGGAGGATGTCGTGGAACCGGTAACGAAGGTTCCGATGATTCCGACCACGGGAGCAAGCGCCGGGAAGAAAGAACCGGTCAGTGCAGCCAGAAGGGTAGCGATGCTCGACGTCATGCCGCTGTAGCCCATGACCTTGGCGACTGCAATGATGAATACGATGGTCGTGATGGCCTTCCACATGCTCTTGCAGGTGTTTCCCATGACACGGCACATATCAGCCGGGGATGCGCCCTGAATCAATCCTCCGATCACACCGGCCAGGAAAATCATGACTCCGCCGTTGCCGATCCACGCCAGACTGATCGTCGCTCCGCCCTCACCTGAATAGACGACAAATTTAGAGGTGAACTGCCCCAGGAAGGCATTGACCGGTGCAACCAGCTTGGAAGACAGGATCAGGAAGATCAGCATGAGAATATAAGGTGCCCATGCAGTCCCGTAACCGAACTTTGCTTTAGAATCTGCAGCATCTTTTCCGGAATCTGCAGAGACTTCTTCCATCGCATAGTCCGGATCAGACACGGGCTTCATCATCCGGGCGGCGATGACCATGACCAGCAGGCTCACAGTATTACCCACCAGATCTACAAATTCCGCCCCTACAAAGTGGGCGACAACAAGCGCAGGGACAACATAGGAAGCAGCAGCCAGGATCGTGAAGCCCAGCATGCCCTTGAAGGCATTCTTTCCTTTTACAGACTTTCCTGTCAGCCAGACGATAATAAAGGGAGAAAGGAAAGCAGGAATGGCCAGCATATTCATTGCGGGACCGGAAAGGACGAGAGAATCGACGCCTACCAGACCGGCGGCTGTCGTTGTGGGAATACCGATGGAGCCAAAGGTCGGCGGTGCCGCATTTGCCACAAGGCAGGCAACAGCGGAAAACAGGGGATCAAACCCCAGTGCCACCATCATAGCGGCAGGGATCGCGACTGCAGTTCCAAAGCCGGCGACTGCTTCCATGAAACCGCCAAAGCCCCAGGCGAGGATCAGGACCAGCACGCGCTTATCATTAGTAACAGAAGTCAGCATTTTTTTGATAAGGTCCATCGCACCGGTTTCTACACACAGATTATAGGTAAACATCGCTGCAATAATGATGATGCCGATGGGCCAGAGGGCTGTGATCACACCCTCAAGTGTGGCCGTCAGAGCCTCCCCGAAGCTGAGGCCGGCCAGAATATCGCTGAAACCGGCAGCCCGGAAAACAAAGCTCTCAACGATCGAAATGAGAAGCGCGATCAGACAGCCGATATAACCGGGCATCTTAATAATAAGAAATGCGACAAACAGCCATATGATCGGCAGCATTGCCAGGACAAAATTGAGTACCATACTCCTTACCTCCTTTTTGAATATGTTTAGAATATGTGGGTTGATATGATTGTGATTATTGGTTGACCATTGACCGCTGATATTATAACCCCGCATTTCTTTTCTTGTCAATATTGGTTTACCATTTTTGAAATTTTTAAATTATTTTTCAAAAAAGCACTTGACAACAGCATATTTACGGAGTATATTCGAACCATCATAAGTGGTCAACCACTTGAAAGGAAACAGAAAATAGTGGATGTTAATCAAATATCAATAGGTCAACCAATATCAAATGTGACCTGCAGGAAAATGCCGGGGCCGCGAGCCGGTCAAACATATTCCTGTAAAAAATAAGAAGAAAGGAGAACAAAATGGAAGGAAGACATATGATCATCTCGATCGGAAGAGAATGCGGAAGCGGCGGACATGAAATCGGCGAAAAGCTCGCAGCAATGTATGGGCTCAAGCTCTACGACAAGAACATGATCGGGGCCATTGCCGCACACACCGGCAAGGATGCCGATTATCTGGTAAAGCTGGAAGAAAAGGTAAAAAGCGGTATTCTTCCTGTCCAGCGGGATGGTTTTGCCGCACACAGGCATGAGCTCATGAGCTCTTTAACAAAGACAGACCGCTTCTTTCTTCTGGAAAAGGATCTGATCCTGACCCTGGCCGGGAAAGAATCTTTCGTTCTCATCGGCCGCGCCGGTAATGCTATCCTGGCGGACAATCCCGATACGCTGAAGCTGTACGTGTACGCTTCCGAGGAGTTCAAGATCCCGCGCGTCAAAGAGCGCTTCCATCTGGATACAGATAAAGAAGCCATTGAGAAGATGAAGCAGGTGGACAAGGAGAGGAAAGCCTATTTTGAGTACTACTCCGACAAAGCCTGGGGAACCAGCGATGCCCACGACTTCATGATCGACACCAGCGTCTTCGGAATTGACGGTGCAGTGGAGATCATCAACGGGATCATCAAAAAGAAATTCGGGGTCTGAGACGGGAATCACAGAAATCCGGCAACAGACATGTTTTAGGGTTTTTTACGGGTTTTCAGAAAAAAAAATCCGCTTTCACTTTTGGCAGCCGACCCTCTGGGGGATATGGAGGGCCGGTATTTAAAAAACAATTAGTCCTGTGCACAAAAATGCCGCAGGAAGCGGCAGAGAAAGGAGCTGACATGACTAAAAAACATATGATCATTTCAATCGGCAGAGAATGCGGCTGCGGCGGCCATGAAATCGGAGAAAAGATCGCGGAGCATTACGGCCTCAAGCTGTACGACAGCAATCTGGTGGAAATCCTCGCAAAGCGCTATGACCTGGATCAGGAGAAACTTATGGCGCTTGAAGAGCGAGTGACAGGACACCTTCTCCCGGCCCGGCAAAATGGCTTTGCAAAACAGTACGGCTCTCTTATGAATGCATTCACGAAATCCGACCGTCTTTTCATGATGGAGAGAAATCTGATCAGAGAGCTGGCTCAAAAAGAATCCTTTGTAATCGTCGGAAGAGCCGCCAACGCGATCCTCGCGGACAACCCGGATGTACTCCGCGTCTATGTCTACGCCTCCCAGGAATTCCGGCTCGTACAGGCCAGGAAACGCTTCAATCTCAACAGCGATGAAGAACTCCTCCGCAAGATCCGGAATGTCGACAAAGTACGCCGGAACTATTTCAACTATTATTCCGACAAGGTCTGGGCTTCCAGCGATGCCCACGACTTCATGATCGACACCAGCCTTCTGGGTATCGATGACACCGTCGACGTCATCCTCGGAATCGCGGACCGCAAATTCAACAGCAAGGTGGTCTCCATTACAAAGACCGCATAAATTCATAAGCCCCCCCCTAATTAATATTTATAAGCGGAAAGCCCTTCACAATGATCCTGCCCTTGATCAGATGTCATGGACACTGTGGAGGGCTTTTCCGCTCGTTCAGCCATCATTGAACACTACTGCAGGCGTAATTTGCTTTTGTGAAAGCATGAGACCACAGCATCAGGTAACCACAGCATCAGGTAAAGGAAACAGGGGGCGGGAGGATCGTCTCCTGATCCGCCGAATGCTTTCAAGGGAGACAAAGAGCTCCATGACGGTATGCTGAATAAAAGATCTGGATTTTCGGTTTTGGTTGACCATTTTGCACAACTACAATTTCCCGATTTTCCGCATATACAATTAATGGTATACCATTTTATAAATTAATGTAATTATTTTTAAAATTTCGCTTGACAACAATGGACTTTCTAAGTATATTCAAATCACAAAATGTGGTCTACCACTTATCTCTATATATTATCTTGGCGGATACACTTTTTATTTAAGTGGACAACCATCATCCGATGTCAGCCTGCAGGGTGCTGGCGGTAATGTGGAACAGTCACAGGTAACCCTGCGAAACAATACAGCGGTTTCCCTGAATTCAAGACTCGCTCGCGAGTCTTGGGCGCATATCCTACGACTGAAGTCATGGGTATTGCGCGATGAAGAATAAACCGCAATAATTCATAAGCCTCTTGTTAAATTTTTTAAATAGGAAAGCCCTCCATAGTGATTCTGATTGTCCCCCGCATCAGAGCCACTGTGAAGGGCTTTTCAGTCTCTCAACCATCATTCCCTCAAGTATTGTTTGTGAAAAAAGCGGTTTGGAAAGACAGCAGCTATGGTATTATGTTTGATGAAAGTCAAAAACATCAAATAAAGTATCAATTACTGCAGCACAAACAAAAATCACTGGGAGGTATAGAGGATGAAAAAAGAAATAAGAAAAATGCAGCCGCAAGAAAAACCGGTGACAAGAAAAGCACCTGCTGCAATCTGCCTGGCTCTTTTATGTGCAGTACTATGTGCTTCCTGTGCCCCGAAACAGAAAAGCGGCAGTAACGCCCAGAATGCCGTGGTATCGGAAAACACAGATGCAGGGCAGGAAGCCGCTGCACCGGGCAATGCAGATGAAAGCCAGGAAGCCGCTGCACCGGGCAATGCAGATGAAAGCCAGAAAGCCGCTGCACCGGGCAATGAGGCTGCAGGGCAGGACGCCGTGACTTCGGAAAAAGCAGCAGCCGTACAGGCGGGCGCCACACAGGACCCGGCATCGGAGGAAACGGAGGCAGACGCGGAAGAAACAATGTCAGAGGGCACCGACACCCCCTGTGAAGTGCGCAGTACGCAGTACACCGGCAGCTTCAGTTCCATGTTCCTTTCAGAGGGAGATACAGTGGCTGTGATCTCTCCTTCTTCGCTTCCTTCCAGAAAGCAGGTGGATGCAGTGGTGAACGGGCTGAAGGAGTGGGGTTATATCCCTGTAGAAGGAAAGCATGTCTGCGAAGAGACCCGCACACTTGATGATTGCAAAGAAGACCTGCTGTGGGCTCTGGAGGATCCGTCCGTAAAAGCCGTTTTCTGCGTCCGCGGAGGTTACGCGTCTTCAGAAGTGATGGATGACATGGCGCTGGACAGCATTTCTTCGGCCGGTAAGCTCATCATCGGCTACAGTGACATCACCGTCTACCACAGCGCGTGGACCATGGCCGGGATACCCTCCGTACATGCATCTATGAGCGCGGCATTTATGGATCTTCCGGCGCCCTGCAGGGATGCAGAGCAGAAGATGCTCCGAGGCGAGCTCCCCGCATATACATGCCCCTCTACCCCTCTGTGCCGCACAGGAGAAACTGAGGGGATCCTGATCGGAGGCAACCTTTCCACCTTTACCTCTGTCATCGGAACAGAATATGACAGCACAAAGACAGACCAGCCCTATATCCTCTTTTTAGAAGACGAATCTGAAAACCTGCAGCATATCCACCGCTATCTGACGATCCTGAAGCACCACGGCGTGCTGGACCGCGCGGCAGGTATTGTATTTGGCGAATGGGCGGACATACCCACAGACCTGGCTGACTACGACGGGAATTCCCGGGGCGGGACATTTACTTCTGTATCTGACATGATCAGCAGACAGTTTCTGGATGGACTGGACATTCCGGTCGCTTTCGGCTTCCCCGCCGGGCACGCGGACACCAATTATCCGCTGCTGATGGGAGAAAAAGCACATCTCAAAGTTTCTGAGGACTCCTTCACTCTGGACTGGGAGGAGTAAACCTGCCGCTAAACTGCCACAGGTCCACAGGGAATCCTTTACCCTGAACCGGGAGCAGTAAATTGGCCTGACGTGCTCACGCCATGTGAGCCCACTGCTGCGGCATCCGCCGGGTGGACCTCACCTCACATGCCGGTGCAAAATTATAACCGCCCCGACTGCCTGTAAAGGGTACCGGGACGGTTATTTTTATAAAGAATAAATTACCCTGATTCTATTGATCCGATTCAAATAATTCATTCAATGATACAATTTTAATCATTCAGTTCGAGCAGCATTCCCTCGTATGGCATCAGGCGGATCTCCCTGCCTGAAAATGCCATACTCTTTTTTTCAGATGGATCGAATTCATATGTATCGAGCAGCAGGGAAGCCTTGTCTGCTGTTTCGTCCGTGAAGCAGACTTCCTGATCTGAGAAATTCAGGATCACAAGAAGTCTCTGGCCGCCGGCAGTGCGGGTGAATGCCAGCAGGGCATCCCCGCCTTCTGCTTTGCGGTTCCAGCGGAATGATGATTTTTCATAATCATCCTGCCACAAGGCAGGATTTTTCAGATAGACATCGTTCAGGCGGCGAAAATAAGCCTGGAATCCGGAATGAACCGGGCTGTTTAAGGCCTCCCAGTCCAGGTCTGTTTTCTCATCCCATTCCCGGGTCCGGGCGAGCTCATTGCCCATGAAATTCAGTTTCTTTCCGGGATGCGTGAACATATACAGGTAAAGCAGCCTGGCCTGTTGAAGCCGCGTGTCAAAATCCCCCGCCATCTTATTGACGATCGTTCCTTTGCCATGAACGACCTCATCATGGGAGAGGGGCAGGAGATAAGTTTCGTTAAAGAAATACTCCATCGAAAACAGAAGCTTTCCGATATCCCTTCCGCGGTCAGCAGGCTGCTCACTCATGTATTTCAGCGTATCGTTCATCCAGCCAAGGTCCCATTTGTAGTCGAAGCCCAGGCCATTCTGCGATGCAGGTTTTGTTGTCCCGGGAAAAGAAGTGGAGTCCTCCGCGATCAGCATTGCATCAGGATAAAGACTCTTCAGGCCTTCATTCATGCGCTGCATAAAGTTCACGGCGTCATGATTGACCCCTCTTCCGCTGTTTCCCTGCCAGTAAATCAGGTTCCCGACGGCATCGAATCGAAGTCCATCGAAATGATACTGGTCAAGCCAGAATGCGCAGGCAGACTGCAGGAAGGAGCGCACATCCCCGCGGGAGTGCATGAAGTTGCAGCTGCCCCATTCGCTGTACCCGACTGCGGGGTGCGGATACTCATATAATGCTGTTCCGTCAAAATTCCACAGGGCATAGTCATTTACCGCAAAGTGAACAGTGACAACATCCAGGATCACGGAAATGCCATTCTGATGGCACTGATCCACCAGATACTGAAGACCGTGCGGCTCTCCGTAGCGGGAGGTCGCACTGTAAAATCCTGTCTCCTGATAGCCCCATGACTCATCTGCCGGATACTCTGCCAGAGGCATCAGCTCTACGGCATTAAAATGATTTTCTTTCAGATAGGGGATCAGCCTGTCTGCCAGCTCTGCATAGGTGAGCCATCCGGCAGCAGGATCCGTTTCTCCGTCCCATTTGATCTTTCTGACCCAGGATCCGGCATGTATCTCATAAATATTGAGCGCGGACCGCTTCTGATCGTTCCGGGTGTTCATCCAGAAATCGTCAGAGAACTGGTATCGAAGATCATAGAGAGCAGACGCCGTACCGGGACGTTTTTCACTCCAGAAAGCATACGGATCCGCATGATCTATAAAGCTCCCGTCCTTCTTGAAGATTCTGTACTTGTATAACTGCTTCTCCTTTGCTGAAGGAACCAGCACTTCATAAAACTGCCCGTCATAGATTTTCTGCATCGGGATCTCTTTCCAGTCGGAAAATTCGCCGATCAGAGAAACCCTGAGCGCAGCAGGAGCATATACCCTGAAGACATAACCCTCGTCTATAGCATGCGCTCCAAGGTAAGAATGGGCATCAAAGGAATTGCCGGCATAAAATTTTTGAAAATCCATCCTGAAACCACCTCGTTAATACATCCTGAAACTGCCTCGTTAATTGATCCTGAAACCGTCTCGTTAATTCATCCTGAAACTGCCTCGTTAATTGATCCTGAAACTGCCTCGTTATTCTATTCTAAACCGCCTCTCCTCGTCAAAAATCGAATCTGATGATCTCGCCGTTCCCGATCTTGCCCGCGGCGAATTCCTCATTTGTCATGTCTGAGAAGTATGATTTCACGAAGCGCACGATGCCGTTGTGCGCGACCAGAATATAGGTCTTCTTATCTTCCTTCAGCTCATCCAAAAGGTTATAGACTCGCTGGGCCACACGGAACATAGACTCACCGGTGCCAAAAGAGTTGATAAAGCACTGCTTTGCGGCGAAAAACCCCGGGCTGTTGCGGGGACTCGTTCCCTCCCAGATTCCGAAATTCTGCTCAATGAGACGGAGATCCGGCCGGACAGGAATCCCGGTAATATCCGAGATATGTCTCGCTGTATCCGCAGCCCGCATCAGCGGTGAACACAAGATTTCATCCGCTGAATACCCGAGCTTCAGAAACTTCTCTCCTGCCAAAACCGCCTGCTCATGTCCTTTTTCCGTAAGGGGAACATCTGTCGCGCCGCAAATCCTGTCCTCCACGTTCCAACTGGATTCACCGTGTCTGATAAAAAATACGTGTCCCATATTACCTCCGCGCGGGTACTGCCTCTCGTAAAAAAACTTCTCATGAAAATCTCTGATGAAGAAATTTCTGCGAAATTTCTGTCCCTGGCCGGATATCTGCAAACAGATATCTGTACTTTCGATTTTCGTTATGATATCATAAGGCGGCTTTTTTAACCAGTACCAGAGAGCGTTAATCAGACTGGCATCCATACTGACATCAGTACGAGCGTCTGCACGAACGTCTGCACGAGTGTCTGCACAAGTGTCTGGACGGGCGGTCTGGACGGGCGTCTGTACGGGCGTCTGTACGAGCGTCTGTACGTTAAAGATTATACCGTACATCAGATAGTGCAGATGGTATAGATACAGGCGGAAGACGTCTTCATTTATTTTTTATTTATTTGCTTTTTACATAGAAAAGGTTATGAGATCAGGAAACTATATGAAACTCGGTATAAAAAAAACCGGTTTAAGAAAAATCGGTATAAAAAGTATAAGGGAAGGTATAACACACGGTATAAAAAACAAGAAACAGCTGATAACCGGTCTTATTCTTGCATGCCTGATGATGACCGGTACGCTGCCGCAGGAGGTGTATGCCGGCAGTCTGATGAAATCGGAGCCTCCTTCGGACGCTGCCGGAAAGATGGCAGCTCAGGCGGTCTCTGAAGTTGCCTCCGGCGTGCAGAAGCTGGTTTCCATGGCTCTGGAGAAAACAAATACCGCAGAAGAAGCCGGAGAAAATAAAGCGGAGGAGAAAGCGCGCAGATATGATATTTCCCTGGGCTTTGCCGGGGATATCTGCTTCGGGGATAATTATATCCCCATGCAGCATTTGAAAGCGATCGGGTCAGAGGATATCTCTGACGGGATCGATCCCCGCTATATCAAGATCATGAAGGGCATGGACCTGATGTGGATCAATAATGAATTTGTCTACAGCCTCCGCGGGGCGCCTCTGCCTGGGAAGGCCTGGACCTTCTGCGGAGATCCCGCCCACGTGTCGTATCTGAAGGATCTGGGAGTGGATATTGTCGGACTGGCCAATAACCATACCTTCGATTTCGGAGAGGAGTCTTTCCTGGATACCCTGTCCACGCTAGAGGGTGCGGGGATCCCCTATGTCGGTGCCGGCCGGACAATGGAGCAGGCAGAAGCGCCCGTTTACCTGCAGGCCAGGGGATTCAAAATCGCCTATGTCGCCGCGTCGCGCGCGGAGTACACGATCTATACGCCGGAAGCGACCGATACGAAGCCCGGGATCCTCTGGTGCTATGACAATACCCGCTTCCTGGAATCCATACGCACTGCGGCCGCAAATGCCGACTTCGTCATTGCCCTCCCCCACTGGGGTGTGGAACACAGCACAGAACTCGAGGATGCACAGATCGACGGAGCCCACGCCTACATTGATGCCGGGGCGGATGCCGTGATCGGTGCCCACCCCCATATCCTGCAGGGAATCGAATACTATAAGGGAAAGCCCATTCTGTACAGCCTGGGAAACTTCTGGTTCGATGATTATGACATCGATACGCTTGTAGCCCAGCTCCGCATAAAGGGCAGAAAAGCCAGCCCGGACGACACATCCCTGGAAAATGCCAGGATTGAACTCAAACTATATCCGGGCACCCAGACCGGCGTCTACACCGGACTCGCCGACACACCGGAATGGAAGTCCCGGATCCTGCAAGATCTGGAGAATATCTCGATAAACGTAACCATCGATGAAAACGGCGTGGTTCATGAGCGGAAATAAATATACTGATCTAAACAAATATACTAATCTAAAAAAATACACTCTTCTAAACAAACACATTCTTCTAAAAAAGGAGCTGTGTCTCAAACACAGCTCCTGAAAAGAGATAAGGGACGGTTCTTCGTCTCTTTTTTTTAGATTTTAAGAAGAAAGTCCTTGATTTATCAGAATACAGGGACGAAGAAGCGGCCCCTGGCTGGGTACGGGTGAAGATCCGGAGACCTGCCCAGGGATTCCGATCACAACTGAGCGCTTTTAAAGAAGGGCGCGTATTTGGCAGCGAGCAGGACAGCCTCCGCCATGCTGATCTCGCTGACAGTACCCTTGCCGGCGATATCGAAGGCTGTGCCATGGTCCACAGAGGTGCGGAGGATGGGCATGCCGTTGGTAATAGAGATGGTGCGGTCAAAGTCGAGGGTCTTGGTCGCGATGTGGCCCTGGTCATGATACAGAGACAGGACGCTGTTATAGCGGCCCAGGGCTGCCTGATGGAAGACAGAGTCCGCGCCTATGGGACCTGTCACGGGAAAGCCTTCCGCCTTGAGTTCTTCTACAGCAGGTGTGATCTCGTTGACCTCCTCCCAGCCGAAGAGGCCGTGCTCTCCGCAATGAGGGTTGAGGCCGGCAACAGCCATGGTCCCCTCTGTGACGCCCAGGCGCCTGAGGGCTGCAAGGCTCTCCCTGACGCAGGTTTTGATGTTGTCTTTTGTGATGTCATCAAGCATAGCCCGCAGAGATTTGTGTCGGGTCAGGAAAAAGACACGCAGACCGTTCGTCTCGAACATGGTCAGCGGATCAGGTGTATTGGTCAAGGCACCGAAGATCTCGGTGTGGCCGATGAAGGGGACTTCCGCAGCGTGGAGAGCTTCCTTGTTGATCGGGGTTGTGGCGACGGCATCCGCCTCGCCGTTCATGGCAAGCTCGATACTCTTCTTGATGTAGTCAAAAGCCGCCTTCCCGCACATAGCCTGTACAACGCCGTAGGAGAACTGAGACTGGTCGATGTTGTCGAGGTCGATCAGGTTCAGGATGCCGGGGCGATAATCGCCGTCCGCAGGTTTTTCAACGACATTGATCCTGAGGTCCGCGCCCACAATGCGGATCGCTTTTTCCATGACCTGACGGTCGCCTATGGCGATCACATCTGCTGCATCACTGACTTTTTCCCGGGCACACGCCTTTGCCACGATCTCGGGTCCTACGCCGGCGGGATCACCGGTCGGTACTGCAATCACAGGTTTTTTCTCCGCCATTTTTGCTCCTCCATTATCGAATCAGTTCGTAAATCAACGGCCTCCTGTAGAAGGCATCGTGATGATTTATCGCTTTTGGATAATTATCTGCTTCTCCTGATTATTCGCTTCTCTTAATTTAATTCAGTTCTCCTGAATTTATTCTCTTCTCCTGAAAACCCATCGCTTCTGCACCTGGTAATTGATAAAGAAAAGAATGACATCCACCATAAATTTTCCGAGTGCCGCGGGGACACCTGCCAGCGTCAGCCACGCAACAGCACTGGCATTACAGAGAAGATTTGCGCTGAACAGAACAAGATAGCGGACGGCTTCAATCCCGACGCGTCCTGTGCTCTGAAAGCTCCATTTCCGGTTGAGTGTAAAATTCAATATCCCTGAGCCCACCCTGGAAAGAGCCGACGCGGCGGCTGCGTCTTCTGCCACCGCCAATCTGTACGCTGCCCAGGCGGAACTGCCAAATATCCTGATCAGTAAAAGAAACAGTGTCCAGTCCACAACAGCGCTCGCGGCAGCAGTTAGGAAAAACCGCACCGGCCTCCGCGAAACAAGCCTCGAATCCCGGAAGGGTTTGGAACCGGATGGCCTTTGTCTGTTTTCTTCCATCTTATTCCTTTCCTTTAATTAAGACTTCACAAAAGAGCTGAACATCAACAGCCTGGATATGCCGGCATATCTGTACTATCCGGGAAACCGGTCAACTCTGAACCGGAGGAAAAAACGACAACAAGCGGTCCAGTTCTTCCTGCGCCTGTTTCAATGCTTCAAATCGAATTGTTTTCATGCCGATCTTCCTGGCCGGCACGAGATTTGACTCAAGGTCATCAATAAATACACAGCGGGCAGGATCAAGATGATAAGTGTCGATCAGCATCCGGTAAAATGCGGGATCGGGTTTTGCGAGATGGACATCGCAGGAAAAGAGACCCCCGTCCATCTCCGGCAGGAAATAAAGCGCATCTGTACATTCACGCATGATTTTGGGGGAATAGTTGGAGAGGTACAGAACTTTCCTGCCGAGAGATTTCACATGGCGAAGCCACGGAAGACTCTCTTCCCTGGGTTCGACAATTCCACGGACATTCTCAAACATATGCCGGATCTCTTTTTCGATTTCCGGGTCATTCCTGATAAAGCTGCGGAGGATCTGATCTTCTGAAAGGATATTCAGATCCAGCTGTACCCAGTCCTCTGAACGCATTGTAGCCTGCATAACCCGCTGTGCCAGCTCCCCGGTAAATCCTTTTTTCTCCAGAAAGCGAAACCGTCCCAGCTCTACCAGAACACCTCCGATATCAAATATCACGGTATCGACTTTCGGTCCCAGATCCTGCCGCAGGGCTTCCTGTTCAGGACCTGTCACGATCATTTTCTCACACGAGGACCCGCTGTCGGCCCCGGCTGCGTACTGCTTTTTCATAAACTGTCTTCTTCCTTTTGTTTCATAAGTTTATTCCATAAGTCTGCTCTCTTGATTTATTTGATTAATTACTTTTATTAATCGTTTTTTGAACCGGCCCTGTTATCCATATATATCATTGGACCAGGGTATATTCCTTAGTCCGGGCGATGGCTGCCCGGGCACAGTCCATGTCGATAATCCCAAAGGAAATCATAAAAACTGCCAGCGACGGCTACCCGTGTGCAGTCCATACCCATAATATATCCGAAATCGTACGAAGTGACAATTTTAAAACAGTAAAAAGGCGGCCCGTGCAGCTCCCGGGAGGGAACAGCTGCCAGCGGCCGCCTTCAGTTTCTTTAGTGTTTTTTTAGTACGGCAGGAAAGCGATGTCTCCCTTCCCCGCCTGTCTGATCTGCCGCCTGTCTCAGGCAGATATGTCCTGTTTACCTCGCACGAGCACAGGCTTTTCCTCCCCGAGAACAGCCGCTTTTGTTACGATACATTTTTTGACGTTTTCTTCATCCGGCATGTCGAACATGATGTCCTCCATCACGTTTTCCATGATCGCTCTCAGGCCTCTCGCGCCCGTATTCTTACGCATAGCGGTCTGCGCGATCTCCCTGAGTGCCTCCGGTTCAAATTCGAGTTCGACACCGTCGATCTCCAGGAGCTTCTGGTACTGTTTCACCAGTGAGTTCCTGGGTTCAGTCAGGATCCTTACCATTGCTTCTTCGTCCAGCTCATCGAGGGCAACGAAGACGGGAAGTCTGCCGACAAATTCCGGTGTCAGACCGAATTTCATGAGGTCCTGAGGTGTGAGACCTCTGAGCTGCTCCGAAAGGGTCATCTCCCTTTTCTCCTCAAATGCGGCACCGAATCCGATTGCATTTTTTTTCGTTTCCTTTGCGAGGACCTTTTCAATACCTGCAAACGCACCGCCGCAGATGAAGAGAATGTTGCTCGTATCAATCTTCAGCATTTCCTGCTGCGGGTGCTTACGTCCTCCCTGAGGAGGGACCGAAGCCACAGTACCCTCAAGGATCTTTAGCAGGGCATGCTGCACACCTTCGCCGGATACATCCCTTGTGATGGATGTGTTTTCTCCTTTTCTGGCAATTTTGTCAATCTCATCAATGTAGACAATACCTTTTTCAGCCCGCTTGATGTCATTGTCTGCCGCATTGATCAGCTTCAGAAGCACATTTTCGACATCTTCACCGACATAACCGGCTTCTGTCAGTGTCGTGGCGTCAGCAATTGCGAAAGGAACACCCAGAATCTTTGCCAGCGACCGCGCGATGTAGGTCTTGCCGGAACCGGTGGGGCCAATCATCAGGATATTGCTCTTCTCAATATCAACATTTGGATCACCCTTGCCCAGGATCCTTTTGTAGTGGTTGTAAACAGCCACTGCGATGGATCTTTTGGCTCTGTCCTGCCCGACCACATATTGATTCAGGAATTCTACGATCTCACGCGGCTTTTTCTTATCTTCTTCTTTAAGAAAGCTGCCCCGCTTTTTCTCCTCATCCGACTTCCTGAGGCGGATCAGAATATCATTGGATGCCTTGATGCAGTCCTCGCAGATGATAGCGCCGCCGCCTCCAATGAATCTTTTATTTGTCGCCGACTTTGGTTTTCCGCAAAACAGACATTTCTGGTCCTTATCTCCCATTTCCGCCTCCTTTCTATCTACATCTGTCGGCAGGCCTGCCCGATCGCCTCTAAATGGCCGATCTCGATAATTTCCGGACATTCCGGCCTCTGACCGGCAGATTTCGATAATTTCTGAAAATTTCATTTCCTACATAAGAAACATAACACCCGCCCGGCGGAAATGCTATCTACCTCTGGTATAAAAACATGGGTAAAAATAAAAACATGGGGACGGTCCTTTTGTATCCGTCCCCATGTTTTCTTTAATTAAGTTATATGATGACCGTCCCTTGTCTCCTCCTCTGATGTGTGAGAAATTACCCCGGCAGGTATTTCTACCTCCGGGGTAATGTTAGATCACTCCTCTCCCAACAATTCAAAAAATCAACAAGGTAAAACAGGGGGACAGATACAAAAGGACCGTCCCTTGTTTCCCTTGTTTCCCCATTAATCACCGCTCTTGCTTCTATGCTTTCGTCCCGATAGTGCGATGAACAATGCTCCTGCGCCTGCAATCAGCATCAACGCAAGCCATTCCACAGCTTCGCTTTCATCGCCGGTCGATGGTGATTTGGAAGACTTATTACTTTTGACAATGGTTTTGCTTTTGACAATGGTTTTTGTGGATGAAACCTGGCTTGTCTGGGACGAGTCATGGTTTTTGTCGGAGGTATTCTTACTGTCGTCCTCGTCGGCAGGGGTGTCGTCCCCGTCAGCAGGGGTGTGCATGTCATCCCCGTCGTCGCCGCTCACAGGTTTGTCTTCAGGCTCGCCGCTTTTGCCGCCTCCTTCGTCAGCAGGGGTATCGCCCTCGTCAGCGGGGGTGTCATCCCCGTCGTCGCCGCTCACAGGTTTGTCTTCAGGCTCGTCGCTTTTGTCGCCTCCTTCGTCACCAGGGGTGTCGTTCTCCTCGGCAGGGGTGTCGCCCTCGTCAGCGGGGGTACCACCCTCGTCGGCAGGGGTGCCGTCCCCATCGCCGCCTTCTTCATTTTTCGTCCAGACTGCCGTGAATGTGTGGTCGCCGCTGACTTTGTAGGAGTCGCCCGGATAATACTCTGACCCCATCCAGTAGCTGAAGGTATACCCTTCCCTCGAAGGAGCTTCGCGGATCGAAATTATGTCTCCGATGTTATGGGTCTCCACAATATCCGCTGTGCTGCCGTCATAAGAGCCGCCGGCCAGTATGTAAGTGATCGTGGCTTCTTCAGTGTTTGTGTTCGTGTCTGTCACTGTAACAATATAGGATCCTTCGATGCTGCGCTCATTATCATCTGTATCATAGTATTTTGCTTCTATGATGATCCTTGTGCTTCCAGGCTGGAGGGCAGTGACAACTCCGTTACCGTCGACTGTCGCTATACTGCTGTCTTCCGGGCGGAAGGAAACCTCGTACGCCGATGGATATCCCGGAAGTATGCGGTAATCAACATGTCCGTATTCGCCGGGTTTAAGTAGGATCTGGTCCGAATCGGGCTCCAGGCTTTCCGGTTCCGGCTGAGGTTCATCAAAAATTGTCAGCTGATAAGAACCGGCTGCTCCTGAGCTGAGTGTCGCAGTGATCATAACTGTACCTGTTCCCAGCAGTTCCACTTTTCCATTCTCATCCACTGCAGCTATGTCCGGGTCGGAGGATGTCCAGACCACCTCTTTATCCTGGGCGTCATAAGGCAGGATCGTATAATGACTTGTGAAAAATTCCCGATCAAGGGAGCACCCTTCTGCCTCTGAACGAAACAGGATTTTTTCGGCCTTTATCGTTTCACCTTCTTTGACAAAGGCAGCATAGAAAGTCCTGTCCGTTTCGATGTCCTCCCCTGAAGTCAGGATGCATCCATCTTCTCCCTCCCAGCCAAGGAAGACATATCCCTCTTTTTGCGGTATAAAGACGTCCTCGTTGTCGCCATCGGGCGAGTACAATTTGCAAAACCCGCCTTTTTGATAGTACTCACGGCGGATGATCCGTTCATCTGCAATGTAGGTGACCCTGCAGGCTGCATTGTCAATGTTCGGATACTCGTCACCTCCCTCTCCGAGGATATGGGCATCCATCCATTCTATCCTTGCCCTGGTCCACGATTTAAAGTTTTCTTTGTTTTCTGAGAAGTCTCCTCCCTCACGATAGCCGGGGATCCTATCTCCCCAGATCTCATAATCTCTCACACAGGAGAGTTCTGTTTCCGCAAAATACTTATCGACCAGGCCTCTTTCCTCCAATAACGTAAGGATCTCATCGCGGACAGCCGGCCACAGTCTTTTTGCCGTTTCACGAAATCCCTCCTCATTGTCATCGTATACCATGGCAGTCAGCCATTCATTTATTAAATGAAATCCCTCAATATTCATATCCGGCATTCCAGGAATGCTCCAGCCCTGATCCATATCCCAGAGCGGTCCCCAGAAGATCCTGCCGGTTTCTGATAAATTGCCGGAATCGTCGAACTTATCTTCCGTCTTATAAAAATAATTGCTTCCGGTTGTATACTTATCCGTGTTATTGGATACTTCCTGGATCAGCCAGAAAAGGGCTGCCGACTCCATATCCATATACTCGTTGTATCTGATCCCGTCTTGATCAGCAAAGGGATCCCCGTCATCAACGCCTTCTCCGAAAAGCGCGTTTTCCATTTTCTGAATGTAATCGCGTATATATTCTTTCTGCGCCTCGTTCGTGTAGTCAGAATCATCAGGATTGAAAGTCGGAATGTCGTTTGCCAGATTAATCCCACGATCCGTATAAAACTTATCAGGGTCATCTTCCGCGACCTGAGACCCGAAATGGATCAGATAGCCGCCGGTAATGTCCTCCGGAGCAGTGTCATCAGCAGAAAGCTCCCTGATCTCTAATCGGTTGTCGTCGACTCTGACCTGTTCGGCAAGCAGGTAATTGCCCAGATTGATCCGGGCGTATTCTTCTCCGTCCCTTTTGGCCACCATAACGACGTCGACCGGTAAACCATTGGGGGTAAACTCGAATCCCAGCGCATCTCCCAGGACTCCGGTAAACCGGTTCTTGAAACCAGTCGGATCAAGGGTATTTGCAAGCAGCACCCAATGCTTGTTTTTGCCCAGTTCTAATATATTTACTTTTTTGCTCAACTTGATCTTATACGGCTTCTTTTCAAAGGTCCATGTTGAGTTGCCGCGGCCTCGGATATATTCGAGCTGAACAGGCCGAAGGCTTGAAGGAGCTTTTGCCATATCGCAGTACATGAATCCGCCAGGAACAATAATCTGCATCGTTCCATAGCAATCCACACTGTGATCACTGCTGGAATTCATATCGTCTATCGTGTGACCGTCTGACTCGTCAATTTCAATAACAACTACAGGAATACCATTATCCGGCAGCTGTCTGTCATCTTCATCCTCTGCACCGCTGTCACTGTCTGCCGCTTCAGCAACAGCAGCTTCCTCTCCAGTCACGTCTATATAAGCAGCTTCCCCGCCTGTCGTTCCTTCACCGGTCACTTCCTCATCAGGCATTTCTCCTGCAGCTGCTTCTTCATCGGTCAGCTCTTCGTCAACCGCTTCCCCTGCAAAAGCTTCTTCATCGGCCAGATCTTCGTCAACCGCTTCCCCTGCAAAAGCTTCTTCATCGGTCAGCTCTTCGTCAACCGCTTCTCCTGCAAAAGCATCTTCATCAGTCAGCTCTTCGTCAACCGCTTCCCCCGCAAAAAACTCTTCATCGGCCAGCTCTTCATCGGCTGTTTCTCCTGCAGCTGCCTCCGCACCCGGGTCTTGAAAATCGTACATCACCTGATTTTCAGATGATGCGGCAAAAGTCATCTGTGTTATATTTGAAAGCGATAATACGGCAACAAGTACAAAACTAAATGTTATTTGTTTCATTCTACCTGTTATTTGTTTCATTTACACACCCTCCGGGACTATCAGATAACAGCGGATAAAACTGCAAAACAGCAAAAACTGCCTGAAGAATCTGATCCTTATACACCAGATTCAAGACTCGCCCGCGAGTCTTGCGCGATGAAGAACAAAAAGCTGCCGATCACCTGCCATGGCACTTCTTGTATTTTTTTCCCGAGCCGCACGGGCACGGATCGTTGGGCATGATCTTTTTACCGCTTCTTTTGTAGGTTATCCCGCCTTCCGCAACATAGACAGGCTGTTTTTTGGCAGCGCGCACCTTCTTATAGGCCAGATCCAGTTCTACGGTGATCTCATCTCTTCCGGCTTTTATGAGTTTTTCCTCTTCGAAGCGGTCGAGGATGTTCTCTCTCATTTTCTCAGGGCCGAGGATCTGCAGCTGTTCAAGGAAGGTCACTGAACGGGCGTAGGAATAGGGGTACTGTTCTGCGGCATACAGAAGCATCTGCGCGTATTCATCGACGCACCGGGACATATACCACTCGTGCGCCAGCTGTACTGCCCGTCCGGATTCGCTGCCGCTCCCGTTTCCATTCTGATCCCCGGCTTCCGCTGACAGAAATGACTCCATGAAAGCATCTATATTCCGGTCCTCGTGGTATCGGTAAGACTCCGCCGCGCGGTAGGCACTGGCAATAATGCTGTATCCCGGACTGTCCAGCAGATACCCCTCCTGCTCCACATCCCTTACGAACTTTACAAAGGGATCACGGAAGGCCGGCAAAGTCAGAAGCGCACTCCAGTAAGCGATGTTGTTCGCGAGGTGACCCTTCATTGTCTGTGTCATCTCTGTTTCTCTCAGAAATTTTCTGTAGAGGTCAAGATCAGCTGACAGCTCCGGGAGGGAGAGGGCGGCGTCCAGATAGATCAGGTTGCAGAAGCAGCCGTCCAGATTCTCCGGGGATGCCATCTCCCCGGTCTCCTCCCACCGTGTGATCTCTATCCGGTAAGCATTTCTGGCTTTTCTCCGGTTGCCGGTATTCTCATAGCAGTTGCCGAGAGTGGAATAGTAGAAGGGATGGTAGTCCTCATTCGGATCCGCTTTCAGCAGTTCCCCGAGCGCTTCATGATACTTGCCGAGCGCATGGAAAGTAATACCGTGCTCTATACGCTCAAAATTCAGCGCCGGGTCTTTTTCCAGAACTTCCCGCAGAGTCTCTTCTGCCTCTTTATACTTCCGCTGCGCCAGCTGGGCTCTCGCCAAAAGAGCGAGAACTTCCACATTATCCGGATGACTTATCATCATGTCTCTGCAGTGTTCCTCCATCTTTTCGAAATTTCCCTCATATTCATTGTGGAGTGCCTGGCGAAAGGTCTGGCGGATCACAGCGGGAATCTGTTCCGTATACTCATCCACTGCCTGCAGAAAATCATTGAACTCCGGTTTTACGATCAATTGTTTCTTTGATGTCGACATATGTTTTCCCCTCTCGATTATTATTTTCATCCACCAATGATTCCGGTGTAAAAAATAGTCAATGGTCGTTTCTCTGGAAATGAGTGTATCACACGGAATCTAAATCTTCTACGAACGCATTTTGTTTTTCCGGATTTTCCGGGTTTTCCAGATTTTCTCCTTTCAGATTTCCCTTTCCAGGTTCCCTTTTCAGGCCCCTTTCCCGGCACTAATATCTGGTTGAACTCGCCCGACTATAGTATAATCACTTGTATTGCTAAAATCATGGCACATATGAATGGGAATTCAGAAGTGCAATCGTTTCTGGTCAATGAGTGACTATCAGTAACGTGCATTCAAGTCAGGACTCACATGTGCAATATACCCATGGGATTTTTTTACAGATTCTTTTAATATTTTAGTATCAATTTTAGTATCAAATATCAGATGTGGAGGAGATTTTTATGAAATCCGGAAAATGGTTATTTATCCTGCTGGCTTTGTGCCTGGTTTTTTCTGTGACCCCTGCCAGGGCTTTTGCCGGACAGACGGTTTCACAGACTGCAGACCAGGTGCAGGAAAAAGCTGTTTATAAAACAGTATTTGAAGAAAAATCCGACGCCCTGGCGCAGGCGCAGGAAGAGCCTGATGAAACTGCCCTGGCGCAGGCGCAGGGAGAGCCGGAAGAAGACGCCCTGACGCAGGCGCAGGAAGAGCCGGAAAAAGACGCCCTGGCGCAGGCGCAGGAAGAGCCGGAAGAAGACGCCCTGGCACAGGTGCAGGAAGAGCCGGAAAAAGACACGCGCAGCATCCTGCTCCATATCCCCTTCGTCTGTGCAGTCATAATCCTGCTGCTCGCAGTTTTCATAATCTGGGGAAAGAGACAGGAAAGCAAGGAGATGTAGCAAAGTCAACTGAAAGGGCAGCTCCTGTTCGCCAGGTCGGGGCTGCCAGCTCCGCTGGTGGTTTGAGATTATAAAAAACTTGCGTGAAAACGACATCCGGAGAGAAGAATATGTCAGTCTTCTCTCTAAAAATATGAATTTGGATTTGTTATACTGCGATCAAGTAAGCAACTGATTCTCAGTTGAAATGCAGCAGTTTGCTGCGTTTGACTGATGAATGCGCAGCAATAATAAATCATTTTAGAGAGGTTCGATTATGATAGAAATCTTTTCTCAGCCCTTCGGGACCACAAAAAAAGGTGAACCCGTTACGCAGTATATTCTAACAAACAGTAACGGTATGTGCGTTAAGATCATCAGCTATGCCTGCGTAGTTCAGAATATACTCGTTCCCGATCAAAACGGAACGATCCGGGACGTTGTTTTAGGTTACGATACACTGGAGGGCTATGAGACTGGTTCCTCCTTTTTCGGCGCTTTTGTCGGAAGGTATGCCAACCGTATCAAGAATGCTGAATTTGAATTGAACGGCAGGACCTGTCATTTATCTAAGAACGACGGCAGCAATCACCTGCATGGTATATATTGTTACCAGGTCTTTGACGGACAGATCGACGGTAACTCTGTTGTTTTCAGGAAGCTCAGCCCTGCCTTTGAAGAGGGATATCCCGGAAATCTCTCCATTGAGGTCCGGTATACGCTCACTGAAAAAAATGCATTGGAAATCGAATATAAAGCGACGACCGATGAAGATACTGTCGTTAATCTTACAAATCACTCTTACTTCAATCTGAACGGAAACGACGGTTCAACGATCCTTGACCATGAGCTGTTCATTGACGCCGATCACTTCACCGAAACAGATCGTGAGACCCTGCCTACAGGAAAGATTCTTTCCGTCAGCGGAACGCCGATGGATTTCCGTGCGGCAAAGCCGATCGGACGGGATATTGAAACAGATTACGATCAGTTAAAGTTCTGTAAAGGGTTTGACCACAACCTGATTCTTAACCGCTCCGGTTCTGGCGGATTGACGCTTTTTGCCAAAGCAAAATCACCTAGTTCCGGCATAGAACTCTCCTGCTATACGACTCAGCCGGCCGTGCAGCTCTACACCGGAAACTATGCTGACGAAGATAAAGCGCCTTTCGGAAAAGGAGGCATCCGCTATCCCAGGTACGGCGGCTTCTGTCTGGAAACACAGCATTATCCCTGTTCACCGAATTATCCCGACTTTCCTTCCACTGTCCTGAAAAAGGACGAAACCTATTACCAGAAAACCGTCTATCAATTTACCTGAGATTAAAACTATAGGATGAATAAACAGCGAGTCAAGCGTCTGCAAATGCCATGCTCGCATGAGCATTTGCAGACATTTGACGCAGACCGCCTGCGGTCTGCTGCGTCCGTAAACATGAGAAGGAAAGCCGACTCTCTGCTCCAATGCTTCGAGTCGGCTTTTCCCATTTCCTTTGTCACTGGCGGCTGCTGTCTGCCCGGTACCGCTCCCCGCTCCATGCTCATGGAGAAAAGTGTGTCCGCAAGCCCTTCCTCCGATGCTTTGCCGATGCTGACAAGATATCTCTCCCCCAGATCCGTTCATATTTCCAGGGAGTCCAGGAGCACTCCGTCGATATCAAATATTACGCCTTTGATATTCTGTATGAAGCTCATCATGCTCTGACCATTTCCGCTGTGATTTTCTTTAGTGAAGCGGCTGCTTTACAGATGTCCTTCTGACCATAGATGGCGCTTATTACAGCAATGCCGCAGATACCGCTCCCGGCAAGTTCAGGTGTGTTATCCGCAGTGATGCCGCCGATGGCAACGACCGGAATCGACACTGCTTCACAGATGGCTCTGAGTGTTTCGAAGGACACGTCATCCGCATCATCCTTTGATCCGGTCGGAAATACAGCGCCCACGCCCAGATAGTCCGCGCCGCGTTTCTCCGCGAGGACGGCCTGCTCCACCGTCTGGGCGGATACTCCCAGTATCTTGTCCGGTCCGATGAGGGCGCGCACATCACCGGCTTCCATGTCACTTTGCCCGACATGCACCCCGTCAGCATCCATCCTGACCGCGATGTCCACATTGTCATTGATCACGAAGGGAACACCGTATTCCCTGGCCATGTCCCGGAGGCGGACCGCCTCCTGGAAGAATGTTTCATCATCAAGGTCCTTTTCCCGCAGCTGCAGGAAGGTCACGCCCCCATCCAGGCTTTCGCGCACCACGTCATACAGCGTGCGGTCCCCCAGCCAGTGCCGGTCTGTAACTGCGTAAAGGAGCAGGGATTCCGCAAGTTTATCTCTCATATCTCTTTTCATCTGCTGCCTTTCTCCTTTATCGGATCTCGTACTTCGCGCCGGCATCCAGTGCTGCGCCGTCCATGTTATAGATCGCGTCGATTATGCGGTTCCTGTAAGTCGAGTTGCCGTCGCCTTCCTGCATCCTGCTCCAACCGATCTCTCCGGCAAGGCCCATTGTGCAGACAGCTGCCGCGGCAGCGTCAAGAGGTGAGTCCGGATTGGCAACAAGGAAGGCTGTCATCATTCCCGACAGCTGGCATCCGGTGCCTGTGATCCTGCCCATTTCAGGTCTTCCGTTCCGGATGACATAGCATCTGTCAGCGTCGGCCACAAGATCGATCGCTCCTGTTATGGCGATTATGGCGCCTGTCTTCGCTGCAAGTTCCCTGGCAAATTTCACAGCACCGTCAAGGGATTCCTCGGTTACAGCATCCGCAACGTCTGCGTCAACACCCTTGGTGGTGCCGCTGCCCAGAGCAAGTGTCTTGATCTCGGAGATGTTTCCGCGGATCACAGTGAATCTGATCTCGTCCATGAGTCCTACAGCAGTATTGGTGCGAAGAGCCGACGCTCCCGCGCCTACAGGATCGAGCAGAACAACATGTCCCAGCGCAGCAGCCCTGCGGCCCGCGCGGTACATGCCCTCTATGCTGCTCTTGTTCAAAGTGCCGATGTTAATGTTGAGGCCTCCGCAAATAGTCGTGATGTCTTCCACATCATCCGGCTCATCCGACATGATCGGACTTGCTCCGCACGCAAGCAGCACATTCGCCACATCATTGACAGTCACATAGTTAGTGATATTGTGGACCAGCGGTATACTCTTTCTTACATTCTCAATACAATTACCCAGCATTTCTACCTCCCGACAAAAAAGCAGATATGCCAATAGGTCATATCTGCCTGAAATCCTGCATATGAAAAGCAGCAGCATATTTCCCTACGTTGGCATTATCCAAATCAGGTTATGGGTCCGGGACATACCTCCCGTTCTCAGCCTGCCTGCGCAAGCTCCCCTTTAAATTGTCTATACAATACCACAGCTCAGAGTATTGTTCAATCCTTTCCGGTGTGGATTGTCCCCGCCGTGATCATCTCCCGTTACTGTCCACGCCCCCTCGAAGGGCGTGGACATGTAACGCTTGCGCGCGGTGATTCCAATACGCTTCGCGTGCACCGCGCGCCGTTGAACTCGGGTTTTTCGCGAAAAAGCCGCGAAAAACGCCTCGAGTTTCGAGCCGGTCTGTACTGTAACTCATCTCCCGGCACAGACCGCCACGAAATTTGAGGCGGTCTGTAACTCTTAAATTCCTCTGAAAAAAGAGAATGCTCTATGTTGTACAGGACATCGTACGTATTATTGTACAATATTTTATATAAATATATGCTGCACCACGATACTTCTATGTTAAAATATTATCACTTAATAACTGTTAAAAATTTGTCACTTAAATAACTGGAACTTATCCACATTGATCAGTTAATCCTACCAAAGAGCGCTGCATATAACAATGCCTCTTTTGCAGAAAGGAGAACAGGCGGATTTATGAAAACAGTCAAATTTTCTTACGCAAACACAACACAGGATCTGCAGGTTCCGGACGATACACCAGTCCTGACCAGCAAGGTAGAGCAGCTTACGAGCGACCGGACAGGACTCGATATTGTTCGCGAGGCGATGGAGAATCCCATTGACAGTCCTCGTCTGAGCGAACTCGCAAAAGGAAAAGATAACTGTGTTATCATCATCAGTGATCATACAAGACCTGTCCCCAGCAAGGATATTCTCCCCAATATGGTCCGTGAGCTGCGCGAAGGCAGCCCCGACATTAAGATCAAGCTGCTGGTCGCCACCGGTTTCCACCGTCCTACGTCTATCGAGGAACTCAAGAATAAGCTCGGCGATGCGCTTTATGAGGAGTTCAAGGACGATATCGTCGTCCATGACGCCCATGATCCTTCCAGAAATGTCAAAGTAGGATCACTCCCCAGCGGTCCCGACTGCATCATCGACAAACTGGCGATGGAAACACAGCTCCTGGTAGCGGAAGGCTTCATTGAGCCTCATTTCTTCGCCGGTTTTTCCGGAGGCCGAAAGAGCATCCTGCCCGGTATTGCGGACGCTGTCACCGTCATGGGCAACCACTGCTCCAAGTTTGTCGACAGCCCTTATTCCCGCCCCGGTATTCTGGATCATAACCCCATCCACGAGGATATGCTTGCCGCAGCGAGAATGGCAAAGCTTGCCTATATCGTAAATGTTGTTATCGATGGAAGCCAGAAGCCCGTTGCTGCCTTTGCCGGTAATTTTGAGACCGCGCACCGCAAGGGCTGCGATTTCATCTCGGATTATGTGTGTGTGAAGCCCGCTTATGCGGACATCGTCATAACCACCAACGGCGGTTACCCTCTGGATCAGAACGCCTACCAGTCTCCCAAGGGTATGACTGCCGGCGAAGCGTGCGCGAAGGACGGTGCGGTCATTATCATGCTGGCTTCCTGCATGGACGGAACAGGTGGTGATTACTTCTATCACATTATCGCGGATGAGCCCGATATCGAGACTGCTTATCAGAAATTCCTTGCGACGCCCCAGGAAAAGACCTCTCCCGACCAGTGGTGCAGCCAGGTTCTGGCCCGTATTGTCCGTAAATACAAGGTCATTTTCGTCGCTGATGAAAACCAGAAGGATATGATCGAAGGCCTGAAGATGGAATACGCCCCCACCCTTGAAGCCGCTTACAAGCGCGCCAGAGAGATCAAGGGAGAGGATGCATCCCTGACCTGCATCCCGAACGGCATCTCCGTCGTTGTCAGAGAATAATCGACTCCCCTTCTGTTGGATCAATACACGATCCAAATTGAAACACAAATTGAAACATATGAAATGCTCCCTTCCGGAAAACAGGCTTTTTTCTATTGCCTGTCCGTCCGGAAGGGAGCATTTTTTCTTAGTGTCCCGTACTGCAGCGATCTGATCTTTCAGTCATATGCTTTCAGTAATAATTCTGTCAGTAATAATCCTGTCAGTAATAATCCTGTCAGTAATAATCCTGTCAGTAATAATAGCGTCAGTAGTAATACCCGGTCTGTCCTTGAAAACACATAGCATACTATTATAGAATAATGGCAAAAAAGTATTCAGGACGCACGTCGCAGCGCGCAGACAAAATTCATACAGATCTGCAGGTTTAAGGCCATGTCCACAATAAGAAAGGATTAGCACAAGTGTTTGAGATCAGAGAAAAAACGAATGAACAGCTTGATACTCTGCAGCACGGAATGAACCTTTTTCATGAGGCTCTTTCCGGGGGCCGGAAAGCCTGTCATGTCACCAGAGAAAACGGTGATGATTATGATATCGTCTATACCAGGAACTTTGATTATGTACTTCCGGCCATGCCGGAAGCCTACAGACACTTGGTAATATACTGGGATTTCCTTACCTATGATGAAGAAGATACAGCCCACATAGTCCTGGATCAGTTTCAGAACCGGAAGAAGGTCGTATTCCTGGAAACCAATGAATATACCATAGTGATCGGGCGCATTCTTCTTCGCGACAGGAAGGATATGGATCTTTATTATCAGGATCCCCGGATACTGTGGTTCTTATCCGAATCAGAACATCTGCATGTGGGCGGAGAGGTTCCGGAGGATACGGAGGAAGTGCTTTTTGTTACCGCCCCCCTCGGCAACAGTTATCAAAATACAACCGGGAATAAGCTGAGCGTGCTCGCAGTCTTCCAAAGTATGTTTTACCTGCAGGCTGTTACGGAAAAGCCGCTTGACAAGATCAAGTACATACATATGCACTTTGATTCCGGATTGACAGGAATCGGAATGATCATGTCTCATGTTATCCGCATGGAGAGTATTTTTTCACACGCAGGCTGGAAAGCATATATCGAAGGTGATTACATAGGCAAGTATTCCGGCAGATTTGTGCGCAGCTTATTGAATCTGCCCGATGTTCCCGAAGATGCGGATGATGAAAACACAATCATATATGACGAGATACTGCTCTCCAGGCTTTCAGTCACCTACAACGGCCAGCATGCTGACAGAATCATCGAAAGAAAATGGTTTAAGGACCAGTTGATTTCGGAAATGGATGAATACGCGGAGGCCGTGATCGGGGATAAAAAAATACTGGGTGTCTATATCAGAGGCACGGACTATATCACTACAAATATATACGGTATCAGCAAACAGGCCACCGTTCCGGAAATGATCCCTATGATCAGGAACTGGATGGATGAGTACAGTTTTGATGGGATCTTCCTTGCCACAGAGGACGAAGGTATTTTGCGGGATATGAGAGCCGAATTCGGCTCACTCGTAAAAATCGTTGCGCAGGAACGGTTCAGTGTGGAAGAGTTTAAGACGGTAAAGCTTATTGCGGAGCTCGAAAACGAAAAGTATGCTCCCGATGAAAAAGAAGAACATATCGAAGATATGACTGTAAACTATTTTTACGCAATGTACGTTCTCTCCAAATGCGACAGTTTTATTGCTTCAGGATTAAGTAACGGTATAGATATGGTAAAAGGTTTTAATCTGGATCATTTCCGCCATTACTATCAATTCAGTGTTGGAATGGCATGAGCTGCCGAAAACCACATGATTTGATCCGTGTTTAAAACGCGGCGGGGGGAGTTTTATACAAAATGGAGAAAGCCCTTCACGGCAGTTCTGATGCAGATTTTGTTCTGCCCTTTCAGTACCGTCGCGAGGGGCTTTTCAATATTTATTTTTCAAATTTATCCAGTATGGACAAAAGAGCGGGTTTGATGAAAAGCTGTTGAACCCTGCCGTGAAATATCAGATTTCGGCGATATATAATCAGTCTGTATCCAGGATAAATCTGAATTCCACTCGTCTTGAAGCTTCCCTTCTATTTTAGTCAAATCTGCAGACCAGATCAATTGACAGTTACCTTGCAGGTGACTTTTTTACCGCTGCCGTCCCGTGCGGCGGCTGTGATCGTCACGGTTCCCTTCTTTATACCCTTGACGACACCCTTCTGGGTCACGGTCGCAATATTCTTATTGCTGGTGGTCCACTTGAGGGATTTGTCATTGGCGGAGGAAGGTGCGACTGTCACTTTGAGGGTGGTGGTCTTACCCTTCTTCACAGTGAGTTTGGTCTTGTTGATCGTCAGTTTCGTGACGGGCTGTCTGACCGTGATCTTGCAGGCGGCCTTGACCTTGCTGCCGTCCTTTGCGGTCGCTGTGATCGTCGCGGTTCCCTTGGCGATGCCCTTGACGACACCCTTGGAGTTCACTGTGGCAATCTTCTTGTTGCTGGTCGTCCAGGTGACAGACTTGTCATTGGCGGAGGAAGGGCCCGCGGTGGCCTTGAGGGTAATTGTCTTATTCCTCAGGATCGAGGCCGATTTCTTATTGAGTGTGATCTTGGTGACGGGCTGTCTGACCGTGATCTTGCAGGCAGCCTTGACCTTGCTGCCGTCTCTGGCCGTCGCCGTGATCGTCGCGGTTCCCTTGGCGATACCCTTGACGACACCCTTGGAGTTCACTGTAGCGACCTTCTTGTTGCTGGTCGTCCAGGCGACAGACTTGTCGTTGGCGGAGGAAGGGCCTGCGGTGGCCTTGAGGGTAATTGTCTTGTTCCTCAGGATCGAGGCTGATGTCTTGCTGAGGGTGATCTTGGTGACAGGCTGTCTGACTGTGATCTTGCAGGCGGCTTTCACGCCGCTGCCGTCTTTTGCCTTAGCCGTGATCGTAGCGGTACCCTTTGCAACGCCCTTGACAAGGCCCTTGGAGTCCACAGTCGCGATCTTCTTGTCGCTGCTGGACCAGGCGACTGCCTTGTTTCCGGCGTCAGAGGGAGATACAGTCGCTTTGAGTGTGACTGTCTTTCCTCTGAGAATGGAGGCGCTGGTCTTGTCCAGTTTGATCGAGGAGACAGGCTTCGTGACTGTCACTTCGCAGGCTGCCGTAGCTCCGGTATCGGCTGCGTCTGCCGCGGCGGCTGTCGCGGTGATCGTAGCCCTGCCGGGGGCGACAGCGGTGATCTTTCCGGCCGCGTCTACTGTAGCGACAGCGGCATTGCTTGTGCTCCAGAGAACCTCTTTGTTTTCCGCATCAGCGGGGGTGACAGTAGCGGCAAGTGTCTCGCTTTTTCCTGCCGTGAGCGAAAGCTTCGTTTTGTTCAGTGTGATCCCGTATCTGATGGCAATGGCCTTGGCGTAAGCATCCTTATAGGCTTCCATTATGGCCCTGGAGGAGTGGGTCGCGCCGGAGACGATGTCCACGGACGCCGGCTGCCCGAGGAGTTTCTCCCTGATGGTATCCCAGGCATAGCCCGCAAAGTCCTCATTGTCCTCATCATCGTTATTCTTTAAAGAGAAATCCGTCAGCGAAGCGAGCTTACCGCCGCTGAAAGCGGCCTTGAAGGTAACGGAGTATCCGAAGTCCTCCACGACGGCGGTTCCTTCATACGTACCGTCATTCGGGGTCCCGTTGGAGGGAACTTCGAGCTTCTCAATCTCAGGAGCCTTTTCGACCGTGACCGCGCAGACTGCGAATACCGTGTCGTCGCCGTCGCAGGCTGCGGTGATCTTCGCCTCCCCGGGGGCGATGGCGGTGACTCTGCCCTGCCCGTCCACTGTTGCGACTGCTTCGTCGCTGCTGCTCCAGAGAACCTTTCTGTTTTCCGCGTCCGCAGGAGCCACGACCGCACTGAGCGGCATGCTCTTTCCTTCCGTGATCGTAAGCTCCGTCCTGTTCAGGGTAATCTCATACTGCGTTGTGATCCCGAAAAGGGCGCGGTAGAACGCGGCGTAGTCCACGATGCCGTAGCCGTAGGAATTGTCGAAGCCCTCCGGACCCGCATCGCGGGCAGTAGCCTTCAGCATTTCCCTGAACTGTTCGGGTGTGATGTCCCTGTCATGCTGTTTTGCGGCGACAGCCATAGCGGCAGCCAGAGGGGATGCGTAGGATGTACCCTCCGCCAGCTTGCAGCGGTCATTCCGGCTCAGATCCAGAACCGCAATGCCCTCACCGGGGGCAGTGACCAGGACCTTGTCGTTTTTCTGCGAGGTGGAACGGACCGTTCCGTTCAGATCCACCGCGCCGACGCTGATGACCTCGTCGTAGGCAGCCGGATACACGTAAGGATCTTCGCCGTTGTTTTCCGCCTTGGAGCTGTTGCCTGCGGCGCCGGTGACAATGACCTTGCTTTCCTCGGCGTGCCGGACTGCGGCCGCGAGTTCGTCCGTGTCCTTGACCTCGAGGCTGGTGGTGATCACGTCGACATGGTAAATGTCGACTGCGTCATTGATGGCCTGTGCGATCATGAGGCTGGAGGCATCGTCGAGCTTCTTGCTGGGCGTGACCTTCAGGGGGACTACCTTCAGCTTCGGGAACAGGCCCGCTACTCCGATGCCGTTGTCCGCCTTCGCCGTCAGGATCCCGGTTACGGCAGTCCCGTGCCCGGATTCATCTATAAGGGCGTCCGCCTTCATTTCAGCACCGTCGTCATAATTGTAACCGTCCAGGATCCGATCGTAGTCGATGTCCCGATGCGCGGGAGTTACACCACTGTCGATCACGGCAATGGTGATGCCATCACCGTCCAGGCCCTTCTTTTCAAAAACCTGGGCATTGATGAGGTTGAGATATTTTTCCTGCAGCTTGTAATATGTGTCGTTGTGGCTAAGGTCAGTCCCGGCCTCGGGGCGGGTCTCCGTGATGGCTTCGTATCTGTCTGCCCTCGACTCGATCACGATGCCGAACCCGGCGGCGGCAGCCTTCAGCTCATCCAGGCCCTGGACCAGGCCGGCGGCATAGCTTCCCAGCTCGGCGTAAGCGGCGGCAGCGGCCCTGACGGCGGCTTCCGTGTCCTCGGCCCCGTCAATGGCGGCGATCAGGGCGTCCGTATGGGCGGCCGCGGCCTGGCCCAGCGTCTTTTCCGTGGCCTCCAGAATACCCCGGGAGGACATGGTTGCCCTCGACACGACGTCGATGTCGGTGGTCTGCCTCTCCACGATGATCTCGTACAGAGCAGCCGCTCTGGAGTAGTAACTTTCCGTCTCGAGCAGGCTCTCACCGGTCACGGAGGCAATTTTCCCGTCCTCGACCCGGGTGGTCACGCGGATGGCGTCTTTTCCGCCATGGCCGTCTCCGGTGGCGGTATAGCTGCCGTCTGCCCAGACGACATCTCCATTCGATGCTGTATTGACAGGCTCGGTATAGGCGTCGGGATAGAAGCCGGTGGACATGATCACACCGTCGATACCGCCGTTATTACTCCAGGCGGGGATCCCGTTGCGCCCGTTGGACTCGCCCACGACGAGCAGCTCGCCGTCGTCAAAAGCAAGGACGCAGTTGATCCAGTCGCCCTGGCGGGTGCCGTAATTCTCGGACCACTCGACATGGCCGTCGACGTCATATTTGACCAGCACGCCGTCCTGCGCGCCATAGTTGCCGAAATCGTAGCCTTCCGCCACCAGCTCGTCCGACTGCATGACGCCGGACTGCGTGCCCGCGAAGATAAAGCCCCCGTCCGGGGTCGCCGTGACGCTGGCGTGCTTGCTGCCGATGTCGTCCGTCGTGCGGTAGCAGATGGTCCCCAGGCAATGAGAGCCGAGCACCTCGCCGTCAGCGCTGTAATGCACCCAGAGGGCATCGTTGGCACCGTAGACCCTCCAGGCCTCCTCACTCGCCGCATCGTTGTCCGCCTCGCCGGATACCACGATGGTCCCGTCGGCCAGCACGGCAACGCCATTGTACTCCGCCTTGATCTTCTCGAGCTCAGTGGCAGGAACCTCTGTCATCTTGTTATTGTCGCGCCCCGCGGAGCGGTGCCAGATAAGGGATCCGTCAGAGCCGTCCAGTTTCGCAACGAACGCGTCCTGAACGTTCTTCGCCACGTTGTGGTAGCCCACGATATAGATGTCGCCATTCGCATCCACTGTCATATCCGTCAGGCGCTCACTGGGACTCGACATGTTATAGGCGTCCTCCATGACGCC
This sequence comes from Sarcina sp. DSM 11001, assembly GCF_900101015.1. Lineage (GTDB taxonomy): Bacteria > Bacillota > Clostridia > Lachnospirales > Lachnospiraceae > CAG-791. The sequence continues at coordinate 21,353 of NZ_FNFZ01000023.1, read as the reverse complement.
GTAGTTGTGCAGAGATGTAAATACCGGCTCGCCGCTGCTGTCGAATTTCACCACGATTGTGTCGGAACCACTCCCCGCTACGCGGTTGGGGATCCCGTCATCCGTGCCGTCCTGCGGTTCCCAGAGCTGGACCGTGTCCCTGTAATTCGTCTGGTCTTCGGACGAGGTGAAGAAACCGGACTTGCTGGCGCTCCATCCTGCCAGCACGAAGCCCCCGTCCGCCGTCGCCGCGACGCCATAACCCTGGTCTCCCGAAGTACCGCCGATGCGGTAATCCACATAGTCGTCCGGATCGTCAGGGTTGACGAGGAGCAGATACCAGGAAACACCCTTGATGTTCTGATCCGCGCTCTCGAAGGATGCCCGCCCGAGGGCCGCGATGCGCCCATCGGCGAGAACGTCCATGCTGTTGAAGACCTCCACTCCTTCTCCGCCGTATGCCTTCGACCACTGAAGCTTGTGGTCCTGGTCAAATTTGAGCAGGATCGCGTCGTTGTTGGAAGCTTTTCCGCTGTGCGTCCACTCCGGATCCTGGCTTTCGCCCATGGAATAACCCATGGCCACAAAGCCCCCGTCCAGTGTCTGTGCCGCGCTCAGCAAAGAATCCGTCTGTATCCCGCCGAAATTTTTCCCGGACTGGAACACAGGGGCCTCCCCCCGCGGGCCGCCAGCCGCGCCGGAAAGGGCTTCTCCGAAGGCCTGTTCTTCGTCGATTTCGGGGACTACGTCGGCAGTTTCCCCGTCTCCGGAGCCGTCCTTATCCTTTTCCTTATCATCCTTTCCGGAACCTGTGACGCTCTCCGCGGCATCTTCATCAGTCCCGGGGATGGCGCCGGCAGCTTCCTCCTCTCCGGAGCCGTCTTTATCCTCGACATCCTCCCCGGAATCGGCGATGATCTCCCTGGCATCTTCATCAGTCCCGGAGATGACAGCGGCAGTTTCCTCTTCTCCGGAGCCGTCTTTCTCTTCGAAATCCTCCCCGGCATTCGTGATGATCTCCCCGGCATCTTCGGCAGAGCCGTCGATGTCGTCCCGGAAATCCTCCCCGGGCTGCGCATCTGTTTCCGCCGCGGGTTCCATATAGGATGCGACGATCCTTTCGCCCGTCAGGACCACCCTGCCATCGATAAAGGCCCAGGTAAACAGTGCGTCATCAGGGATCTCGTATAAGGTGATATTGACCGGATACTCGGCAAATTCCGCGTTCAGCGCATCAGCGACCTGCTCGCAATCCGCCGGCGCGTAAGCCTGGAGGCCCTCCGCAATCCCGTCGTAGTACATTTCACCCGCGGGAGCGCCGGCAGCGTCTTCCGCGTCAATGGCCGCGATTGATTCGGCTTCGTCGCTGTAGTCTGCCCCGTCTCCGGATGTACTCACAGGGACTCCCCCGCCAATCGGTGCGGGAGGTGTGACCGCCTCCCCGCCGGCCGTCATGACGCTGTCCCCGTCAAACCAGCTGCTGCAGGCCCTGCCTCCGGCCTCTACCAAGCCGGAAACCATGCCCGTATAAGAGGAGCCTTTTTCTGCAGTAATACTGCCGCTGACACGGCAGCCCACGACGTCGCCCGCATCCACGGCGGCCAGTCCGCCGACAGCCGTAATGCCTTCGAGTCCGTTTTCGCTCTCAGCACTGCCGCTGAGCTCGCTGTCGGACCAGCAGTTGGCGACCAGGCCGCTGTTGACCTGGGCCACAATACCGCCGACCTTAGCCGCGTCTCCTTCCACGACCGTTCCGGACAGGATGAGTTCCGTGCTGCAGTTTGTGATTGCGCCCTCGTTCTGGCAGGCCGCGATGCCGCCGATGAAAAGCTCGCCGCTGTCCTGGACAGCAGTGATCATGCCATCCACGTGGCAGTTATCCACCCATGCCCCTGCGGGGGAGTCATCCTGCACAGCGTCCATATTGCCCGCAATGCCCGCGACACAGGAGGAGCCCGGCCATTGTCCGTTGACGAAGACGTTTACCAGATTCACGTTCCTGACGACGGCGGTCTCTCCCAAGGTGCCGAACAAACCAAAGCAAGGGTGCTCCGGCTCCGCCTGCGCGGCTGCCTCCTGCGTCCCCAGGTGCATACCGCTGATGCAGTACCCCATTCCATCAAAGGTTCCCGCAAAGGCATATTCACCGAGGCCGACCGGCGTCCATTCCCTGTCGGAGAGGTCGATATCCGCGCTCAGGACGATGGTGCAGCCGCTGTAGTCAAGTTCCGCTCCCAGGGACGCGGCGAAGGCGTACATCTGGTCCGCGTTATCGATCACGTAAGGATCCTCCTCAGTGCCTCTCCCGTAGGAAAAGATTTCTCCGGGAGACGCTTCCGGATCAGCACTCACGGCTGCGTCTTCGGACGAGACTTCCTCCGGGCTGTCGGCTTCTTCGCCGCTTCCGACAGGCTCTGCGTCCTCGTCATTTCCGTCAAATTCTGCATCTTCCTCGTTCCCGGCAGACTCTGCATCCACAGCGCCTTCCTGATACTCATCATTCTCCGGCGCTTCTTCATACTGCGGTTCATCCTCTGACGCGCCCTCCGGCACCAGACCTTCCTGCGCCGTATCTTCTATCGGCGCATCTGTATTCTCTGCATCTTCCGAAGGATCAATATACGGAGAAGCATCGACATATGGATCAGAATACGGTTCGGAATAGGAATCTTCCGCTGCATCAGGATACAGATCCAAAGAGGGATCTTCCGTTTCCTCGGGCACGTCCTCATCCGGGTCTGTGTACATGTCTTCTCCCGACCCTGTTTCCTCCTCCAAAACCGCATCCGGTTCGCCGGCATAAACGGCAGCCTGAGGCGCCGCCAGCCCCGCAGCCAGGGTGGCGGCCAGGAGGCACGATGCCAGCCTTCTGCTCAATGCCAAGCCTTTTCGTCTCATATTGTCTCCTTTCTTTTCTTTATACCTGTTTACAGTTACAGACCCTTATCCCGGTCCGGGCTTTACCGCTGCCCGGTTCCTGTTTGTACAAATTCCAGTTCCTGCTCGATAATCACCCGATGGTATCGATCGACGATTTTAATGAAAACAGAAAGTTAACAGTAGAAGATAGTTAGTCTTATCTAACATGTGCATATTAGCATCTGCTGTCCAAGCTGTCAAGCGGGAGTCCCAGGTTCAGTCCAAGATGTTCCATTTTCAGGTCCCCGGCAAAGCGCCGTTCTCCTGGTACCGTTCCATGATGAAAAACACCATAGTGGCCGGTTTTGAGTATTCAAAACTCGCCGCTCTGTCATCGGTCTCATCTTCTTTCTGACTTTGTAAAAAAAGAAAGCGCCCGTCTTCAAAAATGATTGAAAACAAACGCTTTTTGCTATATTCACTATTCAGTTGAAGAAATGATTACAAAAATGAAATTCCAGTCAATCTACCTGCGCTCTGAGCGCGGAAAACCGTCACAAAAGAAGGGGACGGACCTTGTCAGACCGTTTTCTTCCGGAAAACCATTTCCCGGACCGCACAGTATTTATCCGCCATCATCACAACCACTGCCTCTTTGGACTGCGGCGGATGAAAAAGTGTCAGCGGCCACATATGGCTGCGGATGATATTTTCCTCTTTTTTGTTGAGGGACATCACCTTTTTCGCGTTCCTGACCGCCAGTTCCGGGTGGCTGACGCCGTGGCGGTAGTCGCTGAGTCCTGTTTCCGGGATATTGTAGAGATAAAAGTCGTGCAGGACCGCGCCCTTTGCCAGCGCCCTCTCGTCAATATCCAGTCCCAGCCGGTCCGCGATTCTGAAGCTGACCATCGCGACATTGAGGACATGCTGCAGCGTGGTATTTCCCTGATGCTGTTCATATCCTGCCATGCGCTGGATCTCCGGATTATTCAGAAGATCATTCAGTTCAGACACAAAGAGGTCCCTGTTACAGTGGTGTTTCATCCAATATGCCCTCCATACAGATGGGATCAGTGCGGATTCCTGATCACAGCAAAAGCGTGACCGGCCCGGCCAGTCTCAGAACCAGCCGGACCAGACCCCTGCCCCGTGATTTATCATCCCTGTACAGCTGTATCACTCCACAGCAGCAAAGATCTCCGGCATATTCTGCAGCCAGCTTTTAAGCCTCTTCTTCCTCTTCAGCAGGTTCTTCCGGCGCAGGCTGGATGCGCAGTCCCTCTACCACAGAGGCTGCCAATTTCTTCTTGGAACCGAAATGAAGATAAACAAAACCGAAGATGCAGAAAACGACCGCCCCGATGAGGTTGACCAGCAGGTCCTTCATTGTGTCCAGGATACCGATGTCCAGATAGCCGCCCTCCACTTCAAAAACCTGGCCGGAGGCGGTAAATATCTGAGTTTTTATGATATCTGCCACTTTGATCGCCTGCTGGTTGTTCGTCGGATCCAGCTTACACGACTGGAAGACCTGCACAATGAAGTCCTTCTGCATGTCCTGGCCAAAGAACAGGTCCCCGGCACACTCAATAAACTCCCAAAGCACACCGATCGTCATAGAGAAGCAGAAGGCTACCATGGTCAGATACAGCGGCGAAAGATGGACATTTTTACTGTTCCGGTTAAGCAGATCAATGGTGACAAAGCCCACAGCCGCAAACAGAAAGCCGTTGAGAGTATGAAGCGCCGTGTCCCAGATCGGGATTTTAGTATAATAATTATGCAGTTCTCCCAGGATCATCGCTGCGAAAATGAAACAGTAGATGATGCCCTGGAAGAGCCCGGGGATCTCCACCTGCAGCGAACCCTCCAGGAAGCTGGGGAGGATGAACAATACAAGAGTCAGCAGGCATACTGCCGCGCCCTCATAGTTATGGATGAGGATGCTGCGGATCAGCGCGGCAAGCACCATGAGCCGCAGGATCGTGTACAGGATAAACGTACCCTTATTTTCCTTGATCCTGTTATGAAGTCTTTTCAGGTAATTGTTTATTGCTTTCACGTTATCTCTCCTTAATCATAGTGGAAGGAGACCATGTCCCCGAATGTATTAAACCTTTCCCGGGACAGACAGATCATCCGCGGCCGAATTCAGAGATCCCGGACAGCATCTTCAGTAAAACGGCGACCAGAATAAAGGAAAGATTGACTGTATAGCCAAGTACAGTTCCTCCATCTAAAGAGAGCCCGCCAAAGATACAGGCAGAGTATGTGCTTAAGGCAATACCTGCAAGACCGTTGATAACTACCAGCAGCGCTGCCGTATTAAGCGCCTTGCTGCAGCGGAATGAGAAGGGTTCTCCACGGCCGACCTCTGTTAAGGCGGCACGGATGTTCGCGATTGTAAAAAGTGTGATCAACAGGCACAGAATAGTTGCTCCAAACATAATGAGCAATGGAGTCCTGAACCCTGTCAAAATCTCCATCGTGACAGGCTTTCCGTTGATCGTAAGTGCTTTGAATGCGTCAAGCAGATCCTCCGTAATCATGTCTGGTTTAAAACCGACGACCGCAATTGCTGCGCAGGCGCCGATGAAAACGATTAAAATGGACAGAAACACAAAAAATGCAATAAAATTAAGAAATTTCGCACAACCTTTCATCTTTTTCTCCCCCTTATGATAAGAGTGCGGCCTCCGTCAAAAGGCGGCATACTTATCTTTTTTCTTATCAATTTTTTCCTTATCAGTTCTTTATCTTATCACAGATATCGATGTTGAGGAAGAATGGGATGGGATATTCCATCAGAATTGAAGACTCGCTTGCGAGTCTTGCGCCCCGCGTGCGGGTTTCCCTTTCTGCGCGTTTATCCCACGTCTGAAGACACAGGTATTACGCGATGAAGAATAAAAAATAAGAAAACTGCCGACTGTCTGTATCGTCTACTCCCCGTCGGTTTTGCCGAACGAATTTAAGATTTTGTCGTACCTGTCCGCTTCGGCGTTAATGGCAGCAACGCCGCCGGGTTCATTGCACGTCTTTGAGCCGGAAGCACTCGTTTATTCTTTGTTATCCTCACCCCATACACACAGCTGATCCAGCACCGCCATCAGCGATTTTCCCCGTTCGCTCAGGCTGTACTCCACCTTTGGCGGGATCTGGGGATATTCCTTTCTCACAATCAGATGGTCGGCCTCCAGCTCTTTCAGATTTGCGCTGAGGGTTTTATCTGAAATCGTCTTTAAATACCGTCTGAGCTCATTGAACCGTACGGGCTCAAATTCCATCAGGCAGTACAGGATCTTCATCTTATGCTTGCCGGAAATGAGTGACAGCGTATAACTGAAACCGGTATCTTCGAAATTGGCGTCTTCTATATAATTTCTGATCATGATAAGCTTTCTCCAAAGATAGTACCTTACTTAGATATCAGTACTTGTATCTGTTCCCACACCGGCTATAATTTTAGGTACGACACACGTTCCTGTCAATCCAAGCACAAAAAAGAGGAAGCAGTTATGAGAACAAAACTCAAGATCACAGAAGGTATTTTCCCGATGCCGGTGTTGATGGTCGCAACGTATAACGAAGACGGCAGCGTCAACGTAATGAACGCAGCATGGGGCACTATGCAGGAAAGGGGCACTGTCGCCCTGAACCTCACCGAGTCCCACAAGACCGTGAAAAATATCAAGGCCAGAGGCGCCTTCACCGTGAGCATAGCTGATGCAGCTCATGTGGTAGAAGCAGACTATTTCGGCGTCGTATCCGGAAACAATACACCCGACAAATTCGCCTGCAGCGGCCTGACTGCCGAAAGGGCGGAAACCGTAGACGCACCTGTTATCAATGAATTCCCGCTGTGTCTGGAATGCGAGTTTATCGAATACCAGTCCAATGAATACGGCTGCGGGGTAATCGGCAAAGTCGTCAATGTCACCGCCGATGAAAGTGTTATGGTGAATGGAAAGCTTGATATGTCATTGGTCAATGCCATCGCCTTTGACCCCTACACACACGGTTACTACAAGGTCACGGAACGTGTCGGCAACGCCTTCAAGGATGGGCTGGCACTGAAGAAGTAATTCCACAGAACAAGGGTTTCCTGCACCCGGAGCACGCTCTGCTCCTGGTGACGGAAACCCTCTGAATTTATTCTTCATCTTTTATTTTTCATCGCGCAATACCCATGTATTCAGTCGAGGGTATCGCGCGATGAAGAATAAAAATCATCTTTTCTGCTTCTTAATATCGTTTAGTGAAAATGTCAAAATGACACCCAGCACGATCAAGCCCACTGCCACCATCATAACCACTCTCATGGCATTCTGATAGACGGCATTGATAATTTTCTGGTATGCATCCTGATCCCTTACGGTCAAAGTTAAGGGATTGACATTTCCCATCTTTTGCATATACATTTCCGCATTAGCTCTGAATGCTTCATTAGACAAATTCATAGGTGTATAGGTGTTGATCGCCTCCCGTAGTCCACTGACTGCTCCCAGAGTCAGGACAACGCCAATGATGCCGGTTCCCATAGACATGCCCAGGCTTTGGCCTGTTGAGACTAATCCGGAGCAGCTGTTCTGCACCTGCGGCGGAATCGTTGACAGAGGCACATCTACGCAAAGCGACGTGGGAAAGCCTAAACCTGTCCCAAACATTCAAGGGGACGGTCCTTTTGTTTCTGTCCCCTGTGTTTTCATGAATCAGGGGGGACGGAAACAAAAGGACCGTCCCCCTGTCTACCCCCTTGTCTACTCCCCTTGTCTACTCTTGCTCAATTCCTCCAAGTCGTGTTCAAGATGAAACGTAGTTACGAAGGCCACAAACAGGATAATAGACAAAATCATTGGTATCCAGTTATAGAATGCGCGGATCGTCAATATCACAGTTTTCGACTGGGCAATCCCCTGAGCAGCTTTTCTGCCGTCGAGGCCGGCCCATGCTATCGCTCCGCCGAATATGGCGACGCCGAGTCCGAGACCGAGTTTCTGCGCAGCGGAGGATCCGGCGTTGCCCATACCGACTGCCTCGATACCTGTCTTTAATCTGCCGTAGGTGATCGAGTCGGCCACAAGGCCCATCGCCATTCCCGAAGACATGCCCATACCACAGCCCTTCACGATGTTGCACAGAACGATGGGTATCAGGCCGGGCTCACAGAAATTGAAAGCTATGCAGCCCATGGCCATCAGTCCCGTTCCGAGTATGAACACCCAACTCTTGCCGATCTTCTTCATCAAAAACGGCGTCAGAATCATGACCCCCAGCTGGGATACTGCAAAGGCGTTTGCAAGCAGGCCGAATTTTGAATAGTCATTGAGAACATACAGGGCATAATTGGTGCCGCTTGCGGACATAAAGATTTTGATGAGAAAGGTAAAAAAAACCGCAAAAAACATCATGACCCAGTACTTGTTTTGGAACAGCGCCTTGATCGCGGCTGAAGGCTTTACTTTGTCGATTTTCATCTCTACGCCGCCTGCCCGTTCTTTGGTAGTAAAGACTGTAATCAGTGTCGAAACAAGCACAAAGACACTGACTACGATAACCGCACCGGTAAAACCTGCCTGTGTATTCGGATTGTCAGCACTATCGCTGAACAAAAACAGAAGAGGGATAAAGAAGGTGTTGATCAAAATAGTACCGATCGCCTGGAAAAGCTGCTGGATGTTGCCCAGTATGCCGCGTTCTCCTCTGTTTTGGGTCATCAGGGAAATCATGGAAAAATACGGTACCTGTATGAACGTCAAAAAAACCGAATTTGCCAGATTGTAAATAACAAAAATGTATATGTATTTCAGCGTCGAGGGAAAGCTCTTCGGAACGAAGAAAACCAGAACCAGGCTGACCGCCATCGGAAGACACATGCGCAGCAGCCACACCCTCGCTTTGCCCATTTTCGACCGGGTGTGGTCAACAATGTTTCCTATTACAATATCAGATAATCCGTCGATCAACCTGGAGAGCCCGAACATAATGGAAAGGATCCCTGCATCAATGAGGGCAACGTTCATCATATAAATCATAATGAACGAACCCAGAACGCCCGTGAGCATTCCATTTCCACAGGAAGCCATTCCGAATCCGATCCGCTCTCCCCAACTCAATTTCATTTCGGGATCATCATGTTTTGTTGCCAATTGAATCATGACAAATTCTCCTCTACATTTTTTTCGTGAAATGATCTGCTTTCATCCAGCGAATTTCCTTTTCGTCCAATTATGTTCAATTTTAAACGAAAAATCAATCTCCAGGACACATAGTAACCCGCCTCCCTGAAAAAGGACCTGTAAAGAAACTCTTTGCTGTTTCTTTACAGGTCCTTTTCTCTACCCGGTACAGTTCCCTTTTTCACTGCAAAAGCATATAATTACCGAAGACCTCGTTTGAAAAAAGACATGAATCATCTGTCGGCTTTAATTCAGGAGGAGACTGGCAATGAAGGCTTTTGACTTCGATAACACCATTTACCGCGGCGAAAGTTCCATAGACCTCGCAGTTTATATGATCAGGAACAACAAAAAGATCATCCTCTATCTTCCCATGATCTTCACAAATCTGGTCAAATACAAACTGTGTATGATCGGAAGAGAAGAGATGGAAACCATCCTGAACGATTTCTGCCAGGCGGTCATGGAAGACAAGGACGAGGTGCCGCGGATCATTGAAAGGTTCTGGCAGACCCACGCACATAAGCTGAACGAAAGGATCCTGAAACTGATCGGCCCGGAGGACATTATTATCACTGCCGGGCCGGATGTTTTGATCAATGGAATCAGGGACAGGCTGCACACGGATCACATCATCAGCTCAGAAGTGGATCTCAACAGCGGCAGATTCACCTACTTGAACTTTAAAGACAATAAAGTCAGGCGCTACAAAGAACTCTACGGTGATACTCCCATAGATGTCTTTTACACGGACTCCTACAATGACCGGGCTTTGATGGAGATTTCCGACCGGGTTTATCTCGTAAAAAAAGGCGTTTCCATAAAACAGATCAAACCGTTCAAAAAAAGAAGCCTTCAGAGAAAACTTCACGGAAAACAGAAAAGCAACAGGAAATGTCGACACAACGATTGTCTATCTGATTCAGTTTGTGGTCGTACTGCTCTGCCTGATCTACGTTTACAGAAAGGTCGCCAGGACCATCGATCATCAAACTAAATTCGTGTCTTCAAGTTCACGACCTTTTCAAACCGGAACATCTCCCCGCCGTTTTCAAAATCTGCCGCATTTCCTGTTTCCGGATCCCGGGGATCAGGATGGAGGCTGTTGAAAAACTCCACGATGTGAAATCCGCATTTATTAACATAGAAATGGATGTTCCTTTTCTCAAAATAGGGAGTACATGTTTCCCACGCTTTTGTCTCAGGATAAAGCGATTCGACACACTTCCATGCAGCCGTGCCAATGCCTTTACTGTGGGCATTCGGGCTGACAAACAAAAGATCCAGATGATTGTGGTGTGTCTTTTCATTGATTTGCAGCACAAGACCCCCGACAATCCTCCCATCCTCACGAATCCGGTAGGCAACACCCTGGTCGATGCTGTTTTCAATGGTCTTTCGGGAAATGATCTCACCGTCTTCCTCAAAGTGACTGTCTCTTTCTCCAAATTCTTCCATTGCCCCGTATTTGAATGCGCACTGATTATCAAGAATGAATTGTTCCCTATCATTCCCTGTGAGTAGAGTAAGAGTAATTTCTTTCAATTTTTCAATCTCCTTCAACAAAAAAGCCCGGCAGCAAAAGGCTTTTTAAGCCAATTGTTCCGAGCTCACTCGACATCTTATCCGACAGGCGGCCTGCAAAGCTTTCGCTTTACGATCCCCTACGCTGCGGCGTACTGTCCTCCGATGACCTATATTAAATTACGAGCATATTATATCCTCTTTCAGACTCTGATTCAAGACTCCACAAGGCTTCGGGTTCAAATCGGGTTCAAGCCGGTTACCGTACAGACCCCCTCGAAATTCGAGGCGTTTTTCGCGGATTTTTCGCGAAAAACCCGAGTGGAACTGCGTTCGCCCCATTCGCGAAGCGAATTCAGCATGGGCGAACGCAAGTTACTGCATTGCGAAGCAATGATTCCGCCCCTCGAGGGGGCGTGTACAGTAACTCAAGCCGTCCCCTTCCCTGCATACAAATCTATAATCCGTATACGATTAATCCTGCTAAAGCCGATATTCCAATCAATCCAATCGGTGAAATACCATTCTTCAGAACTTTTCTCGAACCGAAGTATACAGTTCCAAGAACGATCGTCATTATAATTGCAGTCGTATCGAACGAAAGTGCCCCAGGACTTCCTACGCTATGCTGCAAAATCATAAAGACACCTGTTGCCAGAATGATACCTATGATGCACGGTTTCAATCCTCGCAGAACAGCTTGCACATAGGGGTTCTTCAGCAGTTTTTTCAACAGGACCATGATGAGCAGGATAATAATAAAAGAGGGAAGCACCACTGCAGTTGTGGCAATAAGAGCACCCCGGAAGCCTGCCTGTGAACTGCCGACATACGTTGCCAGATTAACCATAATGGGTCCCGGTGTACTCTCACTGACCGCGATCATGTATGTAAGCATTTCATCCTCAATCCAGCCATATGAGAGCACCACGTCTCTGATCAGAGGGATTGCGCCGTATGCTCCGCCAAAAGCGAACAGGCCAACCTTCAAAAAGCCGATAAGCAAATCGAAGCATATCATTTAGCTGCACCTGCCTTTCCGGCATTCTGCCTGATCAGGAATATAGAGAGACTGATGACTGCCGCAATCAGCATCAGGGTGATAGAGGATACCCGCAGGGCAAAGACGTCGATCGCCAGCATAGAAACAAAAGCGCAGATCATGATGGTGAGCGGCATCGGCTTTTTCTGCATCTTTTTGATCATCTTGAGCGCAGCGTCAAGAATCAATATGCCTACTGCGATCCTGATCCCCATGAAAGCATGAGCGATCCACGCAATCTCCAGAAAGTTGTCCAGAAACATGGAAACCAGGAATATGATGCAAAATGAGGGAAGTACCATGCCGATTGTCGCTGCGACAGCTCCGGTCAGACCTTTCTGTTTATAACCGACAAAGGTGGCACAATTGATAGCGATCGGACCCGGTGTGGATTCTGCGATCACCGTGACGTTCATCATCTCATCGTGAGTGATCCACTGCTTCTTTTCCACACAGGAATCCTCTATCAGGGAGATCATGGCATATCCTCCGCCAAAAGTAAAAAGCCCGATTTTGGCGAACGTCAGAAAAAGATCAAGCACAATATTCATACGTTAATTTCCGCGGCAGTGGTGATCTGCGCAGTGATCGTGTCCGCAATCGCCATCGTGATGATGCCCGTGGTGATCGCAATGGGCATCCGGATCGTACTCCAATGTTCCTGATGCGAGAGACTTTGCCGCCGCATCCGCTGAGCCCCGGACACCGGCGTAGAGTTTAATCCCGGCATCTGCCAGTGCCATCTGCGCTCCCATGCCAATGCCTCCGCAGATCAGCGCGTCCGCCTTTGCCGCCTGCAGGAAACCGGCCAGTGCACCATGTCCGCTGCCGTTTGTATCTACAACCTGTTCTCCTGTGATCTTACCGTCCTCAACATCATACAGTTTGAACCGTTCTGAATGCCCAAAATGCTGGAAGATCTCCCCGTTTTCGTAAGTAACTGCGATTCTCATGGTACTGCTTCCTTTCTCCATTATGTGCTGTTTAATTTCGACCGGCGCGAATTCACAGCGGCCGCCTGTGATCAACAGCCTTTTCCCATGAACCAGGGCATCCGCGACCTTTTTCCGTGCGCTGTCGTAGATCGATGTGACCGTGGTCCGGGCAATGTTCATTCTGGCCGCACAGGCTTCCTGCGTGAGTCCTTCGTCATCAAGAAGGCGTAAGGCTTCAAACTCATCCACCGTCATTTGCACACTCTCGGCGGCTGTTATATCGTTGGGCGAGAAGCTGCGATAGACCGGCAGCCGCTCTATTCTCCGGCATCTGATGGGTCTTGGCATGATCCCTCCTTTCCGACATATGTCAAATACTATTATACGTAGTTTCTGACATATGTCAATAATTGGCAGCATAAACACAGCCGGGCTCTTGCCCGATGGTTTCCTTTTGAATGATAAAGAAATATCCTTCACCTCCAGATTACTTTCAGCCTGCTGTACTCCTTGGTTTTCCAAAAGACCAAGGGGACCAGTAAAATAAACCTGTTGTTCTTCAGCTGTCTTTGAAGCTAATGCCACATACTCCAGAAGGGTACTGACTTTTTTCCGATCGCTTGCCACATCAATTACATCCGGCAGAAAGTTAGGAGGCACTGGAAAAAGGTGTGAAAAAAAAATTCACCCCCGGATCTTTATTTGTTATAATCGCTCTTGCAGCGTTGGTTCCTGGAATCTTATTTCCGGGCAGGGCTTACGCTGAAGAAACAAAGCGATCGGAAAGAACGCTTTCGGCGGCTGCACGAAGCTGACGGCAAAGAAGGTTGGAGATAAGGCCTTTACCGGTACGGCAGCAATTGCTGTGGTCACGGTTTCCGTATAATCTCTTAATGCATTTAAGACATGGCTGGTCAAAAAGGGAATCCACAAGAAAGCAAAGACTGGTCAAAAAGGGAATCCACAAGAAAGCAAAGATCAGTACCTGAGAAAAGAAACAAAGAAACAGACAGGCATGGTTCCATCAAAGAACTGAGGAAAGGGATAGAATGATGAAAACAATGATTGAAAACGGCAGCCTGACGCTCTGCCTTGAGGGGCGTATTGATTCAAACAATGCTCCGGCTGTGGAAGGATGAGATCTTTGCGGCTGTGAATGCCAGTCCCGGTGCGACGGTCACCCTGGATGCGGATAGGCTGGAATACATCTCATCTGCCGGACTGCGTGTGCTGATGAAACTGCGGAAGAAAGCCGGGAAGGCATTGCCGGTCCTGAATGTGTCGCTGGAGATCTTTGAGATCTTCGAGGTGACAGGCTTTACAGAGCTTATGGATGTGAAAAAGCGTCTGCGGGAGATTTCCGTGGAAGGCTGTGAGAAGCTGGGGGAGGGCGGAAACGGTGCGGTCTATCGGCTGGATGAGGATAAGATCGTCAAGGTTTATAAGCCCTGGATGCAGTGGAATGTGATCGACAGGGAACGCAGTTTCGCAAAGACTGCTTTTGTTAACGGTATTCCCTCTGTCATTCCCTATGATACGGTAAAGGTGGGCGACTGCCTGGGCGTGGTGTTCGAACTGCTCCGGTCCGATACACTGGGCCACGCCATGCGGGATAATCCTGACAAGCTGGAGGCATATGTAGATCAGTATGTGGAGCTTGCAAAGACGCTGCACTCAACCCATGTTCCGGCAGGCAGCTTCTCGCGCATCCAGGATGTCATGCACACCAAAGCGGATAATCTGAACAAATGGTGCTCTGAAGAGGAGATGGCGCTGCTGCACAGGATTATCGATTCCATCCCTGACAGTGATACCGTGACTCACAATGATCTGCATCCCGGCAACATTATGATTCAGGACGGAGAGCTGGTGCTCATTGACATGCCTGAAGTCACGATGGGACCGTCCGTCTGTGATCTTGTTGCGATTTACCGCGATATGATCTCCGCACCGCAGTCACAGACAGGCTCCATTGAGCGCAGTGTCGGTATGCCCGCGGAATTAATTATGCGGGCGGGAAATATGTTCCTTGAGAAATATACCGGCATCACGGACCGCGCAGAGCTGGAGACTTATTATAAAAAGCTCGGACTCCTGTTTGCGTTCAACGTTTCACTGACACCGGGAAGCGGCAGTGAGAACGCGATGCGTCTGGCGGATGTGATCATGAACAATTTGCTCCGTCCCGTCGTCATTCCCAATGAGCAGGCCATCCGCGCACTGTTCCAATCCATGTAAATGATTAATGCAGACAAAGTGCCGCAAAATCAGCCCGCACGTGGCCCTGGCCTTGATCGCTATGAGGAAATTATGCAAGGCGATCCGCAGTCGTCGGATTTTCAGAGATTTTTCAACGGATAGTATCGTATTCGGCGCAATAAAGAACGGCGGCATCATGACTACGAACTTTTCTGTAAAGCACGGGATAAACACTATTCCCTGAATCCGTGAAGTTGATTTTTTCAAAGGCTCGTAAAAGCCCATAGTTACAGTTTTTATGTTACAGTACAGACCGGCTCGAAACTCGAGGCGTTTTTCGCGGCTTTTTCGCGAAAAACCCGAGTGCAACGGCGCGAACACACTCGCAGAGTGTGTTGCGCACAGCGAAGCGTATTGGAATCGCCGGATCACGCTGAACACCAATAAGAACAGCTTGCAATAGGCAAGTTGGTTATCAAAAATCATGAACTTCACGGATTCAGGTATTCCTTTGGACAGATCATCACAGAACTCTATCAGTGCACCGGAATATAGAAGCGTTGTTCAGTTATAGGGGCTGTCGTTTCTGCTTCAAAAAGTGGATGCAACAGCCCCTTAGCTTTGCGAACTCAGCTCAGAATTGATTTCAAATCCTCTTCCGGAGTGCTGATCGGGGCAATGTTGTAGTTTTCAACAAGGCAGCTCAGCACATTCGGAGAGATAAACGCCGGGAGCGAAGGACCGAGCCGGATGTCCTTGATTCCAAGATAGAGAAGGGTAAGCAGGATACATACCGCTTTCTGTTCGTACCAGGAAAGGATCATTGAAAGCGGAAGTTCATTCACACCGCAGCCAAATGCATCTGCAAGAGCAACCGCAACGCGGATCGCGCTGTAAGCGTCGTTGCACTGCCCCATATCCATGATACGAGGCAGTCCGCCGATCATACCGATGTCCAGGTCGTTGAAGCGATACTTTCCGCATGCCAGAGTCAGAATGACAGTATCTGCGGGAGCCTGCTTCACGAACTCGGTGTAATAATTTCTTCCGGGCCTGGCGCCATCGCAGCCGCCGACCAGGAAGAAGTGACGGATTGCACCGCTCTTGACAGCATCGATGACTGTATCCGCAACACCGAGAACAGCGCTGTGGCTGAAACCGGTGGTGACAGTCGTGCCGCCGTTGATACCGGTGAACTGCGTATTTTCGGCAAAGCCGCCCAGTTCAAGAGCTTTCTCGATAACGGGAGTGAAATCTTTATTCTCTCCGATATGTACGATCTCAGGATAGGAAACCACCTCTGTGGTAAACACACGATCTTTGTAGCTGTCTTTCGGAGGCATCAGGCAGTTGGTTGTAAACAGAATCGGAGCCGGAAGATTCGCAAACTCCTTCTGCTGGTTCTGCCAGGCAGTCCCGAAGTTGCCCTTGAGATGAGGATACTTACGAAGTTCGGGATAAGCGTGCGCAGGAAGCATCTCACCGTGGGTATAAATGTTGATTCCCTTGTCCTTCGTCTGTTCAAGCAGCTGCTTCAGATCATAGAGATCATGGCCGGTAATCACTATAAAGGGACCCTTTTCGACCATCAAAGGTACAGTGACCGGTACAGGATTGCCATAAGTCCCGGTATTCGCCTTATCCAGCATCTCCATACATAAGAAGTTCACTTTACCGACCTCCAGGACGATAGGAAGCAGTTCAGTCATATCCCGATCCTCACCAATGGCAAAGAGAGCCCTGGCAATGAACTCGTTGACCCGCTCGTCGGAATATCCAAGCACCCCGGCATGATATGCATAAGCCGCCATACCGCGGATTCCGAACAGGATCAGAGATTTCAGGCTGCGGATATCTTCGTCTGCATTCCAGAGATCAGCCATATCATAATCATTGTTTCTGCCGCAGGGAGACGCACAGGTTGAGCAATCAGAAACGAGATTCTGTTTTTCTGCATGTACCTCATCGATCAGAGCCTGAATCGTGGTCTCATTGAAGTTTACGTTAGTAATGGTCGTAAACAGTCCTTTGATCAGCAGCTTATAGGTATTTTCGGTCGGCTGAGTACTGCCGTCTGTCGTACGGGCAAGACCGATCAAAGCACCTGTCAGCTTGTCCTGAAGGTCTGCAACATCTGCCTTCTTGCCGCAGACACCGGCGGCACCGGTACATCCTTTGCATCCTGCTGTCTGCTCACACTGAAAACAAAACATTTTTCTTTCCATAACTGCCTCCTCTTTAATCCAAAATACGTCCGTCCGTGGAGATCGTTACGACCTGCCAGGGAATGAATTTGCCGCTTGCCTTAAGAGCGTTTTCAGCAGCCCTCTGCAGTCCGCCGGCAGGATGGTCTGCACCGGCAGTCAGATGCTTCGTCATTGCCGCCTTACGCTTTGTTTTGTCTGTAGTCTGCATGATTATGCGGATCATGGTCTTGTTCCTCCCTGGATTTCTTTTATTCCGTGGCTTATTGTGGCTTGATTATAGAATGATAAATCAAACATATCTGTTGTATTTACAACAAAAAGGAACTTTTAAGAAAGAAACAGCATTTTTCAAAAACCATAAAAAAGCCAGGACCTTATTGCCGGCAAAAGCCGGTGTCTGGTCCTGGCTGATTCATTATCATCAAAGCCCTGCAGCCTGATTTCTGCTCCATATTGTTATTTCGTTTTGGCGATCAGGAAACCCTTTATAACCAGGAAAGCAAAACAAACGATACCGGCATAAGGCTGCCTTGTCGCCATAAACACAATAACCGCCAAGAAACGCAGGGACGGTCCTTTCGTTTCTGTCCCTTTGTTTCAAATGTCAAAAATGAAACACGGGGACAGATACAAAAGGACCGTCCCCATGTTTTATGTATTTCCTGTCATCAAAACTACGACCTCGACATGTGTGCATTTTTGCAAGCCATTAATTGATAACACCATTGGGTATTTCCCTGAAAATCTGATATTGCCGCATAATATCGTTTCCCTGATCCGACTCCTTCCCTCTGGCTTCCAGAATCCTCTCGATTGCCTGTGCCGGATCCATTGTGTGATAAGGGAGAGATAAGTCTCTAATTTCTTTCGGCTTTCCCGGATTCGATCACTCCCATGACTTTCTTTTCATCGTATGTTCCCAGAATGGCAGCGCCCAAAAGGCAGAAAGCCACTGCCACGATGGAAACGATCCTGAGGCCTGTGGGAGAAGCCATCAGGTCATTGCTGGTGATATCCTGGGTGGTACCGAGCACCGCCAGGGAAGTGAAGGCAAGCATAGCCAGGGACTGACCGGCTTTCATGGAAAAAGTTCTGGCGGCAAAGAACATTCCCTCCCGTTTTTCTCCAGTCCTGACGCCGTCTTCCTCGGCTACATCCGCAACGATAGACTGGGGAATGATGCCCAGGAGGGCCATCGGGAAGGCTGCGATGACCACGATCAGAATGCCGAATACCACTCCCGGCAGAGGCAGTATTCCGATCAGGGCGGTGATGACATAAGCCAGCGCAAGCCCCAGAAAACCTGTTATCACCAGTTTTTTCTTACCGAATTTTCCAACAAGTTTTGATACAACAGGGTAGAAACAGACGGACAGAATGGTCATTCCGGCAAGGAAGATCATTGTAAACGATTCGTCGAGTTTCATGGAGACTTTTACAAAAAAAGGAAGACCTGTCTGGAAAAGGGTCAGACCGATCCAGTAGGAGATATCCGAGGCGGCAAATTTCAGGAATTCTTTGTTTTTGAATGTCGCTCCCAGGCTTTTCATGACGTCTGATTCGCTGGCTTTGGAATCCACAAAATCCCTTTCCTTCAAGCGAAAAACAGGTGTCAGCATGCAGATCACGGCGATGATGGCCAGCACGATGAACCAGATCCTGTAACTCCAGGCGTAACTGATATGCGCCTGCAGAGGACCTGCCAGAACAAAAGGCAGGTATGCCAAAAGCGTGCCGATAAAAAAGGTAAACGAGATTGCCGTCGAAATGTACATTCTGTCATCCTGCGTCTTTCCGAATTCGGAAATCAGCGCATTATAAGGCGTACAGTACATTGTCATAAAAAGATAGAAAATGATGAGAGAGACCAAGATCCAGGCGATGTTAATCCCGCTGATCCGCTCGACCGGCGCGCAGAAAACCAGTACAGTGACGATTGCCAAGGGCACAGCTGCTATTTTCATAAAGGGGATCCTTCTCCCTGCGGGATTGTTACTGCGGTCGGAAAGAGTTGCGATCAGAGGATCTGTAATCGCATCAAAAATCCTGCATATGAAGGTGATCAGTCCAAGAACAGTCAGAAGTCCGTAGACAACAAGCCCCGTAGGTATATAAAAGACAGCACCCGCCTTCACAGATTCTGCGGTCGGCAGATAGAAGGTGACCAGCCAGGTATTGATGATGCCTCCCAGAGTGGACCAGCCAAGCTGGCCTATAGCAAAGATCCGCATTTCTTTTTTTGTTAAACGTCTTGTTGCCACCGCAAGCCCCTCTCTTTGATTGAAATTTTTATTCATTTTACGGACAGCGTTTACATTATAGTACGGATAAACAACAAGTAAAGCAAGCTTTGTTATATGCTTCGCTGTGCACAACACACTCTGCGAGTGTGTTCGCGCCGTTGAACTCGGGTTTTTCGCGAAAAAACCGCGAAAAACGCCTCTAGTTTCGAGCCGGTCTGTACTGTAACTATTTTTCTTATATCTCCAGCTTCTTTATTGCATTGGGCTGGAACATTGCGCTAATATAAATCTAAAAAGTCGGTCCGCATAGGATCGTCGCCAGGGTCGGTCATGTCGACGATGGTCCACCAATCTGTCTATGTAAACTGTCCAGTAGTTAATTACAGAATAGGGGGAAATGATATTTTATGAAGAAGCGTATTACTATCTGTTTCATTCTTTTCATAATTACCACGTTTTCATTTTCAGTTTGTATCGCAGAAGGTGCAGAAGAGTACTCTCTGCCTGGCCAGAGTGAGCAGACGCTCTGGGATAACCCAAGAACCACCAACGATGGGACGCCCTTTGTTATCCGTCCAGGTGAACGCGTCACGATTGTTGATATTCAGGGCTGCGGCGTCATTCGTAAACTGTGGATGAGCATGAATTATGTCGGCAAAGCGCTCTATCCGCGAGCACGGGAGCGCAATAGCCAGGTCTGGATCGAATGTTTCTGGGATGGGGCAGATCAGCCTGCGATCAGCGCACCGGTGGGTGATTTCTTCGGTCATATCATGGGACGAGATCAGCCTTTTGAAAACTACTATTTCTCTGATCCGTCAGGGCGCAGTCTGCAGACGTATATGCCCATGCCGTTCAGAAAGGAAGCTCGCATTGATGTGATTAACCACTTTGATCTGCCCGTTTCCATGTTTCACGAGGTACGCTGTACCATGGATGAGAAACTGCCTGAAGATGCCGGCTATTTGCATGCTTATTACAACCAGTTGATTACCGACGAACCTGGCCAGGTCTATACGGTGCTTCCTGTAGTGAAGGGGCGAGGCCGGTATATGGGTACGCATCTCGGGTTCCGGGTAAAAGCGGAAAACGGCCTGGAATGGCAGCATGGACGTTTTGATTTCAGCATCGATTCTGACCAGCCTAACATGCTTACCGCTACTCTGGATGATTATTGTGGTTCTTCATGGGATTATGATCGCGTATATCAACATCAGGATAGCGGACTGCTGTTCTCAGAGTATTTTCAGGAGGGCGGAGGAGAACATGCAGTCTATTGTTATCACCGCCGCGATCCTCTCTATTTCCAGGAATCCTGCAGCGTGACTTATCGATCCTGTCAAGGTGCTCCTGTCACTGAATTTGTGGAATGGTATAGTGTGGATGAAAGCCGACTAAAAGCGATCGATTGCGATCAGTCGCTTGACGATATACGCAGGTTCATCGCTGAGGGTGGCGGAAAACCCTCCGATCTTATAGAATTTTACACGAATGACGATCTGTATTCCGTGGCGTATTACTATCTGGATCGTCCGTGATGAAATGCGCAAAGAACAGTAAAGGTTATTGCGGTACAGTTGCTGCAATCAGGGTGTTCATGTAAAAAGAGAGCAAATGCCAAAGCAGTGGGGCATAAAGCCGATGTGAAGAAAGATTCCATCACCCTGGCTCCCGCAGGTGAAGCGGAGAAACCGCAGAGCCCGGATCCTGAGCAAACCTAGTAAAGCAGAAAAAGGCAGCATCGCACCTTGGGGTCAAAATAAGATTTTTGGCACACTTTCTTTACATAGTGCACAAATTTAAGCAGCGAATTTATGTATTTTGTCAATTGACATACCCAATGTCAATCAGTTAGTTTATAGGGGTGGTTTCCCGTAGGGGGGCCACCCCAAATTTTCTGGCTTCATTCACGAGTTTGCTATTCGTCCTGCGTACTTATGCCGCCTCCATTTTCGCCCACCCACCAAATCCGGCAGTTTTCTCTACGCTGCGGTCCCACCCTTGCTCAAATGTCGGCGGCACCGCATGCCCGTCTTTTTCCATCCACGGCAGTTTCAAAAAAATCGTAAAAATCCGAAAAATTTTCCCCTTAGGGGGGTTGACAGAAAGCCCAAAATGTGCGGCCGCTCTGATTTCTGATTGGTTTTTAAGAGGAAATCAGAGCGGCCCTTTGACTGGAAGTATAA
>NZ_FNFZ01000004.1 GCF_900101015.1 Sarcina sp. DSM 11001 | reverse complement strand
TTAACCTTCTTATATTCACACAGTGTCTTGATTATCTCCCGGACGTCTTGCTTGACTTTCCCATACATAACCTTTCTACGATATTTTGGAATAAAGACCACATGGTATTGGCATTTCCACCTCGTATGTGATAGACTTTGGTTGTCCATTTGGACCGCCTCCTTTGCTATATGATGTGGCTTGCGAGACCATCATCATTATAGCAAAGGAGGCTTTTTGCTGATCGTCACAACGCTACTGCTTATTCCATTCTCCCCAGCATAGCTGGGGGATTAGGACAGTTCATTTACTGAAAATGCAATTAACTGAAGATGCAGCCTGCTGAAAATGTCACCTTCCACACCGGCACAGACTGCACATGGCATTCAGGCACAGATAGGTGGCACACAGGCGCATGCAGTGTCCTGTGCCGGTCACAGGCGCTCCATAGGTCTGCTGGCGGGAAGAGTACCAGCGGCTCCCGGACTGAAGCTGCTGGAGGAGGCTCCGGTAGATCTGGTTGCCCGGCTCCATGGAAACTGCCTTCTGCGCATGCTCCAGGGCGACAGCGTCGTTGCCCAGACTGCTGTTGGCGGCTGCGCTGTAGTAATACCACTGGGCGCTTCGTTCTTCCATGGCGCTGAGGACGTTAAGGGCTTCCTGGAACATACCGTGGTTGATATAGGATGCGGCGGCACGAAGATGGATCGCCTCTTCGCTGTCCATCTGGCTCGCGCCCTGCGTACCAAAACCGTAGGTGCTGAAAAATTCGTTCCAGAAATCGGTGAAATCCTCAAAACTGCCATAGTAGGTGTAGGTCGTCCCGTTTTCATCCTGCCAGGTCTGACTGTTTCCGCTGCCTGAGGAGCCTGTCCCATAAGAACCGGAACCATAAGGGCTCTGGCCGGGTCTTGTGTACTGGCCGCTTCCCTGGGGGCGGGAGCCATAGCCTGAGCTTGCGTAAGGATGCTGCTTTTCGTACATGACCTGCTGATAAGCCTGCTGAACAAGCTTGAACATTTCTTCGGCCTTGTCCTTGTCCGGATTGTTGATATTGGCATCGGGATGGTATTTACGGCAGAGCTGACGATAGGCTTTTTTGATTTCATCATCAGAGGCATCCCTGGAGATGCCCAGCACTTTATATGGATCTGACATACTTTTCTTTTTGTCCTTTTTTCCTTTCGGCTTTTTATCTTTACTCTGCTGGTCCTTTTACAGCAGTTTCTTTTACAGTAGATTCTTTTACATCAGATTCTTCTGCAATAGATTCTTTTACAACAGATTCTTCTGTAACAGATTCAGCAGTGTCCGGCTCCGGTGCTTTGGTCCTGCGGGCATAGATATCCTCGAACCTGATCCAGACGCCGGCGTACAGTACATTCCGAAGTATATCAATATTTTCCACAATGGGCAATGCCTCAAATGCACGGCAGCAGGAGGCCATGAGCATTGTAAGAAGGGACCGGACATAGCCGTCGAAATCACCGCCGTCTGCCTCCATTCTCGAGCGGACCGGCAGAAGAGGATTAAAGCTCCCGCTGCGGGTATCTTTTTCCAGATCGTCATAGGCGTCCAGAAGATAAATGTATTTTCCCAGATAGAAGCCCATATGACGGAGCGGCTCTTCCCATTCGTCATGATGACAGGCAAAAAGGGTGCCCATCAGTTCCCCGAAGCAGGCACCCGATTCATCGGGAGAGGGAGGGCAGGAGCCTGGCGCGGAGGTATCCCTGGTCTCTATGGCATGGAGCCTGGCAAGAGATTCTTCGATTGCAGCGGCTTTTTCCGGAAGTCTTTCCTGCGCCTTTTTCCAGGCGGACTCCAGGACTTTTGAGAATACCAGTCCTCTGAGTTTGTGTTCATCTGTCCAGTCATCCAGACAGGCCTGGCGGGACAAAAGGACCGTGAGGTCAGCCGCGTAACGGGTGTAGTCATTGCGGCGCATGGGGTGCTTCCGGAAGGGATGGACGAGACAGACAGTCTCGGTCACCCGCTCCGCGGCCGGTTCGTACAGGCTCGTGAGAAGAAAAGCCAGAAAAGCCGTGTCATAGCTCAGGGACAGCTGGCCTGCATAGCCGTAGGATTCAAGCAGATCCTCGCAGAGGCCGCAATAATAGCTGCGGTAGAGGGCGATTTCCCTCATCCGCAGCTCCTGTTCATTGATCATTATATATCCAAACATTGCTGACATCCCCGCTTTAAACGCTGACAATGATCTGTAAAAAACCGGACTGTTTCAAATATTCCCTGCCGTCAGCTCTGCTCCATAAACTCTGTGCTGTCAGTTCTGCTTCATAAACTATGCGCAGTATGCTCTGCTCCATAAACTCCGCCCCGTCAGCTCTGTTTCATAAACTCCGTGCCGCATTTGGGACAGCGGACTATGATGCGTCCTTTTCCCTGGGGGATCCGGATCTTCTGACTGCACTGAGGACATTTATAAATATGGTATTCGATGCGCTGGGAAGAGCCGCGGTGTGTTTTGCCGAAAAAAGAGGAAAGACGGCTTTTGAGTTCCAGAAATTTCTGGTTTTCCGCGTATCGTTTAGGAATATTGCGGGAAAAAGTCCTGAAATAAAGGACAAAGAGAAGGATCATATTGATGAATCCTGCCGCGCGGACAAAGAGCAGAACTCCGGGAAATGCCAGGAAGCGGTTGCAGATCCATTCAAGCAGGATAAGGACGATCAGAATGACGGAAAGAAAACGCGAGAGCTGGTCGGTCCCGTATCTTCCCTGCATAAACAACGCAAACCGGTAATGAAGATTTTTGAACATGAATACTCTGTGCTCCAGAATTCTAATAATTGTTTATGGTTGATCACATTTGAAACTCACTTGCTCTATTGTAGGATACTGAAAAAAGAATGCAATGAACTGCCTGCAAAAAAGTATAAAAAATGAATAAACAAAGAGACATGAAGGAAACGTAATGGATCAACAAAAACTTCTGACTGTACGACAGGATCGCTTTCAGAAATCCAGCCGTACAGTCAGAAATTTAAAGAATCAGCCCGCACAGAAAGACTGTCACGCAGCAGCTGACTGCGACGACAAAGAGATCGCCGTTGACCCAGGCGACGATGAGACCCACGATCAGGGCGGCGGCACCGGACCAGAGATTGTCAGTGGCTGTGACGATAGCCGGAAAGGTCATGACTGCCAGCGTCACATAGGGCACATAGTGCAGAAAGGACCGGATAAACTTGTTTGTGATGGGCTTCCTTAAAAATAAGAGCGGCAGAAGCCGGATCAGATATACTGTGCCGCACATGATCAGGAGGGAGAAATAAATATTGTAGGTCATGAAGATTTCCTTATTATGGTTTTAAATGATCATTCTGGTTTCTATAATCTTTTATGCAGCTTGTTTTACAAGTCAGGGTCTTCGCTCTCCAGGTATTCGGGATCGTTTTCGAAATCGGGAACGGGCTTGATCGCAGCGGCGGCTCCGGCCAGCAGGAGAGTCAGGATGATGACCTTAAAACCGGAGGAGATACCGCTTGTGAGCGGCAGGACACCGAAGAGCCAGCTGACCGCCATAGAGACTGCGACAAGGCCGCCGATAAAGGGATTCTCTTTGGCCGGCGGAATGATGATAGCCAGGAACATCCCGTAGAGGGAGACGCTCAGGGCGTTGACGGCGGCCTGGGGAAGAATATTTCCCACCAGGACCCCCAGGACAGTTCCTCCTGACCAGCCCGCCACAGAGACAATGGTGATCGCATAAGTATAGAAGGGCTGCAGATATCCGGGTACGGCACTGGACAGACCGAAGATCTCGTCCGTGATGCAGTAGGCAGTGCCGAAACGATGGATCAAATGTGTCTTGCTGCTCAGTTTCTGGGAGAGAGAGCAGCTCATGAGGAAATAGCGCAGGTTGACGATCAGACAGGTGGACACCATTTCGAACACCCCTGCCTGGGAGGCAATGAGGAGAAGGGCGGCAAATTCTCCGGCCGAGGCGACCATTCCTGTGGACATCAGAAAGGACTGAAAAGCAGTCAGTCCGACGTTTCTGGCTTCAATTCCCAGAGCAAAGGAAACGGCAAAATACCCCATACAGATGGGAATACCATCTCGCAGGCCTTTCAGAGCCCAGGCCCGCCTTCCATGGGGATGGGGGTGTTCCATTCCGACTGGCAGATCACTTTGAGGATTGTTTTGCGGATCATTTGGCAGGTTATTTTGAAGATTATTATGAATTGAAGAGCTGTTTTCCATAAGTGCAGTACCCATTTTCATTCTTTTATGGTACAATAACTAACTGTTCAGCATCCCGGACTGCCGAAAGCAAGGTCCGGCGGCGTGACAAACTTCATTATAACACACTGATTCCAAAGGGGGAAAAGAAATGTTGCCCAAAGATCCTCATATGCTGGCCAGTTTTTTGAACCTCAAGCTCCGGGATTTCTATCCGTCCCTGGATGCTCTCTGCGAGGATCTGGATGCAGATAAGGAAGAGATCCTGCAGAAGCTGAAGGCAGAAGAATATGAATATGACCCGCAGCGAAATCAATTTGTATAAAAATATGATGAAAACAGCGAGTCAAACGGCTGTAAACGCCATGCTCGTATGAGCATTTGCAGACATTTGACGCAGACCGCCTGCGGTCTGTTGCGTCCATAAACACGAGGAAGGAGTTAACGATATAAAATGCGCAGAGAACTTGCAAAGACCTACGATCCTCAGGGAATCGAGGACCGGATCTACAAAAACTGGGAAGAAAAAAAATACTTTCACGCCGAGGTGGATCATTCCAGGACCCCCTTCACCATCGTGATCCCGCCGCCCAACATCACCGGCCAGCTCCACATGGGCCACGCCCTGGACAACACCCTCCAGGATATCCTGATCCGCTATAAGAGGATGCAGGGATATAACGCCCTCTGGCAGCCCGGGACAGACCATGCCAGTATTGCGACCGAGGTCAAGGTCATTGATTCTCTGCGCGCGCAGAGAATTGAGAAGGCGGATCTGGGCCGTGAGGGCTTCCTCGAGAAGTGCTGGGACTGGAGAAAGGAATACGGCGGCCGGATCGTGAACCAGCTCAAAAAGCTGGGCTCCTCCTGTGACTGGGACCGCGAGCGCTTCACCATGGACGAGGGCTGCAATAAGGCCGTCACGGAAGTTTTCTGCAAGATGTACAAAAAGGGCTGGATCTACAAGGGCAGCCGCATCATCAACTGGTGCCCGGTCTGCAAGACCTCCATCTCTGACGCCGAGGTCCAGTACGAGGAGCAGAACGGCCATTTCTGGCACATCAAGTATCCGCTGATCGAGGACGACGGCAGTATCTCCACGACCAGGTTCCTGGAGTTCGCGACTACCCGTCCCGAGACCATGCTTGGCGATACCGCTGTGGCTGTCCATCCCGAGGATGAGCGTTACGCGGACCTTATCGGCAAAAAGGTCTGGCTTCCCTTCGTGGACAGGCAGATCCCCATCGTGGCGGACACCTATGTCGACCGTGAGTTCGGGACCGGCGTGGTCAAGATCACTCCCGGACACGACCCCAATGACTTTGAGGTCGGAAAGCGCCATGATCTTCCTGAGATCAATATCATGAACGACGATGCCACGATCAATGAGAACGGCGCCAAATTTGCCGGTATGGACCGGTATGAGTGCCGGAAGCAGATCGTGAAGGAACTCGATGAAATGGGTCTCCTGGTCCGCATCGAGGACTATACCCACAATGTCGGCACCCATGACCGCTGCGGAACCACCGTCGAACCCCTGATCAAAAAACAGTGGTTCGTCAAAATGGATGAGCTGATCAAGCCTGCCGTGAAGGCGGTGAAGGAAGAGGACATCCAGCTGATCCCCAAGAGGATGGAAAAGATTTATTTCAACTGGACCGACAATATCCGCGACTGGTGTATCAGCCGCCAGCTCTGGTGGGGTCACCGGATCCCGGCCTACTACTGCAGCAAGTGCGGGGAGACAGTTGTGGCTGCCTCCATGCCCGAAAAATGCCCGGTCTGCGGCGGGACCCATTTCTCCCAGGATCCCGATACGCTGGATACCTGGTTCTCCTCCGCCCTCTGGCCCTTCTCGACCCTGGGATGGCCGGAAATGACAGAGGACCTCAAGTACTTCTATCCGACAGACGTGCTCGTCACCGGCTACGACATCATTTTCTTCTGGGTCATCCGTATGATCTTCTCCGGCTTCGAACAGATGGGAGAGAAGCCCTTTAAGACCGTGCTTTTCCACGGACTTGTCCGCGATGAGCTGGGCAGGAAGATGTCCAAGTCCCTGGGCAACGGCATCGATCCGCTTGAAGTCATAAAGAACTACGGCGCGGACGCCCTCCGTCTGACCCTGGTCACCGGCAATGCGCCCGGCAACGACATGCGGTTCTCAGACGCCCGCGTGCAGGCCAGCCGCAACTTTGCCAACAAGGTCTGGAACGCCAGCCGTTTCATTATGATGAATATGCCTGAGGAGGGCGGGATCCCCGCACAAATGCCCGAAGGCCTTCTGCCAGAAGACAAGTGGATCCTCTCAGGCTTCAACAATGTGGTCCGCGATGTCACAGAGAACATGGACAGGTTTGAACTGGGCATCGCCGTCCAGAAGGTCCATGACTTCATCTGGGACGAGTTCTGCGACTGGTATATCGAAATGGTCAAACCCCGTCTCTACGAGACAGAGGACGCGCAGAGTCACACGGCGGCTCTGTGGACCCTGCAGACAGTCCTTCAGGGCAGCCTGAAGCTTCTGCACCCCTTCATGCCTTTTGTGACGGAAGAGATCTTCTGCACAGTTCAGGACAAGGAAGCCTCCATCATGATCTCCGACTGGCCGGTCTTCAGAGATGACTTCAGCTTCCCTGCCGAGGAGCAGGCCATCGAGACCATCAAGGAGACTGTCCGTGCCATCCGTGCTGCCCGTACCGAGCGCGGTGTCGCTCCTTCCCGCAAGGCAAAGGTCATCATTGTGTCTGAAGATGCCGGAATCAGAAAGATCTTCGAGGACGACAGGCTCTTCTTTGAGCGCCTGGCTTCCGCCTCCGACATGGTGCTCCAGGCTGACAAGGAAGGCATCGGAGAGGGAACCGTTTCCATCGTCCTGCCCTTCGCGACCGCTTTCCTGCCTCTGGCGGATCTTCTGGATGTCAAGGCGGAGATCGCAAGGCTGACCAAAGAGAAGAAACGTCTCGAGGGCGAGCTCAAGCGCAGCGCCGGCATGCTCCGCAATGAGAAATTCCTCTCCAAGGCTCCCGCGGAAAAGATCGCGGCGGAAAAGGAGAAGCAGCAGAAATACGAGCAGCAGATGGCTGGCGTTATCCGGGAACTGGAGGAGCTTTCCGCCCTCTGATGATCACTCAGATCGCTGGATGAGCGGCCGCAAATGCCGGACTCGCTCGTAGATATGTAAAGAATATGTAAAGCTGTGCCGGGAGCACACAGGTATCCGGATGTATTTCGAGGCCTGTGCGCTTCCAGCTGTACTGAAAACAGGTACTGTGCGGATGATCAACTTTTCAGGGGTGGATTTTATTTTCCGTTTTCTGCCCGTCTTTCTAATCTTATACAGCCTGATCCCCCCGAAATACAGAGACATTCTCCTGTTTGCGGGGAGCATCTTCTTTTATGCCTCGGGAGCCCGCCTTTTTGTATTCGTTCTTCTGGGGCTTGTTGTCATTAATTATCTCTTCGGGGAACTGGTCTATGTACAGCCCGGCCGTCCCCGGCGGGCAAGTCACAAAAAGATGATGTTCGCCGTTATTCTCATAGATGTGGGGATTCTCATTCTTTTCAAAATGCTGGCTCTGAGAGTGAGCGCCTCGCTTCTGCCGCTCGGTCTGAGTTTTTACATTTTTAAAATGCTTTCTTATCAGGCAGACCTCTTCCGCGGTGAGATCAACAAAAGACCCTCCTTCTTTCAGGCAGCGGCTTATTTCACCATGTTCCCCCAGATCTCCCAGGGACCGATCATGCGGTTTTCTCAGGGATGGACAGAAAAGCCCTCCAACATACGAAGGCAGTTTGCTTTTGTCCAGAGGACGGTCCCCCTGCACAAGATTGAAGACGGGATCACCTTTTTTATCATGG
Organism: Sarcina sp. DSM 11001; assembly: GCF_900101015.1. Classification (GTDB taxonomy): domain Bacteria; phylum Bacillota; class Clostridia; order Lachnospirales; family Lachnospiraceae; genus CAG-791. The sequence continues at coordinate 177,702 of NZ_FNFZ01000004.1, read as the reverse complement.
GCCTGGCCATGAAGGTCCTGATCGCTGATCGTCTGGGCATGCTCTGGAATGAGATCATCAAGATCGGGTTTGAGAGCATATCGACCCCGCTGGCCTGGATCGGTGCCGCAGGTTATTCTCTGGAGCTGTATTTTGACTTCTGGGGCTACTCCCTGATGGCGGGAGGTCTCGGGCTCATGCTGGGATTCAGGTATATTCACAACTTTATCCATCCCTATGCAGCCTGCGGGATCGCGGATTTTTACCGGCGCTGGCATGCGACACTGGGCAGCTGGTTCCGGGATTATGTTTATATCCCCCTGGGAGGGAGCAGGGACGGAGCGGCAAGTACCATCAGAAATCTTGTCATCGTGTGGCTTCTGACAGGCTTCTGGCATGGCGGGACACTCAATTTTATCCTTTGGGGCGCTGTGCTCTGCCTGCTGATCATTCTGGAAAAATTTGTCGCTGGAGGGCTGATCCGGAAAATCCCCGTGATCGGTCACCTGCTCGTGATCTTTTTCATTCCCCTGACCTGGGTGATCTTTGCGATCACCGATCTGAAGGATCTGGGGATCTATTTCACCAGACTGTTCCCTTTTTTCGGTCCTGGAACAGCGGTCAACAGCTCGGACTACCTCAAATATCTGGGAATCTACTGGCCGTTTCTGGCTGTCGGGATCCTTCTGTGCATCCCGGTCTTCTATAACCTGCTGGTGTGGAAGAGGAGAAATCCTGTGGTCATCGCACTGCTCTTCATTGTGTTCTGGATCAGCGTGTATTTTTCCTCTATCTCGGCGGGTAATCCTTTTATGTATTTCAGCTTCTGATCAAAGCACTGCCTGAGCACGGAATGTACGAAACAGGGCGCCGCTTTAATCACTTTAGTCACTTTAATCACTTTAGTCATATGAAATTTGTGTCACTGGTGAGACGGCACACTAAAGCATCAGACTGTAAGCTGCAGAATGTCTGCACTTTTTCGTCTGACAGCGTGGGGTTTTAGTATATGTTGAAAGTACTGCGCATGATCTTCCGCAGGGCGCCGCTTCTGGTGCTGATCATTCTCATATGGATCATCCTCTCAGTCCTGTCCATTGCGGGGCGGGGAAAGGCATACAAATCCTATGCTTCAGAGGATAAATTTGCCCCCGGCATCTCCATCTTTATGCGGGGACTTCACGATCATGTCCTGCCCTGGTCGGACGCAAAGAACACGGGAAAAAACAGGGATTCAGCAAAGGAACCTGAGGACTCTGTCGACACAGACAAGACCCGGCTTGCTTCCGGAGAGGAAGACCTGCCGGATGAAAATGAAAAAGATGCCGGGAAGGACTCCGACTCCCAAAAGGATGTTAAGGAACTTTCTTCAGAGGAAGAGTCCGAAGAAAAGTCCGGTGAAGAAAAGGCAGTAAAAAAAGAGTCGGCAGAAGACGATGATCAGGGAAAAGAAGCAGAGGAGAAAGAAACAAAAGAAAAAGACATCAACGAAAAAGATATAGACGAAAAAGATATAACTCAGAAAGAAACAGGGGAAAAAGAGTCTTCCGGCACAGATCCTGACAGCGCGGACAGCAGTAAAAAAGACGGGGATCAGAGTTCTGAGGGGAAGGAAACAGCCAAATCCGACACGCAGACCCAGAAGGTGCCTGCCCGGTCCAGTACACCTGTTGTCAAGGCAAAAGACTATGGAGTTGCCCAGAAGTCCTATCTCTCTCCAGAGGATACTGTCTACAATAAGGACACGGAAGGCTTGTTTGCACCGGACGGAACCTACTACAGTTTCCAGAAGGTAGAGGACAGCTATTTTGTCGATGCCCTTTTTGTCGGAGACTCCAGGACAGTCGGCCTGTATGAATACGGCGGCATGGCAGACACAGCCTCCTTCCTTGCCCGTGAATCGACGACGATCTACGATCTCTTTGACGAAAATGAAAAAATGGACTATGCCGCCAGAGGAAAGAAGCCGACAGAACGCACCTTCAAGGGCCTTCTGTCCAAAACTGATTTTGGCAAGATCTATTTGTCTGTCGGGGTCAATGAACTCGGTGTGCCGGACACGAAGGATTTTTACGAAGAATACCGCAAGGTCATCCGCAGGATCAACAAGCTGCAGCCGGACGCGATCATTTACATTCAGGGCATCATGCATGTCTCGAAAGATAAGAGCAGTTCAGATCCTGTCTACAATAATACAGCGATCGTACAGCGCAATCAGGCCATTGCGACTCTTGCCAACGGACGCAATATCTTTTATATTGACATGAATACCGATCTCTGCGATGAGGACGGCAACCTCAAAAAGGAACTGACCGGAGACGGGATCCACCTGAAGGCATCAGCCTGTGAACTCTGGCATAAATTCCTTTGCAAGAATGCCATCGTCCTGCCGGCAGCAGAAAAAGCAAAGGAAGATAAAAATACGACGGAGGCATCCTCAAAGAAAGAAGAAGCAGAAAAGGCGGAAAAAGAAGCCTCTGAAAAAGAAACCTCTGAAAAAGAAACTTCTGAAAAAAATACTTCCGTAAAAGATTCATCTGAAAAAGAAACTTCTGAAAAAAGTACTTCAGAAAAAGATACTTCCGGGAAAGAATAAAACCATGCGGGAAATGGAGTTTAAAATGGAGCGCGAGGGACTTCTGGAGGTCGGCCGGAAGGTCACGGTCACAGAGGGAGTCCTTCCAAGCAATTATTACTATACGATCGATCCGTCTCTGGCCATGAGCGGCAACTATCCTTTTTCGGAGAGGCTCCTGGCGAGAGAAGGGGTAGTGACTGCGATCCGTGAGCTTGAAAGGGGATTTTATGTCACTGTAAGATTTGAGGACTGAGGGTATATTTCGGGTTTTCATCAGATTCCGGATTGAGAAAACCCTTGCAAATTTATTGGCGGCAGGGTGCCTGCCGCAGGAGAAGAGTATTTTTATGCGTTTTTTAAGGAATCTGCTGTTTACACTGGTCTTTATTGCGGCAATCGGAGCAGCTTTCCTTTTCGGTTATTTTCAACTCATGGGAAACAGGGAGAAGGCACTCCTAAATGAGGGGATCAGCCTGATGGAACAGGGAAATTACCGTAAGGCAAAAGAGTCCTTTGCCCATGCCCAGCAGTATGAAAACCGGATCACCAGGAAGCTGTCCTCAGACTGCCTGGAAGAGGACCTGTATAAATACACCGCTGTCTGCGATTTCCATCTGGGAGAATTTGAAGAAGCGGCGAATATTTATGACCGTCTGCTCCGGATCCATCCCAGGGATCCCATCCTCATGGAATCGAGAGCCAGCGTCTTTGCGGCTCAGGGTCAGATGAAGGAAGCGGTTTCTCTGTTCGATATGGCGATCGAGATCGACAACCGCAATTACGCCCGTATTTATACTGCCGCCCTGACCCTGAGGGAATACGGGAATACCAAAGACGGCGCGAGATATCTGAACAGGCTGCTGGAAGAACACGGGGATGAGATCGACAATCTGACCCGCGGACAGGCTCTTTGCTTTACGGGCAGATATGAGGAAGCTGTGGAGGCTCTCAGCAGTATCGAAAATCCTGATATACAGACCTCTTTTCTTATGGCAGGCGCCCTGCGCCGGGCGGGAAAAAACGAGGAGGTACTGAAGATTCTGGACGGTCTGGAGGCGGAGGTCTCCGGAAATCCGGAGATGCTTGACCTTCGCGGCGCTGCCCTCTGCGGGCTGGGCCGTTACGAGGAGGGGCTTGCCTGTTTTGAGGAGGCCCTGCCCCTTGCCGGGGAACAGACAGGCCTGCAGAGAAGCATCCTGTCAAACCGCATATCCGCTCTGGAGAGCCTGCGCAGATTCGCCCGTGCCGCAGAACTGGCGGAAGAGTTCCTGAAGCTGTATCCCAATGACTCCAGGATGAAAAGGGAGATCCTGTTCCTTCAGACCAGATAAGCGAAAATATCTTGACGAAGGCAGGGTTTATCCGTATGTTTATAAAGACAAGAGTTTAGCAAGAGTTCAGGACGGCAGAACCTTTGCGTTTCCGGTCACATGCAGCTCTGCTGTTATCCGGGTGACTGGTGACGACGCAACCGTTTTTATAGTTTTTATATTTACAGGATGGAGATTGCTTATGATTCAAAAGCTGATTGATGCAATCGGGAAAACAAATGCACCTGTAGTCGTGGGACTTGATCCCAATCTCTCCTTTGTGCCCCGGTTTTTACAGGAAAAGGCGCGCGAGGAGGCCGGCAGTATATCGGATCCCTCGGATCCCGCCCGGGATCCGAATCTTGTGGCTGCTGCCGAGGCGGTCTGGGAGTTCAATAAGGGAATCGTGGACGCCATTTATGACATAGTTCCCGCTGTCAAACCTCAGATCGCGATGTACGAACAGTTCGGCCTTCCGGGACTGGCTGTTTATGACAGGACGGTCAGATACTGCAGGGAGAAAGGCCTGATCATCATCGGCGATGTCAAGCGCGGAGATATCGGTTCCACGTCCGCTTCCTATGCCAAAGCACATATCGGACGCATTGAAGTCGGTCAGAACAGGATTCCTGTATTTGATGTGGATTTCGCCACTGTCAATCCCTACCTCGGATCAGACGGCGTCGAGCCTTTTGTGGATGTCTGCAATTCCTGCGACAAGGGGATCTTTGTTCTCGTCAAGACGTCCAACCCCAGCAGCGGGGAATTCCAGGATGTTCTCACCCGGGACGGAGTTCCCATGTATGAACTGGTGGGGCAGAAGGTGCGCGAATGGGGAGCCAAGTCCATGGACGGCCGCTACAGCAATGTGGGAGCTGTTGTCGGAGCGACATATCCCGAGCAGGGCGAACGTCTCCGGAAGCTGATGCCCGAGACCTTTATCCTGGCGCCCGGTTACGGCGCACAGGGGGCTTCCGCCGAAGATCTCAGTGCCTTTTTTGATGAGGATGGATCAGGAGCGATCGTCAATTCCTCCAGAGGCATTATCGCCGCTTACACAAAGGATGCCTACAGGGATTTCGGCCCTGAGGGGTTTGCCCAGGCAGCCCGCGCCGCTGCCCTCGATATGATCGAGGATCTCAGACAGGCGATCGCAAAGCGCTGACAAAACACTGACAAAAAGCTGAAAAGGAACATTTAAACATTAATTCTTTATTCAACCCCGCCGGATGATCCGGCTGCAACCCGGAAAAAGCTCTGCGGATCTGCCTGAAGACCTGTCCCAGGGCTCTGCATCAATGAGATTACAGAGGATTACAAATGGAAGAATACAAGAAAGAGTTTATTGAATTTATGGTCGACTCCCATGTGCTCAAATTTGGTGAGTTTACACTGAAGAGCGGACGCAAATCTCCCTTTTTTATGAACGCCGGCGCATATAAGAGCGGATCTCAGCTGATCAAGTTGGGCGAGTTTTATGCCAGAGCGATCCACGACAACTACGGCCTGGATTTTGACGTTCTGTTCGGACCTGCTTATAAGGGAATCCCTCTGACAGTCGCCACTGTCATGGGAATCAGCAAGCTCTATGGCCGCGATATCCGCTATTGCGCAAACCGCAAGGAGATCAAGGATCACGGGGACAAGGGGATCCTGCTCGGCTCAAAGATCCGGGAGGATGACCGCGTGATGATCATTGAAGACGTCACCACCTCCGGAGCCTCCATTGCCGAGACCGTTCCGATCATCAAGGCACAGGCGGACTGCGATATTGTAGGACTGATGGTATCCCTTGACCGTATGGAAGTCGGTCAGGAGGGGACAGTCAGCGCGCTGCAGGAGATCAAACAGAAATACGGTTTCCCCACCCATGCGATCGTTACCATGAAGGAAGTCACCGAGTATCTCTACAACAGACCCCTGGACGGCAAGGTCGTTATCGATGACAAGCTGAAAAAAGCCCTGGACGCATACTACGAGGAGTATGGCGCTAAGTAATAAGCCATATTTCAGTTTAAGAACTGAAAACGGATGCCCGGCTGCTTCCATGCAGCCGGGCGTTTGACATAAAGCCTGCTTTGATATAAACCCTTTAGTGAAACGGCTGTTCAGGGTGCAGCCTGTCCTAGGTGTACCTGACCGGATCACGGCTGTAAAACGCCGGCATGTCAGCCGCTGGAATGCGGACCTGTTACCGAGGAAAATAGCATGAATTTTTTTATTGATAAGGGTGAGGGCGCATTGCTTTCATCCGATACACTTGACGGCGAGAGATTCAGGCTCTCTCTGGAGAGGATCCGTCTCATGACCCGGGAGTCGGCAGTCCATCCTCTGTATGTACCCTATTTTCAGGCTGCTGCAGAGTGGATCCTGCTTCTTTTGTCCCATGGCCGGATGCTCGAGGACGGGTCTTTTGAAAGCCTGCCGATCGATGAGCTGCAAAGGAAAAACCGCGGCCTTTATGAAGATATTCTGCCGGACCGCTATGACCGCAGCTGGGCCAATCCGGTCCATGCTGTTTCTGTCTTTGGCAAAGATACCGGACAGGTTCTGGCCGCCCTGGCTTTTGAACTGCGATGCATGATCCCGCTGGTCTATGAGGGCGAGCCTGAACGGTTCCTGATCAGGATGGAACTGCTGCTGGAGATTTATTTTGCCTTTGTCACAGCCCAGGATGAGCGCAACAAAGGAGAAGGGGACGGGCTGGTGCCTGCTTCCCATATCCGCAGCAAGATCGGCCGTTTTCTGGAGGACTACGCTGAGGAAGAGACGCTTGTGCGCGTTCAGAAAAGTCTGGCTGGGGGGAGTCTCCCCGAGAGCATCCTCCGGAATTATGCGGAAAAGACGGACAAAACAGAAAAAGAGCATGCTGACAAGGCAGGGAAAGTATACGATGATCAGCGGCTGCTTTACCGCTACGGAGCTTATATTTCAGATAACGAGACCGGTGTGTACGCCTATCTGGCGCAGATGGAAGAGGCAGAGATCAAAAGGATCGCGGACACCTGGACAGAGGGATTCAGGATCGGCTTTGAGGTCACGGGAAAGGACCTCTCCATCCGGAAGAGCGCAGGCCTTTTTTATCCGGTCGGATTTGAAAGGATTGCCGCTGAAGCGGCTGTCAATCTGGAAAAGATGGGCCTCAGGTCAGTTATTCCCGGACAGCAGGCAGACCTCTTTACCCAGCATCTGGGCAGAGGAGGCGGCGGGATCGGATGCACATACCCGAATCCTCAGTACAGCTATGACCACCGGGAGGATCTGGCTCTCTTTTTTGACGATGTGCTGCGGGGCAGGCGCATCCAGGCCCTCCAGCAGGCTTACAGGAATCTGATCCATGAGACCGTGGAGTATGCCGGACCTGTCCTGATGGATACCTTTGGAGAAAAACCTTTTTCCCCTGTCATGCACGAAGAGGCTCCCGCTTTTTCAAAGACACAGCAGAAAAAGATCGCCCGCTTCCGCCAGGAGGCAGACCTGCTTTATGACCGCGCGGTCATAGGAAAGGAGAGGAGCTTTACCATCATCGCTTTTCCTGTCCCGGAGATCACGGAGGGATATCCGGACAGGACCCTCTCTGCGTCCTACGATGAGATCTTCCGCTCGGTGATCAGGATCAATACCCTTGACTATGTGACCTACAGAGATGTTCAGGCCCGGATCATCGAGGTGCTGGATACAGCCTGTTCTGTTCGTGTCAGAGGCCGCGGGAAAAACTGCACTGATCTGACTGTGGCCCTCCAGACCCCGTCAGATCCCGACAGGCAGACAATTTTTGAAAACTGCATTGCTGACGTCAATATTCCTGTCGGGGAGGTCTTTACGACCCCGTCCCTCAAGGGGACGGAGGGTCTGCTCCATGTCACCAGAGTGTATCTGGACGGCCTGCTGTTTGAAGACCTCGCGATTGAATTCAAAGACGGCCGCATCTGCAGCTACAGCTGCGGCGGATTCAATGACCCGGAAGAGGGCAGGAAATATATTGAGGAGAACATCCTGTTTCATCATGAGACTCTTCCCATGGGAGAATGCGCGATCGGTACGAATACGATGGCCTGCGCAGAGAGCGTCCGCCTGGGGATACTCGAACGGCTGCCCATCCTGATTGCGGAGAAGACCGGTCCTCACTTTGCGGTGGGAGATACCTGTTATTCCCATGAGGAACAGAACCGGGTCTTTAATCCTGACGGAAAAGAAATCTTTGCCAAAGATAACGAATATTCCATGCTCAGAGACACAGAACCGGAGAATGCCTATTTCGGGTGTCACACAGACATCACCATTCCCTATGAGGAAGTGGGGCTTCTTTGCGCAGTGCGAAAAGGCGGTTTAGAGGTCCCGATCATCCGGGAGGGCAGATTTGTCCTGCCGGGCACGGAATTTTTAAACGAACCTTTTGACCATCAGTGAGAATCTGTTATAGTACAGACTGGTTCAAAATGTCCGCTCCCCTCGAGGGGGCGTGTACAGTAACCGGTCATCAGTCCGTTTCACGCTTAAAACGGACTGATGCTTGCGTCCTGAGACTTTTTTTATTAAACTGATAAAAACGTTACAGCTCAGGCTGTCTGGAAACTTGAACTATTAAAGACAGCTATGGTACAGATAGAGGAAAGGATAAGGTATTAGATATGGCACAGGTCAGCATAGTGATGGGAAGCGACTCGGATCTGTCTGTGATGAGTAAAGCCGCAGAGGTTCTCGAGGAGCTCGGTGTGACTTATGAGATGCGCATCATCTCTGCCCACCGCGAACCGGATCTGTTTTTTGAATATGCAAAAGGAGCAGAGGCGGCAGGAGTAAAGGTCATTATCGCGGGAGCCGGTATGGCTGCCCACCTGCCGGGAATGTGCGCAGCTCTCTTCCCGCTGCCGGTCATCGGAGTCCCGATGCACACGACTTCCCTGGGCGGCAGAGATTCTCTCTATTCGATCGTGCAGATGCCCAGCGGAATTCCGGTGGCGACTGTCGCGATCGGAGGTGCCAAAAATGCAGGCATTCTTGCCGCAAAGATCCTGGCTGTCTCGGACGAAGCTCTTCTGGGCAGGCTAAAGGATTTTTCCGCCCGTCAGCTTGAGGAGGTTCAGAAGAAGGATGCCCGCCTGCAGGAAGTGGGCTTTAAGAGCTATTGACAGACAGCAGCAGAACACACCTGAATACAGATAAAACAAAAAGGAGCCCGCAGGACTATGATGGATTACAAAAGCGCCGGTGTAGATATTGAAGCCGGATACCGCAGCGTGGAACTGATGAAGCAATATGTCGCGACGACAATGCGTAAAGAGGTGATGGGAGGACTCGGAGGATTTTCCGGAGCTTTTTCCCTCTCCGCGATCAAAAACATGGAAGAACCGGTCCTCCTGTCCGGAACGGACGGAGTCGGCACCAAGCTAAAGCTTGCCTTTCTGATGGACAGACATGATACGGTGGGTATCGACTGTGTAGCCATGTGTGTCAACGATGTGGCCTGCGCCGGCGGAGAGCCCCTCTTTTTCCTGGACTATATAGCCTGCGGCAAAAATGAGCCCGAAAAGATCGCTCAGATCGTAAAGGGAGTCTGCGACGGCTGCAACCAGGCCGGAGCCGCCCTGATCGGGGGAGAGACCGCGGAGATGCCGGGGTTTTATCCGATAGACGAATATGACCTCGCGGGTTTTGCAGTGGGGGTCGCTGACAAAAAGGATCTGATCACAGGCGAAGACATCCGGGAAGGGGATGCCCTCGTGGGTATTGCCTCTTCAGGAGTGCACAGCAACGGCTTCTCCCTCGTGCGCAAGGTCTTTGATGTCAATAAGGAAAATCTGGCCGAGTATATCCCCGAGCTGGGAGAGACCCTGGGCGATGCCCTTCTTCGTCCCACAAAGATCTATGTCCGTGCACTCAAAAGCGTTCGGGACGCAGGAGTCAGGGTAAAGGGCTGCAGCCATGTGACCGGCGGAGGCTTCTATGAGAATATCCCGAGGATGCTTCCTGACGGCATCAGAGCAAAGGTCCTTAAGGACAGCTATGAGGTCCCGGCTGTTTTCAGGCTCCTGCAGAAGAGGGGCCAGATCGAAGAGCACATGATGTACAATACCTTCAATATGGGGATCGGAATGGTGCTCGCGATGGATCCCGGGGATGTGCAGACCGCGCTCAAAGCTCTTGCGGACGCAGGAGAAAAGGCTTACGTGATCGGATCTGTCGCAGCCGGTGAAAAAGGGGTGGATGTATGCTGAAAATAACTGTATGTGTCTCGGGCGGAGGAACAAACCTCCAGGCTATCATCGACCGTCTGCAGGACGGGACGATCCGCAATGCCCGGATCGTCCAGGTCATCAGCAATAATCCGGGAGCTTACGCCCTGGAGAGGGCAGCCGCCGCGGGTCTTGACGCCTGCTGTGTCTCTCCTAAAAATTATCCGGACAGAGAGGCTTTTAACGATGCCCTCCTCGACAAGATCAACGAAGCCGCTCCCGACCTGATCGTGCTCGCCGGATTCATGGTAGCCGTTCCCCGCAAGGTGTGCGCAGCCTATGCGGGAAGGATCATCAATATCCATCCCGCCCTGATCCCTTCTTTCTGCGGAAAGGGCTATTATGGACTCCATGTACATGAAAAAGCGCTTGCAAGAGGTGTCAAAGTGACGGGTGCGACAGTCCACTTTGTGGATGAAGATCTCGACACAGGTCCGATCATCCTGCAGAAGGCCGTGGAGATCCGGGAGGACGATACGCCCCAGACTCTGCAGAGGCGCGTCATGGAAGAGGCGGAATGGATCATTCTGCCCAGGGCGATCGACCTGATCGCTGCCGGCAGGGTCAGGATCGAAGGACGAAGGACACGGATCCTCGATGAATGATCTTACATTTTTTTATTGATTTTCACTTTTCTGAAAGCTTTACAAAAGATTAATACATACTCAGAACGGCTGCAGACTCAGAATGATTGCAGACTGAGAACGGCTGCAGACCCGGGAATGGATGTACACTCAAAAGGAATGTACACTCAGATTGAGGCATGGGAAAACAGGACTTGGAGGACAAGGATTTGGCAGAGAAAAAGAACGATATGAAAATACTGCTTGTCGGCGGAGGCGGCAGAGAGCATGCGATCGCTGACGCGATCATCAGAAGCCCCCGCACTGCGAAGCTTTACTGCGCGCCGGGTAATGCCGGCATCGCCGGGATCGCGGAGTGTGTCCCGATCGGGACCATGGATTTTCCCGCCCTGATCAGCTTTGCAAAGGAAAAAGAGATCGACCTGACTGTATGCAGCATGGACGATCCGCTCTGTGCCGGGATCGTGGATGCCTTTGAAGCTGAAGGTCTCAGGATCTTCGGCACTCCCGCCAACGCAGCCATCATTGAGGGAAGCAAGGCTTTTTCCAAAGACCTCATGAAAAAGTATGATATTCCCACAGCGGCTTATGAGACCTTTGATGACGCAGAGAAGGCGCTTGCCTATCTCGAGAACGCATCCTTCCCGATCGTGCTCAAGGCTTCCGGGCTCGCTCTGGGCAAGGGCGTCCTCATCTGTGAGGATCTTTCGTCGGCCAGGGACGGCATCCGCGAACTGATGACAGACAAAAAGTTCGGCGACGCAGGCTCCAAAGTGGTCATTGAGGAGTTTATGACAGGCCGCGAAGTTTCTGTTCTGGCTTTTGTAGACGGAAGCCACTATAAACTCATGACCTCCTCCCAGGACCACAAGAGGCAGGGAGACGGGGACACCGGTCTCAATACCGGAGGCATGGGAACATTTTCTCCCAGCCCCTTTTACACTAAAGAGATCGATGCCTGGTGCAGGGAAAATATTTATGACAGGACCGTTGCCGCCATGGCAGCAGAGGGGCGCCCTTTCCGCGGCGTTCTCTATTTCGGTCTGATGCTGACACCGGCCGGTCCCAGAGTCCTCGAATTCAATACCCGTTTCGGAGATCCGGAGACCCAGGTCGTCCTTCCCCGCATGAAGACAGATATCATCGATGTGATGGAGGCCTGTATCGACGGGACCCTCGACAAGATCAGCCTGGAGTTTGCCGACAATGCGGCAGTCTGTGTCGTGATCGCTTCCGGCGGCTATCCCGAAGCCTATGAAAAGGGCAAGGTCATCACCGGTCTGGACAAATTCGAAGGAAAGACTCTGTACCGCTGCTACCACGCGGGGACTTCTTTCGACGCAGACAGGAACATCGTGACCAGCGGCGGACGCGTGCTGGGCGTTGTCGCGATCGGAGATACTTTAAAAGAAGCACGGGCGAATGCCTATGAAGCAGCCGGATGGGTGCATTTTGACAAGATGTATATGAGAAGCGATATTGGAAAAGCCATAGACGCTGTGTAATTTTTAATTCCACAAACAGGAGTGCGGTGTTATAATGGTTGGTACGGGGGCAGACGCAGGCGTCTCCCCCAAATAGAAAAATAAACGGAACAAAGCAGCCGGTATTACGACCGGACCGGGAGGAAAGCAATGAGAGAGAAAAGACATGGACGCCGAATTGCAGGCAGGCTGACAGGCCTGATCGCCGCGCTTACTGCGGCTGTTCTGCTGGCGGTTGTCCCTGTAATGGCGAAGAGCACTGTGACCGGATCAGATGTCATGATCCGCAATTCCGCAGAGGAGAAGAACGGAGAGAAAAACAATATCATCGGTTCTCTGAATCTGGGAGACAAGGTTACGGTAAAATCCAAAACCACGGATGCCTCCGGCCAGGAATGGTATCTTGTAGAGCTTCCCAACGGAAACACCGGCTATGTGAAGGCCCAGTGGGTCGATGTCGACGGAGCCAGTGTGGAAACACAGGCGCAGGAAGAACAGAAGCCGGAGGAACAGAAGCCGGAAGCAGATGAGCAGAAGGCGGAAGAGGATACTGCTGTTCCGGAAGGCGCCCCGGATGAGGAGCCCGTTGAGACTACCGGAATTGAGGACTGGACTGTCGAAGACGCCGGCAATGAGACTGTCGAAGCGGACGATAACACAGAAGCATCCGACGACGGGGAACAGGCACAGGCTCCGGACACTGAAGAGGACCAGAAAACACCTGAAGTGGACAATGGGGATGCCTATGATCCTTTTACGGATCCGAATGCCCAGTACAGCATCAATTATGTGACCGAAAAAGACGGTACCGGAAACTGGTATATCTTTAATTACGACACAAATAAAAGGATCCGTCTTGGTGATCTCAAAGAACTTAGCGATGCCCAGGCCACTGCCCAGAAGAATGCTTCCAGTACGGGAATATGGCGTACGATCGCCTGTATTCTCCTGATCCTCGTGATCGCTCTCCTGATCTTCCTCTATCTCATTATCAAGCGCAACAGCCCCGGCGGCGGCGCTCCCTCCAAACGTTCCCGCAGACAGAGGAGAACAGTGGAGGAAGAAGAGGATGAAGATGATGATTTTTATTACACCGGAGAAGACAGTGATGTGACCGGAGAGACCGGCGAGGCTGTCATCAGCGGGGCGGCTTTAAAACAGGAAGCCGAAGACGAAGAGGCGCGGGGAGTCTCTTCAAAAAGAGCAAAGAAAGCCTCCGGAAAAGCGGTAAAAGAGGATGTTCCTGATCCCGAAGAAGAGGACGATGCTGAGGACTATGATCCCGAAGAAGAGGAAGACGAAGCCGAAGAGATCGACGATGACCCTGATGAAGAGCTCTATGACGATTACGATGAGGATCTGATGGAGGACGAAGACGGGGAGTACGATGATGAGGAAGACGAGTCTTCCGGCGGTGGCGGTTTTCTGGGATTTTTCAAGAACATCTTCTCACGGGACGGTCTCGATGACGACTATGATGAGGAAGATGACGAGATCGAAGATGACGACTTTGAAGAAGACGACATAGACTTTGAAGAAGAAGCGGAAGAAGAGGAGGAACCGATCGAAGAGATTCCTCCTGTAAAGAAGACCCGTGCCCGCAGCCGCCGCTTTGAAGAGGTGGAGGAACCCGCTCCTGCCTCCCGTCCCAGAAAAAGACCGGCAAGAAACATTTCCTTTGATGAAGCGCTGGACTATCCTGAGGATGAAGAGCTCCTGTCTTCATTGGGAAGGACTTCCGGAAATGGAAACGCAGGCGGAAATACTCCTGAGGCTCCTGTGAAAAAAGAGGCTGAAACCCCGCGCGCGGAGAAGGCTGTACAGAACAACCAGAATACTGCAAAGAGACGCGGTCCTGCCGCACCTGCCGTTCCTGAGGATCCTGAAGAGGAATTCTACGCGGATGATGACGATGACATGGAATATTCCTTCCTGAACAGCCCTGCCAGGAGATCTCCCAGATAAAAGTGAGTCCCCTCGGGCATACTACCCGGGCTGATCAGAATAGCACAGCAGCTTGACAGAGCATGTTACGTGTTATATTATTTATATAACAGAGCGTGCTCTGTCTTTCTTTTAGGAGCTGTTGACAGTACTTTTTAACGTTGTACTTGTTGACGATCCTTACTGATTTCAGGAAAGGGAGGGATATGGTATGCTGATAAAAATTGATTTCAGCAGCAGCGAAGCGATCTATCAGCAGCTGTGCAATCAGATCATACTCGGGATCGCGACCGCGGATCTGGAAGAAGGAGATGTGCTCCCTTCAGTCAGACAGATGGCGGATGACATCGGTATAAATATGCACACAGTCAACAAGGCATACACGATCCTGAAGCAGGAGGGGTTTGTTAAGGTGGACCGCCGGAGAGGCGCCATCGTCTCGGTCGATGTAGACGCGCTGCAGGCAAGGCAGCAGCTGGAAAAAGATTTTCGTAAACTCCTCGCCCAGGCCAGATGCCGGAACATGAGCCGGCAGGAGCTGCACAGAATGGTGGATGCGATTTACGATGACTATGAATAGACAGAAAGACGATTTTTTTTATGAAGGATAAGTATACAAAGAATGCCGAGGCGGCCCTTAAAGCCGCGAAGGAAGCCTCCAGAAAAACGAGACAGAATTATATTGGCACGGAGCATCTGATCCTTGGTCTTGCCCAGGAACCGGACGGCGTGGCATCAAAGATTCTGGCGGAAAACGGGGTTACCCGGGAGAGGCTGGAGGAGATGATCTCCCAGCTCAACATCCATCCGGGGAGTCTGGCGCTCCTGGACCAGGAGGGATATTCCCCCAGATGCCAGAAGGTGCTCCGAATGGCAGCCTCCCAGGCAGACAGGTACCGTTCCGACAGGGTCGGAACAGAGCACATCCTGCTTGCCATCATTCTTGAGAAGGACAATGTCGCTGCCAAGATCCTTGAGGCAATGGGGACCAATGTCTCCAGAATATATTTTGAGCTTCTGGCGGCGATGGGAGAGGATACTGCCGCCCACAGAGACGACCTGCAGCAGGCCGGCGCCCAGGGTGAGCACCGGGGCGCCCTGGAGCAGTACAGCAGGGATCTCACCCAGATGGCCTTTGACGGGAAGCTGGATCCTGTCATCGGCAGGGAGGATGAGATCCGCCGCGTCGTACAGATCCTGAGCAGAAGGACCAAGAACAATCCCTGCCTGATCGGTGAACCCGGCGTCGGCAAAACGGCGATCGTGGAGGGACTGGCGAGGCGCATAGTCTCCGGCAATGTTCCGGCCTCCATGAGGGACAAACGCCTGCTGACCCTGGATCTGTCCGGCATGGTAGCCGGTTCCAAATACAGAGGTGAATTTGAGGAGAGGATCAAGAGAGTCGTCGAGGAGGTCATCTCAGACGGAAACATCATCCTCTTCGTGGACGAGCTGCACACCCTGATCGGTGCGGGAGGCGCGGAGGGCGCCCTCGACGCGTCCAACATCCTGAAACCTTCTCTGTCCCGCGGAGAGATCCAGCTGATCGGCGCCACGACTATCAATGAATATCGCAAATATGTCGAGAAGGATGCCGCTCTGGAGCGAAGGTTCCAGCCTGTACAGGTGGAGGAGCCTACCCCTGCGCAGACGATCGATATCCTCAGGGGAATTGTCCACATTTATGAGGACCATCATCATGTGCAGGTCGAGGACAGTGCCCTTGAGATGGCTGTCAAGCTCTCTGAGCGCTATATCAACGACAGAAACCTTCCGGACAAGGCCATTGATGTCATTGACGAAGCCTGCGCTGCTGTCCGGCTCGGGACAGTGGAAAAGGGAGAGGACAAGTCCTCTGTTCTGGAGGAACAGATCCGGGACACCGATTCGAAACTGGCCAGGGCTTTTATGGAAGGGAAACTTGACGAAGCCAGAAAACTCCGCAGGGAGCAGGATGTGCTCGTCAAGAAGATAGAGAACCTGAACAACAGGCGGAGCCGTTCCCAGGATGAGCGCCGTCCTCTTGTTACGGAAGAGGATGTTGCCTCCGTCATATCCATTTGGGCAAAGGTTCCGGTGAACCGCCTGACCGAGAGGGAGAGCGCACGCCTCCTTCGTCTTGAAAAAGAACTCCACAAGCGGGTGATCGGCCAGGAGGATGCCGTGGAAGCAGTGGCGAGAGCGATCCGGCGCGGCCGTGTGGGCCTGCAGAACCCGGACCGCCCGATCGGTTCCTTCCTCTTCCTGGGTCCCACCGGTGTCGGAAAGACAGAGCTGTCCAAGGCGCTTGCGGAGGTCATGTTCGGTTCTGACAAGGATCTGATCCGCATTGATATGTCCGAATACATGGAGCAGTACGCGGTCTCCAAGATCATCGGCTCCGCTCCCGGCTACATAGGTTACGAGGAAGGCGGCCAGCTTTCCGAGAAGGTCAGACGCCAGCCCTATTCCGTCGTCCTGTTTGATGAGATTGAAAAAGCGCACCCCGATGTCTTCAATATCCTCCTCCAGATCCTGGACGAAGGACATATTACGGATTCTCAGGGACATAAGGTCAACTTTAAAAACACGGTCATCATTATGACATCAAATGTAGGCGCACAGAAGATCATTGCCCCCAAGACCCTGGGGTTTGCTCCGAAGCCCACGCAGGAACAGGATTATGAGCGCATGAAGTCGGGTGTCATGGAGGAAGTGAAAAAGATTTTCCGCCCCGAATTTATCAACAGGATCGATGAGATCCGCGTTTTCCATCCCCTGACTAAAGAGGAGATGGGCCGCATCACCAATCTTCTTGCCTCTGACCTGATCAGCCGGGCAAAAGACCAGCTGGGTATTGATCTGAAGATATCCTCTGCCCTGCGAAATCACATCGTGGAAAAATATTCGGATGCCAAAATGGGTGCCCGCCCGCTGAAGCGCGCGATCCAGTCCGTCATTGAAGATCCCCTCTCGGAGAAGATCCTGGCGGATGAGTTCCCTGAAGGGAGCACAGTGACTGCCGGATTCAGAAATGGGGAAGTCACTTTTTCCGCCAGAAAAGGACAGGTTCCAGGAAAGGGCCAGTCTCTGGAAAAGGACCAGTCTGTGGAAAAAGTCCAGCCTCTGGAAAAGGACCAGTCTCCGGCGTAAACTGACCGCAGGCATATCCATCCGGTGATTTTCCCGATCCAGAGCCGTCTGACAGCGCGTCACGGACGTATCCTGACCGGGGGTGGACGGAAATGAAATGACAACTGCAAAACTGTAAAACTTTTATGGCTAAAAAGATAAGAACAGTGTTTTTCTGCAGCAGCTGCGGACACGAATCGGCCAAATGGGTCGGCCAGTGTCCGGCCTGCAGGGAATGGAATACCATGACAGAAGCCCCCGCGCCGGATAAAAGCGCAGGGGCGGTTTTTGCCGGACAGACGCCGGGATTCAGAGGCCCGCTCAGAAAGCCTGTCCCCCTCAGCGCAGTGGAGGAGAACGCGGAGGAGAGGTTTTCCACCGGTTTCAGAGAACTGGACAGAGTCCTGGGCGGCGGGATCGTAGGCGGATCCATGATCCTTCTCGGCGGCGATCCGGGCATCGGCAAATCGACGATCCTCCTTCAGACCGCGCAGAATGCCGCCGCTTCAGGTCTCGATGTCCTGTATATCTCCGGAGAGGAGTCCCTCAGGCAGATCAAAATGCGGGGCAGGCGCCTGAATGTCTCCAGCGACAGACTCCGGTTTTTATGTGAGACAGACCTCGATGTGATCACACAGACTCTCGAGGAGGAAAAGCCCCGTCTGGCAGTCATTGACTCAATCCAGACTATGTACAGCGCCAGGGTCCAGGCATCTCCGGGCAGTATCACCCAGGTGAGGGAGACGACAGGTATCCTCCTGAGACTCGCGAAAGAGACGGGGATCACCTTTTTCCTGATCGGCCATGTGACAAAGGAGGGCAATGTAGCGGGTCCCCGTGTCCTGGAACATATGGTGGACGCTGTCCTCTATTTTGAGGGGGACAGATATGCCTCCTACAGGATCCTGCGCAGCGTCAAGAACCGCTATGGATCGACAAACGAGATCGGTATTTTTGAAATGAGGGGCGACGGCCTGTCCGAAGTTGAGAACCCGTCCGAGTTTCTGCTGAACGGCAGGCCTCAGGATGCGCCGGGCAGTATCGTCACCTGCTCCATGGAAGGGACGCGCCCCCTCCTTCTTGAGATCCAGGCCCTGGTCTGCCGGACGAGTTATGGTTATCCAAAGAGACAGACCACCGGCACGGACATCAACAGAGTGAGCCTCCTCATGGCCGTCATAGAAAAAAGAATGGGGATCCCCATGTCCCAGTTCGATGCCTACATCAACCTGGCAGGAGGCATCCGCCAGACAGAGCCTGCCCTTGACCTTGGAATCGTTCTTGCGATCCTGTCCAGCTTCAGAAACGCCCCTGTGGATGAACACAGGATCGTCTTCGGTGAGGTGGGGCTCAGCGGTGAGATCCGGGCCGTCCCCATGGCCGAAGCGCGGGTTAAAGAAGCCGCAAAAATGGGATTTACCTCCTGCGTACTTCCGGCTGCGAATATCCGGCGCATGCAGCCTGTTGAAGGAATGCGCCTGATTCCGATCAGATCCCTGGCAGAGATCGGGGATGTCTTTTAAAACCCGATGTCTTTAAATACTGACCCGGTATCCCGGCTCCTGCAGGACCGGGTAAAAATAAACGAAACAGAAAGGAAGACCACATGGCAATCAATCCCTTACAGATTCTGACCCTGAAAGATAAGCTGAATGGATTCAGGCACCGTCACAAAGGCTTTGTTTCCTTTATCAAAGCCGCCCGCAGGGAAGGCGTCCCGGTGGGCTCTGTCGTCGATGTCAAACTTACTTTCCCGGAGGGTGAAGCAATGACGACAAATTTCAGGGTTACGGAAGAGGACCTGGAACTGATCCGCATGCTCGTGGCACTCAAAGATTAAATATCTCAAATATAAAGAACAAAAAACAGATACAAAGAACAAAAAAACAAATATAACATACAAATAAAACAAACAAAAAAACAGGGCAGATTACGACTGGCGTAACTGCCCTGGTTTTTTTGAAGTCCGGCTCCGGATCTGTTTTTTACTTTATAATTGTTCCCATTACAGGTAGTGAAAACAGACCATGGGAAAGACCGTTATCAATAATTCTCGGCGTGGATCTCAAAGTAAGCCTGAGGATGGTTGCAGACAGGACATACATCGGGAGCGGAAGGTCCAACCACGATATGTCCACAGTTGCCGCATTCCCAGATGCGGTCGCCGTCCTTGGAGAAGACCAGGCCGCCCTGGACGTTCTCGAGCAGCTTGCGATAGCGTGCTTCATGCTCTTTCTCGATCGCGGCTACCATCTCAAAGAGATTGGCGATCTCCTGGAAGCCTTCCTCGCGGGCCTCTTTGGCAAAGGTGGGGTACATCTCTGTCCACTCTTCGTGCTCGCCATCTGCGGCAATCTCAAGGTTATCTGCTGTGCTGTGAACACCTTCAAGGATCTTGTACCAGATCTTTGCGTGTTCTTTTTCGTTGTCGGCTGTCTGAAGGAAGAGCTTGGCGATCTGCTCATATCCATCCTTTTTTGCCTTGGAAGCAAAATAGGTATATTTGTTTCTCGCCTGAGACTCGCCTGCAAAAGCTGCCATCAGGTTGTCAAAAGTCTTTGTGCCAATAAGATTTTTGCCGAGAGATGCATAATAATCCGATGCCATGAAAACCTCCTTATATCATTTTCATAGATTATGAGTTGACAGTAACTCACGCAAATCAGCGTTATGCATATTATAGCACAGGGAAAAATGTAAATAAACATCAATCCTCTTCACTTAAAGAAAAAGAAAATAAATCTTATATAAACAATTATGGACGACATGAACAATCATGTGTTTATATGCAGGCCACGCTCCATATTCCGGCTGAATGTGTGCTGAAGTATACTATTAAAAACCTGAAAACATGCTTTGCATATGCTGAATATAAGCAGAATTAATACCCGATGCTCCCGCCGAATGTCTCACGCCTAAATTCGCGAAAAGGCTTTTCTGTTTTTTAAAATAGATGTATGATAAGGAAGACAGTTTTTTACAGGCAATATGGCCTCTGTACCAGGCCGGATCAATAAACGAAAGAGGAAAAGTGCTGCCTGTATACGAAAGGACAGCGGATGGAGTTTTATAAAAAAATGTATATCAGCCCTAAAATCCGGGATCCCCGCAGGATCCGTCAGGATCTCCAAAGGGGGAAGGGGCATCTTACAGTCTATCTCCTGGTCCTCACAGAAGGGCCTGAGGGAAGGCCGCAGCTGGAGATTATGCACTGCGCAAACTTCCTGCAGCCCTATTATAAAGATCATTCGGTCTATGTCGTCGGTATGGCTTCGGGAAAAGCGGACGCCATCCAGATGGTGAACATGATCACCCAGGAGGCGTTTGACCGGACAGGGCAATGGGAAGCAGCCCTGTATCTGGCTGAAAGGACAGGGTGGGCACCTGTGTCTGAGGAATTGCCCGTGTATTGATCTAGGAGGAATAAAATGGCTGGTGCCATATTTTTCATATTGAGGATTCTGGGAACTGTCCTTTTGGCTGTTCTGGTCTTAGTTCTCATTATCCTTCTTATCGTCCTGTTTGTTCCGGTCCGCTATTCCTTTGGCGGGGAAGTCAGGGATCCTGAAGGCAGTACGGAGCCTCTTCATCTGGATCCCGCGAAAGACGTTTCTCTGGGAGGAGAGGTCAGTTGGCTGATGGGGCTGGTCAGGGGAAAGGCCTCTTATGAAGGTGCTTTTCAGATTGAGATCCGCGTCTTTGGCCGGAGACTGGATGTGCAGAAGCTGTTGAAGAAAAAGGCAAAACGGCAGGAAAAAGAGCCTTCCGGAGAAAAAAAAGCACCTGAAACCTTTGAGGAAAAACTGGAGCGTATCCTGACACGGATCGAAACCATTCACGCCAGGCTCGAGGATACCTTCTATGTTATGGGGACCAAATGCGGAGTCCGTGCCAGAGAGAAGATGGTTTTCTGTGTGCACCGTCTTCTGGGCGCGATCCTGCCTTCACAATGGAATTTGACGGGCGTTCTTGGACTCGGAGATCCCGCAAGGAGCGCCGGAGTCCTGTCTATACAGGGATTCTTGTATCCGATCACAGCCGGGCGCGTCACAATCGGTACAGATTACGAGCTGTACCGATATGACCTGAAAGGTCTGGCTTCAGGGAGTTTCCGCGTGATCTCCTATATCCGGTTCGGCTTATCCCTGTTATTGAGCAAGGATGTAAGGAAAGTCCTGATGAGGATCAAGAGAGGCCCCTTGTATATTG
Organism: Sarcina sp. DSM 11001; assembly: GCF_900101015.1. Classification (GTDB taxonomy): domain Bacteria; phylum Bacillota; class Clostridia; order Lachnospirales; family Lachnospiraceae; genus CAG-791. Next base: position 156,267 of record NZ_FNFZ01000004.1, on the reverse strand, counting down.
ATCACAGAAGAAGGGCCGGCAGCATGAAAACAGAAAATAATCGCAAGGCGGCATGACAGCGAACATGCTATTTCCCTAAATAGCAGTTCCTTAATAAAGAGGAAAGGATGGAACGGTTTTAAAATGAAGGATGAAAAGAATGGAAACGGGAACACAAACGGAGTAAAGACGAACGGAAACGGAAACGGTGTTAAAACCAACGGAAACCGGATCAATTCTTTCCACCAGGTGCTGGATTCCCTGATGGAGGGAGCCCAGGGAGTCCTGACTTCCAAGACAGTCGTCGGCGAGCCGATCACGGTAGGCGATACGATCATTATTCCGCTCTCAGACGTCAGCATCGGTGTGGGCGCGGGCTCCAACGGAGCGGAGCGCAAAGATGGCGGCATGGGAGGCTTCTCTGCCAAAATGGTCCCGTCTGCAGTACTCGTGATCAAAAACAACATAACAAAGGTGGTCAATGTCAGGGATCAGACCAGCCTGACGCATATCATGGACATGATACCGGAAGTCATTGACAAGATCCGTTCCAGAAATACGGAGATGATCTCAGATGAGGATGCAGTGAACACGGCTTTCCCGGATAAAAACAAATAAGGGTCCAAAAATGCCGTGGATGTGAGCGGTGCTCACAGGCGTCTGTCCCCATTTTTGTCCGTGCATGGCTCATTGCTTCACGCAAAAAAGATTCCGGATCACGAAAGTGATCCGGAATCTGATTTTTTCATGTTATGGAACGGACGGGGCAAGCAACGGCCTGATCCGGAGAACAGTTCGGCCTGTCATCCGAAAGAGGAGATGCTTATTAAGCGCGCTCAACCTTGCCCGAACGCATACATCTTGTGCAGACATGAATCTTCTTGCTGCCGCCGGCGGTCTTTACAGCAATTCTCTGAACGTTAGCGTGCCACACTTTATTGGATCTTCTATGTGAATGGCTGACCTGATTTCCAAAGAAAGCGCCTCTGCCGCAGATATCGCACTTGGCCATCTTAACACCTCCTAACCCTTTTATATTCGGAAAAACAACATTAGTATATTAGCAGAATCATTATTTGAATGCAAGCAAAATTTTTCGAAAAGTGTAAGATTTCATGTTTTCTTTTTTGTGTGAGTCGGGTATAATTTATTCGTCGGTTTCTGCGCAGTGCGTTTTCCGGTCAGTTTCATGACGGAAGCGGACTTATTGCAAGAAATAAATCTGCTTTAATTGCAGGCCTGAAAGGAGTACATGCAATTATGAAGTCTTCTTATATGAATACGCATATGGGTAACATCTCCATAGACAATGAGGTGATCGCCCAGTATGCCGGCAGCGTAGCCAATGAATGCTTCGGGATCGTTGGCATGGCCGGTGTAAATATGAAAGAAGGAATTGTCAATCTTCTCAAAAAGGATACCATGACAAAGGGGATTGACGTGACGCTCACTTCCGCAAACCGGCTTGTGATCGATTTCCATGTAATCGTCTCTTACGGCGTCAATATTACAACTGTGGCAGATAATCTGATAGAGAGTATCCGCTATAAAGTTGAAGAATTTACAGGCCTGGAGATTGAGAAGATCAATATTTACGTGGAAGGAGTCAGACTGATCGACTGATCGGTCTTCGTCCGGAAGTGAATACGGCGGGATCCGGGATCTCTGAAACAGCAGATTCTGCAGGGATCTGAAAGAAACAGATCCTGATCGGACAGATCCCCGCTGTGTCTTCTAATGGCGGGATACAGACTGGAAGGAGTGTTTGAATAACATGAATGAAAATATACAATCCGAGGGTGTCCGGAGCATTGACGCCGAGCGTCTGATCACCCTGTTTCTGGCAGGAGCAGCCAAGCTGGAAGCGGGAAAGGAATGGATCAATGAGCTGAATGTTTTCCCTGTACCGGACGGCGATACAGGAACGAACATGACTCTGACCATCAAGTCCGCTGTCGCGGAGGTTGGAAATCTCGATGAAGCATCCAGAACCATGCGGGATATCTGCAAGGCGATCTCCTCGGGCTCGCTGCGCGGCGCCCGCGGGAATTCCGGCGTCATTCTCTCTCAGCTGCTTCGCGGATTCAGCAAGGTTGTCCGCGACAAGGATACGATCACGGTCCAGGTGACCGCGGATGCCTTTGCCCGTGCGGTGGAGACTGCCTACAAAGCCGTTATGAAGCCCAAGGAGGGTACGATCCTGACTGTGGCAAAGGGCATCGCGGAAAAGGCCAGAGAGCTGGCTGACGAGGGTGTGGAGGACTTTGATGTCTTTTTCCCGGATGTCATCAGTTACGGCGAGGAGGTCCTGGCAAAGACCCCGGATCTGCTTCCGGTGCTCAAGCAGGCCGGTGTTGTAGACAGCGGCGGCCAGGGACTGATCCAGTTCCTGAAGGGATGTTATGACGGATATCTCGGCAAGGAGATCTCCGTGATCTCGGAGGAAGAATCCCAGACAAAGGAGGCTGCCGCCGAGCCGGAGGCCCCTGTCTTCAAATATCTCTACAGCACTGCGTTCCGGATCGTACTGGATAAGGAATTTAATAAATCCGCGGCGAAGAGCCTGCGCAAGTATCTGGAGACGATCGGCGACTGTGTTACATGTGAGCATACTGAGGAAGAGGTCCAGGTCAGTGTCCAGACCAATGATCCCGGCCTGGCGCTTCAGAAGGGTATCCAGTACGGTGAGCTTTGTTCCCTTACGATCGAAAACCTGAAGCTCGAGAAGCCCGGAACAGCAAAAGCCGCCGAGGTGGAAAGCCCGAAAGCCGGGGCTGCAACGGCGCCTGTGACAGAGCCGGTGCCTGATCCGGAGCCCGAGATGGAGCACAAACAGTTCGGCTTCATCGCGGTTTCCGTGGGTGATGGTATTGAAGAGATTTTCCGCGGTCTGGGGGTCGACTCCGTCATTTCCGGCGGACAGACCATGAATCCCAGTACGGACGATATCCTCTGCGCTGTGAAAAAAGTAAACGCGGATACTGTCTTTGTCCTGCCCAACAACAAGAATATCGTGATGGCGGCCAATCAGGCAGCAGACCTCTCCGAAGACAAGAAGGTGATCGTGATTCCGACGACCACGATCCCTCAGGGCATTACTGCGATCATCAATTTTGCTCCTGATCTTTCAGCAGAAGAGAACAAGGAGAATATGCTCGCCGGGATCAAGACGGTAAAGAGCGCGGAAGTGACCTATGCAGTCCGCGACACAGTTCTTGACGACATCGAGATCCATAAGGATGATATTATGTGTATCGGTGATGCCGGTATACTCTCAGTGGGCAGCACCAGGGATGAAACAGCCATCGCTGCTCTTGAAAAGATGGTTGGCGAGGACACCGAGATCATCAGTGTCTACTATGGCTGTGATGTCACCGATGATGAGGCGGAAGCCTTACGATCCAAGATCCTTTCCCGCTTTGAGTCCTGCGAGGTGGAACTGCAGCAGGGCGGCCAGCCTATTTATTACTATATTCTGTCTGCGGAATAAGACACCTGTTTTCTCTGTGGAAAGGGACATCTGCTCAGTCCGCAGAAAATCCGCAGAAAAGGACATCTGTTTTTGTCTGTTAAATAAGAACACCTGTCCTGCCGGTGGAAATATGACATTTCCTGTCCTGCACTGACCAGCGATTGGCCAGTCCCATAACGGCATAATTTGAAAAGCTTTCGATACCGGCCTGCAGAGGCCGGTATCGTTTTATTGATTCAGGGAATAACAGATCAGAAAAAGTAAAAAATAGTAAAGACGAAAGTACAGACTAAATTCTCACAAATATTCGTCCCCGGACGGGAACAGGAATCAGAATGCGGCTTGATGCAGAGGTAAAAGAACTGAAAGGGGCAGGACCGAAAGCGGTGGAAGCCCTTATGAAAAAAGAGATCAGGACGATAGGGGACCTTCTGCGTTTTTATCCGTCCGGATATGACCATTTCACTCCTGAGACCACAGTGGCGGAAGCTGAACTGGGAGAATGCTGTTCTCTGAAGCTGACACTGATCTCCGGAGGAAGTACTTTCCGCAGGGCGGGAAAGGTGATCTCCCATTTTGAGGGGACGGACGGGACGGCCCGGGTCCGGCTGACTTTTTTTAATATGCCCTATGTGAGGCAGACCCTGACCGCTGGCAAAAGTTTTGTTTTCAGAGGGGTGCTTCGGGAGACATCGGCCAAAACCAGGGTGATGGAACAGCCATGGTTCATTGAGAGCCGGCGGTATGGAGAAGTTCGTGGGACCTTTCAGCCCCGATACCCTTCTGTAAAAGGGATCGGCCCGGCCAGGATGCGGTCTTTTCTCATGCAGGCCCTCAAAGAGACTGCATCTATAAAAGAAGATCTTCCTCCAGAATATATGGAAAAATACCAGCTGGTCAGCCGCCACAGGGCTCTGCAGTGGATACATTTTCCGGAAGGAAGGGAGAGCCTGCTGGAAGCGAGGAGACGGCTGATCTTTGATGAATTCTTTTCCTTTATTATCGGGGTAAGGAGACAGAAAACGGAAGAAGCCGGCCGTATTGACCCCCGCCCGATGAAGGAGGAAGGGGCCTGGTGCGGGAGGCTTAAAGCAGCCCTTCCTTTTTCACTTACTCCGGAACAGGAGGATGTCTGGCGGGAGATCCGGGGCGACCTGACAGGAGGGCGCCTGATGAACCGCCTGCTCCAGGGAGACGTGGGCTCCGGCAAGACTGTCCTTGCTTTTCTGGCACTCATCCTCTGCGCGGAAAACGGGAGACAGGGGGCCCTGATGGCGCCCACAGAGGTCCTGGCCAGACAGCACATGGATACGCTGACAGCTTATCTGGAGAAAAGCGGTCTTCCGGTCCGGCCTGTACTGCTGACAGGCTCTGTAAAAGGAAAAGCACGCAGGCAGACCCTGGAGGAGATCGCCGGCGGGACTGCCGATGTGGTCATCGGGACCCATGCCCTTTTTCAGGAAGCGGTCTCTTTCCGGGACCTCGGCCTTGTCATCACGGATGAGCAGCATCGCTTCGGTGTCCGCCAGCGCACCGGTCTTATGGACAAGGGCTCGGATGTACCGGTGCTGGTCATGAGCGCCACTCCGATCCCCAGGACACTGGCTATCATCCTGTACGGAGAACTCCAGGTCTCTTCCCTGAGAACGCTTCCTCCTGAAAGAAAACCTGTGAAAAGCCTGGCCCTCCAGGATACACAGCGCGGACGGGCATACCGCTTTATCCTTTCCCAGATCGCTGCCGGCCGGCAGTGTTATGTGATCTGCCCGGCTGTGGAGGAGGGGGAGATGCAGGAGATAGAAAACGTCAGGGATTATACAGAAAAACTCCGTGCCTCCCTTCCGGACACGATCCGGATCCTGTCAATGACAGGGCGCATGAAGGCCGCAGACAAAGCTCTGGTCATGGATACATTTTCCGCGCATGAAGCAGATATCCTTGTGTCCACCACTGTCATTGAAGTGGGGATCAATGTCCCAAATGCCACGGTCATCCTCATTGAGAACGCAGAGCGTTTCGGTCTTTCCCAGCTGCATCAGCTGCGCGGCCGGGTAGGCAGGGGAGCGGACCAGTCCTATTGTATTTTTTTGTATACCGGAAAAGAGAAACCGGACCGGCTATCGGTACTGGAAGAAAACAGCAGCGGATTTTCCATTGCGGAGCAGGACCTGAAAGCCCGCGGACCGGGAGATGTTTTCGGAACGCGCCAGAGCGGGATGCCTCAGTTTGACCTTGCCGATATCTATGAGGATTCCGATCTTTTAAAGGCGGCGTCTGCCTGCGCGGATGAGATCCTGCTGAATAATCCGGAGTTTCGACTCTCTGAAGAGCGGAGGATCGACTTTGGAACGATTTGAGCCCGTCAGTGAACACCTGCAGAAAAGAAGCAGATCAAAGTTGACTTTCGAACAGACAGCCTATATTATGATATTTTGAAATCAAATGTTCTTCTTTTAAAGATTTTAATACTTTTTGTATAGGTATTGTTTACGACCGGCATGGATCACCTGATCAAAAAAGCTTTTCCCCTTGATCATCCTGTTGAATGGTATGAGGAATGCCGGAGGACTCCTTTTAAAATATGGAGGTAGAGATATGCCGAGAGTGGCCGTTATGACGGACAGTAACAGCGGAATCACACAGCTGGATGGAAAGAATATGGGCGTCGGAGTGATGCCTATGCCCTTTACGATCGATGGCAAGATCTATTACGAGGATGTCAGCCTCTCGAGAGAGGAATTTTTCCAGATGATGGCAGATGACAAAAACATCCTTTCCAGTCAGCCCGCCCCCGCAGATCTGCTGGAGATGTGGGACAAAGCTCTTGAAAAAAACGACCAGATCGTCTACATCCCCATGAGCAGCGGTCTGTCCGGTTCCTGTCAGAATGCCCGAATGCTTGCCAACGATTACCATGGAAAAGTATATGTCGTCAACAATCAGCGCATCTCTGTCACGCAGAAACGGTCTGTGCAGGATGCCCTCCAGATGGCGGCCAACGGGATGGATGCAGCCAGGATCCGCGAGGTCCTCGAGAGGGAGCGCTTTGACAGCAGCATCTATATCATGCTGGATACCCTGAAATATCTGAAAAAGGGAGGGCGGATCACACCCGCGGCAGCGGCGATCGGCACCCTGATGAGGATCAAGCCGGTCCTGCAGATCAAGGGAGAAAGGCTGGATGCCTTTTCAAAAGCGCGGACACTGAACCAGGGCAAGACGACTATGATCAACGCGATCCGCCATGACATTGAAAACCTCTATGGAGAAAACAATGTCTGGATGTATGCTGTGCATGCCCAGGTCCCCGATGAGTTTGCAGTCTTCAGAAAAGAAGTGAGAGATGCCTTCCCGGGGTATGAGGTCGAGGACGACAGACTTTCCCTCAGCATCTGCTGTCATATAGGTCCCGGCGCCCTGGCAATTGCCTGTGCCAAAAAAAGTTCAAAACTCTGATCTGCCGACATACGCAGACCATGCGCAGATAATCATGCACAGATGATAAAGCAGATAATCATTCGCAGATGATAAAGCAGATAAAAAAGAAAAGAAGCGTACTTGGATTCAGGAATGGGGGTTCGTCCCTTTAAGGCGAACCTCTTCTTTTTTCGCGCGGCTTTTCCGGCATGAGTTTTTGTTCTCACTTCTGAAACAACAGTTTTTAAGTAGAATTTTTTAAGTAAGATATTTTAAAACATTTTTTAAATAACATCATTTAATAATGCATAATAAATGATCTGCAGTTTACATTTTTGCAATAATCATGAGATCTGATCATAAGGAGATGCAGTAAACCATAATGACAAATCCAAATAATGAACAATACGGTGCAGAGAGCATCCGGGTCCTGGAAGGGCTCGAAGCTGTCCGGACCAGGCCCGGTATGTATATCGGCAGTGTCTCCACACGGGGACTGAACCACCTGATCTACGAGATCGTGGACAATTCCGTCGACGAGCATCTGGCCGGGTTCTGCGACACGATCCATGTCACCCTTGAAGCCGATGGTTCCTGTACTGTTTCTGATAACGGGAGAGGGATTCCGATCGGTATGCATGAAAAAGGAGTCAGCGCGGAGCGCGTGGTGTTCACGACTCTGCACGCCGGCGGTAAATTTGACAACAGCGCCTACAAGACCAGCGGAGGCCTGCACGGCGTAGGCTCCAGCGTGGTCAATGCCCTTTCCGAGAAACTGACGGTCACTGTTACGAGGGACGGGTATGTCTATGAGGACCGCTATTCCAGAGGCATTCCGCTTCTGGAACTTGAAAACGGACTTCTGCCGGTCGTCGGAAAGGCGAAGGGGAGCGGGACATCCATCAATTTCCTGCCTGATCCGGAGATCTTTGAAAAGACCCGGTTTAAGGAGGATGATGTAAAGAGCCGTCTGCACGAGACTGCCTATCTGAATCCCGGTCTGACCATTTTTTACAGAGATCTCAGAGGGGAGGAGCCCGAAGAGATCACCTACCACGAGCCGGACGGGATCGCCGGTTTCATCCGCGCCCTCAACAAAAAGAAGGAAGCCGTCACCGGGATCATAAGCTTCAGCGGCGCCTATGAGGGGATCAATGTGGAGATCGCCCTGCAGTATGTCAATGAATTCCACGAAAATGTGCTGGGCTTCTGCAACAACATCTACAATGCGGAGGGAGGCACCCACCTGACCGGTTTCAAGACCATATTTACTCAGGTGGTCAACAATTATGCCAGGACCCTGGGGATCCTCAAGGACAAGGACACCAACTTTACCGGCGCGGATATCCGCAACGGCATGACCGCGGTCATCTCCATCAAGCATCCCGATCCCCGTTTCGAGGGCCAGACCAAGACCAAGCTGGACAACCAGGATGCCGCGAAGGCGGTCTCCCAGATCGCGGGAGACGAGATCGTCCGCTATTTTGACAGAAATCTCGATACCCTGAAGGCTGTGATCGGGTGCGCGGAAAAAGCCGCCAAGATCCGCAGGGCGGAGGAAAAAGCCAAGACGAACATGCTGACCAGGCAGAAGTTTTCCTTTGACTCCAACGGCAAGCTCGCCAACTGTACCAGCCGCGACGCCAGTAAATGTGAGATCTTTATCGTAGAGGGAGACTCGGCCGGAGGCAGCGCCAAGATGGCCCGCGACAGGATGTACCAGGCGATCCTCCCGATCCGGGGCAAGATCCTGAACGTGGAGAAGGCGAGCATCGACAAGATCCTGGCAAATGCTGAGATCAAGACGATGATCAATGCCTTTGGCTGCGGATTTTCGGAAGGATACGGCAATGATTTTGACATCTCGAAGCTCCGCTACGACAAGATCGTGATCATGGCTGATGCCGATGTGGACGGCGCCCATATTTCGACACTCCTCCTGACACTTTTTTACAGGTTTATGCCCGAACTGATCTACGAGGGCCATATCTATGTCGCCATGCCCCCCCTCTACAAGGTGGTTCCGAAGCGGGGAGAGGGACAGTACCTCTACGACGACAATGCCCTGGCAAAATACCGGAAGACCCATCGGGGAGACTTTACCCTGCAGCGCTACAAGGGGCTGGGGGAGATGGATGCCGAACAGCTATGGGAGACGACCCTGGATCCCGCCCGGCGCCGCATGAAACAGGTCAGGATCGAGGATGCGATCACCGCCTCTGAAATGACGGAGCTTCTCATGGGCTCCGAGGTACCGCCCCGCAGAAGCTTTATTTATGAGCACGCGGCGGATGCCGAGCTGGATGTATAGACAGGCCTGAAAGCCTTTACTGACTGCGATCACAGGTATGCGCGATGAAACAGGCGGATATCCCTTTTTTGTAAGCGTTCCTGAGGTAGAAGCAACAGTACTGCGCGATGAAGAACAGATACAGGAATGACAAATGAGTAAAAATAAAAAGGATAAGGATTCCGGCAGCAGCCGGGACCATATTTTTGACCATACAGCCGGACAGACCGGGGAAGCGGGAGAACAGATCATCAGCACGGAATATTCAGAGCTGATGCAGAAGGCCTATATCGATTATGCCATGAGCGTCATCATATCAAGGGCTCTGCCGGATGTCCGCGACGGGCTAAAGCCCGTCCAGCGCCGTACTCTCTACGACATGTACGAGCTGGGGATCCGGTCGGACCGTCCCTACAGAAAGAGCGCCCGCATCGTGGGGGACACGATGGGTAAATACCACCCTCACGGGGACAGCTCCATCTACGACGCCCTTGTGGTCATGGCCCAGGAGTTTAAAAAGGGACTGCCCCTGATCGACGGGCACGGGAATTTCGGCAATATCGAAGGGGACGGCGCGGCCGCCATGCGTTACACGGAAGCCCGTCTGCAGAAGATCACCGAAGAGGCCTTTCTCGCCGACCTGGACAAGGATGTAGCCGATTTCGGACCGAATTTTGACGAGACGGAAAAGGAACCGGTCGTCCTGCCGGTCCGCTTCCCCAACTTTCTGGTCAACGGCTCTGAGGGTATCGCTGTCGGTATGGCGACCAGTACGCCTCCCCACAGCCTGTCCGAGGTCATCGATGCCCTGCTGGCGCTTCTGGATGATGCGGACATAAGCAATGAAGCCCTGATGAGGATCCTGCCGGGGCCTGATTTCCCGACCGGCGGCATCATCGTCAACCGCGATGACCTGCCCGCGATCTACGAGACCGGCCAGGGCAGGATCCGGATCCGGGGAAAAGTGGAGACCGAAAAGGGCAGGAACGGCCATATCAATCTCGTCATCACAGAGATCCCATATACCATGGTGGGAGCAGGCATAGGCAAGTTTCTGTCGGATGTCGCCGCCCTGGCGGAAAACAAGATCACCAACGACATCATCGATATCACCAATCAGTCCTCCAAGGAGGGCATCCGGATCGTCATCGAGCTCCGCAGGGACACGGATATCGAAAATTTCAAGAACCTCCTGTACAAAAAGACCAGGCTGGAGGATACTTTTGGGGTCAATATGCTCGGTATTCTGGACGGACGGCCCGAGACCATGGGCCTTCGCAGGATCCTGGAGGCCAGCGCCGACTTTCAGTATGAGATCACAGGCCGAAAGTATTCCAATCTGCTGGAAAAAGAACAGAAAAAGCGGGAGATCCAGGAGGGCCTGATCCGGGCCTGCGGCGTGATCGACCTGATCATCGAGATCCTCCGCGGATCCAGAGACCGCGCCATGGCCAAGCGCTGCCTGGTCCAGGGAGACACGGAAGGGATCCGCTTCAAATCGGACATGTCCAGGGAAATGGCTGCCCAGCTGCAGTTTACAGAGGTGCAGGCGGACGCCATCCTCGATATGCGGCTCTACCGCCTGATCGGCCTTGAGATCGAAGCGCTGATGAAGGAACATGAGGAGACAGTCACCAATATCTACCGCTACGAGGATATTCTTGAAAATAAAAGCGCCATGACCCGTGTCATCCGGGCAGATCTTCTGGCATTGAAAAAGAAATACGGACAGCCCCGCAGAACGGAGATCATCCAGGGGAAGGAGGCCGTCTTTGTCTCTCCGGAGGCGGATGCACAGAGAGACCTTATCTTTGTCATGGACCGTTTCGGTTATGCCAAGACGATGGATCCTGCTGTTTTTGGCCGCAACGAAGCCTCAGCAAGGGAGTCCTATACCTTCTGCGTACCCTGTAAGAGCGACAGCCGCCTCTGCCTGTTTACAGAAGAGGGCCAGCTCTACACCCTCAAGGCAATGGACCTGCCTGCAGGCAGAATGAGGGACAAGGGAATCCCCGTGGATAATATCAGCAGCTGTGACACATCGAAGGAAAGAGTGATGTTTGCTGATTCACAGGATACTCTGCGGCTGGGCCGCGTGGTCTTTGTGACCGGGAACGGCATGGTCAAGGCTGTTCCGGGCACGGAATTTGACGTGATCAAAAAGAAGGTCGCTGCTACAAAGCTGGCAGAGGGGGACTCAATCGTTTTTGCCGGCCGGCTCGACGACGCAGTCTCCATAGTCCTTCAGTCGGAAAAGGGATATTTCCTGCGCTTCCCTGTGGAGGATATTCCCGAACAGAAAAAAGCCGCCGCCGGTGTGAGGGGGCTCCGGCTTTCCGAGGGCGACAGGATCGAAAACGTCTGGCTCCTGGGCCAGGGAGATAAAACTGTGGTTACCCTGCACGACACCCAGATCGACCTCTCCCGCCTCAGACTGTCAAAGAGGGACGGCAAAGGGACAAAACGTTTTTAAAAGAATTAAAAACTGAAATATGGAATGCCGGAATATGGAATAGATTTTGAAATAGTTTTTTCAATTGATAATTTGACAGAAAACAGTAATATATATAGTATATGTTTTGGATTAATTAGTTTTTGCTTGAAATAAGACCCGCATGCGTCACGTTTTTTACAGGTGGCTTAAAGGTCTTGAAAGGATGACAGTAAGTATGAGAGTGATCGCAGGCAGCGCGCGCAGGCTCTTGCTCGTGGCTCCGGAAGGACTGGATACCCGCCCTACAGCAGATAAGATCAAAGAAACCTTGTTCAATATCCTGCAGATGCAGGTTCCCGGATCAGTGTTTCTGGATATCTGCGCAGGCAGCGGGGCGATCGGGATCGAAGCCATCAGCCGTGGCGCCAAAAAGGCCTATTTCATAGAAAACGGGAGAGAGGCTGTATCCTGTATCCAGAAAAACCTGCATAAGACAGGGTTTGAAGATCAGGCAGTCATCCTGAGACAGGACGCGGTCGCCGCGCTCAGGCATATCCATGAGAAGGAAGCAGATCTGGTCTACCTGGATCCTCCTTATAAATCGGATCTTGCCAGAAGAATTCTTGTAGCTCTTGATGCGCAGCCGTATATCACCATGGACACATGCATTGTTGTTGAGACAGATCTGCAGTCAGACTTCTCCTTCCTGGAGGAGACCGGGCTGGAGATCTACAGGGAAAAGGACTACAGAGGCAAACGCCATCTTTTTATTCGACGTAAGGAACTGTTGTGACCTGCCGCTGTCTTTATCAAAGCAGCATTAGACAGGATCTGGAGGAAAGGAATCAGGAAACAGAATATGAAATCAGCGATCTATCCGGGAAGCTTTGACCCCGTTACCCTTGGACATTTGGATATTGTGGAACGCGCAGCCAGAATGTTCGATGAACTTATAATCTGTGTCCTCGACAACCGGGCAAAAACTCCATTGTTTTCTGTGGATGAACGTGTTAGAATGTTGCAGAAAGTATGCAGTTACATACCTAATGTCCGCGTGGACTCCTATTACGGACTCATGGTCGACTACGCGAAGGAGATCGGATGTCATGTTTCTATCAGGGGACTCCGCGCCGTAACCGATTTTGAGTATGAACTGCAGCTGGCACAGACAAACAGGATGCTTTCAAACGGCGATCTTGATACTATCTTCCTGACGACCAATACAAAATATTCTTATCTGAATTCCTCAGGGGTCAAGGAGATCGCCGCTTTCGGAGGAGATATCTCCAAATGTGTCACTCCCTACGTGGAGGAACTGGTATGGGAGAAGATCCGCCTGCGCAAGGAGAAAAACGCGTAAGATAAGATCCGCGGCAGGGTAGGGGCCTAAGTACCCTTCTTCTGTTTTCAGATTTATCAGGAAATGGTTTCCTGGAAGCGCGGACCGTCAGGACAGCCGGGTGGGATGTTTAGTTTTGAGTGAGGAGAAATAAAATGAGCAGCAAGATTGAGCAGCAGATTGATCAGATCGAAGATTTTATCGACGGTTGCCGTTATCAGAAGTTTTCAAAGACGAATATCATCGTCGACAAGGAGGAGCTGGACGGACTTCTTGAGGAGCTTCGTGCCAGGACTCCCGAAGAGATCAAGCATTATCAGAGGATCATCAATAATAAAGAGGCGATCCTGGAGGATGCCAGACGCAAGGCTGAGGAGCTGATCAATGAGGCGACTGTACAGACCAATGAACTGGTGAGTGAACACGAGATCATGCAGCAGGCTTATGCGCAGGCCGACCAGATCGTGCGCCTTGCCACCCAGCAGGCTCAGGAGATCGTGGACAGGGCGGTAGTAGAAGCCAATGCCTACAGATCCTCTGCTTCCCAGTACATGGACGATATGCTCGGTCAGCTGGAGGACAACACCACCCAGTCCCTCGAGAGACTGACCGCGATCTTTGGCAATTTCCACAGCAGCCTGAGCACCTATATTGACACCATCCGTCAGAACCGCACAGAGCTTCTTCCCCAGAACGAAGAGATCATGCAGTCCCAGCAAGCTGCAGGGGAAGACATGTATGACCAGGCTCCCATCATGGAATGATTTTTTCAGGAAATGATTTCCAGCGCCAAGGCAGCTGAACTTTATTCAGATCTTTAAGCCCGGACATGCACCATGCCGGGCTTTCTCTTTGCCTTCGATGCAGCCCAACCCTACATTACATCGGTCGTCGATGGGTTCAGGAAAAATGGAAAAAGGAAGCTTCGGATATCTGAAAAAAAAGAGGATCCTGTCTGCGGTCAAGTCACTGCTGCTGCTCGCGGCAGTCTTTATCTGTTACTTTGCCGCCCTCCGTCATTTTCACACCAATAAAAACATTTTCTCGATCGCTGCCGCCCTCGGCGCTCTGCCGGCCGGCCGCAGTATTGTCATGACGATCATGTTGATGAGAGCGAGAGGGGCGTCCGAATCTGTACGCACCGCAGTCGACGCGGTCCGGGGACTTCAGCCGGGCTGGTCCGGCTATGACCTCTGTCTGACCGCCTATGACACTGCTTTTTCCCTCAGCCACGCTGCTGTGATGGCAGGACGTGTCGTCGGACTGACAGAGAACCCGCAGACAAACTGCCGGCAGTGTGAGGATCACATCCGGCAGATCCTTGAGAAGGACGGCCTGACCGGGTATGAGGTCAGGATCTATGACAGCCTGGAACCCTATCGGAAAGCCCTGGAAGATCTGGCTGCCCTGGCCGGTACATCGGAAGCCGGTACATCGGAAGCCGGCACATCGGAAGCCGGTACATCGGAAGCCGGCACATCGGAAGCCGGTACATCGGAAGCCGGCACATCGGAAGCCGGTACATCGGAAGCCGGTACATCGGAAGCCGGTACATCAGAACCCGTCACATCAGACAGGACTGAGGACGGGAGAGTGATGAAGCTGCTCTATTCTGTTTCCCTTTGACCTCCGGATGCAGGAACAGTTTCTTAGATGGTCAACTCAGAAGGTCTGTGGAAACTTCAAAGAACCTTGTCCCCTTCCCGGATTATTCGGGAACTGCTCCCTTTTACAGCCGGAGGAAGAGAATAGCCCATGCAGGAATTTTTCGTTGACAGGGATGAGCGCGGACAGCGCCTGGACAAATATCTCCGACGCCGGCTGCCTCTGGCTCCCTCTTCTTTTATCTATAAAATGCTCCGCAAAAAAAATATCACACTGCAGGGCAAAAAGGCGGACGGGAGCGAGAAAGTGGAGACCGGCGACAGGGTCGTGCTCTTTCTCTCGGATGAGACCATAGCAAAGTTCTCTTTTCCGGATGAGCATATGGATACCAAAAACCGGGAGAGAGAAAAAGAAGCAGACACAGCCTACCACAGGCTGACACCTCTGCTCGGACCATCTCCGGTCCTTTATGAGGATGAGAATATACTGATCATCCGGAAACCGAAGGGTATCCTCTCTCAGAAGGCTGCGCCCTCTGATCTGTCCATGAATGAATGGCTGCGCGGATACCTGCAGCAAAAAGGAGAGACCGGCAACTTTTCCCCTGCCGTCTGCAACCGGCTTGACAGAAACACGGGTGGGATCCTGCTCTGTGCCCGGAGCCTGCAGGGAAGCCGTGATCTGTCCGCCCTTATCAGGGACAGAAAGATCATAAAAACTTATACGATGGCTGTCCATGGTTCGATCGGGAAGCCGGGCAGGATCGATGCCGGACTCGTCAAGGACCGGACCAGAAATCAGGTTCGGACTGCGGACGGGGGCGGAATGCGGGCTGTGACTGTTTATCGTCCGATACAAACCGGCAGACTGGCCACTCTCACGGAAGCGGATCTGATCACAGGGCGTTCCCACCAGCTCCGCGTCCATATGGCATCGATCGGACATCCGATCGTCGGAGATCCCCGCTATGGAGATCCGGCTCTGGACAGGCGCCTTCTTTCCCGTTTTTCCCGTCAGGGACATTCACCTGTTCCGTCCTCTTTCCGGGGCGGACAGCTTTTGTGGTGCACCTCTGTCACCTTCCCCAGGGTGGATGACTGCGTCGAAATGCAGGGTGTCCTGCGCCCGGTCGCCGGCCGTAAATTTGTGTCCCCGGCCCCGGAGTGGTGGACGGATTTATGCAGATACGAGGCAGGAGGGCTGTAATGGCGACCTGGAAGACAAGAGGACTGCGCGGTTCGCTGTTTGAAGAACTGATCAACCGCACAAACGAAAAATACAGAGAGCAGGGCCTTGCGCTCATCCAGAAGATCCCCACACCGATCACTCCCATACAGATCGA
Organism: Sarcina sp. DSM 11001; assembly: GCF_900101015.1. GTDB lineage: Bacteria > Bacillota > Clostridia > Lachnospirales > Lachnospiraceae > CAG-791. The sequence continues at coordinate 140,389 of NZ_FNFZ01000004.1, read as the reverse complement.
CAAGGAGTCCAGGCATATCACACTTGCCTATTTTAATCAGAAGAGTACAGTGGACTATATAGGAGTCGTCCAGGGGATCCCGCTCTGCTTTGACGCCAAGGAAAGCGCGGATACGACCTTCAGCCTGCAGAATATCCATCCGCATCAGGTCCGTTTTATGCGGGAATTCGAACAGCAGGACGGCATTGCCTTTTTCCTCATCTACTATACGCACAAGGACCAGTACTATTACCTGCCTTTCCGCCATTTTTACCCCTTCTGGGAGAGGGCGGTCCGCGGAGGCCGCAAGAGCTTCAGGATGGATGAACTGGATCCCGCCTACATCATCCCCTCTCAGCAGGGGCTCATCGTTCCCTATCTGGATATGGTCAACAGAGATCTGCTGGAACGACAGAATGAGGACGAAGAATCGGCAGAATAGACTTTATGCCCTTTATGCCACGGATCGACCGGCCGGCTTTGCATAAATCGGCCAAAAGATGTATAAATATACATGCGAACATTCATATGTCCGCGTGGGAATTTAAATATAGAGAAAGATTGATAAGCTTAATAAATAATGTATTATTAAGCTTTATAGAATTGTACAGACAGAGGTGGCAGAGTGGAAATATCCTATTTTAATAATGACCTCCTTCATACACCTGACGGCATGAGGGATACTTACGGGGAGGAGATGGCAAAAAAACAGCTTGTCGTCAATAAGATCCGCGACCGGATCGGCCTCTACGGCTATGAAGAGATCGAAACTCCCATGCTTGAGTTTTATGATGTTTTCTCCAGCGAGGTCGGGACCACTCCCGTGAAGGAACTGTACAAGCTTCTGGACAACGAGGGGAACCTCCTTGTCCTGCGTCCGGACTTCACGCCTGCAGTGGCCCGCTGCGCCGCCAAGTATTTTTCCGAAGAGGAATCCCCGATCCGGTTTACTTATTCCGGGAGCGTTTTCGGCAATGCGCTGAGTCTGAGGGGGAGGCTCTGTGAGTCCACTCAGCTGGGCGCTGAACTGATCAATGCCCCTTGCGTCTCGGCGGATGCTGAGATCCTGGCTCTCCTGATCGATTCACTGCTGCAGGCGGGACTTACCCAGTTCCAGATCAGCGTAGGAAATGTGGATTATTTCAAAGGGATCTGCAAGGAAGCCGGAGTCGATGAACAGACGGAGATACAGCTCCGTGACGCTCTTTCGGGGAAAAACTATTTTGCCGCGGAGGAGCTTCTGAGAAGCCGCGGCTTCTCCCGCAGGACCAGGGATCTCTTCCTGAAGGCGACCCGCTTTGTCTCTTCCAGGAAGGAGCTGGAGCATTTTCTCTCCGAGGGCATGCATCCCGCCGCCCGCGCTTCGATCGAACGGCTGATGGAACTGGATGAATATATGGAGGCCTATGGCTTCTCGCAGTATATCAGCTATGACCTCTCTCTTCTGAGCAAATATCGTTACTATACCGGAATCGTTTTCAAGGGCTATACTTACGGCGCCGGCGAAGCCATTGCTTCGGGCGGCCGTTATGACGGGCTCCTTTCCCATTACGGGAAAAACGCCGCGGCTATCGGCGTAATGATCCAGATCGACCTTCTCCTCGAGGCGCTCAGACGCCAGCAGATCCCGTTGGATACGATGCGGGAAAAGGAAAGGATCCCGCTCGACAGAGCGAATTACCGCGATCAGATCAAAAAGGCCATGGCGCTGCGGAATGCAGGCAGTACCGTCATTCTGGAGGAAGCACCGGAAAACAAGCAGAAGGATTAAGGGATCAATATTATGCAATACCTTACGATAGCCCTGACAAAGGGCCGGCTGGCCGGCCAGACCATGGAACTGTTTGAAAAAGCAGGTTATTTCTGCGAGGAACTCAAGGACAAAAAATCCCGTAAGCTGATCTTTACCAATGAAGAACAGCGCCTCCGCTTTTTCCTTTCCAAGGGACCTGATGTGCCGACATATGTGGAATACGGAGCGGCGGACATCGGGATCGTCGGATCGGATATCATCATGGAGGAACAGCGCAGGTGCCATGAGGTACTGGACCTGGGCTTCGGTAAATGTACCATGTGTGTGGCGGGACCTCCTGAGGCGGAAGACCTGCTCAAACACCATGAGATGATCCGCGTTGCCTCCAAATACCCCAATATTGCCAGGGATTATTTTTACAACAGAAAACACCAGACCGTCGATATCATCAAGCTCAACGGATCCGTCGAGCTCGGCCCGATCGTGGAACTGGCCGACGTGATCGTGGATATCGTTGAGACAGGTTCGACCCTTCGCGCCAATCGTCTCAATGTACTGGAGGAGGTCTGTCCTCTTTCGGCCAGGATGATCGTCAATCCTGTCTCCATGCAGATGAAGACAGCCAGGATCCGTGAGATGATCGACCGGCTGCGGGACTGTGTCGTCGAATAGGCATACCGTAACTTAGGACCCGCGGAATAACCTGCCGTCTGTGAGACAATGTCAGGAGATTAATGATTAATTAATAATCACAATTAATAACCATAATAATCACATAATAATCATAAGTATAAACGTTGTGCATTGATGCCGGGATGCGATTTCCCGGCAGGGAGGAGAACTGTTTTGGCCCGTATGAGAATCATGAAACTGACTGGAGACTCCCGGAAAGGTGCCCTCGAGGCGCTCCTGGGGAGGAGCCCTGCCGGGTATTCCGAATATGAAGAGACGGTGCGGCAGATCATAGAAGATGTCCGCGCCCGCGGTGATAAAGCAGTCTTTGAACTGGAGGAAAAATTTGACAGGTGCCGGCTGGACAGGGATTCCATCCGGGTCAGCCGGCAGGAGATCGAAGAGGCCTACGGAATACTTGATCCCGCTTTTGTGGAGGTGATCCGGCGCTCTGCGGCCAATATCCGGGCTTATCACGAAAAACAGGTCACCCAGAGCTGGATCACGACATCCGGGGACGGCACTATCCTGGGCCAGAAGGTGACTCCGATCGAGACTTCCGGCTGTTATGTGCCGGGAGGAAGGGCGGTCTACCCCTCCAGTGTCCTGATGAATGTGATCCCCGCCAAAGTGGCGGGTGTCGAGAGGATCGTCATCGCCACGCCTCCGGATGCCTCCGGAAAGGCCGCCGCGGGAACGATCGTTGCGGCGGACATCGCCGGTGCGGATGAGATCTACAAGGTGGGCGGCGCCCAGGCGATCGCCGCGCTGGCCTATGGCACGGAGACCATTCCCCGTGTGGACAAGATCACCGGACCAGGCAATATCTTTGTCGCCCTGGCGAAAAAAGCCTGCTTCGGAGTGACCGGGATCGACTCCGTTGCCGGTCCCAGCGAGATTCTGGTGATCGCCGACCATACCGCCAATCCCCGTTATGTCGCGGCTGACCTCCTGTCTCAGGCAGAGCACGATCCCATGGCCAGTGCCATCCTCCTGACAACGGATCCTCAGCTGGCGGAAAAGGTCGCCGTCCAGATCGATCAGATGATCGAGGAGCTTCCCCGCAAAGAGATCATCTGCCAGTCGATCGACAGCTATGGATATATTTTTGTTGGAGAATCCATTGACGATCTCATCGATGCCGCGAATGTCATTGCCTCTGAGCACCTTGAGATCATCACGGAGAATCCTTTCGAGGTCATGACCGGGATCAAAAATGCCGGTGCTATCTTCCTGGGAAGCTATTCTTCGGAACCTCTCGGAGACTATTATGCCGGTCCCAACCATATCCTGCCGACAAACGGAACAGCCAGATTCTTCTCCCCGTTGGGAATTGATGCCTTTGTGAAAAAGACCAGCATCATTTCTTATTCAAAGGCAGCTCTCTCCAGGGTCCATGAGGATATAGAAATCTTTGCGGAAAACGAAGGGCTGCGCGCGCATGCCAATTCCATCCGTGTGCGCTTTGAATAACAGTTTTGGATAAGGGATTCAAATCATCGTTTTAGATACTGTTTAAATAACCATTTCGGATAGTAAATTTCGAATGGCATATTCTGATTAATTCCGAAAATACACTTCAAATGATCATTTTCGAATGAGATATTCGAACGAGACAGAAGAAAGGGAATTGGAGCAAAACACTATGAGAAATGCCTCCATCAGCCGCCGGACCGGCGAGACACAGATCACGATCGGGCTTGAGCTCGACGGCAAGGGAAAAGCTGAGATCAGCACCGGGATCGGTTTTTTTGATCACATGCTTAATGCCTTCGCAAGGCACGGCATGTTCGATCTTGAAGTCGATGCCAAAGGGGATCTTGAAGTAGACGGCCACCATCTTGTAGAGGACACCGGCATTGTTCTGGGAAAGGCGGTCGCGGAAGCGGTCGGCGACAAGGCCGGGATCCGCAGATACGGATCTTCGATCCTTCCCATGGATGAAGCGCTGGTACTCTGCGCTGTTGACCTGTGCGGAAGACCGTATTTTGTCATGGACGGAGCAGATTTCCACTCGCCAATGGTAGGAGAATTTGACACACAGCTCGTAAAAGAGTTCTTCTATTCTGTTTCCTATGCCGCTTCCATGAACCTCCACTTCCGGATCCTGTCAGGAGACAACGACCACCATATCATCGAAGCCATGTTCAAGGCTTTTGCAAGAGCGCTTGATCAGGCGACAGGAAAAGATCCGCGGATCGAGGATGTGCTGAGCACCAAGGGCTGTCTGTGAACCGGCTGGTTTATTCTTCATCGCGTAATATCCGTGTCTTCAGACGTGGGATAAACGCGCATAAGGGAAACTCGCAGGCGTGAACCCATGCTTCGCATGGGTGCAAGACTCGCGAGCGAGTCTTGAATAAGAGTTTTTTAAAAGGGAGAATGATAATGACTAAAGGCTTTTATCCCTGCCTCTGGCTCCTCCACGGAAAGGCCGTGAAGGGCTTTGACAATGATGAAGTGATCAGCGAAGATCCGGCTGCTCTGGCTGCTTCCTATGTTGAAGCGGGAGCCGACGGTCTGATCCTCTTTGACCGTTCCAAAAAAGACGCTGACCACGATGCCGCGATCGACCTGATCCGAAGGATCTGTGAGGAGAACGAAGTGCCGGTCATCGGTGCCGGCAATATCCGGCGTATGGAGGACGTCAAAAAGCTCATCTATGCCGGCTGTGAGCTCGCCGCTCTGAACCTGTCCAGAGAGAGCAACTGCATTCTGGCAAGGGAGGTCAGTGAGAGATTTGGAAAGGACCGGATCGCCGGATGCTACAAGACAACAGAGTCCTCCTCTATCCAGTGGGACAAGCTTACCCCCTGGATCTCAGCCCGGATCCTTCTGGACGCGGAGAATGAGGCGCAGACACAGGAGGAAGCCGGAGCTGAAAACGTATCCGGAAACGAACCGGCCATCCCCCTTCCAGTTATCTCTCTTGTGAGTGACCCTGCCGCCCGGGCCATCGCAGGCCAGCTCTCCGGGGACCAGATCGAAGGAGTTTCAGGTGAAGGAGTCAACATCCTGATGGCGGAGGGAAAAGACGCTGTCAGCCGCGCCCGTGTCTTCTGCGAAGATGCCGGGATCAGCATGGAACAGAAAGCGGAGGCGGCTTTTGCCTGGGGGGATTTCAAAAAGGGCCCCGACGGCCTCCTTCCGGTAGTCGTCCAGGAGGAGGGAACAGACCAGGTCCTCATGGTCGCCTACATGAATGAAGAAGCCTACCGCCTGACCGTAGAGACAGGCAGGATGACCTATTACTCCAGGAGCCGCAAATCTCTCTGGATCAAGGGTGAGACCAGCGGCCACTTCCAGTACGTCCGCTCTCTCTACGGAGACTGCGACATGGACACCCTCCTGGCCAGAGTCGTCCAGATTGGCGCCGCCTGCCACACCGGCAGCCACTCCTGCTTTTTCAATGAGGTTCAGCAGACCAGAGCCGCAAAAATGACTGCCCGCCGCGGTCAGGCATCCGATGTCCTCAGCGAAGACTATGCGACCATAATCGAGCGCAAAAAGAACCCCAGGGAAGGCTCCTATACTAACTATCTCTTTGACAAAGGCCTGGACAAGATGCTCAAAAAGCTCGGAGAGGAAAACACAGAGATCATCATAGCGGCAAAAAATCCCGGTGAAAACGAGATCATCTATGAGATCGCCGATTACCTCTATCATCTCGAAGTCGTCATGGCAGAAAAGGGCGTGGACTGGGAGGATATCACCAGAGAGCTGATCCGCAGGCAGAAAAAAGGATAAAAATATCATATTGACAAAACCATATTTGTCTGCTATTTTACATGAGTATGCCGCTTGATGAGGCTTTTGTGGTCATGTCCGCATTTTCTGCAGCTGTGTTTTGAACAGTGACGCAGCAGTGCAGAAGAATGAGGACGGGAACTGCCGGTGCAGCTGCTGTCTGGTACTGCAGCTCCTGCAAAAAGCGAAGTTCCTGCCGCGGACAATGTCAGAGATCCTTCTCACGGGATCCGGACGGGACGCGGACAGGACGCCGTAATCAGCGAGTTTTTTTAAAGAAGAAGGAGGTACCTGATATGTATGCTATTATTGCAACCGGTGGAAAGCAGTACAAAGTTTCCGAAGGCGATGTGATCGATGTTGAGAAGATCGCAGCTGATGCAGGCGCGGAAGTCACTTTTGACAACGTTCTGGCCGTCGGCGGTGACACCCTCAAGGTCGCCGGAGATGTCGCAGGCGCGACAGTAACGGGAACTGTCATGGAGCAGGGCAAAGCGAGAAAGGTCGTCGTCTACAGATATAAGAGGAAGACCGGCTATCACAAAAAGAACGGCCATCGCCAGCTCTTTACCCGCGTCAAGATCGACAAGATCAACGCATGATCTGATCTTATGACAGTTGTAGACATTATCAGGGATAAAGAGGGGCGTTATCTGGGTTTTGAGTGTTACGGCCATGCCGATGACAATGCGCAGGAGGGAGAAGATATCATCTGCTCCGCCATCTCGATGCTTGTCATCAATACGGTCAACAGCCTCGAAACACTCACCGGGGCACAAATTACTTATGCCTGGGCAGAAGAGGGCGGCGATCTCAGCTGCCGTTTTGAAGCTCCCCCTGATGAAAAGGCTGCGCTCCTCGTCGACAGCATGCTTCTGGGACTGCGTTCAGTCAGGGAGACATACGGCGGGGACTATCTCGTTATCAATCTCAAGGAGGAATGAACCATGATGAATTTAAATCTTCAGTTCTTCGCACATAAAAAAGGAATGGGCTCCACCAAGAACGGTCGTGATTCCAATTCCAAGCGCCTGGGTGCTAAAAGGGCAGATGGCCAGTTTGTAAAGGCCGGCAACATCCTTTACAGACAGCGCGGCACACACATCCATCCCGGCCTCAATGTCGGCATCGGCGGAGACGATACTCTTTATGCTCTTAAAGACGGTATCCTTCGTTTCGAGCGTTTCGGCAAATTCAGGAAGAGAGCATCCGTTCATCCTGTAGAGGCAGCAGAGGCTGTGGAGCAGGAGGCTTAATCTGTATCTCAGGAAAAACTGTCTGTTGATTTATTATTATCCACAGACCGGAAGAGATCCTGAACAGTACGATGATCTGTAAAAGAGAGGGCTCCAGGCAGAATACACTACCATTCTGCCCGGGGCTCTTTGTCTGTTACATTTTACATCTTTATCAATCTTATAATCTATCTGCAGAATCGATTGTAATTATATCCGGCGATACTATCAAATGCTATCCTGCGATACTATCGCAAAATATTATGAGACAATATCACAAATCATCCTGGATATTATCTTTGAATATTCCGCAATTACATTTTCCGAGAGGAGTAGACCACAGTACATGTTTATCGATAAAGCCAGAATCATAGTCAGCAGCGGAAAGGGCGGGGACGGACATGTCTCCTTCCGCAGGGAAAAATATGTGCCGGCAGGCGGACCCGACGGCGGCGACGGAGGAAAAGGCGGAGATGTCGTCTTTGTCGTGGACGAAGGCCTCAATACGCTCACGGATTTCAGACATGTGCGCAAGTATGCCGCCCAGCACGGGGAAGACGGCAAAAAAAAGAGAATGGCCGGCAAAAAAGGCAGTGATATCGAGATCAAGGTGCCGGAGGGCACAGTGATCCGGGAAGCCAATTCCGGAAAGGTCATCGTGGACATGTCCGGAGACATGCGCAGATATGTGATCCTCAGAGGAGGGCGTGGCGGAAACGGCAACATGCACTATGCCACCTCCACCATGCAGGCACCCAAGTACGCCCAGCCCGGACAGCCTTCCAGGTCGCTGGAACTGCTGCTGGAGCTCAAGCTGATCGCCGATGTAGGCCTGGTGGGTTTCCCCAATGTTGGCAAATCCACCCTTCTGTCCATGTCCAGCAATGCCAAACCCCGGATCGCCAACTATCATTTCACGACCCTGCAGCCCATTCTGGGCGTCGTTGATCTGGAAGACGCACCAGGTTTTGTCATGGCCGATATCCCTGGCCTGATCGAAGGCGCCGCGGACGGAGCCGGACTGGGCCACGAATTCCTGGCTCACCTCGAGCGCACGAGGATCCTCATCCATGTCGTGGATGCGGCGGGAACAGAAGGCAGGGATCCGATCGAAGATATGATGGCCATCAACAGAGAGCTTGCCCGATACAGGATCGACCTTTCCTCCCGGAAACAGATCGTGGCCGCCAACAAATGTGACCTGATCATGAAGGAGGACGGCGGCGCGGATCCCGGCGCAGATCCCATAGAGGAGATCCGCGCCTACTGCGAACCTCTGGGGATCGAAGTCTTTCCCATATCCGCAGCGACCGGTCAGGGTGTCCGTGAGCTCCTCTATCATGTGAGTACGGTTCTCTCACAGATGCCCGGACAGACTGTGACCTATGAACAGGAATATGACCCTGAAATCGAACTGGCAGAAGAGGAGGCTCCCTTTACTGTCTTTTATGATTCCAAATCAAAGGAATACAAGGTCGAGGGTCCCCGTATCGAACGCATGCTGGGATACACAAACCTGGAGACCGAGAAGGGATTCCAGTTTTTCCAGAAATTCCTTGTGGACAACGGGATCATCGATGAACTACGCCGGCAGGGCTGCAAGGAGGGCGATTTTGTCCGTCTGTACGGTCATGGATTTGAGTTCTACGACTGATTGTCCTGTTTAATCCACATTAATTCACATATATACAGTAAAATACTTATATACAGGAGGAGACACCTTTCCTATGATTACCAGTAAACAGAGAGCTTACCTGACCGGACTGGCCAATTCCCTGGACCCCATCGTCCAGGTGGGAATGCAGGGCGTGACGCCGGAAGTCGTCAAGTCGGCGGAAGAAGCTTTCAACACACATGAACTGATCAAGGGTTCTGTTCAGAAAAACGTTCTGGAGGATGTCCGTGAATGCGCGCAGACTCTGGCGGAGCGTTCTCGTTCTGAACTGGTGACCGTCATCGGCAGAAAATTCATTCTCTATAAACCATTCCAGGACAAACCAGTGATCGTGCTGCCCCGTAAAAAAACACAGTGATCCAGGGAGGAAAAGCCGGATGATAGAAAAGAAACAGACTGATGAAAGCCTTAAGCGCAGGGTCGGGCTCCTCGGAGGGACCTTTGATCCGATCCATATGGCCCACCTGATCATTGCTGAAGCAGCTTATGATGCCTTTGACCTGGACGAGGTCCTCCTCATGCCGTCGGGACATTCCTACTTCAAGGATGATAGGGAACAGAAGGTTCTGCCTCCGGAGATCCGCTATGCCATGACCTGCGAGGCGGCATCGGACAACCCGCATTTTACGGCATCGGATTTTGAGATCCACCGTCCCGGCAATACCTATACCTGTGATACCCTGCGAGAGCTTCGTATGCAGAACCCTGAAAACCACTACTTTTTTATCGTCGGCGCGGATACTGTACTCAGTATCCTGACCTGGAAAAATCCGGAGCAGATCTTCGCGGACTGCACGCTGCTGGCAGCAATCCGGGAGGACGGGATCCCTACAGAGGCTTTTTTGAAAGAAGTTGAGAGGCTTCGAAAGGATTACGGCGCGGATATTCATGTCCTTGAAATACCGGCAATCGGTATTTCATCCACCGATATACGAAACCGTATCAAAAACGGAAGAACAGTGCATTATCTCGTGCCTGAACGGGTGGAAAGGTATATAATAGAAAAAGGAATCTACAAGTGAGAGAATCCAACGCAGTCTGATCCGGGTATTATTCTGCGGGCTTAAAAGCATATGGAATTGGCTTATAGAAAGACTTTATAGAATGCTTGTAAAAGACTTATAGAGTGCTTACAGAAGGCTTATAGAAGAAGGAGGGCATTCCACTTGAAAAAAGTCAGCAGAGTAGAACTGATCAAAACGCTGGAGCAGGAGCTTAGCTACAAGAGATTTATCCACACACTTTCTGTTGCTGGCACAGCTTCTTCTCTTGCCATGTGCTATGGAGCGGATCTCGAAAAGGCGGAAACAGCCGGGCTGCTCCATGACTGCGCCAAGTGTATGGACGTGCGGAAAATGCAGAAGGTGTGTGAAAAAGCGGGATTGACCGTATCCTCTTTTGAAGCAGACAGCGCCTCCCTCCTCCATTCAAAAGCCGGGAGCGTGCTCGCTGCGGAAAAATACGGGATCACAGATCCGGATATGATCAATGCGATCCGCTATCACACAACAGGAAGACCAGGAATGTCGCTTCTGGAGAAGATCATTTTTGTCGCGGACTACATTGAACCGGGCAGGTTTACAGCCAAAAACCTTCCCCTGATCCGCAGACTGGCCTTCTCGGACATCGACGAGGCGCTCATGAAGATCCTTTACGACACACTGGTTTATCTCAATTCCACCGGCCTTGTTGTGGATCCGATGACCCAGAAAACCTATGATTACTATAAACAGATATTTGAGGAGAAGACAATTTATGACTGAAATGAACAAAAACAGCAGCCAGCCTGTTCAGAACGACACATCCGCCGGCAAAGATAAAGTGCGCTCCACGGAGCTTGCGAGGCTTGCAATCTCCGCCCTTGAGGACAAAAAGGCAGAAGATGTGCGCGTCATCGATATCGAAGAGGTCTCCGTCCTCGCGGATTATTTTATCATAGCCACCGGAAATAACCGGACCCAGGTCCAGGCTATGGCGGATGAAGTGGAAATGCGTCTGGGAAAAGCCGGAGCAGCTCCCAGACAGATCGAGGGATATCAGGCAGCAAACTGGATCCTGCTTGATTTCGGCGATGTGATCATCCATCTGTTTGATGCCCAGAACAGACTGTTCTATGATCTGGAGAGGATCTGGAAAGACGGAACCCAGATCGATCCTGATGCGCTGTGATCCATAGATAAGATCCATTCTGCGCACCGGTATGCAGGAATATCACTTGCTAAGAATTGAAACAGAGCCGGACGGGGAATTGCCTTCCCTGCCCGGCTCCTTTGTTATTATTCGGTAATAATATTCGGTAATAGCAATGTAATGTTAATAACCGGTAATGACAATCTGCCATAAATAATCTGTTAAGCCGGCCGTCCTCCTGTAAAGAAAACTATCCATTTTCCAGTCAGGGACAGCTGCCCCCGCTCTTTACAGCAGATCAGCCCATCAGGCGGAAGACGCCGAAAACCTTTCCCAGGATGACACAGTCCTTGACAATAATAGGATCCATGGTGTCGTTTTCTGGCTGAAGCCGGATATAATCCTTCTCTTTGTAAAAAGTCTTGACTGTGGCAGAATCATCCACCAGTGCCACGACAACGTCGCCGTTCCTGGCAGTATTGCAGGAATTGACAAAAATGCGGTCGCCGTCAAAGATACCTGCATTGATCATGGATTCCCCTCGGACCCTTAGTACAAAAGATTCCCCCGGAGGAACGATCTCGGCGGGGACAGGGAAGTAGCTGGTGATGTTTTCCTGGGCTAAAAGCGGCTGCCCGGCAGCGACATCGCCGATCTCAGGCAGGGAAGCCATCTCAGTGCGCACGACCTGAAAGCTGTCGTCGCAGATCTCGATCGCCCTGGGTTTTGTGGGGTCGCGCCGGATGAATCCGTTCTTTTCCAGAGTGGAAAGATGGGCATGCACGGAAGAGGTCGAACGGAGTCCGACGGTTTCACAGATTTCACGCACAGTGGGCGGATAGCCCTTTTTAAGAATGTCTTCTTTTATGTAATCCAGTATTTGCTTTTGTTTGGCACTGAGGCGTCTCTCGCCATTGCTTTTTGTACGGCTCATTCCCATTTCCTCCAAATATATAGCAAAGAAAAACAGATCGCATACTGCTGCAGTGATGATCAGGTTTCTGATAAATCTTTCCATTCATTATACATCATAAATGTTGATAAAGCAAACAAATATTCCGAAAATTCGTTCTGAAAATATGTTCTGAAAGCATTGACAGGCAAATTTATGTTCGGTATACTGTACTTGCAGGACAAACGAATGTTTGGAATAGTTGTTCGAGAGGTGAAGTTATGAACGGAATCAGACTTATGCCATTTGTGCAGTCCGGTATAACCATGGATTATATGGATTATAGCAGAAACAGTTTTGCTCAAAAGAAGGTATATCTCTCAAAAAGACCTGCCGGCAGAGATACAGAACGACCGGTTTCTTTTACTTCTAATGCGGTTTCTTTTTCCGCTGATGCGTTTTCTTCTGAAAAAAAGACAGCTAAAAATAATACAGCTGTATCTTTTTCTTCTGAGACTAAGCATTCTGTGAACACCGCATCGGGAGAAAGACCGCTTTCAGAAAAGAAAATCAACGGGAATACACCTGCAGACTGTGATTCCGGAAACACTTTTTCTGCTTCCGGCAGATCCGGGAGGAGCAGGCGCCGGAAGGCCTTTCTTCTTCGGTCTGTCCTGCTTGCCATCATTCTTGCCGGAACGACAGCCGGCTTTCAGATCATGACCAGAGCCTCCAGCAGACCAGAGCAGCAGACCTGGAAATACTACACTACAGTCACGATTCCCTATGGGGAGGACCTTCATGCTATAGTATACACCTACAGAGACAGGACTGCCTATCCTGAGGAAAATGACTATATCCGGGAAATCTGCGACATCAACGGCCTGCCTTACAGGGAGGGAGAGATTCCGGATCTCAGCCCCGGTACAAAGATCGTGATTCCGTATTACTCGACAGAGAAAAAATAAAAAGTATTAAGCATGAGGCCGCAGTAAAATTAAATTTGAAATCATAACCCTATAGCTTTAAAATCATATCTCACAGTATAAAACATCAATCTGGAAGAAGCCGCCGACAGCGGCTTCTTTTACCCCCTGGAAAAATACAGGCGGCTGACAGATAACAGTTATCCTGTTTACTCGTATAAAACAGATCAATTAAAAATTGTATACGCTGATTACAGGATACATTTTTCTTGACAGTAAGCTGTTTTATTTGTAATAATAGGATTCATATGTACAGTAATTAACGCAAAGAATGAATAAACAGCGCGTAGTTTTATTCATACATGTATGCGGGAATCCGGCTATGTTACCAGAGATAAAACAGCGAGGTAAAGCCAAAGGAGCGTCGTGCCTGCACGAACTCTCATGGAAGGAGGAATAGATGAAATCATACAGAGAGATGAGCAATGAGGAGCTCAAGGCTGAAATTGATGTACTCATGAAAGAATACAGACAGTACCAGAACATGGATCTCAAACTGAACATGTCCCGCGGAAAACCCTGCCTTGACCAGCTCGATCTTTCCATGGGACTGATGGATGTTCTCTCCTCGGAAGCAGATATGTTCTGTGAAGACGGGACAGACTGCCGCAATTACGGTGTTCTGGACGGAATAGAAGAGTGTAAGGAACTGATCGGTGATATGATGGAGAACCGTCCGGATAATATCATCATATACGGAAACTCTTCCCTCAATGTCATGTACGATACAGTCTCCCGGGCCATGACCCACGGCATAATGGGCAATACCCCCTGGTGTAAACTGGACCGGGTCAAATTTCTGTGCCCTGTGCCCGGATATGACAGGCACTTTGCGATCACGGAATATTTCGGCATCGAGATGATCCCCGTTCCAATGACCCCTACGGGTCCTGATATGGCCATAGTGGAGAAAATGGTGTCCACAGATGAGCAGGTGAAGGGAATCTGGTGTGTACCGAAATACTCCAATCCCCAGGGTTATTCCTACAGTGACGAGACCGTAAGGCGTTTTGCCAGACTGAAACCGGCGGCAAAGGACTTCCGCATCTTCTGGGATAATGCCTATGGGATCCATCACCTTTATGATCTCGACCAGGATTATCTGATCGAGATCCTGGCGGAATGCAAGAGAGTCGGTAATCCCGATCTCGTCTATAAGTTTGCTTCTACCTCCAAGATCACCTTCCCTGGAAGTGGTATTTCTGCTCTCGCGACTTCTCCCAACAATTTGGAGGATATCCGCAGCCAGCTCGCCATACAGACCATAGGCCATGACAAAGTGAACCAGCTCCGCCATGTCCGCTTTTTCGGAGATATCCACGGCATGGTTAAGCATATGCATAAACACGCTGAAATCCTCAGGCCCAAATTTGAAGCAGTGGAGGAAATCCTGGACAAGAACCTCTCGGGCCTTGACATCGGCTCATGGACGAAACCTAAAGGAGGATACTTCATCAGTTTCGACGCAATGCCGGGGTGTGCGAAGGAGATTGTAGCAAAGGCGAAAAAAGCCGGTGTCGAAATGACAAAGGCAGGTGCTACATGGCCTTACGGAAGGGATCCTTATGATTCCAATATCAGGATCGCGCCGTCCTATCCTCCGTTGAATGATCTCAAGACTGCCACTGAGCTCTTCTCGCTCGTTGTCAGGATCATCAGTGCGAGAAAAATCCTTGATAACAGGGATAAAGCAGAGTAGAATACTATCATTGATCAATTTAATATTTGATACTACAGCTGTGCAGGCATCTGTCCCAGATGCCTGCCTGCTTTTTCCGTATACATGCCAGTTTCATATATCTGCCATGAACCTTTTTCCATTAACAGATTCTTATTCCGGATAACGGATTAAGGAAATAATGGTATTGGCTTTAATAATGGTATTGGCTTTATTAAAGGTATTAAATTAAATAATTATTTTCACTTATATAATGGTATTCGTTTAATTATGATCTACAGGGGAAATTGTCTATGAAACAATATCTGATTCCGTTTTTGGTATCCATGGTCCCGCTGATCGAGCTCAGGGGTGCCATACCGATCGCCCAGGGCATGGGTCTGCCCATCCTCACATCCTATCTTGTTTGTATTGTGGGGAACATGATCCCCGTTCCCTTCATCTATCTGTTTGCCAGGAGAGTACTCGAATGGGGCGCTGACAAACCGCTGACAGGAAAGTTTTTTACCTTCTGCCTGGAAAAAGGAAAAAAGGGAGGGGAAAAGCTGACAGAAAAGGCCGGACGGGGCACTTTTGTCGCCCTGCTCCTGTTCGTCGGCATACCTCTGCCCGGTACAGGTGCCTGGACTGGGACGCTGGCTGCAAGCATTCTCGATATGGAGTTTAAATCAACGATCATCGCGGTCATGCTGGGAGTCCTTCTCGCAGGGGTCATCATGATGACAGCCAGTGTAGTGGGCTTTTCTCTCATTTGAATCTGACCGGATCTTACTGACCGCGGCAAAATCTTTTCCTCATAGTATCTTATATTATCCTTTTTATTGTCCCGCCGCGGAGAGCCGCCGCCAAGAGGGTTTCACAGGTAAATCATCAAGTGTGTTTTTTTGTTAAAATCGTGAAAGCGGTAACCAAATCCTGCCTGCTGCGTAGTATAATAAGAACGTCTGTACAGCGTCCCTGCGTTACAGATACTCGATCTTTTTGGCCTGGTCCCTTCTGACCTGGTTTACTGACTTGAAGGCACATCATAGTATCGTAGATGAGGAGGAAACAAAGTGTTTTTTTTCGGCAGCAATAATGGAATTAAAAAGGGTGTGCTCTCTGTCCTGATGGCATTTATAGTTTCCCTGTGTACGCTGGGCGGCTGCGGAAGGGCAGCTTCTGCCAAGGAAGGAGAGAAGAAGGGCTCTGAAAAGGTAAACACCATCTATGAGGTCATTCCGTCCCCTTTGACAGGAATAGAAAAGAAGACCGCTTCCTCCGGCGGCCTTGTGATCGATGATATGGGCGGTGACAGTATTAACTACGGAACACCCGCTGCCGCAAACGGTAAATATTATGTGCTTTATACAAGCATGTACGATGATGACAGACCGTCGATCTGCATCTTTGATGAAAATGGCAAGAACGATCAGATGATCAAGCTGGAAGGGGGAGAGAACTGTCAGGTTTCCTGTATGAGTGTCTCACCGGACGGCCGCATCTTTTTTGCTGTCAACAGCTACGATGAGGAGAAAGATAAATCTGCCTGGGAGGCAGTCTGTCTGGATAAAAAGGGGAAAGAGGCATGGAGGCAGACGCTGAAGGCTAATGATTCCTACTATATCCGGGGGATGGCCTCGACGAAGGACAACACATTTCTTCTCTCCGATACAGATATAAGGATCATAGACAATGCCGGTAAATCCGTTAAAAAGATCAGCATTCCGACGAAGGAGTTCTACGGGAATATCTGTACAGACGGGAAAGATCAGGTCATACTGGCCGGCTCCTCCGGAGATGGATTTATTGCCTGGAAATATGATCCCGGTCAGGAGAAATTTACAAAGACCAAACTGAATATCAAGGGAATGTTCGGGGCTGAAATCGTCGTTTCAGGTGTCGGCAGTTATGATTTCTTCACTTCCAGGGAAGATGGTGTCTATGGATTGAAGCTTGACGGTTCCAAACCTGTAAAGGTCCTGGACTATATAGGCTCCAATCTTACCATCAGTTATCTGCAGGGCTGTGCTGTCGCCTCTCCAAAGAGCATGTTCCTCATCTCCTATGGAGTGGATGATGCTAATTCAGCTGCCCTGGTAAAACAGACGGATCCTTCTGAAGCTGTTAAGAAGGTCAGGCTCAAACTCGGCTGTTCCGGAGCGGATCCCGATTTCAGAAAGACGATCGTCGATTTTAATAAGTCTTCTGACAAAATTCAAATTGATCTGGTTGAGTACGCTTATGACGAATCCGGTATCAGCAAATTCAGTTCCGAGATCGCAAAAGGGAATATCCCTGATCTGATCTACATCTCTCCCGAGATGCCTGTTGAGAGTTATGTGTCCAAGGGGCTTTTTGAAGACATCGAACCCATGTTTAAAAAGGATCCGGTGATCTCAAAAAACAAGTATCTGGACAATATCCTTGACGCCTACCGGATCGGCGGCAAAATGTATTTTGTGACTCCGAGCTTTAATGTCTGCGGCATGATGGGAAAAGAAAAGGAGTTCAAGGGAACAAAGGGCCTTACGATCCCGCAGCTTGAAAAAATGATCAAAAAGAAAAAAGCTGATTACAAGTTCGCTTTGGGAGTTGTCAACAGAGAAATGATCCTCAACTGGGTCATGTACTATGCCATGGACACATTTGTGAACTGGGAAAAGGGCACCTGCAGTTTTAATTCAGATTCTTTTATCGATATTCTCAACTTTGCAAAGAAGTTTCCCAAGGACATCAACTACGAAAATCTTGACTGGGATAAATATGACGCGGCTGTACGATCCGGCGACCAGCTGGTCAGGGAAGTGTTTTATTACGATTTTCATTCCTATATGATGGAGAGATACGGCTATTTCGGTGAAGACATTCTCTATATGGGCTATCCCGGAGACGGGAAAAACGGCCCGGCCATTCAGGATGGTATGACACTGGCCATGAGTCACGAGAGTGGACACAAGAAGGAATGCTGGGAATTCATGAGGACATTCTATCTCGATGAATACCAGACCAGAATTGAGACCGGTTTCCCGATCAGTATCAGCGCCCTGAATGCAAAAGCGGAGAAAAGCATGAATCCCGAAACCTATACCTATACCGATGAAAACGGTAAGGAGATCGAGGAGGTCATAGACAATCCGGAACTTACGCTGAACGGCAAGAGCATAAAGATCCCCATTCCAAAGCAGGCTGATATCGATACAGTTATGAAGACGCTGAAATCACTGGACTGCCGCGCAAGGGTGGACTATAACATCTCAAATATTGTTCTGGAAGAAGTCGGAGCATACTTCTCAGGACAGAAATCGGCTAAAGAAACAGCGGATGTTATCCAGAGCAGAGTAAAGGTCTATATTCTGGAGTCAAAATAAAACCGCTTTGCCGGAATGAGGCATGAAAGGCCCCTTTGCAGTTTGCTGCAGAGGGGCTGATTTATACAAAAAATCTGTAAATAAACCGGGCACTACCGATCTGCCCGGCTCCTGAGGGAGGGTCTTCTATGGGTTTTTCCTTTTGCTTTGGTCCGTCGGGATCAGGAAAGAGCCGCGTCATGCGGAAAATGATCATTGACAGGGCTTCAGGTTCCCTTTCCACACCCGGGAAGGACAAAACACATTATATTGTCATTGTGCCTGAGCAATACACAATGCAGACGCAGAAGGACCTGGTGGAAGAGCACCCTTCCCATGTCCTGATGAACATCGATGTCCTCAGCTTCGGACGGCTTGCCTACAGGGTATTTCAGGAGACAGGAGAGGAGGGACGCACTGTCCTTGACGATATCGGAAAGAGCCTCCTGCTCAGGCGGGTCGTTTCAGAATGCGGGGAGGAGCTCACTGTTCTTCAAAAAGGGCTGCACAGTGCCGGGATGATCGACGAGATCAAATCCATCCTGTCCGAGTTTCTGCAATACGGGGTCGGAGAGAAAGAGATCGACAGGATGGCTTCCTTCGCCGGAAAGCATGGGCAGCTCGCTCTGCAGGCAAGGCTTCTGGATATGGGAAAGCTGTTCTCCGGTTTTAAAAAGGCACAGGAGGATCGTTATGTGACAACGGAAGAAACTCTGGATGTCCTGGCCTGGCTGATCCCCGTATCGGATCAGCTCAGAGGGAGCGTCGTCCTTTTTGACGGCTTTACTGGATTCACTCCTGTACAATACCGCGTTGTGAGGGCTTTGATCCGGACAGCGTCAGATGTCTTTTTTTCCTTTACAGTCTCCAGTGACGGAGGACCGGATATTACCCGGACAGCAGAGGGAGGTCCTGCAGGGAATGAAGAGGATCTTTTTTACCTGAGCAGAAAGACTGTTCGGGATATCGTCAGGATGGGTGAAGAAGAAGGAATTAAAAAGAATCCGGATATTTATCTTCAGGGCAGGATACCTGCAAGATTTCATTCAAACCCGGTCCTTGCCCATCTGGAAGCCAGTCTTTTTCGATATCCTGAAAAGGCGTTTTCAGATATCAGAAGGTCAGGGGAGGGAGCTTTACAAAAGTCCTGCCCGGCAGTTTCGGAGGAAGGGACCGGCAGTGCCCTCAGGCTGTTCGCCGCTTCCACCCCGCAGGAGGAGGTCCGCAGGATCTTCAGTTCCATACGTGAGATGATAGCTGCAACCGGCTGTGCCTACCGGGATTTTGCGATCGTAACGGCAGATCTGGAGACTTACGGGGATCTGTTTGAGAGGGAGGCTGTCCGCAGCCGGATCCCTGTCTATATTGACCGGACCAGTCCGGCCTTTAACAATATTCTGACGGAAGGGATCAGGAGTGTCCTGCAGATCTCTTCAGAGAATTTTTCCTATCCTTCCGTTTTCCGCTATTTAAGGAGCGGGATCAGCAGGATCAGGGATGAGGAAGTGGATAAGCTGGAGAATTATTGTCTGGCCAACGGTATCCGGGGAAGGAAGAAATGGGGGACGCCTTTTGATGCTTCCTGTGAAGAGACCCGTCTCCGTTTCCTTCGTGAGATCTCTCCAGTGACGGGAGAGGCAGGCCTGGAAGGACGCAGGCCTGTCAGAACTGCGGCTGACCGCACCATGGAACTATACAGGTTTCTGGTGAACTGCAGTGCGCAGGAACATATGGAAAGTATCGCTGCCCGGTTTGAAAAAGAGGGAGATTCCGTCCGCAGTATCCAGTACAGACAGATCTACAGGGCAGTGATCGACCTTCTCGACAAGATCCATGATCTGACAGGACGGGAGCGCATAAGTGCCCGTGACTATCTGGAGCTGGTAGAGACCGGCCTGTCCCAGATCAGTCTGGGGACGATCCCGCAGCGGGTCGATCGTATCCTCGTAGGAGATATCGAACGAACCCGGCTCACTCAGGTCCGTCACCTGTTTTTTGCAGGGGTAAATGACGGGAATATTCCCCGCAGTGTGTCAAAAGGAGGTATTCTCTCTGACATGGACCGGGAATTTCTGGCTTCCCTGGGAGCTGTCCTTTCTCCTGCCCCCCGGCAGCAGATGTTCATCCAGAGGCTCTATCTCTATCTCAATATGACAAAGCCGTCCGAGACACTGACGGTTTCTTTTGCCAGGGTATCGCAGGATCAGAAAAGCATGAGACCCTCTTATCTGGTGCACATGCTCAGAAATCTGTTTCCTGACCTGAAGATCGAGATACCGGAGCAGAGACCGGTAGAGGAACAGATCCGGGACAATGAAGCAGGGAGGATGATCCTGGCAGACCTTCTGCGGCGCTTTGTCGAGGGCAGTATCGGAGAAAGTGAAGAGTCTGCCCGGGATTTCCGGCTGGCTTACGGCTTTTATACAAGTCCTGAAGTGACAGCCGATCCGGAAATGAAAGCTTATGTCCGGATGCTCAAAAAAGCGGCGCTGTGCCGCTATAGGCCGGAATTTCTGCCGCCCGAAACGGCACATGCGGTTTACGGGGACAGGATCACAGGCGGGATCAGCCGGATGGAGACCGGAGCCAAATGCCTGCTCTATCACCACCTGAAATACGGGCTTCATCTCCATGAACGGGAGCTTTATGAATTTGCCCCCGTGGATACAGGGACTGTTCTGCATGATTCCCTGCAGCGGTTCCACTCGCTTCTTGCCGCGGAGGGACTATCCTGGAATGATTTTACCACTGAGACCGCAGAGAGACTCGTATCTCAGGCCCTCGACGAGGAGGCTGCTGTCTACAGAAACCTGCTGATGTATAAATCGGCTAGGGACGAAAGCAGGCTCGCCCGGCTCAAAAGGCGGCTCCTGAGAACGGTCGACACAGTCCAGTTTCAGATCAGTAAAGGGGACCTGGTCCCTGTAGCTGCTGAACTGCAGTTTGGAGGGGAACATGCCCGGATCCCGGCCCTTACTTATGACCTGCAGAACGGACTAAAGCTCATTCTCCAGGGACGGATAGACAGGGTTGACATGTTCAACGGAGATGGGCGCCGCTTCCTTCGGGTCATGGATTACAAATCAGGAAAAAGAAACCTGGATCAGGACCAGATCAGAAGGGGACTGCAGCTTCAGCTGATCATGTATATGGAAGCCCTGATGCATTCGCCCTTTCCGATGGAAGCGCCGGGACAGGCGCCTGCGTCCACAGTTCCGTCAGCCCTGCTGTATTACAGTATGAAGGAACCTGTTCTGGACCTTTCTCCCGACAGTATACCGGATCCGGAAAATCAGAAAATGCAGATCCGCCAGCAGCTCAAACCCACAGGACTGATCTACGAAGACGAGGAAAGCATTTCACATTTGGACAGGTCTTTTGCTGATTCTTCCATGGTGATCCCTGTCATTAGGAAAAAGAACGGCGGGTACCGGTCCTCTACGAGTCTGATCACCCCTGAGCAATACACCCTCCTGGCTTCCGATGCCGTTAAGGCTCTATGCACGACCGCACAGAGGATCCTGGACGGCGAGATCACCGCAGCGCCTGCTGTGATCGATGCGAGATCCACAGCCTGCGACTACTGTCCTTACCGGGATGCCTGCGGTTTTGACCTCCGTATCCCCGGTTACATGAGGACGACGGGAACCGGAAAACTGTAATGTGATCTTTGGAATGATCATATGATTCAGAATTATCATGTACTTCAGAATGATCATATGATTCGGAATAATCATATGATTCGGAATAATCATATTTTTCAGAATAGTTTTTATTCAGAAGAGTACCAGCGAGTCTTGAATGACGGGAGATAATCATGGCAATACAGTTTACAGCGGCGCAGCAGAAGGTCCTGGATGCACAAAACCACAACATCCTTGTTTCTGCAGCCGCCGGCAGCGGCAAGACCGCAGTTCTGGTGGAAAGGATCGTTCGTCTGATCAGTGAAGGAGACCACCCTCTGGACATAGACAGACTTCTGGTCGTGACCTTCACCAGGGCGGCGGCAGCGCAGATGAGGGAGCGTATCGGTCAGGCTCTTTCCGCCCGTCTCCGCAGGGATCCGGGCAACGCCCATCTCCGCAGGCAGGAGGTTCTGCTGCACAAGGCGCAGATCACGACGATGGACAGCTTTTTTACCTTTATCCTGCGCAATTATTTCAGCGATATTGCCCTTGACCCGGGATTCCGGCAGATCGACCAGAATGAGAGCGGCCTGATCCAGGCTGATGTCCTCAAGGATTTTCTGGAGGAAAAGTATGCATCCGGAGACCCTTCCTTTCTCTCCTGTGTGGACTATTTCTGTACCGGATCCGATGATAAGGAGCTGGAAGAGCTGATCCTGGAGCTTTTCAGGCACTCGGGAAGTCATCCTTCGCCTTCAGCCTGGTTAAGGGAGCGGGCAGCTGACTATGATATAAAGGATGAGGAAGAGCTTTTTGAGACACCCTGGATGCGGTCCATGGTTATGAATACGGCCATCGCTCTTTATGAATCCGACCGAACCTATGCCGTGATAGAAGAGCTCTGCAGGGAGCCGGACATCCCTGATATTATCCAGCTCTTTATCCAGGAGGAGAGGGAGAGGCTGTTCGGAAAGATCCGCCCCCTGCTCAGAGATTTTTTTACTGACCGGTCTCATTCCGGTAATAAGTCCGCTAAAGGGGGCGGAGGGCAGGCGGACCTGGTCCCGGAAACCGGGCAGCTGATCCGCCTCTGGGAGGAAATCCAGAAAAGCATCTCAGGGGATTTCAAAAGATATCCGACGATCAGAGGAAAAAAGTATGAGCATCTGGACCCCGCTGCCAGAGTATTCGTCAAAAATCTCAGGGATGGGGAAAAAGAAAGAATAACCCGTCTCCGCCAAAAAACGGCGGGGCAGGATACGGAGAGGATCCTGGCGGGAATGAAGGCGGCCTCTGCTCCCGTTGCCGCCCTGTCTGCCCTTACCCTGGAGTTTTCCGAGAGATTCCTGGAAGAAAAAAAGGCCAGGCACCTGATCGACTTTATAGATCTCGAACATTTTGCCCTGGAGATCCTGGCAGAGCGTCAGGAGGACGGGACCTATGTTCCCAGACGGGCGGCCAGGGCGCTGCGCGGCCACTATGACCAGATCCTGATCGATGAATATCAGGACAGCAACGAAGTCCAGGAACTGTTGCTTCAGATCATTTCCGGAGAGGATGACGGAAATAACAACCGGTTTATGGTGGGTGACATCAAGCAGAGTATATACCGGTTCCGTCTGGCAAGGCCCGAAATCTTTATGGAAAAATATGATTCCTACCTGCCGGATGATCCCTTGACAGAAAAGATCGAACTGGATCAGAATTTCCGCAGCCGCAAAGAAGTGCTGGACTGTGTCAATGCACTTTTCTTCAGACTGATGCGCAGGGAGATCGGCGGCGTGGAGTACAGTGAAGCCGTATCCCTGAAAAGGGGAGCTGTATTTCCCGATGAAGATCCTGATGAAGACATTGTTGAGGCTGTTGATGAAGATATTGATGAAAACCCTGATGTAAATCTCGATGAAGATATTGATGGCGATCCCGATGAAGAAGGCCCGGGTATAGACGATGAGGCAGTGAAGATTGGCTCCGGGGAGATCCCCCGGGATCCCTATCGTGCGGAATTGCTCCTCCTGGACACAGGTCCGGGCGATGGAGACGATGGACCGGGAGAGGACGGGGAGGATCCGTCTTTTTCCGGAGATGATCTGGCCGGCTTTGGAAGTGAAGAATCACAGCAGGAACGGATCCCGGATCTTTCCGAGGGGATCCAGAGCCTAACCGACGTTCAGAAGGAAGCCCTCCTGATCGCCGGACAGATCCGCAGGATCACAGGAAGCCTCAAGGTACGTGATGAGGATACTGGAGAGCTCAGACCGGCACGGTACGGGGACATTGTCATCCTGATGCGCAGCGCGGCAAGATGGAATGAGGAATTCAAGGAAGTGCTGGCCCGGGAAGGTATCCCTGCCTATGCGGAGTCCGGGACCGGTTATTTTGCGGCACAGGAGATCCGGACAGTGATCGAATTTCTGCGCACGCTGGATAATCCCGGCCAGGACATCCCTCTATATGGTGTGCTCAGAGGGTTTTTCGGCGGATTTACCCAGGATGAGATCGCCAGGATCCGGCTTATGAAGCCCGACGGACTTCTCTATGATTCTCTCCTCTGTGCTGCGGGGGAATCTGTCGGAGACAGACAGGAATCTGATTCCGATGAACTCTCCGAAAAATGCAGGGATTTTCTCTCCTTTCACAGGACCTGGAGAGACCGTGTCCGGTATTCTTCTGTCTCCGCTCTGGTGACAGGCATTCTGGAAGAGACCGGATATCAGGACTACTGTACAGCACTCCCTGCCGGCGCCCAGCGCTGTGCCAACCTGTCCCTCCTGAAAAGCCATGCGGATCATTTTACAAAGACTGATTTTACCGGTCTGTTCCAGTTTCTGCGCTACATCGACGGACTGATCAGGGAGGACATCGATTTCGGGGAAGCCAATACTCTGGATGAAAATGCGGATGTCGTGCGTATCATGACCATACACAAGAGCAAGGGGCTGGAGTTTCCCGTCTGTATCGTTGCGGGGCTGTGCCGCAGGTTTCCCTTCAGACGGAACGAAAGCTCAGGGCTGATGCTTTTTGACGGAGACTGGGGCGTCGGGATCAAAAGCTACGATCCTGATTCCAGGGTGCGCACCACAACACTGCGCCGGGAAGAAATCGCGGACAAGATCTGCCGGGATTCTATGGGCGAGGAACTCCGCGTTCTTTATGTCGCCCTCACCAGGGCAAAGGAAAAACTGATCATGGTCGGATCTCAGAAAGGGCTTTATAAAAAACTGGAGAACTGGGAGAAAAGCATGGCAGGTTTCCGTATTCAGGAAGATGAGTCCGCCCTGCCGGTATCGATGATCGCCGGGGCTTCCTGCTTTGCGGAACTGATATTCCGGGCAGCTGCAGCCGGGGATACCTGTCGGGATGAACAGGCGCAGACTCTGGACTTTCATGCTGTGGTAAAGCTTCTGAATGAAAAGGATCTTGTCATCTCCGCCGTGCAGGAACAGAGAGGACTTGCCGAGTGTGAAAAGATTCTTCAGGGGCTGGAGGGAAGACCCCTGGATTCTCAGCCCGACCCTGAGGCCGCGCATGCCGCCGCCTCCCGGTTTTTCAGAGTTTATCCTCATGAGGAACTCAGAGACCTCTATGCGCAGACCTCTGTCTCAGAGCTTAAGCACAGGGCTATGGAAAAGGCTCTCGGTATGGTTGAAAACGGCGGAGGAGAGGGAGAAAATGAACTGTTTCCAATGCGGACTCCGGTTCCTTATGTCCCCGCCTTTGTCCGCAGGGAAGATGAGGAGACAGAGTCTCCGGCGATTTCTGATGATCTGACCGAAGCCGGGATTGAGAGTGTAGCTGTAGGAAACGAAAAAACTGAAAAAACTGAAAAAACAGAGAAAGCCGGGACAGCAAAGGCGGGCGAGACCGATGGAGCCCGCAGGGGCACTGCTTTCCATCGGATCCTGGAGCTGATGGACTATGCAGACAGAGCGAAACTGATCTCTGAAGAATCCGAGGCGCTGAGGGAGTGGATCAGTAAACGGGTGAAGGAGGGAAGGATATCAGCTGACGATGCCGCCCTGGTCAATACATCCGGTGTCCTGGACTTCCTGAGATCCAGTCTCGCCGGAAGGATGGAGGCTGCGGACAAGAGCGGTCTCTTATACCGGGAACAGCCTTTTGTCATGGGCGTCCCCGCCGACAGGATCGATCCCGCTTTCCCTGCGGATGAAATGATCACTGTTCAGGGCATTATAGACGCCTTTTTCATCGAAAAAGACCAGATCATACTGGTGGATTACAAGACGGACCGCGTACAAAATGCCGGAGAGCTCGTCATGCGTTATAAAACCCAGCTGAACCTGTATGCTGAAGCACTTGAGAGGGCATACGGCCTTCCTGTGGCTGAACAGATCCTGTATTCGACTGCATTACGAAAGCAGATCGTCCTGGAATGACCTGGAAAAATATGGCCGGGTTCATCATATATGTTTGTGACCAGCAGGTCATGGCACTGAAGTATAACTGATTTCCCATTAGATGAAAATGTACGAAAAAACAGGCAATGTTTTGAAAAAACTGTGCAAATATTACTAGGGTAATGTGGCAAGAATGAGGGGGTTGTGTTATAATATTGTCCATGTGCAGGGAACCTGCAAGATTTCACAATAAAAAATCTGGAAATAGCTTATGTGCAAGAAGGAGGTTATTTATGAATTTCTTCAATGATGAAATCCATCAGGATATGATCGACATGTACCGCGATTTTGCGAAGAATTCCTGCGAGCCCATCGCTGCTGAGCTTGATGAGCAGGAGAGATTCCCCGAGGAGAATATCCCGGTGATGGCTGAGATGGGTCTTCTGGGCATTCCTTTCCCGGAGGAGTACGGCGGAGCTGGTCTCGATGAGCTGTCCTATGCACAGTGCATCGAAGAGATTTCCAAAGTCTGTGCTTCCACTGGTGTTACAATTTCTGCACACACCTCCCTTGGCACATGGCCTATCTATCATTTCGGCACCGAAGAGCAGAAGAAGAAATATCTCCCTGATCTGTGCTCCGGCAAGAAGCTCGGCGCTTTCGGTCTGACTGAGCCCAATGCAGGAACCGACGCTGCAGGCCAGAAGACTGTTTTTGAAGACAAGGGCGACTACTATCTGGTCAACGGCTCCAAGATCTTCATCACAAACGCAGGCTATGCTGATATCTTCATCGTCTTCGGTATGACCGACAAGACCCAGGGCACAAAGGGCATCTCCTGCCTGATCATGGAAAAGGGCATGGAAGGCTTCTCCATCGGCAAGCACGAGCAGAAGATGGGTATCCGCGGATCCAGCACCTGCGAGCTGGTATTCGAGAACGTCAAGGTTCCGAAGGAGAACCTGCTGGGCGAGATCGGCAAGGGCTTCAAGATCGCTATGCAGACTCTGGACGGCGGCCGTATCGGTATCGCTGCACAGGCTCTGGGTATTGCAGAGGGCGCGATCGATATCACCAAAGAGTATGTCAAGCAGAGAGTACAGTTTGGCAAGCCCATCGCCAAGTTCCAGAACACTCAGTTCGAGCTGGCCAAGATGCAGGCTCAGACCGATGCCGCAAGACTCCTTGTCTATCAGGCAGCCAACGCTGTTGATGAAGGCAAGCCTTACACCATCCTGGCAGCCGAGGCGAAGCTCATTGCGGCTTCCACTGCAAGCGATGTGACCCGCCGCTGCCTGCAGCTGTACGGCGGCTATGGCTACACCCGTGATTATCCCATCGAGCGCATGATGCGTGATGCCAAGATCACTGAGATCTATGAAGGCACATCCGAAGTTCAGATGATGGTCATCGGCGGCGCTATGCTCAGATAATCCGATTTACGGATCTTCCTGAATCAGACTATAAGGGGGCTCCGGTGCATTCATGCACCGGAGCCCCTGTTTTTTATTCTTCATATGCAAACAAAATGAAAAAGATGATCGATCTGATCAGCCCGTTCCTCTTCTTTGTGATCGTAAACGCGGCTGTATCTTCAGGCATGGAGGCATTATGGACCTGGTACCTGCAGGACAGGATCCTGGCGGCAGCAGGACCGGCTTATGGCTGGACTGTTCTTCACTTCTGGTCCCTGCTCAGCACTGCAGTGCCTCCGGGAATCGGCTGCCTTGCCGTGCGCAGGGATTTACTGCGGGAACTCTACAGGTTCCGGGAAGACTATGAGAACAGGAAACTGGAGGACGTGGAAAACGGGAAAACCGGCAGACTGTCCCCGGACAAAGAGGGAAGGCGGTTCTCCCTCCTTCTTTGCTCTGCAGTCCTGCTGTCGCTGGGACTCAACTCGCTTATCTCCATGATCCCCGGTGGATCTGTCTCCTCTCTTAACGGGGAGCTGGCCGGTCCCGCGCAGCTGGTATCTGCCGCTCTGGTCTACGGACTGATGATGCCCATGATCGAAGAATCGGTTTTCAGGGGGGGCCTTTTTTCCTGTCTGGAAAGGGAATACGGGTTCAGGACTGCGGCCCTGTTTTCAGCGCTCCTGTTCGGCCTGTATCACGGTTCCTGGCAGCAGGGGCTGTATGCTTTTATCATGGGAATCATTTTTGCCTGTGCCTATGAGGAAACAGGGAGGCTGCAGGTACCCTGCTTCATGCATGGACTCTGCAATCTGGCTGTTCTGTTTCTGGGGTGGACAAAGATCTACGGCCTGATCTGTACACCGGGATGGGCGGCGGCTTTACTGGCGGCAGCTGCCGGCGGCTTTATGACCGCCCACAGGATCGCTACAGATAAGCCCTGAGCCTTGAATCGGGGATCCCCATTTGCTGCCGGTACTTGGCGACAGTCCTGCGGGAAATACACATCCCCTCCTTTTTCAGGATGCCGGAAATCTTTTCATCGCTCAGGGGCCTTGCATGGTCCTCATTTTTTACAAGGTCACGGATCTTCTTGTGCACGTAATCTGTTGACGCGTCCGTCTTTTCGGATGCTGTCCCTGTAAAAAGACTTCGCAGCAGGATCGGGCGCCGGTATTGCATGTATTTGTTCCTGACCGCCCGGCTGACAGTAGAGGTACTGATCTCCAGACGGCTCGCGAGAGCATCCATAGTCATAGGCAGGAGTTTTCCCCCGTTGAGGAAATAGTCGCTCTGGTATTCCAGGATCTCGGAGACGATCCTGATGATCGTATTCCTCCTTCGTTCCACAGATGTGATGAGAAACTTTGCCCGCTCGAGCTTTTCCCGGAAATATTCCTTAAGCTCGGGGTCGGATGTCGTCTGCATCATGTGGATATAGTAATCATTATAGCTGTATTCACCAAGCCAGCTGTCATTCAGTACGACCTTCCAGCTATTGTCTTCGAAAGTGACGAGAATATCCGGAATGATATATTCCGTCCTGGCAGACTCCGTGTTCATGAGCGGACGGGGATTCAGCTGACCGATCTTCTGTATGCAGAGCCGGCATTCTGCTGTTGAGATACCCAGACTCCGTGTGATCGTGCTCAGGTTTCCACGCAGCAGATCATCCAGATAATCTGAAATGATCCGGATCAGGACTTTATCCTGTTCATGGGCCGCCCTGACCTGCGCCAGAAGGCATTCGGAGAGATTTTTTGAAAAGATACCTGCCGGCTCAAGCTTTTTGAGGTCGGACAGGCAGCGCTCGACCATTTCCACGGGACAGCCGCTGGCGGCAGCGATCTCTTTGGTGTCATAATTAAAGAAGCCTTTCTCATCAAGGCATTCGATCAGATAGTCGATCAGCTTCCATTCCTGGGGCGTGTATTTTCTGATATTAAGCTGCCCCTTGAGCTGGTTTTGCAGCTCCAGAGGTTCTCTTGCACGGATATCCGTGCGGCGGTCGGTTGTCCTCTCATCCTGACGAAGATAAGCATCTCTGTATGAGCTTGCGGTTTCATAATGGCTGTCCAGAGATTCCACATGATCCGACTGTCTCTCCCTCACACATTCCAGAAGAGGGTTCTGCAAATATTCTCCATTCAGAAAGGTGTCCAGTTCCTGATTCGTATAGGCCAGGATCTTTAAAGACTGACGCTGATCCACAGACAACAGCTGTTGCTGTGTCTGTGATATCTTTTGTTGAAGCATAGGAAAAACCTCCTTTTACGCTTCTTCTCATTCAGGTTATTATAAAAAAATGTTCAATAGCCCTGCTCTTCCTGCCGGGGGATTGATTCTTTTCTTTATTATTGTATCAATTATTATATCAGTCTTATTATAACAATTTTTCCGGTGGTCAGAATTCCTTTGTGCTATTTTTTACTGGATTTTACGATAATTATTAAGAGTGTTTTTCCATAATGATCTGATTCTCATCCCGGTTTGTCTGCCTGAGAGTGAAAGCGAAGCTGTGATAAGGATTACAGTTAAAAATACTCCTGTGACAAACTGTAATGAAGAATGGTGAGATTCAGGCTGTGTGAGCAGGACTCAAAAAATTCACTTGCAAATTAGCGGACAGGCTGTATGCTATTTTCATACTGGCGGCCATGCCCGGGCGGGCCCGGCATTTGCGGGTGCAAGACTCGCGAGCGACTCTTGAATCATAAGGATGTATTGTCAGGAAATTTTTCCGGCAGGGTTGCAAAGAAAACAGGAAAAGAAAACAGGAAAAAAACAGGAAAGAAAAACAGAAAGAAAAGATCAGAAAAGATTCAAACCCGCTTGCGGGTCTTGGATCTGGTATGTTTGAAAACAGGAGGTCGTGGCATTAAAGTATGAACTGGACTATGATCAGGACAAAGACAGATGGGAGCAGATTTTTCAGGTCTTTTGCTGCCTGGACCTGTCTTCTTTTATTGGTCCTTCTGGCCGGCTGCGGCCGGACTAAAAAGGAAACTTCAAAGCCGCAAGGGCAGCCGTCCGGGGAAAACACCTCAGTCGTTTCTGCCGGGGCGGAAAATGCCGGTGCAGGAGATCTGGAGGCAGTCTTTTTTGATGTGGGAAAGGGAGACTGCATCCTCTTTTCATCGGGAGACTCTCATGTCCTTCTGGATACAGGTTATCAGGAGACATCCGACGAAATAGTCGCTAAACTGCAGGACAGAGACATCTCCAGCCTGGATGCCATGATCATCACTCATTACGACAAGGATCATGTGGGCGGCGCTGCCCGGATCGCGGATGAGATTCCGGCGGAAATCATCTATCTTCCTGATTATGAGGGAGAGGAGGAAAAATGCAAAGACCTGTTCACACTGATCCGGAAGGAGGACCTGCAGGCCATGCGCGTATCCTCCAGACAGGAAGTGAAGCTCGGGCAGGCCGCAATCTATATAGATCCCGCCCTGGTCCCCTTCGATGAGGAAAAAAAGAATGATAATGATGCCTCTCTCCTGATCGAGGTCTTTGACGGAGAGGATTCCTGGTTCCTTCCCGGTGATATAGAGGAGGAGGCGATCAGCCGCTGGCTTTCCTCTGCCAGTCGGGAATATGATATTCTGAAAGTGCCTCATCATGGAAAAAAAGAGAAGAGCTCCAAAGAACTGATCGAAGCAGTCTCTCCGGAGATCGCTGTCATCACTGACGGCGAAGAGAGACCGGCTTCAGAAAAACTGATAAAAAGACTAGTAAAAAACGGAGCTGAGGTGTACAGCACATACAGCAACGGCACGGTCACAGTCACAGGAGACGGCAGCGGCCAGTATCATGTTACTGTTGAAAACCCTTGAGGAGTGAAGCCACAGACCAGATCGCCGGGGCAGTGTAACCGGCAGGTCATCAGCTGCGTAAATATAGACAGGTCCTCGGGATTTGTCAGGGATCCCCTCTGCAAAAATACCATGTTTAATCTGCAGCGGGGCATTTCGCAGTTCCATATGAAAATGTCTTTCCGGCATTTTCATTTTGAAAGAGGCGTTATGGAAGATAATAAAATTGTCGATCTTTACTGGGAAAGGAAT
This sequence comes from Sarcina sp. DSM 11001, assembly GCF_900101015.1. GTDB lineage: Bacteria > Bacillota > Clostridia > Lachnospirales > Lachnospiraceae > CAG-791. The sequence continues at coordinate 108,844 of NZ_FNFZ01000004.1, read as the reverse complement.
GAAGAGGCGATCGCAGAGACAATCAATGCCTATGGCAGGTACTGCAGGACGATCGCCTTCAATATTCTGGGTGTCGAGGAGGATGTTCAGGAGTGCCTCAATGACACCTGGATGAATGCGTGGAACGGTATCCCTCCCGCGCGGCCGGCCTGTCTGAGCGCCTTTCTGGGCAAGATCACGAGAAACCTGGCCATCTCCCGTTACAGAGCAGGTCATGCCGTCAAGCGCACCGGGGACAGGCTTTCTGAATCTCTTGATGAACTGGGGGATTTCCTGACTCCGGCATCAAACAATGTTGAGGAGGCAGTCGACCGCAGGGCACTGGAGGAAGCCATCAACAGTTATCTGGATACGGTTACGGAAAAACAGCGGAGGCTTTTCGTGAGAAGATATTTTTACATGGATTCCATTTCTGAAATCGCCGGCATGTACGGAATCGGCCAGAGCGATGTCAAAGTCACACTTCTGAGGATGCGCAGATCCCTTCAGAAAGTATTGGAGAAAGAGGGACTGATATAATGGATAAATATGACCTTCTGGAAGCAATGAGCGGGATCCGTGATGAATATGTCGAAGAGGCATCCGGTCTGCAGGCAGATCAGGAAACCGGGCAGGAGAAACAAAAAAGCTTATCCGGCCGTCCGGTCTCTCGTGTGCGCCGCCGCCGACCAGGAGCCTCCTTCTGGGCAGCAGCCGCCGCTGCGGTACTTTGTATCAGTGTAGTGCTTCCAAATCTGAGCCCGACAGCTTCTTCAGCATTTCAGGATCTTCCTTTTCTGGGCAATTATTTCCGTCTGGTGACGATCCGTTCCTATGAATACCAGAGTGATTCAGCGGACGCTTATGCGGAAGAATCCACCCTTGTCACTATGTCAAAAAACAGTGATGCGGACCAGGGCGCAGATTCTCCCGGCGTTATGGCGGCAGGTTCAATAGAAGCGGATGAGGCGGCGGAATACGAAGTTTCGGAAGAAGTTTCGGAAGACCAGGCAGCCGGAGCCGGGGATGCTGATGATACTATAAAGACATTTTCCGGGGAAGCAGAGGAGATCTCTCCGGAGGATCTCGGTGAAGCCTGGTCTGATTTCGATGAAACAGAGCCAGAGGAATCGGTAAACGGTTCAGCCTCTTCAATCAATGCAGTTCTGTCCTCAGCCCAGATCACGGAAGAGATCCGGCAGATGGAGGAACAGGCGGTCACCAGCTTTGAACAGAATGTCTCTCAGGAGACAGGATATCAAACGCTGCGTTTCCTCCATAGAACCATAACAGATACTCCGGACTGGTACTGCATGGAAGTCTTCTGCTACACAGCGTCAGCCGACGGTTTTGAACAGGTCAATCATTTTACGATCAATAAAAAGACCGGTGAGAGAGTGGAACTCGAGGATCTTTTCTATGCAGGTGCGGATTACATCACCCCCATCAGCGAAGAGATCATCTCCCAGATGCGCGCCCGGATGAAGGAAAATCCTGAGGTCGAATACTGGATCGATTCTGAAGATGATCCGGAATCCGATTTCAGCCGGATCCGCGATGACCAGGATTTTTACATTGATGACGAGGGACGACTCGTGATCTGCTTCAATGAACTGGAAGCTGCTCCTATGAGCATGGGGACTGTGGAATTTATCATCCCGGACAAAGTACTGGCCCCGATCAGGATCAATTGATTATTGCCGGCTGCTTTCCTTCTTCTACAGCCTTTTTCCTTTTCTCCAGTGCGGTTAAACTATTTGTAAAAGTTCAGGTTCCATGTTAACATGATAAACGGCTGTTTTCGTTCCGGGCTGGCGAACCGGTACACCAGTGTGCCGGCTGCGTCAGAGCATTGAAACAGGACGGACACAGCTGTTAAGTCAGAAAGGAGAGATTAATAGAATGCATATCGTGTGTTTGGACCTGGAGGGTGTACTGGTACCTGAAATCTGGATCGCCTTTTCTGAGGTGACGGGAATTCCTGAACTGAGACGGACAACCCGGGATGAGCCGGATTATGATAAACTGATGGCCTTTCGCAGAGGCATACTGCATGAACATGGACTTGGCCTTCCTCAGATCCAGGAGACCATCGCCAAAATCGACCCCCTGCCCGGAGCCCCGGAGTTTCTGGATGAGCTTCGCAGCATGACACAGGCAGTTATTATCAGTGATACTTTCACGCAATTTGCCAAACCTCTCATGAAAAAACTCGGATGGCCCACCCTGTTCTGCAACGAGCTGATCGTGGCGCCGGACGGAGAGATCACCGGGCACAAGATGCGCGTGGAAAACTCCAAATATTCGACAGTCAAAGCCCTGCAGTCCGTCGGATTTGAGACGATCGGGGTCGGGGACAGCTACAATGATCTCGCTATGATCCGCGCAGGAAAGGATGGTTTTCTTTTCCGGTCAACGGAACAGATCAAAAAGGACAATCCCGACCTTCCCGCTTTTGAGGAATTTCCGGACCTGCTCGCCGCGATCAAAAACGTGATCGGAGAATAACCATTTGACCGGTGAATGATCCCTTTAGGAAAATGACCACTATAGGACAATGACCGCTTTGGGAAATGACCACCATAGGAAGAAGACCGCTTTAGGGGAGTTACCCCTGTAAAAGCACAAGAAGGATAAAAAACTGTTTATGCAGGGACCTGTAGACAGACTGACTGTTTACAGGTCCTGACTTTGAAACCTGACTTTAAAGAAGAGGAAAACATGGAAGATATTTTTACCACTGCTGCTGAGAGCCTTCCGATCGAGCAGATCGAACAGATCGAACCCTCCGACCTTACGGTCTCTAATTTTAAAAAGATACTGGATGCGATCCTGCCGGGGGTGAGGTCCCTTGCGTTTAATATTGTCATCTGTATCCTGATCTATGTGATCGGGTCAAAGGTGATCGCCCTGATCAAAAGAATGCTTACCAGGGCCCTGAACAGGATGCAGGCGGAGTCAGGACTGTCCCATTTCCTGGAATCCGCGATCGACATCGTTCTTCATATCTTTCTGATCTTTATGATCCTGGGACAGCTCGGGGTCAATACGGCATCCATAGTCACCGTCCTCGGCACATTGATGCTGGCAGTCGGCATGTCCCTGCAGGGGAGCCTGTCCAATGTGGCGGGCGGGATCCTGATCCTTTTAATGCATCCTTTTCGTGTCGGACACTATATTATCTGTGATTACGGGGAGGGAACTGTGTCGGCGATCGGTCTGGTCTACACCACGCTCACGACAAAGGACAACCGTGTCCTGACGATCCCCAACGGCCAGATCTCCAACTGCGCTGTCACGGATTGCGGAGAGAACCCTGTGAGACGTCTTGATCTCATCGCGGGGATCAGTTATGATTCCGACCTGCTCAGCGCAAAAAAGATCCTGCGAGAGATCTGCGAGGCGTCCCCCTATGTCCTCAAGGACAGGGAGATCTCAATATTTGTCGACAGCCTCTCGGAGAGCTCTGTCGATCTGGGGCTGTTCTGCTATGTCGAATCCGCTTCTTTTCTTGCGGCCAAGTGGGAGATCACCGAGCAGATCAAGCTCCGCTTTGACGAAGAGGGAATCAACATTCCCTTTAAGACCCTTGAGCTTCATATGCAGAAGGAAAAAACCACCTTCTGACCCTATTGGACATCCTGCGCTTAACATGCTATAATCTCTCTCAGTTCCGGCCGATCAGGGATTGTGTATGACAGTACAATATTTAATTGACAGTGAGAATGTCGGGGATTTCTGGATCCCGCTGCTTGAGCTGCCCGCTGATAAATCGGAGCTGATCGTATTCTATACCAGGAACAGTCCGCACATGAGTTACGAGAGCCTGATCAGGCTCAAGGAATCTGACAGGACGGTTACCTTTATCAAATGCTATGAGGGAACCAATGCGCTGGACTTCCAGCTTGTTTCTGAACTGGGATATCTGATCGGCAAAAATGAAAGCGGCAGTTTTGTGATCGTGACCAACGATACCGGCTTTGACGCTGCTGTCAAATATTGGAGACGCAATAAAAAATCGGTCAAACGGATCACCGGTAAAGAGTGTAAAAATCTGGAGCGCAGACTTAAGGAGGACCTTGGACTCGGTCGTTTTTCCAGACAGCGTACCCTTTCCGAAGAATCCGCTTCTTACGAGCCTGATCTTTCTGAGGAAGCAGGAAACGGTGAGCAACTGTATGAAAACGGCAGCGGACCGGCTGAGGAAACCGAACAGAGATCTTCGCGCCCTGTCCTGAGGGATGCTGAATCCGCAGCCCTCCCTGATCCTGAAGAGGATTTATCCGGGGAAACCGCCGGCGGCCTGCAGGACGATGAATCTGTTTTTGACAGCCCCTCTTATGATAGTCCTTCTGATAGTCCTTCGTATGACACTCCTCCGTATGCCAGTCCTTCTTATGAGGACGCCGATCAGGAGATATACGAGGATGAAGTTCTTCCTTTCGACTCGGAAGACGATGGATCCGACCGGGCTGATGATGAGTATGCACAGCCGGATGAAGAAGAGGCAGCAGATTCTGAGGATAAAAACGGGGAGACGGACGGACAGGAGACTGAATCTGAAACAGCTTCTGCGTCTGGAGACGGTAGAGACGAATCGGACGGATCGGATGATTTCCAGCCTGAACACAGTTCTGCCCAGAAGGAAGAAGAGCAAGAGGAAGAAGAGAAAGAGAAACTCCCTGAAGAACTTCTTTCTGCAGAACAAAGGGAACTGGAGTCCGGCGATGCAGGCCTGAACGTTTCCGGAACCGGTACGGAGTTCCCTGCAGAAGTGGGAGAGGACAGCCATCCTGCTCAGGAGATCGGACAGCCTTCCGAAGATGAACTCGAAGGCCCCTCAGACAACACATCAGACCTGGATGGAAAAATGCCTGTCCAGGAGGAAACAGAAGAAGCTTCTTCCGGTACAGGATCCGGGACTGGATCGGCGACAGAAAAAGAAGAAAGAGACGATCAGGTTCTTTCCTCTGAAACAGGACATCGGTCAAAATCCCGCAGATCCAGGACCAGGAGATCCAGATCCGGCTCCAGAAAACAGGACCAGGCGGCAGAAGAAGAACAGAGCGGCGGAAATGACGAAAAACAGCGCTCTCAATCTTCAGACCAGGAAGATACTGCTGCCAGCCAGTCTCAGCCTGCGGGAGTAAAAGCGGATCAGTTTCCGGATGATGAAGAGATCGCGAGGATCGTCGCCTGTATCGGGGCGGACAATCTCGCGGAGCTCCATAACCAGCTCGCGACTTTTTACGGTGATCAGGGTAAGGATATCTATTTATCCATCAAATCCAATTCCAGAAGCCTGCCGGTACTCAAACCGGATCTTGGCCAGAAATTCGCATATTACTGCGAAATCATTTTTGCCCGCAGTGACTATACGGGCGAGTATCCAGCTGACATATCTGAATTTCTTCTGAATGCCAGAGAAAAACTCGGCAATCTGAATTCCCTTCGCTATGCGCTGATCAAGCACTACGGGAAGGAAAAGGGCCGCAGATTCTATTTCCTGCTCAAGCCCTTCGCAAAGACAATGTATCAAATGTAAAGGAAAGTCGGTCGGAACATGTAAGGAAAGGGCCGGACACTGCTTTTGCAGTGCCCGGCCCTGTTCTGTTGTTGCTGCCGGAATGTCATTTGCCCGGTTGGAATGATGCCTGTCCGCCGGAAAATCACATCCTGCGTTTCTTATGATTAATACATGATTATGATTAATACATGATTAATACAGTTGATTAATACAGTGATCTGTACAGTGAACAAGAGCATCGGACAGGTCAGCTGCCCAGAAGTCCGAGAGCACGCAGGACTTCTGTCGATTCACTGACCGGAACGATCTCCAGGTTTTCCTTGACCTCATCAGGTACATCCCTCAGATCATCGATATTGTCCTCCGGGATGAAGACTTTTTTCACACCGGCTCTCTGAGCGGCGAGAAGCTTCTCCGGAAGTCCTCCGATCGGATTGACGCCTCCCTGCAGGGAAACCTCTCCGGTCATCCCGATATTGGGAGGTACGGGGAGTCCCGTGATGAGAGAGGAGAGGGCAGTGGTAAGTGTGATCCCCGCCGAGGGGCCGTCCTTGGGTGTTGCGCCGTCCGGCACATGGATGTGGAGGTCGTTCTCTTCAAAGATTTCTGACTTCTCAGGGAAAAGGGACTTGACCAGAGTGACGGCAATACGGGCGGATTCTTTCATGACGTCGCCCAGCTGTCCTGTGATCAGGATCTCTCCCTTGCCCTTTGTCAGCAGAGTTTCGATATACAGGATCTCTCCTCCGGCCGCCGTCCAGGCGAGGCCGGTGACGATACCGGGACGGGCGCTCTCCTTGACCTGCTTATGGTAGACAGGGTGCATATCCAGGAAATCGCGGAGGTTCTCCTTTGTCACAACGACCTTGCTGCCCTTGCCGCGAACGATCTGGACAGCGGATGCTCTGCAGAGGGTCTCCAGCCGCTTGCGCAGTCCTCTCACGCCGCTCTCCTGCGTGTAATCAGAAATGATGGTCCTGATCATCTCATCGGAGAGCTCCAGATTATCCGCGGAAATCCCCACGTTCTGGAGGGCCTTGGGAAGCAGATGGCGCTTTGCGATCTGAAGCTTGTCCGTAGCTGTATATCCCTGGAACTGGATGACCTCCATACGGTTGAGAAGGGGTTCCGGGATCGTATCGAGCGAGTTCGCCGTGCAGATAAAAAGCACGTTGGACAGATCGTAGGGAGCATTCATGTAGTGGTCGGTAAAGGTATTGTTCTGTTCAGGATCGAGAACCTCAAGCAGGGCGCTGGCGGGATCTCCGTTGTAGGAGACGGAGAGCTTGTCGATCTCATCCAGAACCATGACAGGATTTGAGACACCGCTCTTGTGGATACCGTCCATGATCCTGCCTGGCATGGCGCCGATGTAGGTGCGGCGGTGGCCGCGGATATCGGCTTCATCCCGTACGCCGCCAAGGCTGACGCGGGAATATTTGCGCTTCAGCGCTTTTGCAATACTCTGTCCGATGCTGGTCTTGCCGGTGCCCGGGGCGCCGACAAAGCAGAGGATCGAACCGGACTGCTGCTTCTTGAGGTTCATGACCGCGATCTGCTGAATAATGCGTTCCTTGACTTTTTTCAGTCCGAAATGATCCTCCTCGAGCACGGCTTCCGCCTCGTCGAGATCGATCTCCCTGGCATCTTCATTTTTCCAGGAAAGGCCGGTGATGAAATCCAGATAATCGTAGAGCATACCGGATTCAGGGCTGTTCTGTCCCTCCTGCTTATAGCGGTTAAGGACCTTATCCGCCTCCTTGCGGGCGGTCTCATTCATACCGGATTCCTCGATCAGGACCTGGAACCTGCGCACATCCGTGATATTTTCGGGATGCATTTCGTCCAGTTCCTTCTGCAGGTATTCGATCTGCTTTTTGATCGCGGATTCGCGGTAGACCTTCTGATAACCCTCCTCCTGGGCGCTTCTGGCTTCATTATTGACATGGAACATCTCCAGATTTTCATACAGGATCTTTTCCATGGCTTCACTGCGCTTCTTTTTGGAATCCTCAGCAAGCAGGGCATAGCGCTCCTCATTGCTGATGGAGAGCCAGGGGGACATAATGGCGGCGATCTCACCGATCGTAGTCCACTGCTCAGAATAAGCGCGGGTCAGCGCTCCCCACTGGAACTGTGAGGTATATTCGATCACTAACTTTTTGAGCTTTTCAAGCCGCTCTTCTTCATATGCGGGATCCAGATCTTCTTCGTCCCGCCTGCGGGAAACGGAGAGCTCGATCGTGTGGTCGCTGTATACGGTGATCTCGTCAAAATGCACACGCCCGTGCGTCCGGATCACAAGATAACCGCCGGCATTGACCTCAGTGATGACGCCGGACACACCGATCGGATAAAAACTCTCTTTCTCCAGATCCTCGCGGCTGTCATCCGCACGCAGTATCATCAAAATGACCTTCTCGCCCTCAAAAGGAGCGCGGCCGGTCATTTTTTTATAATTATCGATTCCAAAGTAGATATTGGAATCCGGGACGACGACCACGTTGTAAACGGGTACTACAGTCATTATTTCTTTCTCCTTATTATAAGTATAAAAATTTTAAAGATAACAATTTTTAAAGATAACCGTTTTTAAAGATAACCGTTTTTAAAGATAACAATTTTTTTTAAATAACAGTTATTTTAAAATAACAGTTTTTTTTAATAACAGTTTTTAAAATAACAGTGAACACTAAAATGCTTCAATAATAAAGTAAAATAACGTAAAAATAACGGTGAACACTAAAATACGACGGGTATTTGAAACAGAACAAAGGAAATACCAGATGTTACTAGCACTCGTTATTAATGAGTGCTAACAATGATATTTCCGTGATAATAGCACCACTGGGAATCCTTGTCAAGATGTGTAAATATGGTTGCGCGGATTTCTTCTTAATGTTATACTCTAAATTTGCAAAAAGAAGAGAATGGGCGCACACTATATTGTGAACGTCCGCAGGCAGGGTTGTATAACAGTAATGATACTGCAGCAAGGAGTCTGCGGGGAGGAGTATAGATGATTCAGAAAAGAGAAAATGTCAGGAATGTGGCGATCATCGCTCACGTCGATCATGGAAAAACCACTCTGGTCGACGGTCTTTTAAAGCAGAGCGGTGTCTTCCGCGAAAATCAGGCAGTCCAGGAAAGGGTGATGGATTCCAACGACCTTGAGAGGGAGAGGGGGATCACGATCCTGAGCAAGAATACGGCTGTCTATTATAAAGGGACCAAGATCAACATTGTAGATACTCCCGGACACGCTGATTTCGGCGGCGAGGTGGAACGTGTCCTCAAAATGGTGAACGGTGTTATCCTGGTCGTGGATGCTTTTGAGGGGCCGATGCCCCAGACCAGATTTGTCCTGAGCAAGGCGATGGCGCTGGATCTGCCGGTCATTGTCTGCATCAACAAGATCGACCGCCCCGGCGCACGTCCGACGCAGGTGATCGATGAGGTCCTGGAGCTTCTGATGGATCTGGGAGCCAGTGACGAGCAGATCGACTGCCCCTTTGTATTTGCCTCCGCGAAATCAGGGATCGCGACCCTGGATCTGGGGAGTCCCGGAGCCAGCATGAAGCCGCTTTTTGAGACGATCATCGACTATATTCCGGCGCCGGAGGGAGACCCTGAGGCCGGAACTCAGATGCTGATCAGCACGATCGACTATAATGAATATGTAGGCAGGATCGGTGTCGGCAAGGTCGACAACGGCATTCTGCGCACAGGCCAGGAGTGTATCATCGTCAACCATCACAATCCGGATGTGCGCAGGAAGGTCAAGGTGAGTAAGCTCTATGAATTTGAGGGCCTTCGCCGCGTGGAGGTGCAGGAAGCTGAGATCGGATCGATCGTTGCAATCTCCGGTATCGATGACCTGCACATCGGAGACACGCTCTGTTCTCCCGAGAAACCGGAAGCAATTCCGTTCCAGAAGATTTCCGAGCCCACGATTTCCATGACCTTCAGCGTAAATGATTCTCCTCTCGCGGGAAAAGACGGCAAATATGTCACCAGCCGGCATATCCGCGACAGGCTCTACCGTGAGCTCAATACGGATGTCTCCCTGAGGGTTGAAGACACGGACACGACAGAGTCCTTTAAGGTTTCCGGACGCGGAGAGCTGCATCTTTCCGTCCTGATCGAGACCATGCGCCGCGAGGGGTACGAGTTTTCCGTCAGCAAGGCTGAGGTCATCTACCGCTATGATGAAAACGGGAAGCGTCTCGAACCTATCGAGGAGTGCATCATCGATGTCCCTGAGGAATTTGCGGGAAACGTCATCCAGAAGCTCGGCGAGAGACGGGGTGAGCTCATCAATATGACATCGATTCAGGGCGATTACACCCGTCTGACCTTTATGATCCCTTCCCGCGGGCTTATCGGCTACCGCGGAGATTTCATGACGGATACAAAGGGAAACGGGATCATGAATACGATCTTCCACAGCTATGCACCCTACAAGGGGGACATCTCCTACCGCAAACAGGGGTCCCTTATCGCTTTTGAGGCAGGAACTGCTGTCGCCTACGGTATTTTCGGAGCCCAGGAGCGCGGGCAGATGTTCATCAGCCCGGGCGAAGAGGTCTATGCCGGCATGATCGTCGGACAGAGCAGCAAGGCAGTGGATATCGATGTCAATGTCTGCAAGACCAAGCACCTGACCAATACCCGGTCCTCCAGCGCGGATGAAGCCCTGAGGCTCGTTCCTCCAAAGATCATGAGCCTGGAGCAGGCGATCGAGTATGTGGATACGGACGAGCTCCTCGAAGTCACGCCCCATCATCTCAGGCTCCGCAAAAAGATCCTGGATGCCCGTCTTCGCAAGCGTGCGTCGCAAAAGAACTGACGGCATCTTGCCAGTGTATGCTGTAAGATGCTATACTGAATGTTGCAGGTATTCTTTACCTGTTCATTCTTCATCGCGCAATACCCGTGATATCAGTCATGGAATACACGCGCAATAGGGGAACCCTTTTCCAGGGTTTTTTATTCAGTTTCTGAAAGCACCGTCACCAGATAAAGGACCAGAAAATTATGAGCAGAATAATCCTGAAGCTCTCCGGGGAAGCGCTGGCGGGCGAAAACGACGGCTCTGTGCGCAATGCCAGGGGCGCTGTCAAGTTGTATGATGAAGCGGTGATCGCAGGAATTGCCGCCCAGGTAAAAAAGCTTCATGATGCCGGACACCAGATCGGTGTCGTGACAGGCGGGGGCAATATATGGCGCGGCCGCACGGGAGATGAGATCCACAGAGTCAAATCGGATCAGATCGGAATGCTGGCAACTGTCATGAACTGCCTTTATGTCTCGGAAATCTTCCGGGGAGCAGGGCTCCGCACCGAGGTCATGACTCCTTTTGTGTGCGGCGCCTTCACGGAACTGTTTTCCAGAGACCGCGCTGTCCGCTGTCTAGAAGAGGGCACTGTCGTCTTTTTTGCAGGCGGGACCGGTCATCCCTATTTTTCCACGGACACAGGAATCGTCCTGCGCGCTGTGGAGGTCGATGCGGATATGATCCTCATGGCCAAAAATGTCGACGGTGTTTACGATTCGGATCCCGCCAAAAATCCGGCGGCAAAGAGATATGACCGGCTCACCTATGAAGAGGTCGTGGAACAGAATCTTCAGGCAATCGATATGACTTCCACAGTTCTGGCCAGGGAAAACAATATGGAGATGCGCATCTTTGCCCTTCAGGAGGAAAACAGCATCATTCATGCCGCCGAAGGCAGTTTTACCGGGACTACGATCACGACCCGGAAATAATGAAATAATCCGGCAGTACTTTGCCCGATATCGTTATTATCGATATCATTATTTATAATGAAGACCTATCATTTCATTTACCAATAAAACTACAGGACAAGAAAGGGGTACTACCATGAGCAGCGAGAGAGTTCAGCCGTATGAACAGAAAATGGAAAAGACACTGTCCCATCTGGAGACAGATCTGCAGGCAGTCCGGGCAGGACGCGCAAATCCGCATGTGCTTGACAGGATCCGCGTCGACTATTACGGATCTCCTACACCTATTCAGCAGCTGGCCAATGTCTCAGTCCCCGAAGCCAGGATCATCCAGATCGCTCCCTGGGAGAAGAAGATGCTCAAGGAGATCAGCCGCGCAATCTCCGCTTCCGATATCGGCATCAACCCCACAAATGACGGCACGATGATCCGTCTGGTCTTCCCGGAGCTTACCGGCGAACGCCGTAAACAGCTTTCCAAGGACGTCAAGAAGATGGGGGAAGAGGCCAAGGTCGCCCTGCGCAATATCCGCAGAGATGGAAATGAAGCCTTCAAAAAGCTCAAAAAGAATGAGGACGTCTCCGAGGATGTCGTTTCCGAGCTCCAGGATGAACTCGGCAAGGTGACGGATAAATTCGTCAAAAAGATAGACAAAGCCATTGAGGAGAAGACCCAGGAGATCATGACCGTCTGATCCCTGTACCGGTTTATCATGTTTATCATATGGAGGAGAGCAGGTCTTCCTGCGTACTGATCCGCCAGGCCGTTCAGTGATTATAATCTTTTTAAACTGTATATATGAGTTTCTGGACGATCATAACCCATAATCAGACCCGCAGGAGGTGACTGCCGCTGCACGGCACGGCTGCTCATCTGCTGCGGGTTCTTATACTATTCAAATACTGTATGCAAGCACTGTACGCAAGTACTGTAAAAAGTATTGTTTGCAGGTAATGTATACAAGTACTTTATATAAGTTTTATATAAGTATTGTGTGTAAGTACTGTATACAAGTACTTGTATACAGCCCCGATCATAATTTAAACTAAGACCTGAGATTACCATCTCATTGCAGCCCATTGGGTATAACGGAGTATTGTCCAGGGAGATTCAAATGAGTTCGGAAAATAAATCAGTATGGAATACACTGAACAAGACAGAGGATTGGAAAATTCCGGCACATATCGCCATCATCATGGATGGAAACGGCCGATGGGCCAAAAAGCGCGGGATGCCGCGGACTTTCGGCCACACGCAGGGCGCTAAGGTCGTCGAGCAGATTCTCGAGGACGCGGATGCCCTGGGTGTCAGGTATCTGACGGTATATGCTTTTTCAACAGAGAACTGGTCCAGACCGGCCGCTGAAGTGAAGGCTCTGATGAACCTTTTGCGCAGATATATGAAGACTTCTCTTGCGAAATGCGCAAAGAACAATGTCCGTATCCGCGTCATCGGCGACAAATCCATGCTGGAGAAGGATCTGCAGGAGGCAATCGCCAATCTGGAAAAGGAGACTGCGTCCAATACCGGCATCAGCTTCCAGATCGCCATCAATTACGGCGGACGGGATGAGATCGTCCGCGCTGTCCGGAGGGCTGCTGAAGCCGGACTTCTCAATGACCCCGGGAAGATCGACGCAGAGCTTCTGGACGGATGTCTCGATACAGCGGGGATCCCGGATCCCGACCTGCTCATCAGGACCTGCGGAGAACAGCGTATCTCCAATTTCCTGCTCTGGCAGATCGCCTATTCGGAAATGTATTTTACCCCGAAGGCCTGGCCGGAGTTTGACCGGGATGAACTGATCCGGGCAATCGATGCCTACAATCATCGTGAACGCAGATACGGCGGCCTGGGGTCCTGACAGATCCGGCAATGCTGAAAAAAGTTCGAGCATCTCTTTCGTTTAACGGTATTCGAACCGGAGGATTTACATGAAGCAGAGAGTGATCAGCGGCGTTATCATCGCCGCCGCAATAATAGGACTGGGCGCTGCCGGCTCATACCCGCTGGCCGCAGCCATGATGATCTGCAGTATTCTGGCTTATCTGGAGCTGACAGCCGTCATGTGCGCGCCGTCCCGTTCCAGAAATCCAGAGAAGGGGGCAAAGGGCGGTCCCGGACTTCCTGACCTGATCGCGGTTCCGGGGCTTCTCCTGGGCATTTTGTACTATGCGGGACTAATGGTGATCGAGTGGAGGTACGGACTCGTCAATATCCCGGGAATGATCGCAGCCTCCGATTTCTGGACGCTCCTGGCAGTCACCGCAGATTTCCTGTTCTCGATGTGTATTTATGTCTACACTTTCCCCGTCAGGAAATCCTCACAGGCGGCCGGTGCCGTCCTGTCGTTTTTATACACTTTTCCCATGATGGGCTTCGTCTACAGGACCAGGAACCTGACACATGGTTTCGTCCTTTATCTGCTGATCTTTATCTGCTCCTCTGTGAGCGATGTCTGCGCTCTCGCAGTCGGCATGGCTGTAGGACGTCATAAGCTTGCGCCTGTCCTGAGCCCCAAAAAGACGATTGAGGGAGGGATCGGAGGAGTAGCCGGTTCCGCTGCGGTCAGCTGTCTGGTGGCACTGCTCCTGAAGACAGTCGAACCCGGGACGAATGCCCTCATCCCTTTTCTGATCATCGGGATCTGCGGCAGTTTCATCGGACAGACCGGGGACCTCGCTGCTTCCGCGATCAAGAGGAATAAGGGTATCAAGGATTATGGCAACCTGATCCCCGGACATGGCGGGATCATGGACCGTTTTGACAGCATTCTCTTTACAGCTCCGGCAATTTATTACCTGTCTTTCCTTCTGGCCGGCAGGCTGTAATACCCGTGCAGGAAATCTTTCCTTCTGGCCGGCAGGCTGTAGTACCTACCCTGTGCGGGTAATAAATGCAGATAAGGTACCTGATGAAAAGGATATAAAGGCGGTGCGGTTTTTACACGAAGCTTTTGAACGGTGCCGTATCAGAGAGATTTAAAGAGGAACCAAAGGAATATATATGATTGTAAGTATACTTATTTTTCTGATCATTTTCAGTGTGATCGTGATCTCCCATGAATTCGGACATTTTGCCGTCGCCCGCCGCGGCGGCATCCGTGTCCTTGAATTTGATATTGGAATGGGGCCTGTCCTGTTCCGGAAGGAGGGAAAAGAAACGGATCTGTGCATCCGCCTTCTTCCGATCGGAGGGGCCTGTATTTTTGACGGAATGGAAGAGATGGTCCCTGAAGAGGGAGAAGCTCCCCGGGAGCTCGATGAGCACTCCTTCCCGAACACGCCCGTGGGCAGCAGGATCGCTGCGGTGCTGGCCGGTCCCATGGCAAATTTCATCCTGGGTTTCGTGTTCTCCCTTATCCTGGTGGCTTTTACCGGGACGGACCTGCCTGTCATCAGGGAGATCGTACCGGATTCTGCGGCAATGGAAGCAGGGCTTGAGGCCGGCGACGTGATCAGAAAGATCAACGGAGAGACGATCCACATCTACAGGGAAGTGAGCCTGATCTCCGCGATGAATTATGGAGAGCCCCTCCACATCACTTATGAAAGAGACGGAGAACGCAGGACCGTGGATCTGATCCCTCGTTTTGACGAGGAGGATAACCGCTACTATATCGGCATCATGGGATCGGGAGAATATCTGAAATGCAATCCTGTCCAGGTCTTTCAGTACGGTTTTTATGAGACGGCCTACTGGCTGAAGGCGACTTACAAATCTCTGGGCCTGATCTTCCGGGGACATTTTTCCAAAGATGATATTTCAGGACCGGTGGGCGTCGTCAAGATCGTGGACGACACTTATACCGAGACAGCCCCTTACGGCCTTTACGCTGTCTTTCTGACTTTTCTAAGTCTGGCGTCACTGCTGACGGTGAACCTGGGAGTCATCAACCTGCTGCCCATACCGGCTCTGGATGGAGGCCGGCTCCTCTTCCTCCTGCTTGAACTTGTGCGCGGAAAACCCATTCCGCCGGAAAAAGAAGGCATGGTTCATCTGGCGGGCTTCGCCTTCCTGATGCTGGTGATGATCCTTGTGCTCTTTAACGACATCTCCAGATTTTTTCACTGAAATACAATGAAGTAAAACAGCATTTACAATTAAGCACTGCCCCTGGCAGGAGGTGTATCAGATATGACATTTCGTGACCATACAAAAGTGATCCGTATCGGCAGCCGTGTGATCGGCGGAGGAAATCCCATCCTCATCCAGTCTATGACCAACACTCCCACAGAGGATGTGGAGGCAACTGTATCTCAGATCCTGCGCCTGGAGGAAGCCGGCTGCGAGATCATCCGCTGTACCTGCCCGACCCGGGAAGCTGCAGAAGCGATCGGCGAGATCAGAAAACGCATTCACATCCCCCTTGTCGCTGATATTCATTTTGACTATAAAATGGCTATTCTGGCTATGGAGAACGGGGCGGACAAGATCCGGATCAACCCTGGTAATATCGGAGGAAAGGACAGGATAGAAGCTGTCGTCCGCTGTGCCCGGGAGAGGGAGATCCCCATCCGGGTCGGGGTCAACAGCGGGTCCCTGGAAAGAGAACTGGTGGAAAAATACGGCGGGGTGACCGCGCAGGGACTGGTCGAGAGTGCCCTGGACAAGGTGCATATGGTGGAGGACTGCGGTTATGACCGTATCGTCATCAGCATCAAGTCCTCCGATGTGCTGACCTGCGCCCGCGCCCACGAGCTTCTGGCGCAGCAGACGGATTATCCTCTTCACGTGGGGATCACAGAAGCCGGCACCCTTTACAGCGGCAACATCAAGTCCGCCGCCGGGCTGGGGATCATTCTTTATCAGGGGATCGGCGACACCATCCGTGTATCCCTGACAGGGGACCCGGTCGAGGAGATCAAGTCGGCAAAAATGATCCTGCGCACCCTGGGACTGAGAAAGGGCGGTATCGATGTCGTTTCCTGTCCCACCTGCGGAAGGACGAAGATCGATCTGGTGGGGCTCGCCAACCAGGTGGAGACCCTGGTACAGGGATATGACCTCAATATCAAAGTCGCTGTCATGGGCTGCGCAGTCAACGGTCCCGGAGAGGCAAAGGAGGCGGATCTGGGCATTGCAGGCGGCGACGGTGAAGGGCTCCTCATCAAACACGGGCAGATCGTCCGCAAGATGAAGGAAGAGGAGCTGCTGGGAGCACTCAAAGAAGAACTTGATCACTGGGACACATCAGCGGGATCATGAACAGTTCCTGTCAGGAACTGTTCTGTCATTCACTCTGATGACGGAGATATAAACTGTATGTCCAAACCTTTTTTTGAGGTCTTTCCGAAGCTGAAGGTCAGGAAGGATCTGCAGGATTATTTTACAGATACACAGGTGGAGCGCCTTGCTGCCAATCGTGAGAGGACAAGACTCAAGGTCTGCCTGCGTTCGGAACACCTGATCCACAAGGACCGGGTCTTCAGGATGCAGCGTGAAATGGAAGAACAGCTCTTTGAAGGGCGCCCGGTCCAGGTCTTTTTTGAAGAGCACTACACACTTTCCGCCATGTATACCCCCAGGAGGCTGATGGAGGAGTACAGCGACTCCATCTGCAGCGAGATCACCTCTTTTTCTCCGGTAATGGGGGTGTTTTTCAGGGACGCGGAAATCGTCTATATAGATGAAGACAGAATCGACATCCGGATGAAGGACTCCTGTATCAGCCGCTCCCTCCATGACCGGCTGGAAGAAGCCCTCAACAGGATCTTCCGTGACCGGTGCGGAGTCAAGGCAACGCTGACAGTCACCCTTGAGGAGTCTGCGGCAGCCGGGGAAGCCACGGCCGGAAGAGGGCGGAATATACAGAGTATTCATGATTTCCAGGACAGCCCCGGGAACTCCTGGGGGCAGCCTGCGGCTCCGGGATCATTTTCTGCGGAAGAAGGATCCATGCAGGAAAGCCGGAGGAGCGCCTGGGACCAGGCCGCTGCCAATGGATCGCCCGCCGCCTGCGGATCGCCCGCTGCCGGCTCATCTTTTGCAGGAAAGCCTTCTACAGGGGAAGGATCAGGACAGGCCGCCGGGCAGAGCAGCATGAAGAGAGCAGGGGCTCAGCCTGCCGCCGGGTCTGCCGGGCAGAACCCCGGTCAGAACCAGAACCGCGGATCCGGACGCCCGGGCTCCAGGAATGGGAACGGCCGCTGGAACAGCAGGAACCGGAAGGGAGAGCGGGAGTATACGCTCAGCAGGTCCGACAATCCCGATGTGATCTATGGACGCGAAGTCACTGCGGAAGCCATGTCCATCGCCGACATAGTAGACGAGATCGGCGAAGTGACCATCAGGGGCAGGATCCTGTCCAATGACCGCAGGGATATCAGGAACAACAAGACCATCGTCAAGTTTTCCCTCACCGATTTTCACGATTCCATTTACTGC
The DNA here is from genome assembly GCF_900101015.1 of Sarcina sp. DSM 11001. Classification (GTDB taxonomy): domain Bacteria; phylum Bacillota; class Clostridia; order Lachnospirales; family Lachnospiraceae; genus CAG-791. Next base: position 91,203 of record NZ_FNFZ01000004.1, on the reverse strand, counting down.
AAACTCTTTGTCCCCACTCCCAAAGCCGATGAACTTCTGGGTATGATCGGTAAAGGAACCTGGGTCAAGGTGCGGGGCGCCGCCATTATGGACACCTTTGACAAAGAGGTCGTCATCTCATCGATCCAGGGCATCATGAAGATCCCTTCTTTTGAGAAAAAGCGTACGGACGATGCCCCCGTAAAACGTGTCGAGCTCCACTGCCACACCAAGATGAGTGATATGGACGGCGTTTCGGAGTGCAAAGACCTGGTCAAACGCGCCTTCCAGTGGGGGATGCCCGCCATCGCCATCACGGATCACGGCAATATCCAGGGATTTCCGGATGCCGGTCATGTACGCGAGGATCTCCTGAAGGGAGAAAACAAAAAGCGTTCGGAACAGGGTCTGCCCCCCGTGGACAGCCAGGACTTCTTTAAGGTCCTCTACGGTGTCGAATGCTATCTGGTCGACGATCTGTCCAAAAGTGTGGATCCCCTCCCTGAAGAGGACTTGGACACTCTGCTCAAGGAGCGGTCTGTCGTTGTGTTCGACCTGGAGACGACCGGTTTTTCTCCTGAAAAGAACCGGATCATAGAGATCGGGGCTGTCAGGATCGTGGACGGCAAAATCAGGGACAGGTTTTCCCAGTTTGTCAACCCGCAGATCCCCATTCCCTTTAAGATCCAGCAGCTGACCGGGATCGGCGACAATATGGTCGCCCGGGCCAAGACCATCGACATCATCCTGCCGCATTTCCTCCGCTTCTGTGAGGGATCCGTCCTGGTGGGACATAATGTCGCCTTTGACATCGGCTTTATCCGCGCCAATGCAACCCGTCTGGGTCTCCCCTGCCGTTTTACGACTGTGGACACGCTCGGTATTGCCAGGGCCCTGCAGCCCGGACATGCCAAATATACCCTCGATGCGGTCGCGAAGCGCCTGAATGTCTCTCTGGAAAACCATCACCGGGCAGTGGATGACGCCCAGTGCACGGCAGAGATCTACCTGAAAATGCTTCCTCTTCTGGAGGACCGGCAGGTGCTTTCCCTGCGCCAGATCGAAGACTTCTGTATTCCCACCCCCGACACCATCAAGCGCCTGCGCACCCACCACTGTATCCTGATCGCCAAAAATACGACTGGCAGGACCAACCTGTACACGATGATCAGCGAATCCCACCTGACTTATTTTTTCAAAAAGCCCAGGATACCGAAAAGCCTGCTGATGAAATACCGGGAGGGGATCATCGTGGGGAGCGCCTGTGTCATGGGAGAGCTCATGGAGGCGGTTCTGGAGGAGAGGTCGGATGAAGTACTCGCGGGGATCGTCGATTTTTATGATTATCTGGAGATCCAGCCCAGGGACAACAACCGCTTCCTGCTGGAATCCAGACGGATGCAGGAAAAATATCCCCAGATCAGGACAGAAGAGGATCTGCTGAACCTCAACCGCACGATCGTGCGCCTGGGAGAGCAGGCCGGAAAGCCTGTCGTGGCTACCGGCGATGTACACTTCATGGATCCGGAGGACGAGATCTACCGGACGATCATCCAGGAGGGCATGGGGATGTCCGACGAGGATCCCGCCCCCTTATATCTGCGCACCACAAATGAGATGCTGGAGGAGTTTGCCTACCTGGGCGCGAAAAAAGCGGAAGAGGTCGTCATCACCAATACCCGCCGCATCGCGGACATGATCGACGCCCTGTCCCCTGTGCGTCCGGACAAGTGCCCTCCCGTTATTCCTCACAGTGACGAGATGCTGCGCAGGATCTGCTATGACAAGGCGCACAGCATGTACGGGGACCCCCTGCCTCAAATCGTCGAAGAACGGCTCGAGAGAGAGCTGCGGTCCATCATCTCCAACGGCTACTCGGTCATGTACATCATCGCCCAGAAGCTCGTGTGGAAATCCGTCGAGGACGGTTACCTGGTCGGTTCCCGCGGCTCCGTAGGATCTTCCTTTGCCGCGACCATGTCGGGGATCACGGAGGTGAATCCCCTGCCCCCGCATTATTATTGCCCCAACTGCCACTACTCGGATTTTGATTCGGAGCTGGTCATGCAGTACCAGGGAAAATGCGGGATCGACCTGCCCCGCCGCATGTGTCCCAAATGCGGACAGGAGCTCAAAAAGGACGGCTTTGACATCCCCTTTGAGACCTTCCTTGGCTTTAAGGGCGATAAGGAGCCGGACATCGACCTGAACTTCTCCGGTGAATACCAGTCCAAGGCGCATGCCTATACCAAGGTCATTTTCGGACACGAACAGACCTTCAAGGCCGGCACCATCGCCACTGTGGCGGACAAGACCGCCTACGGCTATGTCAAACATTATTTTGAGAACAAGGGCGTCGCAAAGCGGAACTGCGAGATCGAGCGCCTTCTGTCCGGCTGCACCGGGATCCGGCGCAGCACCGGCCAGCATCCCGGCGGCATTGTCGTTCTTCCTATGGGCGAGAACATTAATACCTTTACTCCCGTCCAGCACCCGGCCAACGACATGACGACTGATATTGTCACGACCCATTTTGACTATCATTCGATCGACCACAACCTGCTCAAGCTGGACATCCTGGGACACGACGACCCCACCATGATCCGTATGCTGCAGGACCTGACCGGGCTCGACCCCGTCGAGATCCCCCTGGACGACCCCGATGTCATGAAGCTCTTTTCCGGCCTGGAGTCTCTGGGGATCACGACAGAACAGAACGGCGGTATTGACGTAGGATCTCTGGGCATTCCGGAATTCGGCACCAAATTCGTCATCGGCATGCTGGACGACACCCGTCCCTCGACCATGTCGGAGCTGGTCCGCATTTCAGGCCTGTCCCACGGCACCGACGTGTGGCTGGGCAACGCCCAGACCCTCATCCAGGAGGGAAAAGCCGTTTTGTCGACTGCCATCTGCACCCGCGATGACATTATGTCCTACCTCATAGCCCAGGGCATGGACAAATCCCTGTCCTTCAAGACCATGGAGTCCGTCCGCAAGGGCAAGGGGCTCACCCCGGAGATGAAGGAAGCCATGCGGGCCGCCGACGTCCCGGAGTGGTACATCGACTCCTGTCTCAAGATCAAGTATATGTTCCCCCGCGCCCATGCGGCTGCCTATGTCATGATGGCCCTCCGCATTGCCTACTGCAAGGTCCATTATCCCCTGGCCTACTACGCCGCCTACTACAGCATCCGGGCATCGGCCTTTTCCTATGAGATCATGTGCAGGGGTCAGGAACACCTGCTGGAGGTCATGGAGGACTACCAGCGAAGGAAGGATAGTCTCACTCCAAAGGAACAGACCACTCTCGATGACTGCCTGGTCGTCCGCGAGATGTACGCCCGCGGCTTTGACTTCGTCCCCATCGACATTTACACAGCCCAGTCCCGTCTCTGCTCCATCGTGGACGGAAAGATCATGCCCAGCCTCAAGAGCATTGACGGCATGGGAGAAAAGGCGGCTGACGCCGTCGTGGAAGCCAGAAAGGACGGCCCCTTTATTTCCAGAGACGATTTCTGGAACAGGACAAAGGTCCCCAAGACCGTCATTGAAAAAATGCACGACCTGGGGCTTCTGGGGGACCTGCCCCAGACAAACCAGATCAGTTTATTTGACATGTTTGAGTGACCGGGCTTGTTTCACCCGGATTTCCCCCCGGGATTATTACTTTTTCTTAACTTTTGTTTTTAAAGATTATAAAGATTATTTCCACTCGTCAGAGAGAAAAACAACAGCCTGTCTGAGAAAGGATCACATCCTTTACAGACAGGCTGTCAGTTTATTACTTGTTTAAATTATTACTTGTTTAAATTATTACTTTTCAGTGGTCCGAACCGGCTGAAAGCCAGATTGGAATCAAATCAGAGCCAGATGATATAGTTGGAGTTGACCCAGCCCTCGGTGCCGTTGTAGCGGGCCCATACATATGCGCCGCTGGTGACGTTGGAAGCCGCGACAAAGTTTTCACCGTTATAGATCGCGCACAGCTCATTGTTATAATTGTAGCTGGGGTGGCTGCGCAGTGCCAGATAACCGGACTGTACGCTGCAGCGGACAGGTCTCCAGTTTGTGGTGCCGCTGGTATGCATTGAACCTGAGCCTCCGGATTTAGGAAGGTGCTTAAGCCCTGTATTGAGCTTGCCTCCGGATACCTCGTCGAGTGCTTCGTCGTTGATCTTGTTATTTAAATCTGCCATTTCAAAACCTCCTGATTAATGAACTGTTTTTACCTGAAAGTATTCATGGTAGAAAACTTGTTTTTGAACCTTGTTATTTGTTTTTTGTTATGCCTGCATTTTATCACGCTTCTTATCACAGAACTGTCACACATTATCCCGGGATCGTATCCATGATGAAGAAAGTTTCCCTTTTTGCGCGCGTATCCCATAACTGAAGTTCCGGGTATTACGCGATGAAGATATAAAAAGGTATATAAACGGCAGAAAAGAAAAAACCGGTCTGCGGCTTCCGGCTGGCTGCGAACCATCTGTTTACGGTATAAAACGGCATAAAAGAAAAATGCCGGGAACCATACAGGAACCCGGCAATAAGTGTGGAAGTGGATTAGGCGGGAATCGAACCCGCGTCCAAAAGCCCATTCAGCGTACTTCTACGATCATATCCTGTTCTTGCGGATCGCTCCCTTTCCCGCATCCGGCGAGAGAACAGTCAATCTGGCCGGTTTGGTAGCTTCATCATACGCCCGCGGCCGCAAAGCTTAGACCGTGTCGTTTCCCGCTTTCATGATACCGTGACCGGGGGATGCGGGTGTCCTCCGGGCGGCACACAGCATTAAGCTGCGAGTGCTACTCTATCGTTAGCGTTTATTTTTAATTGTGCCGTTTGACGTCCGGCTACGGATCGCTTCTCCACCTGCAAGACCCCTGTCGAAACCTTTACTAACCCGTATCAACAAGCGTTTTACAGCTGTTACGGATATTAGTATAAGGCAGGGGGAAGAAAAAAACAATAGCCTGCAGGTTTAATAGTAAGAAAATTCGGTGTCCCCTTAAGGAAGAGCGGGGTGAAACAGGGAGTGTGGAGAAGCAGGGGATAAACAGGAGACGGTTCCCCGTTTCACTTTCCTGTGTTGACACAGAGAAAAAGGTAAAGCTATAATATCCGTAATTAACGATATTTCAGAAGTGTTCAAAACACAGTACCTTGCCTATGAGGGTTGCAGCGACACTGGTTGAGTCGCGCATCTGAAGGAAACCTGGTGCAGAGAAGAGGAGGGACAGCAATGACGATCGGACAGCGAATCTTTTTTCTTCTGGAAGAGAAAAAAATGACTCAGGTCGAGTTTTCCCGGAAAAGTGGAATAGCGACAACGACAATCAGTGACTGGAGAAAGAAAAATACGAACCCCGGTTCAGAAAAAATCATGCAGATATGTGCAGCTTTAAATGTTACACCTGAATATCTGCTCTCAGGTGTCTGTGAAGACAGTGAGCGTGGAAAAAACGTAGACTATTTGGTTATTCCCAAAGGCACCGATGAGCGTACTCTTCTGGAATTATTTAATGAGATGCCATGGCTGGAGCGCAATCATTTATTGGAATACGCCAGAAAACTTTCTTGTAAAAAACACGATTCTGAACTCCTTTGTAGAAAAAAAACCAATGAACCGGATAACGGGAAATATATGAAAAAAATAGCCGAATTCTGTGATATTGAAGTTTTTATGGATGAACATTTCTCAGGAGATCCATGTGTTGAAATCAATTATCTGGACGATGATGTGCGCGGTCATATCGATCTTCAAAGCGGCCAAATTACAGGAGCTTTTTCAAAATACGTCATGCCTGTGATCGAAGCCTGGCTGCAGGAGCATAAAGAACTGCTGCTTTCAATGTGGAAAAATAACAGGATCTCACCTGTCCCGGCATGGGAATAATGAGAATAGATATATGGCTTGCAGACAAATAAAAAAACTCCTGGGATATGAATTGTGTATCTTTGACCGGGAAGGAACCTTGTTTTACTCTGACAACATTGTTCTGATCCGTAAGAACAACTATACAGAAATATTCAATCTTGATACCATGCGCCATGAAATTGGTGACTGGATAAAACGCGATGTTACACGCAATACCATTTATCAATATATATCCGATAATGTAGTCTGTTTTCATGCCTGACATTACTTCATTTAGCCTCACTTCATGACTGATACCAACGACAAGGGGCGCGAAACAGGGGACGGTTCCCCTTTTTCGCCTGCCCTTTTTCACCTGCCCTGTTTCGTCTCGACCCTTGTTTCGCTTGTTCAAAACAGATCCTGTGCCTATAATAGAAAAGAATGAAGAGCAGAGGTTTTTATAGAAATTCAAAGGGAGGATATTCAATGAAAAAAATGATCATAAGCGCACTGATTGCTTCCATGATTGCCATGGCGGCTGTGACCGGGTGCGGATCTTCGTCCGCGAAACCGCAGGAGGAGGCGAAAGAGGCTGCGCAGGAAGAGCAGATGATGGAGCAGACGGAGGATGTCCGGGATGCTGAGGCTCCCGAAGCGTCTACTGCTGACGCGGCCGCCCTAGATCCTGCCACAGAGGACCATGCAGCGGCAGAAATGACCGCAGGGCCCATTGAAACAGAGGAAGTTTCTGTCTTTGGAACAGAAACCGCTGCAGAAACTGATGAGCCCGGATCCGTTTACCCCGAGTTTCACTATACCGGTGAGGATCATTATATCGAGACGATCTGGACTTATTTCCAGGATAACTATTCCCGGTACTATGAAAAGGAAGATGTCTCGGTCCCTGCAATCCTCATTCTTGACGAGGATGATTCTGATCCTGACGATATCAAAGTCTGGGGAGTATTCAGTCTTTTCAACTACGATGTCGAAGGAAAAACTCTGTTGAACCTGAGCGGAGGAGATTATCCCGGACTCGTTCATCTTAAAGCGGACGGGGATTCTTTCGAAGTGACAGGCATTGATCTGGTGGAAGATGGAATGGATTACAGCAGCTCTGCAAATCAGATCTTTGGAGAAAAGGAAGGCCTGGCGGAGAAATTCTGGAATTCCGATGAAAAACAGGAGGAGGCTCGTGCCGATTTCCTGAAGATGTATATCAGGGACAACAATCTTGACATCGACGCCTACCAGGATTACGGCTGGAATCCTGTCCCTCTTAAGTGAGTTATTGCTCCTTAATAAAGTAAGGCATGGAGACATGTGCGGCCGGCTGCAGGCCTGCCGGCATACCAGTCTGCAGAAACAAAGCGCAGAACAGGGGACAGTTCTCCGTTCCACTTCAAAGCGGAACGGAGGACCGTCCCCTGCTTCGTCAAAGGTCAGGAGCTGTAACTATTTCTTTGACAATACTGTTCATATCTCTTTATTTATATTTTTCTTAAAGGTATAATGCATTAGGGAATTGTACCAAAGGAGCTGCCTGTCTGTTTCATAAAAAACGGAAAATAGCTCCCAACCGGACGGGTGCTCTCTTCTATTGCCTGAATGGTCTGATCAGGGTACATGGATCCTGAACGAGAGGAGATCGTTTAAATAAGATGAATTCCAGTCAGAATAAAAAGAAAAAAAAACGCCGCGGAATTAGCCGCCGGCTTAAAAGAACACTCCGAATCCTGATCCCGGTCCTGATCGTCCTTTTTCTGCTGCGCGCGATCGTCGGGCTTTTTTTTGGAGGTCATTCAAAAAAACAGGAGGACGGCCGGGATATAATTCCGCCGGAGATCATCCTGGAACACAGGGAAGACTATTATGTGATCCCGGGGCTTTCCTATGAAGAGGAGGGGTACAGGGCTTCCGATGACAGAGACGGCGATCTGACGGACAAAGTGGAGCGGTCACAGGACGGGGATTTCATCATCTATAAGGTGGCTGACCAGGCGGGGAATGTCACGGTGCGTTACCGGAAGATCCCTCTTCTGGATCCGGAAACCGGAAAGGCGGCTGTCCCGGAAGACAGCTATGATGTACTTGTCAGCAGCTGGGAAAACGAAGATGGAGACGCGGGCGGTCCGGCTGATGATCCCGCTGACGGAAGCGGTCAGGATACGGCGGAGGACAAGGACGGGAAACCTTCCGGAAAGATCGTCCACCTGACTTTTGACGATGGCCCCGGGGAACACACACAGCACCTTCTGGACATCCTGAACCGTTACGGAGTGAAGGCGACCTTCTTTGTGACCCACGCCTTTCCCATGTATGAAGACAGAATAGGAGAGGAGGCCGCAGCCGGCCACAGTATAGGGATCCATACCTATTCCCATGACTTTGCCAAAATCTACGCCGATGACAAGGCCTTCTGGAAAGATATCGAAAAAATGCAGGAGATCGTCGTCAAAGAGACCGGTCAGCGCACTAACCTGATGCGTTTCGCGGGCGGAAGCTCCAACACTGACAGCGCCGCTTATACACAAGGTATCATGACCCTGCTCACAAAACAGGCAGAGAAGAAAGGCTGGCACTACTTTGACTGGAATGTCTCCAGCGGAGACGGAGGAAATGACAGTACCTCTGAATCCGTTATCACCAGGATCACATCCCAGATCCAGGATCATGACGAATCTGTCGTCCTGTGCCACGATACCAAGGAAAACACGGTCAATGCCATGGAATACCTGATCCCGTGGCTTCTGGACAACGGCTACACGCTGCTGCCGCTCACCCCTGACAGTGAGACTGCCCACCACGCGGTGTTGAACTAAAACCAGCTCATTGAAGAAAGGACCTGTTGATGCCCCCCAAGAATGGACCTGTCCACCTCGTTCTGCTCCACTCCAACGATATTCACGGGGCGTTTGCTCCGGTAATAAAAGACGGGATCCGGACGGGAGGTCTCTCTATGTTGTCCGGCTATGTCCATAAGACAAAAAGGGAGGAGAAGAACGTTCTCTATGTGGTCGCGGGAGACATGTTCATGGGGTCGATCATAGACAGTGAATACCGCGGCCTGTCCACGATCCGCATGGCGAACGCCCTTGAACCGGACGCTTTTGCCGTTGGCAACCATGAAGTGGACTACGGTCTTTCGCACCTCTTATTTTTGGAAAAATGCGCGGATTTTCCCATCCTCTGCGCAAACATGTATGTGCGGGAGCTCAACCGGAGGCTCTTTTCCCCTTCGATCGATATAAAGAAGGGCAGGATCCGGGTGCGCATGATCGCGCTTCTGACAGAGACAATTTCGGACAAGATCTCCCAGGAGGAACTGGTGGACAGCGCCGTCAGAGTCCGGGATGTCAAAAAGGAACTCGACCAGTATTTTCATGAGAAGCATTGTCCTGCAGATTTGACTGTTCTGGTCACCCATCTCGGAATAGAAGAGGACCGGATCCTGGCTGCATCGCTCTCTCCGGATCATGGGGTGGATCTGATCATCGGCGGTCACTCCCATACCCTGATGGAAGAACCGGAGATCATTAACGGGATTCCCGTAGTCCAGGCGGGCTCCGGGAGCAGCCAGATCGGACGCTTCGATCTGTATTTTGGACCCTCTGAAAAGAAAGAACCTGCAGATCCTTCTTTCAGGCTCACAAGATGGGAATGGAGACTGGTCCCGATCAATGAACGGACCAGCGAGCCGGATCCCCTGATCGATTTCTATACAGACCAGTTCCGGGAGCTGACCGACAAAAAATATGAAACTGTTCTCTGTACTCTTCCCTGTGCCTATACGCATCCCTGGTACCACAGGGAGACAGAGCTGATGGATTTTTTCACTGACCTCTATCAAAAGGCCTATGGAACCGACCTGTTCATCATTTCCTCAAATGCCCTGAGGACAAAGCAGTTCGGCCCGGTCGTGAGGCGGAAAGATCTGCTGATGGCTCTCCCCTATGACAATGAGGTCTTCTCCCTCACCATGGATGGAAGACGACTGGAGTCTGTCATCCGCCATTTCCTCCGCAGAGAGGCATGGGAAGGGGCAGAGGTCTTTTTCCTGTTTTCCGGCGGACTCAGGGTAGTGGTGCGAAAAGCCACCAAGGAGATCCTCAGTCTTTTATTCAGAGGAAAGGCGATCGAGCCGGACAGAATGTACACACTGGGGATCACTTCTTATGCCCGCAAGAATATAGAAACTTTTCTGGGTATTCCTGAAGGGGAACTGGGATCTTTTGTTGAGATCCGGCGGCTCAGCACAAATGACAAGACAGAGTTGGAGGCCTGTCTTGCATCTTCCGGTAATATGGAGCTGACCGGGGAAGACCGGCTGAGACAGGTGGAAACAGATCCGGACTGAAAATACAGGATCTGCCCGCCGGTCCGGTTTCGCTTCCGCGGGTGTATCCCACGTCTGAAGACACGGATATTGCGCGATGTAGAGTAAAAAATAAAGAAGAATGTAACTTGAAGACCTTTTTCTGCGTCAGAAGTCAGGGATTGGTCATTATTGTTTAACCGGACATATTGCTTGAATATGAACAGGGAATGGTTTGGGGGAAAGAACCATGGCATACTCATTGATCAACCGCGATTTTTATGACGCTGTCATCAATTTTGAAAAGAGTACGGAAGCCCAGGACTATTATTATCAGGTCATGGACACTGAAATTGAGAGAAATGGAAAGAAGGACACCATCAGGAACAGGATCCTGCGCGCCTATGCCATGCTGTTCTGTGAAGATACTGACCATGTCATGTCAGGCCTCATAGGACCGGAAGAAGTGGAGGCCACTGCCGACCGCCTCTACATAGGCCGCCCCGGACTTGACCCGCAGCACTGGTACCGGATGTCCCGTCATTTTCCGGTGATCGATGACGACAATTATGACCGTTTCGCGGCGCTGGTGATCGCGGATCTGAAAGCAGGTCCCCTCAGGAAAGCAGCTGTCGAGGAGGACTGTATGCTGCTGATGGGCGAACCGGACCCCCTTCACATGACCATGGAACAGAGGAAAAAACAGAAGATCCGCAGCATCAGCCTTCCCCAGGAAGGCGAAGAGGATTGATAATATCCACAAGCGTGAAAACCATGCGCCCGGCGGCGCTTTGATATGGGGATAATAGCCTATGACTATACTCATTGCAGTTCAAAAAGAAGAAATCCTCCGCAGGACGAAGGAGCAGCTGTCCAGACACTCTGAGGACGCCAGGATCCTGTGTTTTGAGAACAGCCCTCAGGCCCTGGCGGCCGCCAGGCAGGAGCAGATCGACGTAGCCTTTCTGGATCCTGACCTGCCGGAGCTCAACGGTCTCTATCTGGGCCAGTATCTTCAGGACCTCAACCCCCTGGTCAACCTGATCTATCTGGCGGAGAGTGAAAAATACGGATATGAAGCGATGCAGCAGCATGCCAGCGGATATCTCACGACACCTGCCGCCATGGAAGGAATCAGACGTGAGATGGATGACCTTCGCTATCCGGAATCTGAAAAAAACAAGAAACGGGTCTTTGCCCGTACCTTCGGTGCCTTTGAGCTGTTTGTTGACGGAAAACCTGTGGAGTTTAAATATACAAAAACAAAAGAGATTGTCGCTGTCCTTGTCAATAAGCGTGGATCCCAGACCACAAATGGCGAGATCATCGCCACTTTGTGGGAGGATGACGGAGATCCCGCCAGAAAGGCATCCTATCTCAGCAACCTTCGGCAGGATCTCCAGAATACGCTGATGAGCCTGAACCTGAACGGAATCATCCTCAAGCAGCGCGGCAGTCTGGCGATCGACGCGGAAAAAATCGAATGTGATCTTTACGATTGGCTCGAAAAAAAGAAGAAATCGAAATATACTTATATGGGCGAGTATATGTCTCAGTACAGCTGGGCGGAGTATATGGCTGCCGAACTTGATGAGATCAGTTACTCATTTGATGGCCGCGACTGAAATCACGGGTATTGAACGATGAAGAATAAAACAGGAGGGAGTCAGCATGGAAGAACAGATCTTCAGAAAAAAGAGTTTAGACAGGCTTTCATCACCGGAACAGCTCAATGATTATCTGCACGTGACAAGTCCGGGCATATGGATCGTCCTGGGCGCAGTGATTTTCCTGCTTATCAGCATTTTTGTCTGGAGCAGCTTTACCACCATTGAAAGCTATGCCGCCGGCGATGCAGTGGCCGAAAACGGTGTTCTGATGATCACCTTCGATGATCCTCAGACCGCCGCCAATGTGGAGACAGGTATGGCCGTCACTGTCGGAGATCTGCATACTCCGGTCCTCACCCTGGGTAAAAATGCGGACGGCAGTGTCTTTGCCACCGCCAATGCGGATCTTCCCAACGGCACATACCGGGTGAAGGTCGGCTACAGGCAGACTCAGGTCATCAAGATGCTGTTCAATTAGTGTTCCGTCGGGAAAATCTGTACGCTTCTTTGAGGCCGGCGGAAAGAATATGGCATTGCCGCTCCCGGGAGCGGCAGGGGAGGTAGAGTTTGAGCGGTAAAATCAAACAGCCTGTGCAGCACGGCAGGGTCAAAGTGCCGGTTGTCATGCAGATGGAAGCCCTGGAGTGCGGGGCGGCGGCTCTGACTATGATCATGGCTTATTATGGAAAATGGATCCCTCTGGAACAGGTACGGGTGGACTGCGGTGTCTCCAGAGACGGTTCAAATGCCAGAAACATCCTGAAAGCTGCCAGGAGCTACGGCATGACGGCAGGCGGATTCCGGTATGAACCGGAGGAACTGCGTGAAAAAGGCACCTTTCCCTGCATCATCCACTGGAATTTCAACCATTTCGTGGTCTGCTGCGGTTTTAAAGGAAAGTATGCCTATCTGAATGATCCGGCAAGGGGGACGGTCAAGGTCACCATGGATGAATTTGACCGCGCTTTCACCGGGATCTGCATCCAGTTTGAGCCTTCGGAAACCTTTGTCCCCAGCGGTAAAAAGAAGAGCATCCTGGATTTTGCCGCTGCGCGTCTCAGGGGTGCCGGACCGGCTGTGGCTTTTGTGATCCTGACCACAATGATCAGCTATCTGTTCGGGATCATCAACCCGGTCTTTACCCGGTTTTTCATGGACCGCCTGCTGACAGGGGAAAACAGGGATCTTCTCACCCCCTTTATCCTGCTGCTGGCGGGAGTAGACCTTTTGCAGATCGTGGTCAGCGCCGCCCAGACGATTTATTCCCTCAAGATCAGCGGCAAGATGTCAGTGATCGGAAGCAGTACCTATATGTGGAAGGTGCTCAAGATGCCTATGGACTTTTTCTCCCAGCGCATGGCTGGAGATGTCCAGTCCAGGCTCAGCACTAATGCGACCATAGCGGAAACCCTGGTCAATACCCTGACCCCCCTCGGCCTCAATGCGGTCATGATGTTCTTTTATCTGGGGATCATGATCAACTACAGCCCCTTTCTGACGCTGATCGGTATTTCGGCGCTCGTCTTTAGCAGCTTCGCGGCCGGCATGATCTCATCAAAGCGCGTCAATATCACCCGCGTCCAGTCCAGGGATGAAGGAAAGCTGGCGGCGACCACCGTCAACGGCATCCAGATGATCGAGACCATCAAAGCCAGCGGTGCGGAAAACGGGTATTTCACAAAGTGGGCGGGATATCAGGCCTCCGTAAATGCCCAGACCGTCAAGTTTGCCAGACTGGAGAGCATCCTCGGCATGCTCCCTTCTTTTATCTCGCTGCTTGCCGATAATGCCGTCCTCATCTTCGGTGTCTATATGGCGATCCGCGGGAAGTTTACTCTCGGTATGATCATGGTCTTCCAGACCTTCCTGAGTTCCTTTATGTCGCCTGCCATGACCATGGTCAGCGCGGGACAAATGATCCAGGAGATGCGCACCGATATGGAGCGCGTGGAAGATGTCATGAGCTATCCCGATGACCCCTGTTACAGCGACGAAGCCCTCTCGGAGGAAAAAGACTACAGCAAACTGAGCGGCAGTGTCGAACTCAAAAACGTGACTTTCGGATATTCAAAACTCTCGGATCCCCTGATCCGTGATTTCTCCATGTCGATCCGTCCGGGCGGAAGGGTTGCCTTTGTCGGCATGTCCGGCTGCGGCAAGAGTACGCTGAGCAAACTGATCTCAGGGCTTTACCAGCCCTGGAGCGGAGAGATCCTCTTTGACGGAAAGAAGATCTCCGAGATCGACCGCAGTGTATTCACCGGCTCCCTTGCTGTCGTGGACCAGGATATCATCCTCTTCGAAGATACGATCGCCAATAATATCCGGATGTGGGACGATTCGATCGAAGATTTCGAGGTCATCATGGCTGCCCGAGACGCCCAGATCCACGACGATATCATGCAGAGACCGGATGGCTATGAAAGGAAGATCGTCGAGGGAGGCCGGGATATGTCCGGCGGCCAGAGACAGAGACTGGAGATCGCCCGTGTTCTCGCCCAGGATCCCACGATCATCATCATGGACGAAGCGACAAGCGCCCTCGATGCCAAGACAGAATATGAGCTGGTCAGTGCTGTCAAAGAAAGGGGCATCACCTGCATCGTGATCGCCCACCGTCTCTCGACGATCCGCGACTGCGATGAGATCATTGTCCTCGACCACGGCGAAGTCGTCGAGCGCGGCACACATGAAGAGCTTTATGCCAGGGGCGGTTATTATACTGAACTGATCTCCAGTGACTGAGAAGCCGGGGGTCACAGTTTCCCGACGACTGAGAAGCCTATTTTACAGTTTCCCAACTATTGCGAAACCTATTTTACAGTTTCCCGACGATTGAGAAGCTGATCGTACAGTTTCCAACGACTGAAAAGCTGTTTTTGCAGCTGCCGATCCGGAAGGAGGTACCGGTTTGGGCTGGTTCGATGAACAGATAAGAAACAGAAAAACATATGATCAGGAAAAATTCGAGGAATCGATCCTCCGGATGGCTTCCGCGGTAGTAGGCACCCGGGATGCAGGGATCCTTACGGATGAAAGGATCATTACCAAGGATGCCATTGATGATATTCTGAAATATTATCATTATAAACCGGTGGATATCCCCGACAGGATCAAGGATCCTGATGAACAGCTGGTATATGCGCTCCGGCCTCATGGTCTGATGTATCGGGTCGTTGAGCTTACAGAAGGCTGGTACCGGGACTGCTTCGGTCCTCTCATCTGCCACAGGGTTGAAGACCATATGCCGGTGGCTGTTTTCCCCAGTCAGTTCGGCGGGTACTGGTACACCAGTGAAACCGGCAGCCGGGTCAGGATCAACAGCAAAAATGCTGCGCTCTTTGATCACTTGGCGATCTGCTTTTACAGGCCGCTTCCTCTTAAGACGATCGGGATACCGGACCTGCTCCTGTATATGAAGGACTGCCTGGATGTAGGAGATTTTGCCCTGATCGGAGCCTTTTCCCTCATCTCGATCTTCGCAGGCCTGATGCTGCCCCGCATCACCAAAATCATGACCGGATATATTTATGAATCCGGTAATGTCACTCTGTTATGGGGAACAGCAGTCTTTATGATCGCGGCCGCCTTCTCTGTACGGCTGATCAGCGCGGCGGAGAGCCTGGCCTCGACCCGGGTGGAGACCAAGACCGGGATCTGCGTCGAATCGGCGATCATGATGCGTCTCCTGAGCCTCCCTGCTCCTTTTTTCAAAAAGTACAGTTCCGGTGAGCTGTCAGGACGCAGCCAGTCCGTCAATGAGCTGTGCACGCTTCTGATGGGAGATGTGTTTTCCCTGGGGATCACTTCGCTGACCTCCCTCTTATACATTACCCAGATCTTTCATTTCACACCGGGGCTGACACTGCCTGCTGTCATCATCATTTTGGTGACTGTGGCATTCTCCCTTTTGACTACTTTTATGCAGATGGGTATCTCCAGACAGTCGATGGAGTATGATGTCAAGGAAAACGGCATCACCTTCGCGCTGATCTCCGGTGTACAGAAGATCAAACTCGCGGGCGCGGAAAAGAGGGCCTTCTCCAGGTGGGCGGAGGCCTATACAAAAACAGCCAGCCTGACCTATAATCCGCCTCTTTTCATCAAACTCAATTCCACTATTATGGTGGCAGTAAACCTGATCGGGGCAGCTGTCCTGTATTATGCAGCAGTCGCGACAAGAGTGACCCCCTCGGAATATATTGCCTTTAATGTGTCCTACGGTATGGTCATGGGAGCTTTCACCTCTCTGGCGGGGATCGCGGTCTCGATCGCCCAGATCCGCCCGATCCTGGAGATGGCGGAGCCTATTCTGAAGGCAGAACCTGAAGTATCCGAAGGCAGGGAGATCCTGACCAGAATCTCCGGAGGAATAGAGATCAGCAATGTCTCCTTCCGTTACAGTGAAAACCTTCCCTATATCGTCAAGGACCTCAACCTGAAGATCCGGCCCGGGGAATATGTCGCCCTGGTCGGCAGGACCGGCTGCGGAAAGAGCACTCTGATGAGGCTTCTGCTGGGATTCGAGACTCCGGAGAAGGGCGCTATCTATTACGATGGAAAAGACATTAAAAAACTCGATCTGCAATCCCTGCGCAGAAAGATCGGAGCTGTCACCCAGGACGGATCGCTCTTTCAGGGAGACATTTTCTCCAATATCGTGATCTGCGCGCCTCAGCTGACCCTTGACAGGGCCTGGGAAGCAGCGGAGATGGCCGGGATCGCCGATGATATCCGGGCTATGCCCATGGGAATGAACACAGTGATCGGTGAGGGCCAGGGCGGTGTCTCGGGAGGACAGAAGCAGCGCCTGATGATCGCCCGCGCCGTAGCACCCAAGCCCAGGATCCTGATGTTTGACGAAGCGACCAGCGCCCTGGACAACAAGACCCAGCGCCAGGTCTCGGAAGCTCTGGATAAGCTCAGATGTACCAGGATCGTCATTGCCCACCGGCTCAGTACCATCAAAAACTGCGACCGCATCCTGGTCCTTGATGAGGGAAAAATCAGGGAGAGCGGCACTTATGAAGAACTGATCGAAAAAGGCGGGTTCTTTGCGGAGCTTGTAGAGAGGCAGAGACTGGACCGCGGTGATGAACCTTCCGCACCTGAAAAGGCAGCTGAAGAATCGGCTGTGGAAGAGGGCAGCACAGAAGAATATGCCCCTCTTTCAGAGGAGGATTTCTCTGCTCCCGCAGGCGCCTGTGAGGACGGGGAAGATGATCAGGAAGGCTGTGCCGAGGGCGGTGCCTATGAGGACGGCGAAGATCCCTATGAGAGAGGAGAGGCTCACTGACGTTTTTTCTGCCCATTCCTGAGTGTCAGGGCCCCTCGCGTCTTTTATCATACGCAGTTAACTCAACATGTTTGCGCCTGCCCCGTGCATGGCAGCACAGGTATATGTAAAGCTGGATTTACAGTAACTTAATAAATATGGAGGAATTGGAAATGTCAATTTTTAAGGGCTCAGGTGTCGCCCTTGTCACACCCATGCATGGAAACAAAGAGATCAATTATGATTCGCTGGAAAGGCTGATCGAAGATCAGATCAGCAAGGGGACAGATGCCCTGATCGTCTGCGGTACGAGCGGGGAAGCTCCCACACTCGAGGATGATGAACACCTTGAAGCGATCCGTTATGCTGTTGAAGTAACAAAAGGCCGCATTCCTGTGATCGCCGGAACAGGCTCCAATAACACAGCCCACGCAGTCATGATGTCGGAGGAATCCGAAAAACGCGGCGC
Source organism: Sarcina sp. DSM 11001 (assembly GCF_900101015.1). Classification (GTDB taxonomy): domain Bacteria; phylum Bacillota; class Clostridia; order Lachnospirales; family Lachnospiraceae; genus CAG-791. Next base: position 73,692 of record NZ_FNFZ01000004.1, on the reverse strand, counting down.
GGACGGTCTGCTTCTCGTCACTCCCTACTATAATAAAGCTACACAGGATGGTCTCTACGAACATTTCAGGACGATCGCCTCGGCGACAAAACTGCCCTGTATCGTTTACAATGTCCCCTCCAGGACCGGCACGAACATCCTGCCGGAGACTGTCGCAAAACTGGTCCGGGATCAGGCCAATATCGCTGCCGTCAAGGAAGCTACCGGCAACATCAGCCAGGTGGCAAAGCTCGCTGAGCTTGTGGACGGTAAGATCGACATTTATTCCGGAAACGATGACCAGATCGTGCCGCTGTGTTCTCTGGGCGGCTCCGGTGTCATCTCTGTCCTGGCCAACGTGGCGCCGCGTCAGACTCATGACCTGGTGATGCATTGTCTTGAAGGCAGATATGAAGAAGCCCGCAAGATCCAGCTCAAGGCTCTTCCCCTGGTTGAGCAGCTCTTTATTGAAGTCAATCCCATTCCTGTCAAGGCCGCTCTGAACATGCAGGGCTTTGATGTCGGTTCTCCCAGACTCCCCCTGACGGAACTGACCGATGCTCACAAAAAGTCACTGCGCAAGGCCATGGAGGATTTTGGCTGTCTGTAAAACTAAAGGCGGAAGAGCAGCCATAAGGAGCATCCTCCGGGTTCGTGTAGTCATTCTTTTTTTCGAACCCGCGGCCGACTGCCTGCAGCCACCTGTGTGCCGGTAAGATGTGTTCCCGGCTGTACTGCAGAAACTGTTACAGTAAAAAAATGCAAATACAGACCTCTTGTCTGATTGACAAAGGCCAGTGACTTCCGTATGATAAAGTCCTGTTGTATATACATTCATCTTTCTTATTCATAATTCTATGGGAGGAAAAAATGAAAAAGACACTGAGTATTGTTCTCGCACTGATCCTGACTGTCGGAATCCTCGCAGGATGCGGCGGCGGCTCCACCACCAGTTCCGCCCCTGCGGAACCCGCAGCTGCAACTGATGCTGGTTCTGAAGGCGAAGGCGCCGGCGATGCCCTCAGCAGCATCAAGGTCGGTTTCATCACTCTGCACGATGAAAACTCCACTTATGACCTCAACTTCATCAATTCTGCAAAGGAAGCCTGCGCACAGCTCGGTATTCCCGAAGAGAACTACCTGATCCGCACCAATATTCCTGAAGGCCAGGAGTGCTATGACGCGGCGGCTGACCTGGTCGACGCCGGCTGCAGCATTATCTTTGCGGATTCCTTCGGCCATGAGGACTTCATGATCCAGGCCGCCAAGGAATTCCCTGAGGTGCAGTTCTGCCATTCCACCGGCACAAAGGCCCACACTGAGGGACTTTCCAACTACCACAACGCGTTTGCTTCTATCTACGAGGGACGCTACCTGGCTGGCGTTGCCGCAGGCATGAAGCTCAACGAAATGATCGAAGCCGGCGAGTTCAAGGAAGACGAAGCCAAGATCGGTTATGTCGGCGCATTTACCTACGCTGAGGTTATCTCCGGTTACACTTCCTTCTTCCTCGGCGCGCGTTCCGTCTGCCCTTCCGCCACGATGGAAGTCACCTTCACAGGTTCCTGGTATGATGAGACTGCCGAAAAAGAAGGCGCCACCAAGCTGATCAACGACGGCTGCAAGCTCATCAGCCAGCACGCGGATTCCATGGGTGCTCCCACTGCATGTGAGAATGCAGGAGTTCCCGATGTCTCCTACAACGGTTCCACCGTCTCTGCCTGCCCCAACACCTATATCGTTTCCTCCAGGATCGACTGGACACCTTATTATGTCTATGCGATCACAGCTGCGGCCAACGGCGAAGCGATCGATACTGACTGGACCGGCACGATCTCCACTGGCTCTGTGGTTCTGACCGAGGTCAATGAGCAGGCTGCCGCCAAGGGCACTGTCGAAAAGATTGAAGAAGTCAAGGCCGGCCTTGAGTCCGGAGAGATCCATGTCTTTGACACCTCTGCTTTCCAGGTAGATGGCAAGACTCTGGATTCCTACATGGCTGATGTTGACACAGATCCCGCTTACGAGGCTGATACTGAAGTCATCTCTGACGGATACTTCCATGAATCCGAATACCGTTCCGCTCCTTACTTTGATCTCAAGATCGACGGTATCGAGCTTCTGGACACTGCAATGTAACAATTGAAGGCTCTTCAGGGCTGCCACAAGTCAGTCCTGGAACAGCGGGCTGCCACAGGTCTGACTTGTGGCAGCCCTTCATTGCGTAACAGGACCATGCCTTTGTGATTCTGTAAATCTGTAAAAAGGAGATATTTTGGACAATACAACACCAGCCGTGTCGCTGCGCGGCATCAGGAAGACTTTCGGCTCTGTCGTCGCTAATGATCACGTCGATCTGGATATCCGAAGGGGCGAGATCCTCGCCATCCTCGGAGAAAACGGCAGCGGAAAGACGACCCTCATGAATATGCTTTCCGGGATCTACTACCCCGATGAAGGGCAGATCTTTATCGACGGGAAGGAAGTCACGATCAGTTCCCCCAGGGATGCCTTCCGCTACGGGATCGGTATGATCCACCAGCATTTCAAACTGGTGGATGTCTTTACGGCTACGGAGAATATCATTCTCGGGCTGGAGGAGAAGGGCCGTCTGGACAGGGCGGCAGCTGCGGAGCGCGTCCGCGCGATCTGCGACGCCTATGGCTTCCAGATCGATCCAAACCGCAAGATCTATCAGATGTCTGTCTCCCAGAAGCAGACTGTGGAGATCGTCAAAGCCCTCTACCGCGGAGCGGATATTCTCATCCTCGATGAGCCCACCGCTGTCCTGACGCCTCAGGAGACGGAAAAACTCTTCGCAGTCCTGCGCAACATGCGCGCTGACGGAAAGGCTATTGTCATCATTACCCATAAGCTGCACGAAGTGGAGGAGCTCTCGGACCGTGTTGCTGTCCTTCGAAAGGGTACTTATGTCGGAGGCAAGATGACCAGGGACACGAACCAGCAGGAGATGACCAACATGATGGTCGGCCGCGCTGTCTCCCTCAATATCGAGCGTCCCGAACCTGTCGACCCCAAACCCCGCATTGAGATCGATGGACTCACTGTATCTTCCCCTGAAGGGATCTTAAAGCTCGATCAAGTCTCTTTTGACATCAGGTCGGGAGAGATCCTCGGCATCGCCGGTATTTCAGGAAGCGGTCAGAAGGAGCTTCTCGAAGCCCTCGCAGGCCTGCAGAAAATTGAATCCGGCAGTATTCTTTATATCGATGATGACGGGAATAAAAAAGACCTGGTCGGTCTTGACCCTCTCGAGATCCAGAAGCTGGGAGTAGCCCTGTCCTTTGTCCCTGAGGACCGTCTCGGTATGGGACTGGTCGGAAATATGGATCTGTCGGACAATATGATGCTTCGCTCTTTCCGGTCAGGGCAGTCTTTCTTTACGGACAGAATACGTCCCCATAAGCTGGCGGAAAAAGTCGTCAACGATCTGGAAGTCAACACGCCCGGGGTCTCCACACCTGTCCGCCGCCTGTCCGGAGGAAATGTCCAGAAGGTCCTGGTAGGCAGAGAGATTTCCTCTGCGCCCAGGGTCCTGTTGACCGCTTATGCCGTCCGCGGCCTGGATATCAATTCATCTTACACGATTTATGATCTTTTGAATCAGCAAAAGAAAAAAGGGGTTGCCGTAGTCTATGTCGGAGAAGACCTGGATGTCCTCATGGAACTTTCAGACAGGATCCTAGTCCTGTGCGGAGGCCGTGTCAGCGGTATTCTTGACGGCCGGACAGCAGACAAGAACGAAGTGGGCCTGATGATGACCAGACTGGGCGGCTCCGGAAGCGGGGCTCAGAAGACTCAGGAAGAGAAAGAAACCGCCGTGGAATCCGGGAAACAGGAAAACCATGCCGGTAAGGAAGAAGGGTGAGCAGATGGAAGTGCAGAATAAACCCAAAGAACCTTTGTTTCATATTACCAAGAGGAAAGAGCTCTCCTTGCAGTCAGCCTGGGGGATCCGGATCATTGCGATCCTGGCAGCGCTTGTGGTATGCGGTATCATTACTACCCTGACGACGGGCCTGAATCCCTTTCAGGTTTACGCGACCATGTTTTCAGGCGCCTTCGGCACCAGCAGACGGATCTGGATCCTGGGAAAGGATGTGGCGATCCTTTTGTGTATCTCACTTGCCCTCACTCCGGCTTTCCGCATGCGTTTCTGGAATCTGGGAGGAGAGGGGCAGATCCTGATCGGAGCCCTGGCCACAGCCGCCTGCATGATCGTTCTCGGAAAATCTCTGCCCAATGTTGTTCTGATCCCGGTATGTATCCTTGCGGCTCTCGGCGCCGGAGCAATCTGGGCACTTATCCCCGCGGCCTGCAAGGCAAAATGGAATACCAATGAGACTCTCTTTACTCTGATGATGAACTATGTCGCGACCCAGCTTGTCGCCTACTATGTCATAGTCTGGGAGGTTCCCAAGGGATCCGGCAAGATCGGCATCATCAACCAGCAGACCGAGGCCGGCTGGCTTCCTGTCCTCGCCGGAAACCGCTACCTCCTGAACATACTGTGTGTCGCCATTCTCACGATCGTGATGTATATCTATCTGAACTACTCCAAACAGGGATATGAGATTTCTGTCGTGGGTGAAAGTGTTGCCACTGCCCGTTATGTGGGAATTAAAGTCGGCTGGACGATCATGCGGACTCTGATTCTGTCAGGAGCAATCTGCGGACTTACCGGCTATCTCCTTGTCGCCGGGACTGAACATACGCTCACAACCTCCCTCGCGGGAGGCCAGGGCTTCACGGCCGTCATGGTTGCCTGGCTGGCAAAATTCAATCCCCTGGGGATGGTTCTCTCGTCCCTGCTGCTGATCTTTCTGGCCAGAGGCGCGGGAGAGATCTCTACGATCTTCGGCCTGAACCAGTCCTTTGGAGATATCCTCACAGGCATTATCCTGTTTTTCATCATCGGCAGCGAATTTTTTATCAATTATAAAGTGAATTTCCGCAAAAAAGAAAAGAAAGCAGCCTGATCAGACCACCTGGAGCGAGTCTTGAATTTAAAGAGCAGAGGGAAATAACACATGTTTGATTTTATTTCATTTATTCCGCGAGTCGTAGTGCAGAGTATTCCGCTTATGTATGGCAGCACCGGGGAGACCATCACACAGAAATCCGGCAACCTGAACCTGGGAATACCCGGCGTTATGTATGTCGGCGCGATCAGCGGAGTCATCGGCGCTTTCCTTTATGAACATGGCTGCAGTGCCTCCGGCACTGCCATGTCTCCGGTCATCGCTGTCCTGATCCCCCTTTTCGCCTGCCTTTTAGGATCCCTTTTGATGGGGCTTCTGTACTGTTTCCTGACGGTCACTCTCTGTGCCAACCAGAACGTCACCGGACTTGCCATGACGACCTTCGGTATCGGCTTCGGCAACTTTTTCGGCGGATCTCTGATGAAGCTCACGGGGGCGGATGTCCCTTCGATCGCCTTGACTGCGACCTCCAATGCCTTCCGCACGATGCTTCCCGGCGCCCTTTCGACCGGCTGGTTCGGGAAAGTCTTTTTGTCCTACGGATTTCTGGCCTATGCCGCCATCATAATCTCGCTGGCTGCCGCCTGGTTCCTCAGGAGCACCAGGACAGGCCTGCAGCTGCGCGCAGTGGGAGAAAGCCCCGCGACTGCTGATGCCGCCGGCATCAACATCACAAAATACAAGTATGCTGCCACCTGTCTGGGATGCATGATCGCCGGACTGGGCGGTCTGTATTATGTCATGGACTACGCCAACGGCGTATGGTCCAACGACGCATTCGGCGACCGCGGCTGGCTGGCCATCGCCCTTGTTATCTTTACCATCTGGCGTCCGGATATCGGAATCCTGTCGTCCCTTCTCTTCGGCGGTCTGTACATCCTTTATCTGTACATTCCCACAGGTACAAACCTGGCGGTCAAAGAAATCTACAAGATGTTCCCCTACATCGTCACCATCGTCGTGCTCATCATAACCAGCATGCGCAACAAGAGGGAGAACCAGCCGCCGGCTCATCTGGGCCTGCCTTATTTCCGTGAAGAGAGATAAGGACAGAATAAAACAGAAGAGAGGCAGAAAAAAGACAGAATAAAGATAAAATGCGATAAAAGTAAAATGCGATAAATGAAAGACAGATAAGAGGAAAAACAAAAGAGCGGAAAGATAAAAGAATGACAGGATCGTAAAGAGACAATAGAGATGATTAAGAAAAGCCCCTGAGCCGTCATGAAAAATGACTTCTCGGGGGCTGTCTTTATTCTTCATCGCCTAAGATCCACAGGCAAGTCTTGAATCTGTTAATGATCATTGCCTGCACCGGGAAAGCTGTTTTTATTTCCAGAACTCTGTTTTCAGAACTCTATTTCCGGAAATCTATTTCCAGAACTCTTTTGACCCTGCCGTACTGCTGAGGGCATCCCTCAGCTCCATCATGGATGTGTAATTGGGAAGGAGGAAAGCCGGCCTTCGGTCCTGCCTGAGCTTTTCCACGATCGCTGCGTAGTCTGTGACTATCTCCATACGGGGACCGGAGGTCTCAGAAACCTCAATACCGGTTTCAGTAACTTCTGTACTGGTTTCAGTAACTTCTGTACTGGTTTTAGCAACTGCCGTACTGTTTTTGGTATCCTCTGTACCGTTTTTAGTATCCTCTGTGCCGGAATCACCGGTGGAGGGCTGCTTATCCCCGCCGGCTTTTTTGAGGCGCTCATACAGGTCCCCGGCGCACTCTCCGGCGACATAGATTTTTTTCAGGCAGGGGTCGGCGCACAGTTTCTCATAGTCCGTATCCTCGATCCATGAAATGTCGTGTCCATCGCCTGTTCTGTTGTTGAGGCACAGGACGGCTGTGTAGTCCTCACCGAGCCCTGTCACATAGGAGAAGGCCTGGTTGCAGCCGGCGGGGTTTTTGACCAGGATCATCTGAAGCCGGATCCCATCCAGGTCAAAGGTCTCCATCCTTCCGAAAGAAGACCGGACGCTGGAGAGAGAAGCCGCCGCCTCCTTTGCGGACAGGCCGAGCGCCCTCGCTGCGGTTACAACGGCGGAGGCATTGTAGATGTTATAGACAGCAGGAAGGGAGATGCGTACATCCCTTAAATCTTTTTCGGCTGTTCCTGTATCGGAAGCATCTTTTTTCTTTTTGCGGAGCTTCAGGTCAAACGTGCTGCCCTGAGCGTCGACGGATGAGATCCTTGTGACGGAGACATCCGGCGTCTGACGGCTGTATCCGCAGCCGGCACAGCAAAAGCCTCCCAGGTGGGCATAAATATGATAATCGTATGTATACGTGCCGCCGCAGACAGGACAGGTTCCCGCGTCTTTAAGGTCCACGTCCCCCTGTTCTCCCACAGAGGCATCCATGCCAAACCGGAGTACCCTGTTGGGCACGTTGAGAGCCAGAGAAGAGGAGAGCGGATCCTCCGCATTGAGGACCAGGGTGGACATGGGACTGCGCTCGACCCCGGCGCGGATCTCCGCCAGTGTATTCTGGACACTGCCGTAGCGGTCGACCTGGTCGCTGAACAGGTTTGTGACCACAATTACTTTTGGACGGATCAGCGGAACGACCTGCTTCAGGGCTGCCTCGTCACATTCCAGGACGGCGTATTCATATCTGGATCTGCCAAGCCAGTCGGTATTGCAGAGCAGATCGGAGGCGATTCCGTGGAGGAGGTTGGCACCGGACCGGTCGCGCAGGCAGCTGTGACCGGATGTTGTGATCATATGCTCGATCATGTTGCAGGTGGTCGTCTTTCCGTTTGTACCGGTCACTACCACGATCTTCATGTCCTGAGCAGGCACAGAGAGAACATTCTTTGAGATCCTGAGAGCGACGATGCCAGGTATGGCTGTCCCTCCGCGTCCTGTTCTGCGGAGTATCGAACGCGTCAGCTTGCAGGCTGCCACAGCCAGTACAGTCCTGATCTTATTTGGTTTAGTATTCTTTTTGCTTATTTCAGCATCCATGGTAAACCCTCCTGTGCATATGTTGCATAAAAAAGCGCTGTGTTATGTACCGGATTTCTTAGGAAAAATTGTTTATACAAGAATATATTATTGATTTCAAACCGCCTGTCATTGTAACATTAGACAGGAAAGAAATACATTGTTTTTTATTAAAAGTTCAATATCTAATTTTAGAAGGGTACGTATGATCCGATTACTCTTATCCAACCATATATTGATCACAGGTATTGCAGCGTGGGGGATTTCCCAGTTTCTGAAAATCATCATCTACACTATCATTAACCGGGAATTCGTGCTTGAGAGGCTCTTTGGAGACGGCGGCATGCCCAGCAGCCACTCCGCGACTGTAACCAGTGTGGCTATCGCCTCCGGCAGGGTCTGCGGATGGGACTCTCCTGTTTTCGCAGTTGCCGTCATAGTCGCCATCATAGTCATGCATGATGCCATGGGGGTCCGCCTGGAAACCGGTAAGCAGGCAAAAGCGATCAACGAGATCATCGAGCATCTGCTCACTTCAGATGATGTCGACCTGACACCGGACAAGGTACTAAAGGAATTTGTCGGCCATACCCCTCTTCAGGTTGCCGTCGGCTTTCTCCTTGGAGTGATCGTGGCCATGGCAGCAGGACTATAGATTCAATCCGGCTGTAACGATCAGGCAGGCTGTAACATGATCGCGGCCATAGCAGCAGGACTATAGGTTCAATTCGGATGTAACATATCAGGCAGGCTTGCAACATTATCAGGCAAAAGGAGGAAAAAGCATGACTTTTGCAGCATACTATCACAGTCAGTTTACCATGGCACAGAATTTGGGGTTCTGTATCCGGCTGATCATTGCATTTATTGTCGGCGCCCTGATCGGTGTGGAACGCAGTCAGCGGTTTAAAGACGCCGGTGTAAGGACACACGTCCTGGTCTGCTGTACGGCTGCTTTGATCATGCTGATTTCCAAGTACGGTTTTGCTGACCTCACGTTGGGAGGAGGAATGGAATCCTATGCTACCCGTGGAGCGGATGCCGCCAGGGTCGCGGCACAGGCTGTCAGCGGCATCAGCTTTCTGTGCGCCGGAGTGATCATCAAAGTGGGAAGCAGTATCAAAGGGCTGACCACCGCCGCCGGGATCTGGCTCACTGCCGGGATCGGTCTCGCCATAGGGGCAGGGATGTATGTCCCTGTTGCCTGTACCCTGCTGCTGCTCTGGATCCTTCAGCATGTGATGACTCTGATCCCGATCGGATCGGATGCTCACGGAGGCAATCATCTGGAATTTACTATTATAGATGACGAGGCATTCAATACTGCTCTCCATAAACAGCTGGAGGACTGGAAAGCGCTTGTGACCCAGTGCAAGGTCACTGGAAAAAAGGACGGTACAACAGCCTATGAGATGGACATCAGGAGAAGAGATGATCTCACCTATGAAGAAGTCCGCGAATTTGTCCAGACCCAGGGAGACAACATCCTGGTTTTCAGCACCAGTTCTCTAAATATCCACATCCATTGACCAGTGTTTCTTTTGAAATTCTTTTCAATGACGCATCAGTGTGATAAAATAATAAACTGTTGCAGATAATACACGTTCCAGAACCATCATTTTTCAATGAGTATTTTTTATTCAGCAATACAGGAGACAAAAAAATGAGCAAAAACACAGAACGCAGAGTCGGTACAGTTTCGAGAGGGATCCGCTGCCCCATCATCCGTCAGGGAGACGATCTGGGCGAGATCGTAGTAAACAGTGTCCTTGAAGCAGCTAAATACGAGGGCTTCTCCCTGCGGGACCGCGATGTCATCGCCGTGACCGAGTCCATCGTAGCGCGTTCACAGGGTAATTACTGCAGCGTGGAGAATATCGCGGCAGATGTCAGAGCCAAGCTCGGCGGCGGGACTGTGGGAGTGATCTTCCCCATTCTTTCCCGCAACCGGTTCGCGATCTGTCTGCGGGGCATCGCGAAGGGCGCAAAGAAGATCGTCCTGATGCTCAGCTATCCTTCCGATGAAGTCGGAAACGAACTGGTCAGCCTTGACAAGATCGATGCTGCAGGCGTCAATCCCTATAGCGATGTGCTTACTCTGGAAAAATACAGAGAGCTCTTCGGCGTCAACGCACATGAGTTCACCGGTGTGGATTATGTTCAGTATTACGCTGACCTGATCAAGTCCTGCGGAGCCGAGTGCGAGATCATCTTTGCCAATCAGCCGGCTGCCATCCTCCCCTATGCGGACCATGTGCTCAACTGCGACATCCATACCCGCAAAAGGACAAAGAGGATCCTCCTGGCGGCAGGCGCGAAGACTGTCTGCAGCCTCGATGAGATCATGACTGCCCCTGTTGACGGCAGCGGTTATAATGAACTCTATGGTCTTCTGGGCTCCAACAAGTCCACAGAGGATATGATCAAGCTTTTCCCCCGCGACAGCAAGGGCCTGGTCCTCGATATCCAGAAAAAGATCCTGGATAAGACAGGAAAGCATGTAGAGGTCATGGTCTACGGCGACGGCGCCTTCAAGGATCCCCAGGGAAAGATCTGGGAGCTCGCCGACCCGGTGGTTTCTCCTTTCTTTACAGACGGTCTGATCGGTACACCCAATGAGCTCAAGCTCAAATACCTGGCCGACAATGATTATAAGAATCTTTCCGGTGAAGAGCTCAGGAACGCGATCTCCGAGAGCATCCGCCAGAAGGACGCGGACCTCAAGGGCAGCATGGCATCCCAGGGCACTACCCCCCGCCAGCTGACTGACCTCATCGGGTCTCTCTGCGACCTGACCAGCGGATCCGGAGACAAGGGCACTCCCGTCGTCCTCGTCCAGGGCTATTTTGACAACTATACAAACGATTGATCCTGCATCTTCCGGCAGTCAGTTTTGCTTTTTTTGCAGTCGATCGATCCTGTATCCTGCATTTATAACCTTTTATAACTTGAACAATATCTTCCGGTCACACCGGTCAGTGTGTGACCGGAACTCTTAAGACGATAGATAATAATATCAGATCATTAAAGCCGAGATTTCCCTGCGATGCCTCCTGTGAGGGACGGTAGCGCAGGGAAACTGCGAAGAGCATCCTTTTCTTCTATATCTTCGCGGACGGCAGAGGAACTCTCCCATGAACAATGAAAAGAAAAGTAAAAGCATCCTCCTGTGGCTGCTCATCATTCTTGCACCGATCCTTGCAGGCTGGATCATCGGCCTGATCACCGGCACGAGCCCTCTTAAGCTGGATGCATGGAACACCGCCTGGAATGATGAAAACGGGTATTTCAGGGTCATCCGCACTATGCGCCATTATGGCATTTCTCAGGGCGTGACCGGGTTTAATGAGATCACATCCGGGAATATACCCTTTGGTCCCTATAATATTTTTACCTACATACCCTATTTCCTTCTTTCATTCATTACAGGCTGCAGTTCGCACAACTATATCTACTACTGTAACCTGATCCTCGCCGTTGCCGCGAACCTGATCTTTGTCCTGCTCACCAGGCCGTCCAGGAGGAATTCTTTCCTGATCGCCCTGTTCTTCCTGACACAGCTGATCCTGGCCAGATATACCTGGTCCGGAATGGCGGAGGCTTCCTATCATTTTTATATCGTTATCTTCATGGGACTGGTCATCTGGTATCTGCGCTCTGCGGATGCCTCTTTGGCATGCAAAAATATAGCCCTGCTCGCCATGATCCTTCTGACCTTCTGCTTCAGCGTGATGCGGCCGTATTTTCTGCCCCTGTTTCTGATCCCCCTCTACCTTCTGATCTTCAGAAATCCCCGTATGGGCCTTGTGGGGCGTTTTTTGTTTGCCCTGCTGATCCTGGCGTCGATGGCCGGAGCCCTTGTCCTTATGTATTATCTGATGAATTATATCGCGGAATATTTTGAGATCGCTCCTGCTATGCGCCTTGCACAGCTCATCCTGGGCGGCGGGGTCAAGGGGATCGTCTCAGGCCTTGTGCAGACCAACAAGGACAGCGTCCACGCTGCTATGGATCTTGTGAGAGAGTACCGCTGGGCAGGCGGCGTCGCCTTCCTGTTCTATTTTGAATGGATCCTCCTTTTCCTTGAATTTATCTACAGCCTGATCGCCCGCAGGAAAGACGGGTCCACAGCGGTCCTCTTTCTGCTCCTGTTCTCCGGAGCCCTGATCTATGAGGCCACCATCATGCTGTATAAATCATACCAGCTTCACAGAATGCTCCTGGCGATCACTATCGCGTTTACGCTGTTCCTCATTGAGTTCGGCATCGCCCTTCCCTGGGTCAACAGCATTGCTGTCATCTGCCTTGTGGCTTTCTATGTCCTGATGAAGCCCTCCGGCTTTACGCTCCCTCAGACTGCCGATACGACGGTCAGCGCAGCAGAGTACCAGACATACAAAAAAGAGCTGGTCTCCCTTCTGCCCTATGCTGATCCCATTGCCTCCACACAGGGCGGGACCCGGGAAAACAAAAAAAGCAGGATCCTGGACGCCTTTGAGACTCCGGCCTCCCTGGACCCTTACTGGAACAATACCGTGGCCAAGATCACAGAGGACAATCATATCCAGCTGTCCTACCTGATGCCGGATTACCTGTCCTTTAATATCTGTACGGAAAAATATATGAAGAAAGCCATTACCAGCGACAGCTTCAACAGCCGTTATGTTATGGTCAAAACAGATTCCAAGCTGGACAAACTGTGTGCCGACAGGTACAGGCTCCTGTGGCAAAAGCATGATCACAGTATTTATGACAGGCAGGAAAAGCCCTGACAGATCAGGGAAAATTCAAGACTCGCTCGCGAGTCTTGCGCCCATGCGCAGCATGGGTTTCACGCCTGCGGGTTTCCCTTGTCTTTGGAAATATAAGAGGACGGTTCTTCTGTCACACAAAATACTTTCTGCAGCAGGCAGAAAACAGTTTCTTACTAACAGGATTGGAAGTTTCTTTTGGACTATACTACGCATACTTGCACTAAGACTGAAAAAGCGGCCGCAGACTCCCGGAACGGTGTCTGCAATGACCTCATAAAGAAACGGAAGAAAGAGTATGATCAGGCTGTTTATTCTGACATGTATGCGGGCAGAAAAATGCGGACCTTCAAAAGAGGGTTTTCACCTGATTCCGGAATGATGAAAATCGCGGCGGGGGCGGCTGGATTATTTCTGGCGGCCGGCCTGACACCTCTGTCCCTGGTCAGCGGGCAGATCGCGGAAAGCAGACTGACGGTTCCAGAGGAACAGGATATCCTGATTCCTTCCCTTGATCTGGAACCCGGAAACCAGGAAGCAGACCCTGCTGAAGAAGAAGAGGAGCTTCTGCTCAGGTGGGGGCTCGATCCTCAGGATTTCCCCGAGCAGGAAGAGGAACCGCAGGCAGAGATCCCGGATGACCTGCTCCCCTATTTCCAGGAGATGACTGCCGATGCTGTCTACAGCTATGGCGGAGCCCTGCCTCCGGAAGCAGATATGAGCAGGTATTCCCTCCGCTCAAATGCCATCCGGCAGGCCGTCCGCAAAAAAGCGGACGCTTTCTGCCAGGCTTCCGCATCTTACGTTCTGTATCATATAGGAAGCCTTTTCCGCAAAACTGCAAATGAAGCAGGGCCGGTCTGCCTTGCGGCGCTGCAGGGAAGTGAAAAAAAGGATGAGCTTCCGGTCGTTTCCTGGAAACTGCCGGGAATGAAGAAGCAGGAAAAAGAAAGCTTTAAACCGGGCTTTCCCCTGCGGCCCGCGGAAGATTCCGCCAGGGCCGGTGGTCAGCCCCTTTCATTAAGCAAGAAAGAAGCTGCACAGATCTCCGATGCGGAGATTTACGGCCCTTTTCTTCCCGCACAGGCTTATGAAGCCGATTCTGCAGCAGCGGATCAATACTCCCCGGAACTGTTGTCAATCTCTGAACAGTCCGGCCGTCCTGTCGAGGAGATCTCTCAGACACAGACACTTTCTGCAGCGGGTCCATTTGCGGCTGACCAGTCTCAGATCCAGACAGGTGACGAGCTGTTTCCCGGCCTTGCCTGGTTTCCGGAATCCAGTGACACGCTTCCTGCTTCTCCGGCCAGCACCCTGCTGCAGTCTGATCTGCAGACCGGCAGTTACCGTGACCGGATCCTGCCGCTCAAAGATCCTTCTTCTGCCCGGCAGAGTACCCGCACTGTCTTTATTGGTGATTCCAGGACTGTGGGCATGCAGATGTATGTAGACAGTCTGGAAAATGAATTCTGGTCCGCAAAGAACAGTATGGGATATTCCTGGATGGTGAATTCCGGAGTTCCTGCCGTGGACGGCCTCATAGGCAGAAATACCGACGTGGTGATTCTGATGGGGGTCAATGACCTGGGCAATGTGGCCTCCTATGTCGATTATATGAATGAAAAGGCAGCGGAGTGGAAGGAGCGGGGCGCGCGGACCTTTTTTGTCTCCGTCACTCCGGTCATCGATTCCAAAAGCCCTAATGCCAAAAATTCACGGATCGAGTCCTTTAACGCATACGCTCAGGAAAACCTGAAAAATGTCATCTACATCGATGCCTACAACAGGATCCGGTATTCCTTCGGGTCTCCGGACGGGATCCATTTTGACGGAGCCACCTATCAGGAAATCTACAGGATCATTCATTTCTATCAGTACACGGGCTGGTATGAAGAAGCCGGTCTCCATTTTTATTTTGACAAGGGAAAACCTCTCACCGGCTGGCATTATCTGGATGGAGAATGGCAGTATATGGATGGAGCCGGTGTCAGATGGATCAGAAAAGGAAGAGTGGGCGATGTTGTCCTGGAAGGCTTCCCTGAAACAGGGCTGCTGAACCCCTACAGAGCGGTCCTCCCGGACAGTATGTTCCGGTAAAAAGCAAGGATCTGTCACGAATTAATCTATACATCCTGCTTTCCTGTTTTTCCGATATCTGCGTCAAAAAGCCTCGCCGGAAATCCGGCTTGTAACATGATTTAAGGAGGGTGAATTCATGAAAAAAGACGACAAGATCTGGGCAGCCGTCAATGATGCAGGAGAAGATCTCTTTCTGCTTCCCCGAATGGCTAACCGCCACGGTCTCATTGCGGGAGCTACCGGCACCGGCAAAACAGTGACCGCGCGTGTGCTGGCGGAATCCTTCAGCGATATGGGCGTTCCGGTCTTCATGGCGGATGTCAAGGGGGATCTGGCAGGGATCATGGCACCCGGGACTGATTCTGAGGATATGCAGAAGAGGATCCAGCGCTTCGGCCTTGCGGACACCGGATTTACCTATACCGGATATCCCGTCGCTCTGTGGGATATCTATGGAGAAAAGGGTATGCCTCTGAGAACGACAGTCTCCGAGATGGGCCCCCTTCTGATGGCCAGGATCCTGCAGCTCAACGACCTGCAGAGCGATATTCTCAGTGTCGTATTCAGGATCGCGGATGACAACAATCTGCTCCTGATCGACATCAAGGACCTCAAGGCTATGCTCAATTACGTGCAGGAGCACGCAAAGGAATATGCGGAACAGTACGGCCGCATGAGCAGTGCTTCCATCGGAGTGATCCTCCGCGCCCTGGTGGCTCTGGAGGGCCAGGGCGGAGATATGTTTTTTGGCGAGACAGCCCTGAACATTTCCGACTGGATGCAGACCTATGACGGAAAAGGTATGATCAATATCCTCGATTCAGTGAGCCTTTTCAACACCAACGGAAAACTGTATTCCACCTTCCTTCTGTGGTTTTTGTCCGAGCTGTTCGAGATGATGCCGGAAGTAGGTGACCTGCCCAGGCCCAAAATGGTCTTTTTCTTCGATGAAGCCCATCTTCTCTTTAAGGATGCCTCAAAAGACCTGCTTGATAAGATTGAACAGGTCGTCAAGCTCATCCGGTCCAGAGGGATCGGGATCTACTTCTGCACCCAGAATCCAAGGGATATTCCTGACGCTGTGCTTGCCCAGCTCGGAAACCGCGTCCAGCACGCTCTCCGCGCCTATACACCGGCTGACCAGAAGGCAGTCCGGGCCGCCGCCCAGTCCTTCAGGGAGAATCCTTCCTTTAATACTGTGGAGACTCTTCAGGCTCTGGGGACCGGTGAAGCGCTGATCTCCTTCCTCGGCGACGACGGGATCCCCCAGATCGTACAGAAAGCCTATATCCTTCCTCCGCAGAGCAGGATGGGCACGATCACGGATGTGGAGAGAGACCAGGCTGTCAAGGGACACATTCTCTATGGAAAGTATTCCAGAGCTTATGACCCTGAATCTGCTTATGAGATCCTTCAGCGCCTGGGGATCGAAGCCGCGGCTGCAGCCGAAAAGGCAAAGGAGGAGGCTGAAAAGCAGAAGCTTCTTGAACGTGAGCAGCGAGAAGCGGAAAAAGCAGCCGAGCGCGAAGCGATAAAGGCAGAAAATGCCAAGAAACGTGCAGCCAAATCTGTCGGCAGTACAGTGGCGGGCACAGTCGGCCGCGAAGCCGGAAAGACCGTGGGCGGTCTCTTTGGCGGCAAATTCGGCAAGACCATCGGCGGCAACCTGGGCGCAAGCCTGGGACGCGGGATCATCGGAACACTGTTCAAAAACTGATTTCCTGTAAAGATAACAGACAAGATGTAAAGGAGAAATGACATGACTTATCAGGATATCCTGACCAATGCACGCACTTGTATCGGCCCTTATTGCAAGGCCTGCCCGGTCTGCAATGGCAGGGCCTGCAGCAATCAGGTACCGGGTCCCGGCGCCAAGGGCGTGGGAGACACAGCGATCCGCAACTATGACGCCTGGAAACGGATCAGGATCAATCTGGACACTATTGCGGAGAATACCACTCCGGATACTTCCTTTGATTTCTTCGGACATACAATGAAATATCCCTTCTTTGCAGGTCCCGTGGGCGCAGTGAAGCTTCATTACGGCGATAAGCTGGATGATGTCGCCTACAATGATATTCTCGTCTCCGCCTGTGCGGACGCGGGGATCGCCGCCTTTACCGGTGACGGCACCAACCCGGCTGTCATGCAGGCCGCCTGCCATTCGATCGCTGCCAAGGGCGGGTTCGGAATACCGACCGTAAAGCCCTGGGACGTCAATACTCTCCGGGAAAAATTTGAACTGGTCCAGGCATCAGGCTGCTTTGCGGTCGCCATGGACATCGATGCTGCCGGCCTTCCTTTCCTGCAGAACCTCCAGCCTCCGGCAGGCAGCAAAACCGTAGAGGAACTCGCGCAGGTGATCAAAAATGCAGGAAAGCCCTTTATCGTCAAAGGCATCATGACCGTCAACGCTGCCCGCAAAGCTCTCGAAGCCGGCGCCTCCGGCATCGTGGTCTCCAACCACGGCGGCCGCGTCCTCGACCAGTGCCCCGCCAGTGCGGAGGTCCTCTACGAGATCGCCCAGGCAGTCGGCGGAAAAATGAAGATCTTTGTCGACGGCGGAATCCGCACCGGCGTTGATATTTTCAAGGCACTCTGTCTCGGCGCGGACGGCGTCCTCATTGCCCGTCCCTACGTAACCGCCGTCTATGGCGGAGGCGCTGAGGGAGTCATTCTCTATACGGAAAAACTCGGAGCCGAACTCGCGGACACAATGAAAATGTGCGGCGCCGCGAAGCTCTCCGACCTGTCGGAAAAATACCTTTTCCGCCCCTCCAACCCCTTCCTGAGCTGAACCCTGCAGAAAAGCGAAGAAAAGACAGGAGACCGGCAGCCGGTCAGCTGCTGTTCTGACTGAACAGGGGTAAAATATCATTTTTAAAGAAAATACATAAAGGAAAAGCCTTATGTCCTCCAGCGTCTGCTCAGACCTGAAAGCATAAGGCTTTTTCATTACTGATTCAATGGGATATTGGATTCAATGAATGGCTGCATGAAAAAAACAAGATGACTTTTTCGTCAGAATATGATATTCTACTCAATACTGCACTGTCGTTCATTTCTACATTATTGTACAAATTTAGCTGCCGGACGGCAGCTTTTTGAAAAGGGGGAAGTTTAGTCATGAATTCAGAAGAGAGAAAGGGGTTTTCCGGAAAACTGGGCTATGTATTGTCAGCGGCAGGGGCATCCGTCGGTCTCGGCAATATCTGGCGGTTCCCTTATCTGGCGGCAAAGTACGGCGGAGGAATCTTTCTGCTGGTCTACATCCTGCTGGCGCTGACCTTTGGATACACCATGATCATCGCGGAGACGGCGATCGGAAGATACACCGGGAAGAGTCCCTACGGCGCTTTCACATCCTTTGGGAAAGCCCCCGGCACAGTTTTCGGAGGCTGGATCAATTCGATCATTCCTCTATTGATCTGCCCTTATTATTCCGTCATCGGAGGCTGGGTCTGCAAATACCTGTTTGAATACATTCGCGGCAACGGGGCCGGCGTAGCGCAGGATACCTTTTTCGGAGAGTTCATCTCAAACGGATTCACCGCCGAGTTCTGGTTTATCGTCTTCGTCGCGATGATCCTCATTATTATCGTAATGGGTGTGGAGAATGGCATTGAACGCGTCTCCAGCTTCATGATGCCTGTCCTGATCGTACTGGCCTTTCTGATCTGCATTTATTCCATGACCCGCCCGGGAGCAATTGAGGGCGTCAAGTATTTTCTGGTTCCCAATCCCGCCCACTTTTCCTGGATGACCGTCATCTCCGCCATGGGACAGATGTTTTATTCCCTTTCAATCGCCATGGGTATCCTGATCACCTTCGGCTCCTATATGAAAAAGGACGTCAGCATTGAGGAATCCACTATACAGGTGGAGATCTTTGATACGGGAATTGCTGTCATGGCAGGCCTTATGATCATCCCCGCTGTCTTTTCCTTCTCAGGAGGAGATCCCGAAGCGCTCGGAGCAGGCCCGTCCCTGATGTTTATCACCATGCCCAAAATCTTTGACAGTATGGGCTTCAGCCGGATCATCGGCACGCTGTTCTTTGCCCTGGTCCTTTTCGCAGCCCTCACGAGCGCCATCGCGCTGACGGAGAGCGCCGTCTCCACCCTGGCGGATGAGACAAGCCTGGGACGGGTCTACAGCACTCTTTTTATCGGTGCGGTCATGCTCATTCTCGGCTCCCTGTCCTGCCTTGGATACGGCCCCCTCGCTGACGTGAAGATCATCGGCATGCAGTTCCTGGATTTCTTTGATTTCCTGACCAATTCCATTATGATGCCCATCGCGGCCCTGTGTATCTGTCTTTTTGTCAGAAACAGGATGACCGTCGCCCTGGCCGTGCAGGAGGTGGAGCAGGACGGCCACAGGTTCCACAGGAGAAAGATATTTGAATTTATGATCCAGTATGTCTGCCCTGTTTTTGTCGTAATCATACTGGTCAGCTCCGTCGCCAACGTCCTCGGCCTGATCCAGATGTGAGGACTGGTGTTCCGTCTCACAGGACTCAGCAAAGTCTTAGTAAAGATTCAGCACAGCACTCGGAACTCACTAAGCACAGGACGAAGCACAGGTCTAACAATAATTTGATAAAGCCCTTGTAATGGCACCTTTTATCTAGTAAAATGGACAAGGATTTTTGTCAAAAAGTACCGTTTTGCGAAAGATTACCGGATAATTCCTCATCCTGTCAGTCAGCTGCCGGCTCAGATCCGTATTCCGGCCGGGCAGCAGACAGTTCACAGACGGCTTTTCCGGACAAAAACAACATAGAATAAATAGTAGTGGAGGTCTGCAATGAAAGTTTACACAACTGATAAAATCAGAAATGTCGTTCTGCTCGGTCACGGCGGAGCAGGAAAGACAACGCTTGCGGAGGCTATGTGCCATATGACAGGCGTTACGTCAAGAATGGGCAAGGTCGAGGATGGCAACTCCGTCTCCGATTTCACAAAGGAGGAGCAGAAGAGGGGATTTTCAATCAAGACGTCCCTGATCCCTGTTGAATGGAAGAACTGCAAGATCAATATCCTTGATACCCCCGGATATTTCGATTTCATCGGAGAAGTGGAAGAAGCGATCAGCGTGGCGGATGCCGCCATCATCGTTGTCTCCGGTAAGGCCGGTGTCGAAGTCGGTGCGGAGCGCGCATGGGAACTCTGCGAAAAATATAACCTGCCCAGGATGATCTATGTCTCCGATATGGATCTGAATGATACAAACTATGGCAGGACGATCGATACCCTCACCGAGCTCTACGGTCCCAAGATCGTTCCCTTCCATTTCGCCATGCACGAAGGCGAGAAGACCATCGGCTGCGTCAGCGTCATCGAGGAGAAGGGATACAAGTGGGATGGAAAGAAATCCACTGCCTGTGATGTCCCTGCGGACTGCCAGGACAGCCTTGAGCACTATCACGAGACTCTGATGGAGACCGTGGCAGAGACCAACGAAGAGTTCATGGAGCGCTATTTCGGCGGCGACACCTTCACGGCTGATGAGATCGGTGAGGCTGTCAGAGCCAATATCCTTGACGGCTCCGTCATCCCTGTGGAGTGCGGCATTTCCACCCAGTGCAGCGGTATTGAGAATGTCCTCGATGATATCGTGCGCTACATGCCCAATCCTGCCGGCCGCACTGTCACCGGCAAAAACACAAAAACCGGCGAAGACTTTGAGGCAGCCTTTGATGATGCTCAGCCCAAGTCCGCCTTTATCTTCAAGACTATCGTGGATCCCTTCATCGGCCGCTACAGCCTGATCAAGGTCTGCTCCGGTGTGTTCAAGACAGATGATACCGTCTATGATTCCGGCCTTGAGTCCGAACTGCGTCTCGGCAAGCTCTATATCATGATGGGCAACAAGACCAGTGAGATCGCCGAGCTCCACGCAGGTGATATCGGCGCAGTCGCCAAGCTCGGTGACGCGAAGACCGGCGACACCCTGTCCACCAAGGCAGAGCCCATCGAGTACGCTCAGATGGATATCTCCGTTCCTTATACCTATATCCGTTACAACGCAAAGAACAAGAACGATATCGACAAGATCGCCCAGGCGATGGCCAAGATCTCCTCTGAGGATCTCACCTTCAAGATGGTCAATGACGCTGAGAACCGCCAGACCCTCATCTATGGTGTCGGCGATATGCAGCTTGAGGTCGTCAAGAGCATCCTCAAGAACGAGTACAAGGTCGAGATCGAGACCATGCAGCCCAAGGTTGCTTACCGCGAGACCATCCGCAAGAATGCCGATATCGACTCCAAGTACAAAAAGCAGTCCGGCGGCCACGGTCAGTACGGCCATGTCAAGATCAAATTCGCTCCTTCCGGAAACCTTGAAGAAGCCTATGAGTTTGACGAAGAGGTCGTCGGCGGAAGCGTTCCCAAGAACTACTTCCCCGCAGTTGAAAAGGGTATTGCCGAGACTGTCCAGAAGGGACCGCTTGCCGCATATCCTGTTGTCGGCCTGAAGGCGACTCTGTATGATGGATCCTACCATCCCGTTGACTCCTCCGAAATGGCATTCAAGACGGCTGCGAGCCAGGCTGTCAAGAAGGGCATCATGGATGCAAATCCTGTCCTTCTCGAGCCCATTGTCTCCCTCAAGGTCACTATCCCGGATTCCTACACCGGCGATGTCATGGGCGACCTCAACAAGCGCCGCGGCAGAGTCCTCGGTATGAACCCGATCCCCGGCGGCAAACAGGTCGTTGAGGCAGAAGTCCCCATGTCCGAGCTGTTTGACTACTGCACAGTCCTTCGTTCCATGACCGGCGGACGCGGCGATTACTCCTATGAGTTTGCCCGCTATGAGCAGGCTCCCGCCGATGTCCAGGCCAAGGAAGTCGCAGCCCGCGCAGCAGCAGTCGCTGAAGGTGCTGACGACTGATGAACAGTCCTCATTTACCGGACTGAATCTGAGCTGTAAAAAAGCACGCATCTGCGGATCCTTTCTGCAGATGCGTGTTTGCTGTTTAAGCCGCATTAACGTGGAAAATAACCTGATATCCAGCATCAGGGATTAACAGGTCTTTTGACCCGGATCGCAAGCCGGCCTGTATTTTTCATGACAAGGAGGATTAATTTGTCTAACGCAGCAGATTATGAGATTTATATAGATGCTTCTCTGGATCTTGACTATTCCTGGATCGAGGAGAACGGGATCCATATCATCCCCATGAAGTATGTCATTGATGATAAGGAATATCTGATGGACCGTCCCCAGACGGAAGAGGAGCTCAAGATCTTTTATGATAAAATGAGAGCCGGTTCCATCACCGGGACGAGCCAGATCACACCTTATACCTATGAACAGCTTTTCTCGGAAGCTGCCGCCGAGAAAAAAGACATTCTTTACCTCGCGCTTTCCAGCGGTCTGAGCAGCACCTACGACTCATCCCTGACCGGAGCCCGGGCTGTCATGGAGGACCATCCGGATGTGCGGATCGAATGTGTGGACACACTGGGCGGTACAGGAGGCATGGGCCTTTTGCTGATGCTGGCGATCAAAGCGCGCAAAGAAGGGATGTCCCTTTCAGACAATGCCGCAATGCTCCGTGACAGTGCCCTGAAAGTGTGCTACTGGTTCATGGTGGAGGACCTGATCTACCTGAAACGCGGCGGACGTATTTCCTCCACAGCAGCCTTTGCCGGCAGTGTCCTGAATCTGAAGCCGGTCCTCAAGATCAATGATGAGGGAAAGCTGGTCAATATCTCCAAACAGCGCGGTGTGCCCAGGGCCGTCAAATACCTGCTCGAATGTTATCAGGGAGCCGTAGACACTGCACTTGAAAATGATGTGATCGTCGCCCATGCAGACTGCAGGGAACGGGCGGAGAAACTTGCGGAAGAAGTCCGCAGGATCAATCCAGCCGCCAGGATCCAGGTCTGCCCCATGGGACCGGTGATCGGTGCCCATACCGGCCCCGGCTTCGTGGCGGTCATTCACTTCGGAAACCGGAATTACCGCTGACTCTGTGCAGCCCTGCAGGGAGTGACCCTGCCGGCCAATTTCCCTGCATGACTCATGACCCTGCCGGCCATAACCAGCATGACCCATGACCCTGGATGGACGCGGCCCTGCAGAGTCCGTACCTGTCCGTGCACCGGTTTGTGCCTTTATTCGTTTACTTGACGAAAGTGCCTGCGGGGATTATTATAGAACGAACTGCGTTACAGAAAACCAGGACAAGAGGATGAACACTATGAGATACGATTTTAAGAAAATTGAGCCGAAATGGCAGAAGAAATGGGAAGATGCCGGCCTTTTTAAGGCTGTGGATTTCAGCGAAAAGCCCAAGTTTTACGGACTGGTGGAGTTTCCTTATCCCAGCGGCGCAGGCATGCATGTCGGCCATATTAAAGCCTATTCGAGCATTGAAGTTGTTTCCAGAAAGCGCAGGATGCAGGGATACAATGTCCTGTTCCCGATCGGTTTCGACGCATTCGGCCTGCCGACCGAAAACTATGCGATCAAGACGAATACCCATCCCCGCATTATCACAGATAAAAATATCGAAAAATTTTCCAATCAGCTCAGGAGAGTCGGCTTTTCCTTTGACTGGGACCGCGTGATCGACACCTCCAGAGAGGATTATTACAAGTGGACCCAGTGGATCTTCCGCAAGCTTTTTGACCACGGACTCGTGTTCCGCGATAAGACTCTGGTCAACTACTGCCCTTCCTGCAAGGTCGTACTCTCCAACGAGGACAGCCAGGGCGGCAAGTGCGACATCTGCCACAGCGATGTCATCCAGCTTCCCAAGGATGTCTGGTATCTGAAGATCACCGAGTATGCCGACAAGCTCCTGACCGGACTCGACACAGTGGATTATCCCGAGAACATCCGCATGCAGGAGGTCAACTGGATCGGCAAGTCCACCGGCGCCTTTGTCGACTTTACGCTCAAGGGTATCGATGAGAAGCTGGAGATCTACACGACCCGTCCCGACACCCTTTTCGGCGTGACCTTTATGGTCATGGCTCCCGAGCATCCGCTGATCGACAAGTACGCTGACCGTATCTCCAACATGGACGCGATCCAGGGCTACCGCGACGAATGCGCAAAGAAGACCGAGTTTGAGCGGACCCAGCTTGTGAAAGACAAGACCGGTCTGAAGATCGAAGGCCTGGAGGCCGTCAATCCCGTGAACGGCGAGACCATCCCGATCTTCATCGCGGACTATGTCATGATGGGCTACGGCACCGGCGCGATCATGGCCGTACCTGCCCACGACCAGCGTGACTGGGAGTTTGCCACCAAGTTCGGAGTCCCGATCATCGAAGTCATCAAGGGCGGCGATATCTCCAAAGAAGCCTACACCGGCGACGGCGAGATGGTCAATTCCGGCTATCTCAACGGACTGACAAATAAAAAAGATTCCATCGCGAAGATCATCGGCGTCCTCGAGGAGCAGGGAATCGGCCACGCAGGCATCCAGTTCAAGATGAAGGACTGGGCCTTCAACCGTCAGCGCTACTGGGGCGAGCCCATCCCGCTCATTCACTGCCCCAAGTGCGGTGTCGTCGGTGTTCCCTACGAGGAACTGCCTCTCCGCCTTCCCGATGTAGAAGATTTCGAGCCCGGTGAAGACGGCCAGTCCCCGCTCGCAAAGATCGATTCCTTCGTCAACTGCACCTGCCCGAAATGCGGCGGCCCCGCCAAACGCGAGACCGACACCATGCCCCAGTGGGCCGGTTCCTCCTGGTATTTCCTCCGCTATGTGGATGCCAACAATGACAAGGTCTTCGCAGACAGGAAAAAGATCGATTACTGGATGCCTGTCGACTGGTACAACGGCGGCA
Source organism: Sarcina sp. DSM 11001 (assembly GCF_900101015.1). Lineage (GTDB taxonomy): Bacteria > Bacillota > Clostridia > Lachnospirales > Lachnospiraceae > CAG-791. The sequence continues at coordinate 49,119 of NZ_FNFZ01000004.1, read as the reverse complement.
TGGAGCATGTCACCAGACACCTGATCTATTCCAGGTTCTGGCATCATTTCCTGTACGACATCGGTGAGGTCAATACCTCTGAACCCTACATGAAGCGTTCTGCCCAGGGCCTGATCCTCGGTCCGGACGGAGACAAGATGTCCAAGTCCAAGGGCAACGTCGTCGACCCGCTGGACATCGTCGAGCAGTACGGTGCCGACACGCTCCGTGTCTATGTCCTGTTCATGGGCGATTACGCCAGCGCCGCTCCCTGGAGCGACAGCTCCGTCAAGGGCTGCAGGAGATTCCTTGAGCGCGTTGCCGGCCTCACAGAGATCCTCACGGACGGCGCGTCCCCCAGGGAACTCGAGACTGCCATGCACAAGACCATCAAAAAGGTCTCCGAAGATATCGAAGCCCAGAAGTTCAACACCGCGATCGCTGCCCTGATGACCCTTCTCAACGATATCTATAAGGCCGGAAGCATCTCGAAGGCTGACCTCATCACCTTCCTGAAGCTCCTGTCCCCCTTCGCCCCTCACCTCACAGAAGAGCTCTATGAGAGCGTCCGCGAAGACGGGGCGGAAGAGTACCTGACTGTCTCCGCATGGCCCACCTTTGACCCTGCCAAGACTGTAGATGATCTGATCGAAGTCGGCGTACAGGTCAATGGAAAAGTCCGCGCCGCAGTCCAGATCGCCCGCGATGCCGACAAAGACACCGCCCTGGCTGCAGCAAGAGCCAACGAGCGTGTCGCCTCCTTCATAGAGGGCAAGACTCTCATCAAAGAGATCTTTGTCCCGGGCAAGATCATTAACTTCGTTGTGAAATAAGTAATTAACGAAACATATAGAGACAGAAAGAGACATATAGAGAAAAGCAAGAGACGGTTCCCAGGTCCATTTAAATGGTCCGGGAACCGTTCTTTCTTTCTTTCCATCCCCCTCGACTCTTCACATTCCGTTACAAGTCCACGCCCTCTCGACTCTTCTCATTCCGCTTCCTATTCCTCCAGAAGAACTTTTCAGCTTGACTTTATTGTATTTGGTGTATACAATTATACATAGACTTTTTGACCATAAAATCAGAACAGAATGAACAACAATAACAGCATAATCAACAAGATGAACAGTCTGTGCATCATAAAATGCATCAGGGGGGCATGATGGAGGAGTTTGACTTAAAACGTGAAGTAACAGACAAGTATTCCCTGCGGGGCCGTGTTTTTACCAAGATCCGGGAGGACATTCTGAACGGCAGGTATAAGGACCACGAGGAGCTCAAAGAGATCAGGATCGGAAAAGAGCTCGGCGTGTCCAGGACTCCCGTGCGGGAAGCGCTGCGGCAGCTGGAGCTGGAGGGGCTTGTACAGATCATCCCCAACCGGGGAGCCTTTGTCACGGGGATCCAGGCCAAGGATGTAAAAGATATCTATATGATCCGCGCCCGTCTCGAAGCGCTGTGCGCCCGCTGGGCGACTGAAAAGATCACTCGTGAGCAGCTTGAGGCGATGGAAGAGAACGTCTATCTCGCGGAATACCACGCGGGTAAGGGACATCTGGAACAGATGGCCGAGCTAGACAGCCAGTTCCATCATATTCTGTACAGTGCCTGTCATTCCAAGATGCTCGAGCACCTGCTGATTGATTATCATCAGTATGTCCTGCGTGTACGCAAGAAAACTCTTTCCAACGTGACAAGGGGAACTGCTTCCAACAAAGAGCACAGGGCGATCATGGAGGCGATCCGGGCCGGAAAGGCAGATCTGGCGGAGAGGCTCGCCGGAGAACATATGAACAATGCCTATGAAAATATGGTCAAAAACGGACTTTACGATATTTACAGGGATGAAAAGCAGGAGTAACGGACGCGAAGCAATTTGACAAACCCGAACTAAACTGACGGACGCGAAAAAAAAAGGAGATGCCTGTCATGGACAAAATAACAATGAAGACACCGCTGGTTGAGATGGATGGAGACGAGATGACAAGGATCATCTGGCAGATGATCAAGGATGACCTGCTGCTTCCTTTCATTGACCTGAAGACAGAGTATTATGATCTTGGCCTCAAAAAAAGAGATGAGACAAACGACCAGATCACTCTCGATGCAGCGGAAGCGACAAAAAAATACGGTGTAGCGGTCAAGTGCGCCACGATCACTCCCAATGCCGCCCGTGTGGAGGAATACAACCTGAAAGCCATGTACAAGAGTCCCAACGGTACGATCAGGGCTGCTCTGGACGGCACTGTTTTCCGCGCCCCTATCCTTGTCAAGGGAATAGAGCCCTATGTCCGCACCTGGAAAAAGCCGATCATCATGGCGCGTCACGCTTACGGCGATGTCTATAAGAATACTGAGTATCGCGTGGAAGGTCCCGGAAAGGCGGAGCTGGTCTTTACCGATGCGTCCGGCAGAGAATCCAGGGAATTGATCCATCAGTTTACCGGTGCCGGTATCATCCAGGGCATGCACAACACGGACGCCTCCATCGAGGGATTCGCCCGGTCCTGTTTCAATTATGCGCTTGATCAGAAAATGGATCTGTGGTTCTCCACCAAGGATACGATCTCCAAGATCTATGATGGAAACTTCAAGGAAATCTTCCAGAATCTGTATGATACCGAATATAAAGAAGCTTTCGAGAAAGCCGGTCTGGAGTATTTCTATACCCTGATCGACGACGCCGTCGCCCGCGTCATGCGGTCTGAAGGCGGTTTCCTGTGGGCCCTCAAGAACTATGACGGCGATGTCATGAGCGATATGATGGCGACGAGCTTCGGCTCCCTGGCCATGATGACCTCCGTTCTGGTCAGCCCCGACGGGATCTATGAGTACGAGGCAGCCCACGGCACTGTCCAGCGCCACTATTACAAACACCTGGAAGGTGAAAAGACCTCCACCAACTCCGTCGCGACGATCTTTGCCTGGACCGGCGCTCTCCGCAAGAGAGGTGAACTCGATGAGATCCCCGCCCTTGTCAGATTTGCGGATCTTCTGGAAGAGGCGACACTGGAGACCATCGAGAGCGGAAAGATGACAGGCGACCTGGCCATCATCACCACCCTTGACCATGTCGAAAAAATGGAAACAGAGGAATTCATCCTTGCCATCCGCAGCTGCCTGGAAAAAAAGCTCGGCGCATAAAACAATAAAGGATGTCCGGTCTTCAGATTTTAAAAAAATCATAGATTAAAATAAAAGCACAAATGAAAATGAGAGCATAAATAAAACGGATTGTTGTAGTATTCCTGCAACAATCCGTTTTTTCCTGAAAGTCTCTTATTTGAGTCCTTATCTGATGCCCTTTTTGATGTCTTTTATTCGATGTCTTTTTTTCGATGTCCTTTTTGACGTCTTTTATTCGATGTCTTTTTTGATGTCTTTTATTCGATGTCTTTTCCTGATGTTATTTATCGGTGTCCGCAGTTCTTAATATCTATTCTTCGTATTCTGCGGCCTGCTCGCTGAGCTCTTCCCACTGTTCGTAAAGGACCATAAGACGTTCGTTTATGGCTTCTCTCTTATCGTTCAGGCTGCTGAGCTTTTCGGGATCTGTACTGTTTTCGGGCAGGGAGATCTCATTGTCCAGCTGTTCGCCTTCTCCCTCCAGGCGGGCGATCTCCTCCTCGCATTTTTTCAGGTCATTCGAGATCTTGCGGCGGCGCGCCTGCTCCTCTTTGCGTTTTTTCCAGTCGTCTACACCGCCCTGGGCGGAAGAGGAGGTCTTCATTTGGCCTCTGGAACCAGCAGCAGTCTGAGCGGGATCATTCTGAACGGGACCTTTCCGGGAGGAGCCTTTCAGGGCGGGATTTACTGCCCCTGAGTCTTTACCGGGATCAGAAACGGAAGCGTTTTTCCCGGAACCTTTTTTCCCGTAACCTGTCTCGCCCGGGGCTCCGGATCCTCCTTTTCCGGACTCTGGACCATCACCCCTGTTTCCTGCAGAAGCGCCTGTCTCTGCTCCTTCACGAATGCGGTCTTCGAGCAGCTTTTCGCCGATCTGGGCAGATTTTTCGACATAGAAATCATAGTTGCCCATGTATTTTTCGGGCACTGATTCGCTGTTGTTTCCGGGATAGTTGAGCAGCACATGACTGGTCAGCTCCATGATCCGGCTGGCCGTGCGGTTGATAAAATAACGGTCGTGGGAGACAAAGAGCACTGTGCCGTCGTAGGAATTGAGGGCGTTTTCCAGGACCTCGCGGGAGACGATGTCCAGATGGTTGGTCGGCTCATCGAGGATAAGGAAATTAGCCTCCGAAAGCATGAGCTTGGCCAGGGATACCCTGCCCCTTTCGCCGCCCGAGAGTTCTCCGATCAGTTTGAACACATCGTCTCCTGTAAAGAGGAAGGAGGCAAGGAGATTGCGGACCTCGGTGTTGGTCATGGTGGGGAAGGCATAGGCGATCTCTTCAAAGACCGTATTGCTGTCGTCGAGGACCTGCTGCTCCTGATCATAATAACCGATATGGACATTGGTACCCAGGCGGATGTGGCCGGCGTCCTGTCCCAGGATCCCGTTCAAGATCTTGAGAATGGTTGTCTTGCCGGTGCCGTTATCTCCGATCAGGGCTACATGCTCTCCGCGGCGGATATGGAAACCCAGCCCGGAAAACAGCTGATGGCTGCCGAAGGATTTACCGAGCCCCTCCACAGTCAGGACCTCCCGGCCGCTGCGGATGCAGGGAGTGAGCTTCAGATGCATGTCATCGCGCAGAATGAAAGGCTTTTCGACGACTTCCATTTTGTTGAGCATCTTTTCCCGGCTTTCGGCGCGTTTGATGGATTTTTCGCGGTTAAACTGACGGAGCTTCGCGATGACCTCTTCCTGATGGCGGATCTGGGCCTGATTGTTCAGCCAGGCGCGGCGCTGCTGGTCACGAAGCGCCTTTTTTTTCTCCGCGTAAGCCGTATAATTACCGGTAAAAAAGGTGGCGGAGGCATTCTCGATCTCGATGACCTTTGTCACCGTCCTGTCCAGGAAATATCGGTCATGGGAGACGATAAGGACAGTGCCGCGGTAATTGGAGAGGTAGGTCTCCAGCCAGCGGATGCTGCCCAGATCCAGATGGTTGGTCGGCTCATCGAGCATGATCACGTCCGGCTTTCTGAGAAGGAGCCTGGCAAGAGCCACCCGGGTCTTCTGGCCGCCGGAGAGAGTGGAGATCTGTTTGTCAAACTCATCGTCTCCGAATCCCAGGCCTCTGAGGACTCCGACGATTTCTCCCTTGTAGGCATAGCCGTCCATCATCTCAAACCGGTGGAGCAGGCTGGAATAGGACTCGATCAGTTCACCCAGGGCGTTTCCTTTGACACTTTCCATCTCGCTCTCATACCGGGAGAGCTGTTCCTCCATTTCAATGATCTCTCTTTTGGCTTCAAGCGCCTCCTCATAAATGGTGTTCGAAGCATCCAGTCCCTGATCCTGGGCGAGATAGCCCAGCTTAGCTCCTGATGACAGGGTGACGCTTCCCGAGTCTGCCTCCAGCTCACCTGCCATGATCCGCAGAAGCGTTGTCTTACCGGCTCCATTGACGCCGACGATCGCTGCCCTGTCTCCTTTTTCCAGATGGAAAGTGATGTCAGAGAGTATAGTTTTGTCGATAAATTCCTTTGTAATATGATGACAGGCAATGATCATTGTTATGCCCCTTCCAGTTTTTCTTATTCTTCATCGCGTAATACCCGTATATTCAGTCGCGGGATACGCGCGCAAACGGGATCCCCGCTTCATCGCGCAGGACTGACGGGCAGGTCCCCGGAGTGCCTTTTCAGTTTAATCGGAAACCTTTCCCCTGTCAATCAAATGGCCTCCAGCCCCGGGTCCCGGGCACAGGTCAGCGTTACTGTCCACGCCCCCTCGAAGGGCGTGGACATGTAACACTTGCGCGCGGTGATTCCGATACGCTTCGCGTGCACCGCGCGCCGTTGAACTCGGGTTTTTCGCGAAAAAGCCGCGAAAAACGCCTCGAGTTTCGAGCCAGTCTGTACTGTAACAGATCAGCCACTGACCCGTAAACCCGGGCTTTTCGCGAAAAACAGGCGAAAAAGGCCTCGAATTTCCTTCCGGTCTGAAAAAACACCGAAAAAAACGCTGACTCACCGCCTCCGACTCACATACGAGTCTTGAATTGACATGAGTGTACAGGCACTTTATAATGTACTGGGGTTGTTACAGATATTGAGAGAAAAGTACCTCCTTTTCACACCATGTTGTGAGTCTGGTAAATATTTCACGATAGTGATAAGGGCGCTGTCATGAAAATTTATCTCTTCTTTCGTTATTTATGTTAATCTTTCACTTTATATTATCATTAATGACGGAAGCAGATAATGACATTAAAAGGAGTCTTCTTTTTTCCCGCAAAAGAATTATTTAAGAGGTGTTTAGTGGAAGACAGGGATATATCACAGGCAGTTATTCGCCGGCTGCCGCGTTATTATCGTTACCTGAAAGAGCTGAAGGACGAGGGGAAGGAGAGAATTTCTTCTCACGAACTCAGCAGGATCATGAAGGTGACTGCTTCGCAGATCCGGCAGGATTTTAACAATTTCGGGGGATTCGGACAACAGGGATACGGATATAATACGGAATATCTTTACCAGGAGATCGGTAAAATACTGGGATTGAACCATCAGCACAACATGGTGCTGGTGGGAGCCGGTAATCTCGGACAGGCTCTTGTCAGGTATCTGAAATTTAAAAAGAGCGGTTTCAATTTTATCTGTGCGTTCGATATCGATTCCAGGCTGTTTGACCAGACGATAGGAGGGATACCTATTCGTCCCATGTCAGAGCTGCAATCCTATGTTGACAGTAACGATGTGGACATCGTCGTCCTGACGATTCCCAAAACCGGTGCAAAGGAGGTCGCCGAGACCTTATCGGAAACCAGGATCAAGGCGATCTGGAATTTTGCGCACGTTGATCTCGAGCTCCCGCCTCAGATCAAAGTGGAGAATGTCCACCTGCAGGACAGTCTGATGATGCTGTCCTACAATATTCACAGGAACGAGGGCACAAAAGAAGAAGCATAATATCCTGCCTGCTTTTGTTCCAGATGGAGAACCTATGGAATATATATTGACGGGCACTGAGATGGCTGAGTGCGACACGCGCACCAGCGAAGTGATCGGCATTCCTTCTCTTGTTCTTATGGAGCGCGCCGCTCTGTCCGTTGCGGACGGTGCCGACGATTATCTCAAAAAATACAGGGGAGGGAAGGGGATCATCCTTGCAGCTGCAGGCCGGGGAAATAACGGCGCAGATGCACTGGCTGCCGGAAGGATCCTTCTCGACAGGGGATATGATGTACGATTTTGCAGACTGTCCGGAGAGATTTCTCCGGACAGCTCTTTTGCTGTACAGGAACGGATCCTGGCATCCTACGGAGCTGAGGTTCCGACCGTTACAGACTCCATACTGCAGGGTCTGCGGCTGCCTCCTCCGGCAGATCGTCTTCATCTCTGTCCCGATCTCTCTGATACCAGTCTCACTGTTTTTTCAACAGGGGCCGCAGAGGTGCCGGACGTTATCCTGGACGGACTGTTCGGGACAGGACTCTCACGGGACCTGTCCGGGGAAGCAGCGGATACTGTCCATGCTCTCAATCGTTTCCGCGGGCACCTGGGATCCTATGTCATCGCGGTGGACATTCCCTCCGGTATCTCCTCGGATACCGGGAAAGTGATGGGCTGTGCAGTCCGCTGTGATGAGACCAGGACCTTTGCCTTCCGGAAACGAGGACATCTGCTTGCTCCCGGCACAGCCTTTGCCGGCGTCTGCCATCTGGCGCAGATCGGGATCACTCCGCTTGCTTTTAAGTCTCTTCCCGGCATGTTTACGATGTCGTCAGAGACTGCGCGGAATCTCCTGCCTCCCAGGGACCCCTTCGGCAACAAAGGGACTTTCGGCAAAGTCCTGATCATCGCAGGACGAGAGAAAATGTGCGGAGCAGCCTTTATGGCTGCGCGCGCCTGTATGGCCGCCGGAGCAGGCATGGTAAAGGTCTTTACCCATGAAGCCAACCGGGTGATCATCCAGCAGTCTCTTCCGGAAGCCCTTCTGGAAACTTATACAGAAGCCGGGGACCCTTCTCAGATCAGGGAAAAACTGTTATCTTCCCTGGCATGGGCGGACATCGCTGCCGCCGGCCCGGGAATGGGGACCGACGAAACCGCAGTCCGTCTTTTGAAAGACCTGCTCAGGTACTGCGCCGGGCCGGACAGCAGTCTGCGCGGGCTGGTACTGGATGCGGACGCGGTCAGGATCCTGGCAGCTGAGCCGGAAACTGTCTCCCTCCTGAGAGAAAGACCTGCCGGTCTTCCCTGTATCCTGACCCCGCATATGGGTGAATTTGCCGCCCTCGCCGGTCTTTCTGTCAGGGAATGTATCGACGGACGCGCAGACCTTGTACAGGAACAGGCGGACCGGCTTCACTGCACGATCGCCTGCAAGGACGCCAGGACTCTTGTCGCCCATCCATCCTGCCCTTCCGGCCGGATGCTGTATCTGAACCACAGCGGCTGCAGCGGGATGGCTTCAGCCGGATCCGGCGACGTGCTGACAGGAATGACTGCGGCTTTCTTAGCCCTTTTTACTTCCTTTCCTCAAAAAGAGACAGCTGTGTTCACCGCAGACCGCAGAAGGTCGGGGTTTGACGCCGCCTGCTGTGCCGTATACCTGCATGGCATTGCGGGAGAGCGCGCCGCCGCTGAACACGGCGAACAGGGGATGACTGCCTGTGACCTCATCGAGGAGCTTCGCAAAGCAGCTTTCTGGAGCACAGGATCCGCAGACATGCCATAGAAGAAAAAGCAGCTTTCTGGAGCACAGGATCCGCAGACATGCCATAGAAGAAAAAGCAGCTTTCTGGAGCACAGGACCCGCAGACATGCCATAGCAGACATGCCTTAAAGAATAAAGATCATGAAACAGGAGACCAGAAGTAAATGAGTCACGAACGGATATGTGCAAAGATCGACCTCTCCGCCGCCTGCTACAATATGGAAAGCATGCACCGGAATCTTTTTCCGGACACCCGCATGATCGCAGTTGTAAAGACGAACGGTTACGGGCACGGCGCTGTGCCCATCGCTCACAGGATCGAATCCCTTCCCTATCTGTGGGGATTTGCGGTTGCGACCTTTGAGGAGGCCGTGGAACTCAGGCAGGCAGGTATACAGAAGCCTGTCCTGATCCTGGGGTATGCTTTTCCCTACTGTTATGAGGATCTGGCAGAGCTGGGTATACGTCCCGCCTGTTTCCGGGAGGACATGCTGGAACAGCTGGCCGCCGCGGGAGCTAAAATGAAGCGTCCGGTCTGCATCCACATCGCTGTCGACACCGGCATGAGCCGGATCGGGATCACACCGGATGACAGAGGGCTGGCGTTTGTCCGCCGTGCTCTGGAGCTCCAGGAGAAGGGCCTGCTCTCCCTGGAAGGTATTTTCACCCACTTTGCCAAGGCTGATGAAACTGACCTTTCTGATACTGATACTCAGCTGGAGCGCTTCTTTACTTTTACAGAAAGGATAGAAGAGGAGCTGGGATATCGGATCCCTCTCCGTCACATCTCCAACAGTGCAGGGATCATCCGTCTGCCGCACACCAGTTTCGATCTGGTTCGGGCCGGGATCACCCTGTATGGACTGTGGCCTTCGGATGAAGTCCCCAGGGAGCCCGTTCCCCTCAGACCGGTCATGTCCCTTCATTCCAGCATCGTCTTCATCAAGACAGTCCCCGCCGGAACTGCTGTGAGCTACGGCGGCACCTATGTGACGAAGGGATCTGAAAGGCTTGCGACCATACCGGTGGGATACGGCGACGGATATCCGCGCGGACTTTCCGGAAAAGGCTATGTCCTGATCCGGGGAAAAAAGGCTCCGATCCGCGGCCGGGTCTGCATGGATCAAATGATGGTGGATGTCTCCGATATCCCGGATGCAGCGGAAGGAGATCCGGTCACACTGATCGGCAGGGACGGAGATGCCGTCATCACCATGGAAGAGCTCGGAGACCTTTCCGGCCGCTTCAATTACGAACTGGCCTGCTGCATCAGCCCCCGGGTCCCCAGGATATTCTTATAAATATTCAGCTTATAAATATTCATGATTCTTATAAATAGTCATATTCTTATAAATAGTTATATAATAAGCCTTTAAAATATTATAGTTGAACAGCGGATCCCGATAACCGGGATTGGAAAGAACCGGAATAGGAAAGAACCGGGATTGGAAACCCTTAAAGCCCGGGACAACGGTCAGTTATACCGGGGCAGTTTTACCGGGGCCGGTTATACCGGACGCGACCAGCCGCGGCGGAATCTGCTTTAGATTGACGTTTGGCGGCTGTACTGCTATACTTGCGGGTATGGCAATGCGGCTCCGGTCCCTGGAGAAGAACCGCCTTTAAACATACGTATATCTGTTTTTTAGTGAGGAATCGACATGTCAGGACATTCAAAATTTGCAAATATCAAACATAAAAAAGAGAAAAATGATGCCGCGAAGGGCAAGATCTTTACGATCATCGGCAGAGAGATCGCCGTTGCTGTCAAGGAAGGCGGACCTGATCCTTCCAACAACTACAAACTTGCCAAGGTCATTGAGAAGGCAAAATCCAACAATGTTCCCAATGACACGATCGAGCGCGGGATCAAGAAGGCCGCGGGTGATGTCGGCAATGTCAACTATCAGTACAATACCTACGAGGGGTACGGCCCCAATGGTATCGCCGTGATCGTGGACACACTGACTGACAACCAGAACCGCACTGCAGCCAATGTGCGCGCCGCTTTTTCCAAGGGCGCCGGCAATATTGGAACCCCCGGCTGTGTGTCGTTTATGTTTGACAAGCGCGGACAGATCATCATTGACCGCGAAGAATGTGACATGAGCGCTGACGACCTGATGATGCTGGCTCTGGACGCAGGTGCCGAGGACGTCAGGGAAGAGGAGGACAGCTTTGAAGTCCTCACCTCTGAGGAGGATTTTGACGCTGTCAAGGCAGCCCTCACGGACGCCGGGATCGAAACGGTTTCTGCCGAAGTGACTATGATCCCCCAGAACTATGTCACACTGACAGATGAAAACGCGATCAAGCAGATCCGCAGGATCCTCGATATCCTCGAAGACGACGATGATGTTCAGGCAGTGTACCATAACTGGGATGAGGGTGACGAATAAAGATATCGCCATATTACCCGGGGGTTCTTGCAAAAGCACTGCAAAGGGTGCTTATCAGGACTCGCTCAAATGAATCTACACGCAGTATTTTCTCACACAGCAGCTTTGTGCCCCGGCACCAGGCTGCTATGTGTTATTTTATTCTTCATCGCGTAATACCCTTGATTTCAGTCGTGGGATACGCGCGCAAAAAAAGGAAACCCGCTTCATCGCGTAATACCCATGTCTTCAGACGTGGGTATTACGCGCAAAAAGGGAAACGCGATTTACACGGCGAAAACACGATTTTCATTTTTTTAAAAGAGGATCCCATGAGCAAAGATGGTCTCCCTGGAAACAATGCGCCCTCCGATAACCAAAAGAGCGCTGCAGACTTTCCTTCCCCCGCCGGATCCGGCAGTGAGGACAACAGATTTTTAAAAAATCCTCTCCCTGTACCCAAACGGCGCCCGCATGTACGGATGGATTTCGATCTGAAGGATGACTGGGATATCTCTGAGGATCTGGACTATTTCGACATCGAGATCGATGACGATGATGACTATGACATCTAATCGTTTCAATACTTTGACCAATGCAGTTGCAGAGGCAGTCCATGGCACAAAATAAAACCACAAAAACGAAGACAAAAAGCTCCGGCAGAGCATCTGCTCCGGCTTCCGCCTCTTCCCGTAAAAAAAGCACCTCAAGTGCCCGTTCTTCCACATCCGCCAGGTCCGGCTCTGCAAAAAGACAGACCCGAACGGCAGGAGCGGCAAAAGGAAACCGGACCTCCTCCTCCAGAGAGGCCAGAGCACGCGAACAGGCAAGGCTCAGCCGGGAACAGAGAGAACGCGAGATCCGTCTGGATATCGCGCTTATTGTCATGCTCATCATCATGCTGTTCCTTTTTTTATCAATGCTTGGTTTCGGGGGAAGTGTCGGAAAAGTTCTGGCTGACATCCTTTTCGGTCTGTTCGGGATCGTCGCCTGGTGCGTGCCCGTCTATCTCTTTCTTTTTTCCCTGCTTCTGCTCACAAACTCCATGACGACGCGGATGCGGGTCAGGCTTGCCGCCCTGATGATCCTGATGCTCACAGGAGAAGCCATAGCTCACCTCCAGCTTCAGGCAGCGCATCTGATCTCCCTGGAGGCTCCTTTCAGCCCGCTTGAAGCCTTCCGCTTTTGTTCCGGGAACCATCTCGGAGGCGGAGTCATCGGCGGCGCTGTCTCCTGGTTTTTGTATTATGCGCTGCGGATGGTCGGAAGCGCTGTTTTCCTGACAGGAGCGGCATTGATCGGTCTCCTGCTCCTGATCCAGCGCTCACCCGCGGGCGCGCTGCGCAGCTGGCATAACCGCAGAGCAAATGAAGATACTCCAGGCTTTGCCGAACGCAGAAGGATCTACAGACAGCGCAGGCTCGAGGAGCTGGAACAAGAGAGAGAACGGGAGCTTGAACGGGAAGCTGAAAAGATCCTATACCGTGAGGAAAGAGAGGAGCGGAGGCTGGCTGAACCCGAACCCGCCCGAACCCGCAGAAAGAGAAAAAGAACACCGCTGTCCGGCAGAAATATGGATCTCGAACATACCCGCCTGCGCGGAGCGGGCCAGTCCCGTAACTCCTCCGGTTATCCTATGCTCTATGAAGAAGGGATTCAGGGGGCGGTGAAAAGGGATGTCCATGAGATCGTCGTTCTGCCCGCCGAGGGAGATGACCCTATGACCGTGCCCGCACAGCCCCGCAGAAGCCGGGCTGCGGCAGCCGGAACAGTCCGTCCCTTATCAGGCGGGGCACCCGATCCGGACGGCACACGGTACCAGAAACCCGGACAGGATCTTCCTGTTATCCATAATGGATATGATGATCTTTCCCAGGAGGACAGCCCTTCTGCAGAGACAATGACCGGCCGCAGGACCGAAAGAGTTCCGGAAGGTCCGGAGCTGATCAGTCCGCCGCAGGACACCGACTATAACCTGTCCGGCGGAAGGCCTGTGACTGCAGGACAGAGCCGACAGGGAGCCGCTTTCACGACAGCCCAGGGCAGTACTCCTTCGAGAAGGCAGGGAAGCTCCCTCACAACAGGCCAGATCTCACCGGAACTGAAAACATCCGGGCAAAGATCAGCCGGACAGGCTGCGGAAGGACCTGAAGTCATGACGGCAGTCATTAATCCGGACAGCAGCAGGTCCGGCCGTGTCCGTCCTGCATCCGACAGCCCGGACAGTTACGGTTCTGACAGGATCCACCCTGCAGCCAACGGCCTGGACAGCAGCTCCGGCAGGATCCGTCCTGCAGCCAACAGCCTGGACAGCAGCTCCGGCAGGATCCGTCCTGCAGCCAGCGACCCGGACGGCAGAAGGTTCTCCGGAAAAGAAGACAGCCGGAATACGGCGGCTGCCGGAATAACTGCCTCTGCAGAAGCCTCCCGGACGTCCGGTTTCAGTGTTCCCACAGAACAGGAGCTCGGGGAGATCTCCGTCCATCGCGAGAACAATGCAGGGAACAAGGGTGCCGGAACCGGGCAGAAGGCTGCCATGCGCAAGGGAAACAACTATGTCCCTCCGCCCTTCTCCCTGCTGGATAAAGGAGAGCGCCGCAGAAATGACGAGACTGAGCGGGAGCTCAAAGAAACCGCCCACCGCCTGCAGGAAACCCTGCGCACCTTCGGCGTACAGGTCACAGTCACAGATATCAGCCAGGGCCCCACTGTCACCCGCTATGAGCTCAGGCCTGACAAGGGAGTCAAAGTCAGCAAGATCATCAACCTGTCCGATGACATAAAGCTCCGCCTCGCGGCGACAGACATCCGGATCGAGGCCCCGATCCCGGGTAAATCCGCGATCGGTATCGAGGTTCCCAACAAAACAGAGACCACCGTCCACCTGAGGGACCTTCTGGAGTCCCAGGACTTCCGCAGATATGATGGGAGACTGCCCTTTGCCGTTGGTAAGGACCTGGGCGGGAGGACGGTCATCTCCGACATTTCCCGCATGCCCCATGTACTGATCGCAGGCGCGACAGGATCCGGTAAATCCGTCTGTATCAACACGATCATACTCAGCATTCTCTACAGGACATCCCCGGACCAGGTCCGCCTGCTGCTGATCGACCCCAAGGTGGTCGAACTGAGTGTTTACAAAAAGATCCCTCATCTGATGGTTCCTGTCGTCACAGATGCCCGCAAAGCCTCCGCGGCTCTGAACTGGGCAGTAGCGGAAATGGAAAAGAGATATCACCTGTTCGCGGCCGCGAATGTCCGCGATCTGGCAGGCTTTAACGCCCTCGTGACAAAGTCTATTAAGGAAGGGACTGATCCCGGGTTTGAAATTCTGCCCAGACTGGTCATCATCGTCGATGAGCTCGCAGATCTCATGATGGTTGCCAAAAGTGAGGTGGAGACTGCCATCGTCCGCCTGGCCCAGCTTGCAAGAGCTGCGGGCATCCATCTGATCATTGCGACCCAGCGTCCTTCTGTAAACGTCATCACGGGCATCATCAAGGCCAACATGCCCAGCAGGATCGCCTTCGCTGTCACGTCCCAGGTGGATTCCAGGACGATCCTCGACATGGGCGGGGCTGAGAAACTGCTCGGCAAAGGCGACATGCTGTTTTTCCCGCAGAATTATCAGAAACCGGCCCGCATACAGGGAGCCTTTGTCTCCGACGATGAGGTTTTGAGAGTTGTCGACTTTATCCGCAAGAACAACCGCGCCGAAAAGCACGATGAGGAAGCGGAACGCCAGATCGAGGTCATCGCTGAGAACGGCCCCGCCGCCCTCACTGCCCCCGAGATCCGGTCAGACCCGGGCAGGGATGAACACTTTGAGAAGGCAGGACGTTTCATTATTGAAAAGAACAAAGCCTCGATCGGACTTCTGCAAAGGGTTTTCAAAATCGGATTCAACCGCGCCGCCAGGATCATGGATCAGCTGGCCGACGCGGGAGTCGTGAGTGAAGAGAGCAGCACCAGGGCCAGGCAGGTCCTTATGACAATGCCGGAATTTGAGGAATATCTGGAAAACGGGTCGTAAACTGCGCTCGAAAGACGTCTCCGGACAGGTCAATAAGTGATATACGGCTTTTTACAGCTCACATTTGATGGTTATTTTCATTATTTTATTGTTGAAAAATAATCCTCAATCTGCTTAAATGTATTCTGTTGGTCTATTTTACTCAGCTAAAGTGATAAACAGCGAACATATACATTTAATTACACAGCTGACGATCCTTTTTCAATACAGGACATCACTGCCGTACCAATTTCAATGTAGGAGGAAAACATGTTCAGGATTCTCAAAAAGAAAAATCTTGCTCCGAACATCTTTCTGATGGACGTGGAAGCTCCCAGGATTGCAAAGAATGCTCTCCCCGGCCAGTTCCTGATCGTCCGCGTAGATGATGAAGGAGAGCGGGTGCCGCTTACCATTTGTGACTATGATCCGGCTGCCGGTACCGTACAGATCGTCTTCCAGGTCATCGGCGGAGAGACCCACCGGATGGCACAGTTAGAGGAAGGCGACAGTTTCCATGACGTAGTAGGACCTCTGGGCAGACCTTCCGATCTGACGGAGCTTCCGATCGAAGAACTCAAAAAGATGAAGATCTGCTTCATCGCCGGAGGCGTCGGTACAGCTCCCGTCTACTGCCAGCTCAAATGGCTTCATAATAATGGTGTGACAGTGGACTGTATCCAGGGCGCAAAGACAAAGGATATCATCATCCTCGAAGACGAGATGCGCGCGGTCTCCAACCTGCACATCTGTACCGATGACGGGTCCTACGGCATCAACGGCAATGTCACTGTTGCCCTCCAGAAGCTGTACGACGACGGCATGCGCTTTGACAGAGTCGTCGCCATCGGCCCCATGATCATGATGAAGTTCGTATGTCTTTTGACTAAGAAGCTCGGCATCGAGACCATCGTCAGCATGAACCCCATTATGGTTGACGGTACCGGAATGTGCGGCGCCTGCCGTCTGATGGTCGGTGATCAGGTCAAGTTCGCATGTGTGGACGGCCCTGAATTCGACGGCCACCTCGTAGACTTTGACCAGGCGATGCAGAGAAGCCGCCTGTATGCCACTGAAGAGGGCCGCCTCTTCCTGAAGGCAAAAGAAGGCGATACGCACCACGGCGGCTGCGGAAACTGCGGCTGATCGTGACAGACGCGCGTGACACTGGAGAGATTTCCCGTGTCACATTCGCCACAAGTGTCTGCGGAACGTGATCTGCAGCGGAAGCTGTACAGTCCCGGTTCCGCATGGAAATACAGGAAGGAAGAATATTATGGCACAAGATATGATGGTCAGAATTCCGGTTCGCGAACAGGATCCCAAAGTCCGCGCCACGAATTTTAAAGAAGTATGCCTGGGATACAACAAAGAAGAAGCTGAAGCCGAAGCAGCCCGCTGCCTCAACTGCAAGAAGCCCCGCTGCGTAGAGGGATGTCCCGTTTCCATCGATATTCCCGGTTTTATCACAAAAGTCAAAGAGAGCGACGTCAAAGGCGCCTACGATGTGATCAGCCAGTCCTCCGCTCTGCCCGCTGTCTGCGGCCGTGTATGTCCGCAGGAGAGCCAGTGCGAAGGCGTCTGCGTCCGCGGTGTCAAAGGAGAGCCCGTCTCCATCGGCAAGCTGGAGCGCTATGTGGCGGATACCGCCCGCGCCATGGGCATCAAACCCTCCACCGATGCAGCCCCCAAGGGCAAAAAGGTCGCCATCATCGGTTCTGGCCCCGCCGGCCTCACCTGCGCAGGTGATCTGGCCCGCATGGGTTATGACGTCACTATTTTCGAAGCCCTGCACAAGGCGGGCGGCGTTCTCGTCTACGGCATCCCCGAATTCCGTCTTCCCAAGGAAGCGGTCGTCGAGAAGGAAATCGAGAATGTCAAGGCACTTGGTGTCAAGATCGAGACAGACTGCATCATCGGCAAGTCCACTACCATTGATTCCCTGATGAAGGAGGAGGGCTACGATGCCGTATTCATCGGTTCCGGCGCCGGCCTTCCCAAGTTTATGCATATTCCCGGCGAGCAGGCCATGGGCGTCTTCTCCGCCAACGAATATCTCACCAGGAGCAATCTGATGAAGGCGTTCAGCCCCGATTCCAGAACCCCGATCATGAAGCCCAAAAAGGCTGTCATCGTCGGCGGCGGCAACGTGGCTATGGACGCGGCAAGGACTGCCCTCCGCCTCGGCGCTGAGACCCATATCGTCTACCGCAGAAGCGAAGAGGAGCTCCCTGCCAGGCGCGAAGAAGTCCTCCACGCCAAAGAGGAAGGCATCATCTTTAACCTCCTCACCAATCCCGTCGAGATCCATGCCGACGAGAACGGCTGGGTAAAGGGAATCACCTGCCTGCGCATGGAACTGGGCGAGCCTGACGAATCCGGCAGACGCAGCCCCGTCGAGATCCCCGGCTCCGAATTCTTCATCGAATGCGATGCAGTCATCATGTCTCTCGGGACCTCCCCCAACCCGCTGATCTCCTCCACGACTGAAGGCCTGGACACCAACCGCCGCAAATGCATCGTGGCTAATGAGGCAAATGGCCAGACCTCCAAAGACGGCGTATTCGCCGGCGGCGACGCCGTCACGGGCGCAGCTACCGTCATCCTCGCCATGGGGGCAGGAAAAGCGGCTGCAAAAGGAATCGACGAATACCTCTCCGGCAAGGCCTGAGACGTTTTCTTACAAAACTGCTCAGTTCGGGCCGCTTCAGCGGCAGCAAAAGGTATTGACGAATACCTCTCCAATAAATAAAGCGTGATTGCCCGCTAAGGATTTCCCGAAATACTATAACTATTGAAAAGAGCTTCCAGACCTGGTTCCGGGAGCTCTTTTTAAATATCCTCTTGCACTGAGGCGTTTGTTTTACTATGATAAAGAGACTGTCTTCATCAATGGATTTTCAATGATTAATAATACGATCCCGGAGGTTAATACTACATGGTAAAAGAGCTGGATTTCAGTGCAGAGATCCAAAGAGATATATTCGGAATGCAGGATTCCCATGTCCGCAAAATAGAAAAAGAGCTGCAGGTAAGCATCGTCTCCCGCAACGGGACCATGAAGGTCATCGGCGAGGAAGACCAGGTGGCGGCAGCAGTGGTTCTGCTTGAAGATATGGCAGGCCTGTCGGAGCACGGCTCCGATGTCACTTCCCAACAGGTCGACTATGCGCTGGATATGAAGGAAGAGGCTGTTCCGGGGATGCTGCAGAAGATGGACGGAGATATCATCTGCCACACGGTGAGCGGAAAGCCGGTCAAACCCAAGACCATCGGCCAGCAGCGATATATAGACGCCATCCGGGACAACCTGATCGTCTTCGCCAACGGACCGGCCGGAACCGGCAAGACTTTCCTTGCCATGGCGATGGCCATCACGGCATTTATGAACGGTGAAGTGGAGCGCATCATCCTCACCCGCCCCGCGATCGAGGCAGGAGAGAAGCTCGGATTTTTACCGGGTGATCTGCAGAGCAAGGTCGATCCCTATCTCCGCCCTCTTTACGATGCCCTCTACCAGATCATGGGAGCGGAAAAATTCCAGGCAAATATGGAAAAAGGCCTGATCGAGGTCGCGCCGCTCGCTTATATGCGCGGACGAACCCTCGACAATGCCTACATCATCCTCGATGAAGCACAGAACACGACACCGGAACAGATGAAGATGTTTCTCACCAGGTTCGGTTTCGGCTCGCACGCAGTCATCACTGGTGATGCTTCTCAGAAAGACCTGGCTCCTGACAGGCGCTCCGGTCTTGACGTCGCCATGACCGTCCTCAAGCGCGTGGACGGGATCAAATTTATCAACCTCACCGCACGCGACGTCGTCCGCCACCCCCTGGTGCAGAAGATCGTAAAGGCTTACGAGGACTATGAACTTGCCCGCTCCCGCTCCTCCTACAGACAAGATGGAGGAGACTACCGCGACAGGCAGGATGGGAATTACCGTGACCGGCAGGATGGAAACTACCGTGACCGGCAGGATGGGAAGACCCGCCGGGACAGAGACGGCCACAAAAGGCGGGACAATTCCGCGCGGCAGAATTGACTCCGGAATGCTTTCATTCATAGAAAGAGACGGCCATAAAAGGCGGGATAATTCTGCGCGGCAGATTGACCCCGGTATGCATTCATTCACAGAAATAGAGAACAAAAATGGAAAACAACTACACTCTTGACGCGGAGATTCTGACAGAGGGAGGAGAAGGCCGCAAATTCGACTTTGACTGCGAAACCCTCGCCGGACAAGTCTGCGCAGCCGTTCTTACAGAGGAAATATGTCCCTATGACACGGATGTTTTTCTGCTGGTCACAGATGAAGAAGAAGTCCACCGCATGAACCTGGAATACCGCGGGATCGACCGGACCACAGACGTATTGTCTTTTCCTGCAGTCGATTTTCCCGCCGAAGCTGATTTTTCCTCCGTACAGGAGAATGAAGCAGACTACCTCGACCCTGAGACGGGACGGCTCCAGCTCGGAGATATCGTCATCAACGCTTCCCGCGTCTGGGAACAGGCAGCCGAATACGGCCACAGCGTCCGCCGCGAATTTGCCTTTCTCGTCGCCCACAGCATGCTTCACCTGTGCGGATATGACCATATGACTCCGGAGGAGGCCGCCCGCATGGAGGCCAGACAGGAAGCCGTCCTCCAAGAACTGGGGATTCCGAGGGAATAAAATCCCCTATCTATGCCTGTAACTTTCAAAACCACAGTCAAATGCGAACTATTACTTTGAGGACTCCGTAGAACATGGATCTTAAACCCAAAATGAGGCCGGTACGTGTCGCTGTCATCGGAGGAGGCGCCTCAGGATGTATGGCGGCGATCACCGCTGCACAGGCCGGGGCAGACGTCCATATTTTTGAAAAAAATGAAAAGCCGGGCAAAAAGCTCTATGCGACGGGAAACGGCAGATGTAATCTGACCAACCTGCACATGGACGATTCCTGTTACCACACGCGGACAGCTGACAAAAATGGAAGTTCATTGATCCACTCTGCCATAGAACGCTATTCACCGGCTGATCAGATCCGCTTTTTTGCTGATCTGGGTGTTCCGGTCTTTGACAGGGATGGGTATGTCTATCCCCGGACAAATCAGGCTCAGACTGTCGTGAGGGCCCTGGAAAAACGGATCGCCGCGCTGGGGATCCGGGTGCACACCGGCTGCCCGGTCAGAAAAATCAGGCGTTCACAACAAGGAACGAAGGCTGATGACGCTGTTTTTTATGTGGACTGTAATGACCGGGAAGCCCGGGCTTTTGACACCGTCATCCTGTGCACAGGAGGAATGGCCGGCCCGCAGTATGGGACCACAGGTGACGGCTACCGGCTCGCAGCCTCTTTTTCTCATAAGATCAGCACTCCGCTGCCGGCCCTGACCGCCCTCGAGTGCAGAGGGCAGTTTCTGAAACGGGCGGCCGGTGTGCGATGCCGCGCTGCAGTCACCCTGTACACCGGCAATGATAAAAAACAGATCCGTGAAGGCCGTGAAGAGGGGGAGGTCCAAATGACCGATTATGGCATTTCGGGCATCCCGGTCATGCAGATCTCCGGCACGGCGGCAAGGCTTCTGGAATCAAAACAGCGGGTTTTTGTACAGATAGATTTTCTCCCCGAGTTTTCCGACAGTGCGTTCAGTGACGAGATCGAACGGCGGATGAGAGAAGACCGGTCTCAAATGCTGGGCGACCTGTTTCTCGGCCTTGTACACAAAAAGATCCTGGATCTGCTTCTGGCGGAAAAGGGACTCCAGGCGGAGATGAAAGCCCGGCGGATCGACGATGCCGGGATCAGGCAGATCCTGCAGTCGATGCGGGAATACACCCTTGAAGTCATACAGGTAAAGTCTTTCAAGCAGGCGCAGGTAACGTCCGGCGGTATCCCGCTGGAGGAAACTGACGCCAATTTCCAGTCCCGTCTGCAGCCCGGTCTGTTCTTTGCAGGAGAGGTCCTCGACGTGGACGGTCGATGCGGCGGTTACAATTTACAGTGGGCTTTTGCCACAGGTTATATTGCCGGCCTTGCAGCGGCACATTACTGCCGCGTGTAAGTCCTGTTTTCTCACCTTCCTGCCGCTTTCTTTTGACTCTAAGAGGCAAGAGGAAATACTCATTAGCAGAGACATCATAAACAGAGGCATCATATACAGAGGATACACGAACTTTGATACGTATATCGCAGATCCGTCTTTCCTGCGGCCATCCGCAGGATGCACTGGAACAGAAAATCAGAAAGGCCCTTCGTCTGGAGTCAGACGTACAGCTTCGCTCCGGATTTCCAACTTCAGGACTTACAACTTCAGGACTTCCAACTTCCGGCTTTCCTGTAATTCAAGGCAAAAACAGAACATCCGGGGACAGACGCACCTCCGGGTCCTCCGCCGGCGCCATGGTTTACCGGATCACAGGCCATTCCGTAGATGCGCGCAAAAAGCCGCAGCTTTTTGATATTTATACAGTAGAGGTGGAGACCGGTCTGTCCGCAAAAAAGGAAACAGCCCTCATACACCGCGCACGGAATAAAAATGTCACTGCCTCTTCCCCCGACAAGTGGAGATTTCCTGAGCAGGGCAGCGAACCGCTGCTGCACCGGCCGGTCATCATCGGCGCCGGTCCGGCGGGTCTTTTCTGTGCCCTGCTTCTCGCGGAACACGGCTACAGACCTCTTCTGATCGAGCGTGGGAAATGCATGGAAGAACGGATGGCGGATGTAGAGGCTTTCTGGGAAGGAACAGGTCCTGTTTCGAATCATTCCACTCCGGATTCTTCGGAATCTGCGGCAGAATATCCTGTCCGCGGCTTTACTCCGAATACCGATCCCGACCCGAATTCCAATGTACAGTTCGGTGAAGGCGGTGCGGGAACCTTTTCCGACGGCAAGCTCAATACTCAGATCAACGACAGGACAGGACGTGCCAGGTACGTCCTGCAGACCTTTGTAGAGGCCGGCGCCCCTCCTGCTATCCTGTATGAGGGCAAGCCCCACATCGGCACTGACCGTCTCCGCACAGTCATCCCCAATCTCCGCCGCAGGATCGAAGCCGCTGGCGGGGAGATCAGGTTCAGGACCGTCTGCGAGAGCTTTGTCTTCGAGGACATGCAGACTTCTGCAGACATGTCCGGAAATGAAATGTCCGGGGAGAAAAATTCCTCTGACAGTGCTGTCAGTACTCTGCCAGAACGCAGACTGAAGGGAATCTATATCAGGGACCTCTCCCGTCCGTCCGAACCCGAATTTCTGCCGGCTGAAGCCGTCGTTCTGGCGATCGGTCACAGCGCCCGGGACACCCTGGAGGAGATTTACCGCCTGGGGATCCCCATGGAGCAGAAAAAATTTGCCGTCGGGCTCCGTGTCGCCCACCCGCAGACAATGATCGACGAGAGCCAGTACGGGACTGGCGATCCCGCGATTCTTGCCTCCATGCGCCTGTCTGCAGCTCCCTACAAGCTGACCGCAAAAGCATCCTCAGGGCGGGGAGTCTACTCCTTCTGCATGTGCCCCGGCGGATACATTGTCAATGCTTCTTCCGAAGCGGGACATCTCTGCGTCAACGGTATGAGCGACGAAAACCGGGACAGCGGCTGGGCCAACAGCGCCATCGTCGTCACAGTGGGAGAAGAGGAATACGGCAGTCCCCACGTCCTCGCCGGCATGCACTTCCAGCGTGAACTTGAAAAAAAGGCATATAAAATGGGGCAGGGCTCTATTCCTGTGCAATATTATACAAAATTCCGCGAAGCCTTTGAGAAGACACATTTGTCAGTCTCTTTGTCCGAACCGGGAACAGGTTACTGTACACGCCCCCTCGAGGGAGTCTGTACGGTAACGGGAACAGAAAGCGCGAAAAAGCAGGAAACAGCAGAAGAGAAGAGGTCTTCTTCCAGACCCTGTCAGGATCCTCCGGTATTTGCAGCCAGAGGTGCCTGCCGTACAGCCCCTCTTGACAAGCTTCTCCCGGAAGGACTTACAAGAGATTTTATCGAAGGAATGGAGCAGTTCGGCAAAAAGATCCGGGGCTTTAACGGTCCGCAGGCCGTTGTAGCCGGGATTGAGAGCCGGACATCTTCCCCGGTCAGGATCCCGCGCGGCGATAACCTGCAATCAACAGGAGCAGCAGGCCTTTACCCCTGCGGTGAAGGAGCAGGCTACGCGGGCGGCATCATGTCGGCCGCCATGGACGGAATGCGCACTGCCGAAGCGATCGCCCGCAGGTACAAAGCAGACCATTGGGATAAGAACTAAGAACTGATCAATTCCAAAAGAATAACCTTTTAAAAAAGGATTTCAGGAAGAATAACCGTTTAAAAAAGGATTTCAGGATATGATAAATAAAGATATTGAGAATACAGAAGCTCTGCTCAATGCTCTTCACGAGGAGAACATGGCGCGCCGGGCTGGTCTCAGGGACAGGAAGAGAATCGTAGTCAAGGTCGGTTCCTCCTCCCTGCTGCATTCTACAACAAAGAGGCTCGATTATCACAAAATTGATGTGCTCGTCCGCGAACTCAGCGACCTGAAAAACAGGGGGAAGGACGTTATCCTCGTCAGCTCCGGCGCCACCGCAGTCGGGCGCGAAGTCATACGCAGGACCGGGGGCGGAGCCGATCTGGCAGAGGACAGCCCGATCACGGTCAAACAGGCCTGCGCTGCCATCGGCCAGGCCCGTCTCATGATGACCTACCAGCGCTTCTTTAATGACTACAACCAGATCTCCGCACAGGTCCTGATGGACAAGAACACGATTGAAAATACCCTGAGCAAATACAACCTCTACAACACTTTTAATGAACTGCTCAAATTTGATGTCATCCCGATCGTCAATGAAAATGACTCCGTCGCGACCTATGAATACTCTGTCGGTGACAACGACAACCTCTCCGCTATGGTAGCCTCTCTGATGCAGGCTGATCTCCTGATCCTCCTGTCCGATATTGACGGACTCTACACGGATGATCCCCGGATCAATCCCGATGCACGGTTTATTGAATATGTACCAGTCGTCGATGATCAGGTGATGAATATGGCAAAAGGTACGACCGGCAGTGAGAGCGGGACCGGCGGTATGTACACCAAACTGCAGGCAGCCATGATCGCTACCCGAAGCGGCTGCGATATGGTCATCGTCAACAGCCGCCATATGGATGTCATTCATGAGGTCATCCAGGGGCGCAGCCATGGCACCCTGTTCAGAGCCTGCGGCGACGGTAATTTCGATCTTCAGGGATATGTGGAAAGCTACTACTCATAATACACATGCGGGTTTGGCTTTTTTAGAGCAAACTTGAGAGACCACTTGAGAGCAAAATTGTCTTTTTCAAAAGACAATACCATTCATAAGTGTTTTATGTTATAGTAAACGAAGGAAAAAATCATTCTCTTTCGTTCGATGTCTACTGGTCACTCGTTGACCGGGCTCAAGGGTTCAGTGTTTACAGGTCACTCGTTGACCAGGCTCAAGGGTTCAGTGTTTTCTGGTCACTTTTGACCAGCCTCAAGATTTTTGAGAGATTCTCGCGCGAAACCCTCGAGAGAAACCTTCTATGCTTCAGGCTGCTGATCAGAGAGGATGAAAACCGCACTCCTTTTTACCGATGGGCATATTTTGTCTTTAGCTGCGGAAAGTTGTGTAGCTGTACGCGGCGGCTGTCTGGTCTTTAAGGTCCGGGTCTGTAACACAATCTATTACACAGACACAGAGGATCCTGTTAAAACCAAGGAACAGCAGCTTCCTGTATTTTGTGGAGCCGAATGGCTGCGGAAAGGACGTGAAAAATGTCAAATGATAATGAGATGAACCTGGATATGTCCAGATACGGGTATCAGGAAGGAGACAAGTTCGTAGCTTATGTCTCCTCTTATACAAGAGCCGGTAAAAAAAAGGTCGGCATCCGTATCTACGACGTTGATGTCGAAAACGGAACCCTGTCGGAGAAGAGCCAGATCTCGATCACGAATTCTTCCTATGTGACTATTTCCCACAATGGGCGGTTTTTATATTCCATTACGGATTTCGGGGTGGAATCTTTCAGGATCATCAAAGGAGGAAATCTGGAGAAGGTCAACTTTGCGTCCATCAACGGCATGCGGGGCTCCCATCTTTCCACAGATTATGAAGACAAGTATCTCTTTGTCTGCAGTTATCACGACGGCAAGATCACGGTCCTGAGGCTCAAGGAAGACGGCAGTGTTGGTGAGATCACTGACGAACTTTATCTCAAAGGCCTCGGGAGCATCGCGGAGCGCAATTTCCGGCCTCATGTCCAGTGTGTCAAGATGACCCGGGACAATAAGTACCTGTGCGCCGCGGATCTCGGTATGGATCATATCAATGTTTACACATTCGATCATGTGACCGGCAAGCTCAAACAGTGCTCCATCCTGCACTCCGAAATGGAATCAGCCCCCCGGCATCTCAAATTCTCCAGCGACGGTCATTTCCTTTATGTCGTCCATGAGCTCAAAAACCTGATCGATGTATATTTCTACTTTGACACGGAAAACGGCCCCGATTTTGAAAAGATGCAGACGGTTCCCACCCTCAATGACTACCATGCAACCGGTTCTGCAGCGAGCGCACTGAATTTTTCCTCGGATTTCAAATACCTCATCAGCTCCAATGCGGGAGACAATTCCGTCGTGATCTTCAGCATAGATCCCGATAACGGCCATCTGGAAAAGATACTCTGCCTGCCGATCAGCGGTGTGTATCCCAAGGATGCCGCCCTCTTCCCTGATGACAAACATCTGGTCAGCCTCAATCACGAATCGGACACCATGACATTCTTCTCTGTTGATATTGAGAAAAAGACCCTGATCATGAGTTCCAAAGAGATCCAGGTGGATAAACCCAACTGCATCATTTTCCACAAGCTTCTTCCGGACCAGCTGTGATCCCTGCGCAGGCAGAGTTTTCCCGTATTTTCCGGAGGGAATCCCTCCGCTGACAGAATTCCCGCATTTTCCGGTGGGAATCCCTGCGTAAACAGAGTTCCCGCATTTTTCCGGAGGGAATCCTTGCATAATCCTGCGCACAGTTTTATCCATCAATATTCCGCCCATCGGCGAAAGATGACGACGCAGCAGGGGGAAACGGGATGCTGTTGAGATGCTGTTTTTAATTCTGATTATGATTGAGACGTCACACTAACACTATCCGGCAAAAACAACGACTTGAAGCATGACAGGCAGGAAAGGATCTGAAACAGATTCTCCCTGCCTGTCCCCATGTTCATTTGTTCATGTAGTTCATACAGAAAGAAACAAAACCATGTATAAGATTCTGAAGAAAGAGGGCAGCGCCAAGCGCGCCCACATGACCACTGTACACGGCGTCATAGAGACACCGGTCTTTATGAACGTCGCGACAGCAGGCGCGATCAAGGGAGGGCTGTCCGCGGATGACCTGAGATCCATCCGCACCCAGGTCGCGCTGTGCAACACCTATCATCTCCATGTCCGGCCGGGAGATGAACTCGTGCACCGCAGGGGAGGCATTCACCGTTTTATGCGCTGGGACCGGCCGATCCTGACCGATTCCGGGGGCTTTCAGGTCTTTTCCCTGGCTGACCTCAGAAGCATCAAAGAAGAGGGCGTCACCTTCCGCTGCCATATCGACGGCCATAAGATCTTTATGGGACCCGAGGAAAGTATGCGCATCCAGTCCAACCTGGGGTCCACGATCGCCATGGCCTTCGATGAATGCCCGCCGGCTCTCGCGGAAAGGGAATATGTTACCCACTCCGTCGACAGAACGACCAGATGGCTTGAACGCTGCAAAAAGGAAATGCAGCGCCTGAATCAGCTAGAGGACACCGTCAACCCCGGCCAGCTCCTCTTCGGGATCAACCAGGGCGCCATCTACGGCGACATCCGGATCGACCACGCAAAGAGGATCACGGAGATGGACCTGGACGGATATGCCGTCGGCGGCCTCGCAGTCGGGGAAACGCATGAGCAGATGTACGACATGCTGGACCAGACTGTTCCCTGGCTCCCCGCCGACAAGCCCACCTACCTGATGGGGGTCGGCACGCCTGAGAACATTCTCGAGGGTGTTGCCAGAGGCATCGATTTCTTTGACTGCGTCTATCCCAGCAGAAACGGCAGGCACGGCAACCTTTACACCCACCACGGGACCGTACACATCAAGAGCGCCAGGTATGCCGAGGATGACCGTCCGATCGAGGAAGGCTGCGGCTGCCCTGTCTGCAGAGCCGGCTATTCCAGAGCCTACCTCAGGCACCTCTACAAAGCCCAGGAGGCCCTGGGCCTGCGCATGGGTGTCATGCACAACCTCTACTATTACAATCATCTGATGGAGGAGATCCGCCAGGCTCTGGACGAAGGACGGTTCGAAGCCTTCAAAAAAGCTGCGATCGAAGAGATGCATGTAGGTGAAAACGCCTGAAACACCCGGTTACACCCAAGTTCTGATAAAAAAATATTGTAATACTGCAGGTGTTTGTTGTATGATATAGGACAATGACGTAAAAAAGTCATAGATGAACAATTAATGAATGGAGGAATTTTTTACATGAATGGCATGATGTTAAGCAGTGCAGGCGGATTTGGCGGCTTACCTATTGTTTTAGTATACATCGCCCTTTTCGGTGCACTTTACTTCTTTATGATCCGTCCCCAGAAGAAACAGGAGAAGGAAAAGGCCGCTATGCTGGCCACTCTCGCTGTCGGAGATACTGTCCTGACCTCTTCCGGCTTCTACGGTGTCGTGATCGATATCAATGGAGATACCGTCATCGTAGAATTTGGATATAACAAAAACTGCCGCATCCCTATGCAGCGCGCTGCGATCATTCAGATTGAAAAGCCCGAGGATGCGGAAGAGAAGAGCGAATAATCCCTTTATTCACCGGTCCCTGAAGGACTCATGGATTCCCCGGACCGGATCTGCAGGGGCTGCGTTCTCTGCACAGAATTGATTCCGCTGTCTTTTCGTGCAGGCATGTATATTTAAGTACATGCCTGCACTTTAGTGCTTTAACGCAAAGAGGTTGATTATGAAAATGAAAATCGGAGTGATCCATGGCGACGGCATAGGTCCTGAGATCGTCGCGCAGGCCATAAAGGTTCTCGACAGGGTATGTGCTGTATACGGCCATTCCATTGACTACACCAGGATCCTGATGGGCGGCTGCTCGATCGATGCCTGCGGCGTTCCTCTCACTGATGAAGCCATCGAGACTGCAAAAAACTGTGATGCTGTGCTTATGGGTTCGATCGGAGGAGATCCCGCTGTCTCTCCCTGGTATCAGCTTCCCCCTGCTCAGCGCCCGGAGGCCGGCCTTTTAAAGCTTCGCAAATCGCTGGGCCTGTATGCAAACCTGCGTCCCGCCTATCTCTACCGCGAGCTGGCGGATGCCTGTCCCCTCGCCGCAAAGGACGGAGGACGTGTCTTTGACCTCATCATCGTCCGCGAACTGACCGGCGGCCTGTATTTCGGAGACCGGTATACAAAGGTCATCGACGGAGTCGAGACTGCTGTCGATACTCTCAAATATGATGAAAATGAGATCCGAAGAATCGCGAAGACCGCTTTCGACATCGCCATGAAGCGCGGCAAAAAGGTCTGCAGCGTGGACAAGGCCAATGTCCTTGATACCTCCCGCCTGTGGCGCAGGATCGTCGCCCAGGTCGCGGAGGATTATCCTGAAGTCTCCCTGTCCAACATGTATGTCGATAACTGCGCCATGCAGCTCGTCCTTGAGCCCGAGCAGTTTGACGTCATCGTGACCGAGAACATGTTCGGAGATATCCTTTCCGATGAAGCAAGCATGATCACAGGCTCCATCGGAATGCTCTCCAGCGCCTCCCTCAATGAATCGAGCTTCGGCCTCTACGAGCCCAGCCATGGAAGCGCGCCCGATATAGCAGGCAAAAACATCGCCAATCCCATCGCTACGATCCTTTCCGCAGCCATGATGCTCCGCTATACCTTCGGTCTGACCAAAGAAGCAGAAGCCATTGAAAACGCTGTCAAACGCACGATCGCGGACGGGTACAGAAGCATAGACCTCATGCCCCGCGGCGGAGAAGGCAGCGGCCTGATCTCCCAGAAATGCGATGAGCTCGGCGACCGGATCTGCGAACGGATCAATTGAACAGTTTTTTAAAACTGATAAAAATTCATTTTAAAACTGATTTTAAAACATTTTAAAACTGATTTTAAAAGTATCAGCTTAAAAAATGAAAACATTTTAAATATTTTAAAAACATCAGCCTGAATACTGCTTTCAAAGAATACTGCTTTCAAAAGAAAACTGCTCTCAAAAGAATAGAAAAAAAGAATCATCAACCGTTTATAAGGCGCTTCCCCTGCCTCAGCTGCCGGTGCGTGCCTTCTTCAAACGAAAGGATATTATTATGAAAAGTGATTCTGTCAAAAAAGGTGTCTCAACTGCCCCGCACAGAAGCCTGTTTAACGCCCTCGGCTACACCGAAGAGGAGAGACAGCG
This sequence comes from Sarcina sp. DSM 11001, assembly GCF_900101015.1. Classification (GTDB taxonomy): domain Bacteria; phylum Bacillota; class Clostridia; order Lachnospirales; family Lachnospiraceae; genus CAG-791. The sequence goes on along the minus strand of NZ_FNFZ01000004.1, from coordinate 19,481 downwards.
CCCGATGATCGGTATCGTCTGTTCCTACAACGAGATCGTTCCCGGCCATATGAACCTGGACAAGATCGCCCAGGCAGTCAAGCTCGGCGTTGCCATGGCAGGCGGCATGCCCGTCATGTTCCCCGCGATCGCCGTCTGCGACGGTATCGCCATGGGTCATGTCGGTATGAAATACTCCCTGGTCACGCGCGACCTCATCGCGGATTCCACGGAGTGTATGGCAAAGGCGCACGGATTTGACGGTCTCGTCATGATCCCCAACTGCGACAAGAACGTCCCCGGCCTCCTGATGGCGGCAGCAAGGGTCAACGTTCCCACCATCTTTGTCTCCGGCGGCCCCATGCTGGCCGGACACATCGACGGCAGAAAGCGCAGCCTGTCCTCAATTTTCGAGGCAGTGGGCTCCGTCGCCGCTGGGACCATGACAGAAGATAAGCTTCGTGAATATGAGGAGAAGGTCTGTCCCACCTGTGGTTCCTGCTCCGGAATGTATACCGCAAACTCCATGAACTGCCTGACAGAAGCCATCGGTATGGGGCTTCAGGGCAACGGCACGATCCCGGCTGTCTATTCCGCCCGCATCCGCCTTGCCAAGCACGCCGGCATGAAGATCATGGAGCTTGTTGAAAAAAATATCCGTCCCCGCGACATCATGACCAAAGAGGCGTTTATGAACGCGCTGACCATGGATATGGCACTTGGATGCTCCACCAATACGATGCTCCACCTGCCCGCGATCGCTCATGAAGCCGGTGTGGAGATCAACATGGAGATCGCCAATGAAGTCTCCGACAGGACTCCCAACCTCTGCCATCTCGCCCCTGCAGGGCCCACCTACATGGAAGACCTCAATGAGGCAGGCGGCATCTACGCCGTCATGAACGAGCTGGACAAGAAGGGCCTTCTGAATCTCGACCTGATCACCGTTTCCGGCAAGACCATGCGGGAAAACATCCAGGGCTGCGTCAACCTTGATCCCGAGGTCATCCGCCCCATCGAGAATCCCTACATGCCCAACGGCGGCATCGCCGTCCTCAAGGGCAACCTGGCTCCCGATACCGGCATCGTCAAGCGCAGTGCTGTCCTTCCCGAGATGATGGTCCATGAAGGTCCTGCCCGCGTCTTTGACTGCGAAGAGGATGCCATCGCTGCCATCACCGGCGGCAAGATCAATAAAGGAGATGTTGTCGTGATCCGCTACGAAGGACCCAAGGGCGGTCCCGGCATGCGTGAGATGCTCAACCCCACTTCCGCGATCGCCGGTATGGGACTTGACTCCACTGTCGCTCTGATCACAGACGGACGCTTCTCCGGCGCTTCCCGCGGCGCTTCCATCGGCCATGTCTCTCCCGAGGCAGCAGTTGGCGGCCCCATCGCCCTGGTCGAAGAGGGAGATATCATTTCCATCGATATCCCCGCCAACAAGCTTAATGTGAAGGTCAGCGACGAAGAACTGGCGGCCCGCAAAGCCAAATGGCAGCCCCGCGAGCCCCGCGTAAAAGACGGTTACCTGCACCGTTATGCCTCCCTGGTCACCAGCGGCAACCGCGGCGCCGTTCTCGAGATCTGATGAACTTGATTTACAGTCGAGCTTTGATAATACGCGCTCTAAAACATAAGCACTTTGAAAGAAAGGGCTTTACAGTGCGTAATTAATACAAAATGTCCTCAGAAAGGAAGGAGATGATCCCTATGAGACTGACAGGAGCAGATATCATCGTAGAGTGCCTGCTGGAGCAGGGTGTCGATACTGTATTCGGTTATCCCGGCGGCGCGATTCTGAATGTATATGATGCTCTTTACAAAAACAGAGACAAAATCCATCATTACCTGACAAGCCACGAGCAGGGCGCCTCCCACGCGGCTGACGGCTACGCGCGCGCGACCGGAAAGGTCGGCGTCTGCATGGCCACCAGCGGTCCCGGCGCCACCAATCTCGTCACCGGTATTGCTACCGCCTATATGGACAGCGTACCCATGGTGGCGATCACCTGCAACGTGACCCTTCCCCTTCTGGGCAAGGATTCTTTTCAGGAGGTCGATATCAACGGCATTTCACTGCCTGTGACCAAGCACAGCTGGATCGTAAAGGATGTCAAAAACCTGGCTGAGACCATCCGCAACGCATTTGCTATCGCCAGGACCGGACGTCCGGGCCCCGTCCTCGTCGACGTGCCCAAGGATGTCACCGGCGCCATCTGCGAATATGAGCCCGCTGTTCCGGAGCTCTACCTTCCTGTAAGAGAGCGCAAGATCACCACAGAAGAGATCGACACTGCTGTCAACATGATCAAGACCTCCAAGAAGCCCTTTGTGATGGTCGGCGGCGGCGCCGTTATCTCCGGTGCTTCGGAAGCCCTGAAGGAATTTGTCGAGCGCATCGATGCCCCCGTCTGCGACACCCTCATGGGCAAGGGCGCTTTCGACGGACATGATCCCCGCTACACCGGTATGCTGGGTATGCACGGCACCAAAGCCTCCAACCTCGGCGTCAGCCGCTGCGACCTTCTGATCGCCCTCGGAGCCCGCTTCTCCGACCGCGTCATCGGCAATGCCAAAACCTTCGCGTCCGGCGCAAAGATCCTGCATATCGATGTGGATCCCGCTGAGATCAACAAAAACATCAAGGTCGATTTTTCCATCATTGGCGACCTCAAAAAAGTCCTTGAGAGGATCAACCGCAAGCTCCTGAGACAGTCCCATCCCGACTGGATGCGCTACACCCGCCAGCTCAGCGAATCCTATCCTCTCAACTACGACCACTCAAAGCTGACCTGCCCCCTCGTCATCGAGAAGCTCGATGAACTGACCAAAGGAAACGCCATCATTACGACTGACGTAGGCCAGCACCAGATGTGGGCAGCCCAGTACTACACCTTCTCCAATCCCCGCACCTTCCTTTCTTCCGGAGGCCTGGGGACAATGGGTTACGGCATCGGGGCAGCGATCGGCGCCAAAGTCGCTTTCCCGGAGCGCACCGTCGTCAACATCGGAGGGGACGGCTGCTACCGTATGAACATGAACGAACTGGCCACTGCCAGCCGCTATAATATCCCGATCATCGAGATCGTCATCGACAACCGTGCTCTGGGCATGGTCCGCCAGTGGCAGACCCTCTACTACGGCGGCCGCTACAGCGCTACCGTCCTCGAGGACAAGGTCGACTACTGCAAGGTCGCCGAAGGCCTCGGCTGTCGCGCTCTGAATGTAAAGAGCGTCGACGAACTCGAGCCCGCTCTCAAAGAAGCCATTGCCTCCAAAGAGCCCTTTGTCATCAACTGCGTCATTGAACAGGACGACAAAGTCTTCCCTATGGTCTCTCCCGGCGCTTCCATCGAAGAGGCTTTCGACGAGAAGGACATGGAAAAAATGTGACGCGGGAAAACGGAACATTGATTTATTTCCGTGAGATTTTTACAGGATTTTTCCTGCATTATCTTCCGCTTGCATAGTACGAAATCACAGATACAGGAGGAGTAAATAAGAAATGGACAGAGTTTACAATTTTTCCGCAGGCCCCGCAATGCTTCCCGAAGAAGTCCTGCGCGAAGCTGCCGACGAGATGCTCAATTATAAAGGAAGCGGCATGTCCGTTATGGAAATGAGCCACCGCGGCAAGGTTTTTGACGGCATCATCAAGGAAGCCGAGGCAGATCTCCGCGACCTGCTCAGCATTCCGGACAACTACAAGGTCCTGTTCCTGCAGGGCGGCGCCTGGACCCAGTTTTCCGCTGTCCCCATGAACATGATGAAAAACAAAAAGGCCGCCTACATCATCACCGGACAGTGGGCAAAGAAAGCCTGGCAGGAAGCGAAAAAATATGGCGATGCCGTGGCAGTCGCCTCCTCCGAGGACAAGACTTTCTCCTATATCCCGGACTGCACCGACCTTGACATCCCCGCCGACGCGGATTATGTCTACATCTGCGAAAACAATACCATCTACGGCACAAAATTCCATGCTCTGCCCAATACCAAGGGTCATGACCTGGTGGCGGACGTCTCGTCCTGCTTCCTCTCCGAGCCTGTGGACATCACAAAATACGCCGTGATGTACGGCGGCGTCCAGAAGAACATCGGCCCTGCCGGCGTCGTGATCGCCATCATTCGCGACGACCTGATCACTGACGACGTCCTTGAGGGCACACCCACTATGCTTAAGTGGAAGACCCAGGCGGACAATGATTCTCTGTTCAACACTCCTCCCGCATACGGCATCTACATCTGCGGCAAGGTTTTCAAATGGCTCAAGAAGCAGGGCGGCCTCGCTGCCATGAAGGAACGCAACGAGAAAAAAGCGAAGCTCCTCTACGATTTCCTCGACCAGAGCAAGCTCTTCAAGGGCACTGTCCGCAAGGAAGACCGCTCTCTCATGAACGTCCCCTTCATCATCGGCGACAAGGACCTCGAAGCCCTCTTTGTCAAAGAAGCTGAAAAAGAAGGCCTCGTCTCCCTCAAGGGACACCGGTCTGTGGGCGGCATGCGCGCCAGCATCTACAACGCCATGCCCTACGAAGGTGTCGAAAAGCTCGTCGCCTTTATGAAGGAGTTTGAAGCCGCTCATCCCGCGAAATGACAGGGTCATAAATGACACGGTAGAAGATGACCCAATTTTGAGATTAGTTCAGATCAGGGTGCCGGATCTGTCCGGACAAAGCACATCCGGACAGATTCCGGCTTTCCTGAATACATCGAAACAGATAACGAAGAACGATAAAGAATAGAGAATATGTATAAATTTCATTGCTTAAACAATATTTCCCCCATCGGCCTCAAGAATTTTACCTCCAAATATATACAGGTCAGTGAGATCGAGGATGCTGACGGTATCCTCGTGCGCAGCGCTTCCATGCACGAGATGGAGTTTTCCAAAAACCTGCTCGCCATCGCCCGCGCGGGCGCCGGCGTCAACAATATCCCCCTCCAGCGCTGCTCGGAGAAGGGAATCGTGGTTTTCAACACGCCCGGTGCCAATGCCAACGGCGTTAAGGAACTCGTATTTGCCGGTATGCTCCTGGCTTCCCGCGACATCGTGGAAGGTGTCGACTGGGTCCGTTCCAACTGGAACAACCCCGATATCGCAAAGACTGCGGAAAAAGAGAAAAAGCAGTTTGCCGGGACAGAACTGGAAGGTAAAAAACTCGGCATCATCGGCCTGGGTGCTATCGGCGTGCGCGTCGCCAACACAGCTGTCAACTTCGGAATGGACGTCTACGGCTATGATCCCTATGTGTCCGTCGATTCCGCATGGCATCTAAGCCGCAAGATCAACCACGTGATCCGGATCGAAGACATCTTTGCGGAATGTGACTACATCACCATCCATGTACCGCTCCTTGATTCCACCAAAGGCATGATCAACGCCGAGGCCATCAGCCAGATGAAGAACGGCGTCGTCCTCATCAACATGGCCCGCGACCTCCTCGTCGATGAAAAAGCGGTCGTCGCAGCGATCGATGAAGGGAAGATCCGCCGCTACGTCTCTGATTTCCCCAATCCCACCGTAGCCGGCAAACGCGGCTGCATCACCACCCCCCATCTGGGCGCTTCCACAGAGGAATCCGAGATCAACTGCGCCAAGATGGCTGTCAAAGAGCTCCGCGACTATCTGGAAAACGGTAACATCACGAACAGCGTGAACTTCCCCAACTGCAACATGGGAGTCTGCCAGTCCGTCGGCCGCATCTGCCTCTTCCACAAGAACCAGGCAAACATGATCACGAACTTCACCCGCATTATGGGCGCGGAATCCGTGAACATTGCGGAGATGTCCAATAAATCCCGCGGTGACGTCGCCTACACCATCATCGATACCGACACCAAGGTATCAAAAGCTGTCATCAGCCAGCTCAGCGAGGTCGACGGAGTATACCGTGTCCGTGTGATCGTCTGACCATGCTGAAAAACCTGGTCGAAAGTTAGACTCGATTATTATTGCACTTTGATTTTTACTATGCCTTAAATCGGGAGGATTGTTGTTTTATGGCAGATATTCGCCCTTTCGCGGCCTGCAGACCGGCCCCGGGACTGGAAGCAGAGATCGCTGCCCTTCCCTACGATGTTTATTCCCGCGCTGAAGCCCGCGCGTATGTAGCTGATCATCCGGGATCATTTCTGGCGATCGACAGGGCGGAGACCACCCTTCCACAGGATATTGACATCTACGATGAGCGCGTCTACCGCAGAGCCGGAGAACTCCTGCAGGACTGGATCACCCGCGCACGCTTCGTCCAGGACGGGATGCCCTGTTATTATCTTTACGCCCAGACAATGGGCGGCAGGACCCAGACCGGTATCGTTGCCTGCGCGTCCATCGATGACTACGACAACAACGTGATCAAAAAACATGAAAATACCCGCGCGGATAAAGAGCAGGACAGAATCTGTCATGTCGACGCCTGCAGCGCCCAGACAGGTCCCATTTTCCTTTGCTACCGCCCGGATCCCGTGATTGAAAAGATCGTCAGGAAGACGAAGGCTTCCAAACCTGTCTGTGATTTCCTCTCAGAAGGAGAGGTCAGGAATCAGGTCTGGATCATCTCAGATCCCGATGACTGCGCGGCTGTCCGGACTGCCTTTGCCGGTATCGACAGCATTTACATCGCGGACGGTCATCACCGCTGTGCCTCCGCTGTCCGTGTGGGAAAACTCCGCAGACAGAAAAATCCGGACTACACAGGAGAAGAGGAATTCAACTATTTCCTTTCCGTCCTGTTTCCGGAAAATGAACTCAGCATCATGGACTACAACCGTGTTGTCCACGACCTGAACGGCCTCACTCCGGAAAATCTTCTTGACCAGATCAGTAAGATCTGCGAGATCACCGGTCCGGACAAGAACCCGGTTGCAGCTTCCGGCAGTCCCGATGCAGACAGTCCGAATACAGACAGTTCGAATAAAGGAACAGAGGCTGGCTCTGATCCCTATACACAGTGCAGGAGTGCATCTCCCATATTCCCTTCGGAAAAAGGAGAGATCGGCATGTACCTCGCAGAGAACTGGTATCTGCTCCGGATCAGGCCTCAGTATCGGTCCCAGGACCCGGTCGCGGGACTGGACGTATCCATCCTTCAGGACAGGATCCTCGCACCGATCCTCGGAATCGGCGACCCCAAGACGGATACCCGCATCGACTTTGTGGGCGGTATTCGCGGCACAGAGGAACTTCAGAAGAGAGCAGACGCCTATCACGGCGTCTCCTTCCTGATGTACCCCACCTCTATCGGCGAACTCTTCGCCGTAGCTGATGCCGGCCGCCTCATGCCCCCGAAATCCACCTGGTTCGAGCCCAAGCTCCTCAGCGGCCTCTTTATCCATCTGATCTGATATTGATCCTATAAAAAAGTATTAATCCTATAAAAAAAAGAAACGATTTGAATCTGTGATCCAACGGCACAGAACCATATCGTTTCTTTTTTTATAGTTTTCCGTTCCTTGTTATAGTTTCCGTTCCTTGTTATGGCGGGATATTCTGCCGTATTACCATGAAAATATCCCCGGGCAGTTCTTGTATTACGATTTCCGAAGCTTGTCTCGATCCAGCATGCCCAGGTGATCAGCCTGCAGGATCAGCTCCAAATGGCGGAGGCCGAGACTGAACCCTGTGGCGATAAAATCCAGGACAAGGGACAGAAGACCGGAAACAGCCATTACTTCTCCAGGAAGTCCCAGCTGTTTGATCAGAATTCCGACACAGGCCATGGTCCCGCCCGTGACGGGAGGAACTGCAAAACTGACGACCGTGCTCACGAGCCATAATGTCAGCATCCAGCTGATACCGCCGCCGACACCGTACTGCTCCCCGGCTGTAAAGGCAGCCAATACAAACAGGACAGCAGTACAGCCGCAGTAAATGGAACTTCCTATAGGGTTGCCGATCCTGGTAAGCATCGGCTCGATTCCCAGTTTCTTCTCATTGATCTCTTCGCAGAGGCTGTAGGCGGCAGACCCGGAAGCAGTGGAAAAACCGACCACCATGGAAGGAAATATTTTCTTCAGCAGGACCGCGGCATTTACCTTCAGACGCAGGCAGACAACAAAAAGCTTCACTGCCAGCAAAACCGCACACACTGCCGCACACAGGACTATGGGTTTCCACAGACCCGCCAGTGTCTTTATGCCGCTCTCCCAGATCTGCATGGAAAAGGAAGCAAAAATGAACAGGGGCAGGAGTCTGCAGACTACCCGGACAGCCTCTGTCACGAGGTCATTGAGATCTGCAGCAAGTTCCCGGACTCTTGCACCGTAGTCGCCTGCAGACACCAGAAGCACGCCGATCACTGCCGCCATAAAAATGATCTGGAGGGTGTTCCCGTCATAAAAAGGCCTGACAGGATTGGACGGTATGATATCCAGTATCAGATTCCGCAAGCTGACAAGCTGCGAGACCCCGCCGGAGACGCCGCCGGTCAGACGGAAGAAGGGTCTTGCCAGCAGGACCGCCGCAGCGGAACTGAGCAGGGTAAACAGCATAAAGCGCATTACCATCTGCTTGCCGATCCTTTCGAAATCGGAGGCATTTCCGATCCCGCAGATCCCGACCACGATGGAGAAAAAGACCATGGAACCCAGGAAGGTGTTCAGGAAACGGGAAAAAAGGTCTGATATGGGAAAAAAGATAAAATCGGAAACTGCAGTCTGCACCTGGACAGGAAGGGCCGTGCCGGCAATTCCCACCACGATGGCCAGCCCCAGTGCCGCTGCCAGGCTCAGCTGAGAAGAATGTCCATGGCGGGGGATCTTCTGTGAAAGCGTATTCCATCCATTCCGATAGTGCCAGGAGGGGGACAGCCCCATCCTGGCCAGTATTCTGTTCGTCCAGGCGGTCATCTCATTGTCATGATCGTCTGCAGCCCTGATTGGATCAAAAGCTTCTGCTCTGTAGTGAAAACGGATCACCGGCGACCAAAGTTTTTTCCCGAGAGATAACCTTCCGGAGATCTTTCCTTCGAAATGTTCGCTGACACGCAGCAGCAGCTCCTCCATGGTCAGCAGGATGCGGAGACGGTCCTGTCTGGACAGCCGCAGATCCGCAAGCCACGCGGCGATCTCCTGTGACACCGCATCTACACCTGCCTGGTCCAGCATCAAATCTTTTTTTATTGTCTGCATACATTGCTCCCGCACAGTATTTCTCTATTTATATACGACATGTTCCCTTTGGGCTTTTCAACTCCAGACATCCATTATCCTGCATCTGAGGAGTCAGATGTATATCGAAATTTAGAACGAAGAAACTGTCTGGTATCTATCCATTATGGAGGATTTTTTTAAAAACCATAAAGAGAACCAGCCCCGTCAACGAACAGAAAGCTGCCGGTAATAGAAAAGGTGAGCTATATCTCAAAGTCACCTCATGTGTCCCGGCAGATACAGCCACTCCGACCACTCCATTATCCCCGAGTCCGATCACATCTGCGTGTTCCCCGTCCACAAAGGCTTTCCAACCGGCTGTATAAGGGATGGAGGTAAAGAGGATCCCGTCCTCTTTGGCTGTGACCCTGCCTCTGATCTCTGTATCCTTGAAGCTTTCGACCTGAAGAGTCTGCCGGGAGAGTCTGTCATAAGCCTCCTGAAAGGCCCCGTCATCCCAGCCGGCAGCAAAAATGCTGATCTCTCCATATCCCCGGTAGCTGGGCTCAAATTCGCCCCGGTCAGTCAGTCGGAATTCCACTGTCAGCAATTCCCCTTCCTGCATATTGCCGATCTGGAAAACACCCCTTCCTGAAGAAAGCGACCAACTTTCCTCTCTGTTACCATAAGTACAGGTGATACCGGAGGCATTGGCGGCATCGACATACAGAGTGACAAACTGATCCCTTTCCATGATGAATTCCGCGTGGACCCAGGGGACAAAGGAGAGATCAAAAGGATCCTCCAGATAATAGTTAAATTCATCCCCGACCTCATTCACATCCTCGACTTCCATATTATGGGCTGTGATGGCCTCCGGCAGGATCTTCCTGAAAACATCCTTGTCTGTCCCGGCAGCCCTGTGCACAAAGTCATTCTGTACTTCAAAGGGCTCTGAATCTATCGTTTCCCAGTCCAGAATATCTTCACCGGCCATAAATCCAATAGGCAGGACCCGTTCGTTTTTAGCTGAATAAACAGACCCCGTCCGCCGGAAAGGCGTAAGCTTCCAGGTCAGGTCCTCCTCGGGGAACTCCTCACCCCTGCTCAGGACATAGCGGACATCAAAAACCGCATCAATAAGCGGAGAAGTATCATAATAGATGAAGCTGTTTCCTGCCGCAGGCACTCCCAGATGTTCCATCAAAGTGCAGATCCCACCCGGGCAGAGAGAAGAGAAGTGGGAGAAGCCATTGTAGTGATAGAGGGCTCCGTCGTTGATCGTCTGCCCCCGCCGGAATTCCGTCCGGAAAAAGGGACTATCGCCAAGTTCCATTCCTTCATTTTTGTTTTCAGCAGCCTTAATTACCTGCATGGCCCTCTCAGTGTCGTCCATCCATGCTATATACTCCTCCCGGTCTCCGGAATCTTTGAGATTTTCGTACATCGACCAGGATGTCTCCAGGACAACGCAGACCAGCAGGACTGTCAGAAGGATCGGTACAGATTTCTTTCGCCGGAATGCCCATGTGAACAGAAGCAGATAAAAAACGATAACAAAAAGATTGATCAGCAGGTCAGTGCCGGACAGGACTCGGTCTATATATTTCACTGCCGGCGCTATGAAGTACTCAAAAACAAACAAGACCGCCATATAAAAAGCGGCTGCCGCATATACCCACATAAGGCTCACTGTGCGGCGAAGGCCCCTGCGGCCTTTACGGACTGCGCAGAATCCTCTGTAGGCCATGAAAAGCAGGATAAAACTATAGACAAAAGTAAACCTGTGCGGAAGATTGGCAGGAAAATGGAGGCCGTGGATCATAAAATCCAGCGTGCTGACGCAGGAACAAAGCAGCATAAGGCCGAGAAAGGAGCTGTAAAGGATCTTTTCCGCACGCGGGATCTTTCTGCTGGAATAGTACAGTGGCAACAGGACCATGGTCAGAACACCGCAGTAGACGTTGGGCATATCCTCATTTCTTGCCAGCACAGCATCCCTTGCCCCCAGGAAATGCGCGGAAAGCAGCTGCCATACATTTTCATAGATCCAGAATTCAGGGAAAGAGGCATCACTCACCTGTGTCTCCCGCAGGGCTGCAGCCACAGGGGCCAGAATGATCATGGCGGTCATGGCGCAGAGCACAGAGACCAGAATAAAGCGGACAGCAGCCTTTAAAAGCACGGGCCGGACACTGGAAACTCCTTCCGCAGAAAGTTTCAGCCAGAAAACCCTGTCCTTTGTAAAAGCAATGACGACCGCATACATCGTGATCAGGATGCAGACCAGAACGGAGAGATAAAAATTGACGATCATGGTCATCGTCAGAGCAATGTAATAGAGCGTACATTTCTTTTCCAGGATCAGTTTTTCACATCCCAGTGCCGTCAGGGGAAAGAGCGCCACCACATCCAGCCACATAAAATTCCAGTAATAACAGGTGACAAAAGAACAATAGGCATACATGAGCCCGAAGATCACGAGGGAAACATCATTTCGACTGAAGTGTTCTCTCAGATAATAAGCAAATGAGGCGGAGCTCAGGCTGATCTTGAGCATGATCAGAAACGCGACCGCCTCCGAGATCATACGGCCGGGGAACAAAAGCACCAAAAGATTTAAAGGAGACGTCGTATAGTAGGCTGTCTGGGCGATAAAATCCTTCCCCAGCCCCGTCTCCCAGCTGTAGATGAGGCTCTTCCCGGACAGGATCCGGCTCCTGAATTCCTCCAGATAGGGGGCATACTGATGATAGAGGTCTATTTTCAGAACAGACTGCGTACCGAAGGGATAGATCTCCCTGGCAATACACACGATGATGAAGACTGCTGCAGCCGCCAGGAATGCCGCGTAAATAAAACGGCAGCGGTACAGATGTCCTGTGAAACCCTTTATATCTCTGTTTTTATGTTCCAAATTTGTCTGCATTTACCTGTTTCACTCCGATCTGTTTTGTCTAAAGCGAAAAATTCGAACTTCGTCCTGCAGCACCAGACTGCCGGTTTCACTCCGATCTGGTTCCGCTAAAGAAGGAAACTCCAATCCAAAATATTCTGCACCGGACTGGAGAGAATCCTATCTATTATACCTTATCCATTTGTCAATATCCAGATTTGTATACAGGGCTGTCTTATGGCTTTCGTTTGCCTGTCTTATGGCTTTCTTTTGCCTGGCTGATCCCCGGTCGCCAGTGCTGACGTACGGGGATCAGCCGTTCATTGACAAGCATCTGAGTGTTCCCGGCTTCTTTATTCTTGTGACAATGGGCGAGTGCCTCAAACCTGTATGGTGCATACATCTTACAGCGTATAAACAGAAACGCTTCCTGCTTCTAAGGAAAACAGTTGGAGGATAGACCGTGCCCTGTATGATACAATCCGTACGTTGACGGAAAAACATGTACATTCTTATCGGGACGGTATTGCAATGAAAAATCCTGTTCAATTTTGTCCATTTTGTTTAATGGCATATTCAAAATCTGCTTCAGATGCGTCGGCGCCTCAGGCAACAGATCAGAAGATCAATAACCGGAATATACTAAAAAAAGACAACCCAATAATAAGAGACAACATAATAGTAAAAGACTGCGTAATAAATGAAGACCGCTGCCCTTTCTGCGGCAGATCCGCTTCCGAATATTCCCCTCTGCCGCGTCAGCTCCCGCCTGGCACAATCCTGCAGGAGCGCTACCTGCTCGGGCAAGTCCTTGGGGAAGGGGGACACGGTATCACTTATATAGGATATGACCTCGTACTGGAAATCAGAGTCGCTGTAAAGGAATATTTTCCCATAGAACACTGCACCAGGAATATATCCGCAGGGCTGGAAGTCAGTCCCCTGACAGGTGTGCAGGCCAGATACTACAGCCGGGGAATGGAAAAGTATCTTAATGAAGCGCGCATCCTGGCAAAAATGGAAAAACATGAGGTGATCGTCGGGGTCAGGGATTTTTTTGAAGAGAACAATACCGCTTACATTGTGATGGAATATATAGAGGGAGATACCTTTACCGACATAGTGGAGAAGCAGGCAGGCAGGATCCTGCAGGAAGATCTTTTCCGGATCATGAAACCGCTGTTCAGCGCACTGGACGCTCTTCACCAGAAAAATATTCTTCACCGCGACATCTGTCCGGACAACCTGATGTTAGAGAAAAGTGATACTCAGGAAACTGCGGACTCTGCTTCCGCATCCGTCCTGTTTCCCGGGAATAAAAGGATACGCCTTCTTGACTTTGGCTGTGCCCGAGATACCTTCTCGATCAAAAACACTCTGACCCTGACGCTCCGGCACGGATACTCGCCCATAGAGCAGTATCAGCAGGGAGGAGGGCAGGGACCCTGGACCGATGTCTATGAGCTCTGCGCAACCATTTATTACTGCCTGACAGGCGTAACGCCTCCCATTTCTACCAACCGGATCACGGAGGACACCCTCCTTCCTCCTTCCCGCCTGGGGATCAAAATTCCCCCTTACCGGGAAAAAGCGATCATGAAGGGACTTCGTATACGGCCGCATCAGCGCTTTGCCGGCATGAAAGCACTCATGAAAGCCCTCTACCAGGAATGACTGGTGTGACGTCTCAATCATTTTTACGTCTCAGTCATTTTTGAAGTTAAAATTGCAAGAAATTCTGATTACGATTGAGACGGCACACGAAACAGGACATAATACAAATCGGACTGTGCACAGATGAGAGCAGATGTCTCATTTTGATACACAGTCCGATCTTTATATTCCTGCCGTCTCCAGTTCCTTTGCCCTTTCGTCCGCATCCCGGAAGAGCTCGTTGATGACTCCCTCCAGACGGCCGCTCATGGACTCCTCCCCGTTCGTCGAGACCGCGTACAGGATGAGCCAGTCAAAGGCATTGCGCAGATCCATCGCTGCCATCCCGCTGTCTGCCAGCATGGCATTGAGCGTCCACCAGTGGTCCTCCACCCTTTCCTCCAGCGAAATATAATCCTCATCAAATTCCGAGTAATCGCCTTTGTTGTCACTGTTTTCCGTAACGACATACAAGAGCAGCAGGAGTTTGCGCGGAACGTCCTCCAGCTGGTTTCGGATATTCCTGACCGAAGTGGTGTTCGGCCAGTTTTGCTTGATCAGCTTCTGGACCAGGGAATAATGACTGCGCTTTTTCCCCATAGGCATCTGAAGCGTCAGATAGGTGTCCATCACCGTTTCGATCGAATAATCCATCTCGCTTTCTCCGGCTGCCGAAACAGGCTGGATCAGCTGTTTGAGATACTGGCGGAAATAGTAATAACTCCTCAGATGGAGACGCCCGAACCTGTTCAGATTCCTCAAATAACATTCCCGAAGCTCTTCTTTCGTACGCACCATCCGGAATTCTTCCCGGATCTCATGCGTGATCCTGGACACTTCCGTGTATCCATCTGCATCAAACGCGGAGCCTCCCGGTGTCACTGAACTTTTTATATCCTCTGCCTCAGCCAGTTCACACAGAAAATCCACCGCCTCCTGATAGCCATAACCGTTCCTGAGAAACCAGGCCAGAACCGCCTCCCGTCCGTCCCGGTACTGGATCGTATAGTCCGTGCACATACCCAGCAGAAAATTCAGCTGTGCTTCTGTCAGCTCCAGCGCGAACGCTATACGGAAATAGTCTTCTCTGTTGGTCGGCTGGTTTTGTCCAGACATCCAGTTCTGGATCTTCCTGTCCATGGAACTTCGTTTTCCATCAACCAGTATATTCCTGAAAAACTGCTTCAGCTTCTTCTGAATATCATCGCAGGGATACATCTTCCGGAGCGTGTCTGAAAAACTGCGGATCGAGATCCGCTCACCACGAAGGTACTCCGCAGCCATTTCCGGTGTCATATTCCCATAAATAATTGTTTCATACTCCATGGCTGAACCATGGGTCAGATCTAACGCCATTTCCCTTTCCCCTATATAATTTCCCTATACAACGGAATTCTTTCACAGTCTAACATAAGGCCATAGGAAAGTAAACGACTCGGGTCCTCCGGGATAGTTCTGCTGAAACACAGGGTAGCTTTGCTGATCCCCTGCTGTATTCGCGCCCTGGTCCGGACTGAAAGCCAAAGACATTCTTATACTTGTTTTTTTAATGATTACGAAGCAGAAAAAAAGTGGAAATCAGGAAGCCGGAAAAAGTGGAAATCAGAAAAGTGGAAATCAGTTGGAGGAAACAAAAAAAGCAGATGTTATGATTTACCTATCGTACCCGGATTCACCGGTACGGTTCTGCTGATGACCCTGATCCCGGGGAAAGCAAAAGTCTTAAGATAGTTTTACTTTGCACTAAGCAGTCAGGGGAAGACAGCAGGATAACAAAGACGGCAGTCAGGAGGACGGAAAGACATAAGGTGACGGACAAACAAAAAAAGGACGGACAAACAAACAGGTTGACGGACAGACATATGACTGTCATACAGTGTGGCAGTCAGACAAGAGGACGGAAGACTCAGGAACGGAAGACAGAGACGGTATACAAAGTGATCAGACTGAGGGCAGACAATGAATGATTCTTTTGTCTGCCCTTGTCTGATGCTGCCAGTGTCTGCCCTGGCAATCGCTGTTCCTCAAGAAGCCTTTTCATAAGAAACAGCTGCTGCTGCGATCAGTGCTGATACGAACAGCTCTTTGGAAACTTCAGAGTTTTCTGAGTCTTCTGTGCGTCACATCCTGAAAGAGTTTGCAGACATCCTGGACACACATTACGGATAGACATACACGGGATATCTGTGAGATGATAAAAAAGAGAAATATAAGGATCGGAATGGTTATGACACATCCGAAATCCCTGCATAATATCGGGATTCATTCAGCCACAACAGACACATATTTTATAATGGAGGTTTTTATTAATGAAGAATAAACATTTGCGTATTCTTACCGCAGCTCTTGTGTTTTCCCTCTGCGCCGCTCCTTTAACTGTTGCACAGGCAGGATCCTTGTCTTCTCAGGAGGCAGACATTGTATCAACAGGAAGAACTGCTGCCGAAGATACAGATCTGACTGCTGCTGAAGAAACAGATATATCCTCCTCTCAGAAAACTGCTTCCATCTCTTCTGCGGCAGATAACGAAACAGCTCAAAATGCAGAAACGGCGTTCCGGGAATTCCTCGATGAAAGCAGGAGCCTGATCTGGCACAATGACAATGTGACGTTTCATTTTATCTCCCAGAAAATTTTTTTTGCTGACGGTGAGGAATTCATGATCCGGGATCTGATCGACAGAGTCGAGCAGGCGGCAAAAAATGTGACAAACGGTTCAAAAGATTCTTCTTCGGAGACAGAGCTCATTTCTGCAAAATACGCCCTTCTCGACACCGGCTCCCTTCCGCTTTTAGCCATGCTGTTTGAAGTAAAAGAGCCCCTGCTTTTAAAAAATCAAATATACTGTGTCATGTATTACGATCCCGATGATGATAAAATCCATCTCTCCTTTGCGGAAGACCTCTGGGCCAAAAGCAGGATACGGATCAATAAGAACGGAATCATCACTGATATGGCGAGTCTCAGCGCTTTTGAAACCTTCTATGTCTATCAACAGTTAACGGGAAACGGTGATGTCGAAATTATCTATACCTCTTTTTACGATAACCGTAAAGTATACCTGAGCGACCTGGAAGAAAGGGAAAAAGATGTCCACCTTGCCGTTTACAAAGTGCCTGACAAGACAGGGACATATTATACACTGCGCAGGTTTTTCGGCGGAGATCCCACGTTTGTCATTGACACATACCTTGATCTCACTGAAAAGAACCCTGCCGCAGCCCTGTATATGGAGGATCTGGAGGAAGGCACTCAGTTCGTGAGCCATCCGACAATTATTTCTGCCATACTTGCTTCCATGAACAAAATGGGCGTAACCACAGAGGCCTTCTTCGCGGATGAGCCTGAATGGACCGTATACGAAACAAAAGAGTGATGCCATAGACTGCATCTAAGCAGTCAAAATTCACCATATACGGATGTATCCCTGTTTTTATTATAATCGTCTATAATCCGCCCCAGGATTTCACGGGCTTTTTCCAGATATGATTTGGCTTTTTCATGTTCGTTAATGCGTTCATAGCAGCTGCCGACATTAAAATAAGATACTACTGTATCCAGATGTTCCTCCCCGAGCACCTGCTGCCGGATTTTAAGGGCTTTTGTCATGTATTCAAGTCCCTTTTCATAGTTTCCAAGTTTTTCATAACTATACCCTAAGTTATTATAAGATGCAGCAGTGTCCGGGTGGTTTTCACCCAGGACTTGCTGCCGGATCTGAAGTGCTTTTGAGTGAATATACACCTGCAGTTGTCTCCGGTATACATTTGTTTCCATATTTTTCAAAAACAAAGCACACTGACTGATTATTGAAGTATATTCTTCTGACGATTCTTCTTTAAGCTGTCGTACGATCGTCTCGGCTTCACAAGAGTTTCCGGACTGCAGGTACTTTTTTATGTCGGCATATATCCTGCCTCAAAAGATGGTGCACAGCGTTTCTGCTTTTTGTTATACTGTATTGAAAATGAAATAATGTTGTCATAAAAACCGGGAAAGGGCATCCTGCGCTGCTGGGGGAAAGTCATTATTTCGAGAATTTAAAAAGGGAAACGGAAATAATTCATGACATAACTGTATATCGTCAAATTAAGCGTCTTTCAGGCGAAGCCACACGTTCAGGTCGACCTCTCCGTCAATACCGGGGACATGGCCTTCGTTCGTATACTGCCACCAGGCAAAGTGGTATGGCGTCTGGGGCGCTTTTTCATAGTCCGCATACCAGATTTCATATTGATTCATTGTGTCTGTGTCAAAATAGTGATGCTCCCAGGGGAGATTGGAATAGATGTCGACAGTCAGGGCAGAGGTCTTTTCCACCTGGTCCCTGAAAGCAGCGGTATTCAGGGAGACCTGGCCGCGGGTTATATCGTTTGCCCGCCCCCAGTCATCCTTGATGAGTTCCGGATCATACATCAGAGGCAGGTCGGTTTCGACACCGGATGACATGATCACACCGACAGCCAGGTCGGCTTCCGCCCTGGCTTCTTCTTCATTCAGTGCCTGGGAAAAGATATAGGTACCGACCCGGAGACCGGCAGCTTTGGCACGCCGGAGATTGTCAACGGCAGCTGCGTCCTCATTAAGATTGCCTGCTTCCCCGTATCCGCGGTATCCCACACGGATGAAGGCAAAGCTGTATCCGGCCCGGGCAACTGCTTCCCAGTCGATATATCCCTGGTGCTCAGACACATCAACGCCATGCAGGACCTCATAGCGGTCATCTTGATACTTCATCGATCCGTCTTCTTCGATGAAGAGCTCAGGATCATAGATGCATGCATTCACGGACGGATCCACTTCCATAGTGTGCCATTCCTTCCATGCATCTATATATTTTAACGTATATGGAGCAGAGGAATTACCAGCGGAAGAGTTCTCCACAGGAGTTGCTTCCAAAGAAGTGGTTTCCACAGAAGTTGCTTCCAAAGAAGTGGTTTCCCAAAAAGAAGTGCTTCCCGCGTCAGAAGAAGCAGACAGCCTTCTCGTACTGCCAGTATCGGGAACATCGGGAGTGCCGGTTTCAGGTGCTGTATTTCCATCAGGTCCGTCTTCAACACTTTCGTTTTTCCCGGATTCTTGAACAAAATCAGAAGAAGTGGTGACATAACCCGCGGTTTCTCCTGCAGTTTTTCCCTGTGGTATACTGTCATGGGCTTTGCTGCATCCGGAGCTGAACAGGGACAGACATAACACCAGTAAAAATGTACTCTTAAATCCAAACCAATGATCTTGATGCCGGCAATGGACAGGACGGGTTTTTTCGGGAAGCTGCATGCTGGATTCCTCTCATCACGTCTGGTGCAGACGTCTCTTTTTTATTATTCCGGTTCTAACGGTATATAAAATTCTAGCGGTATTTAAAATTATTTAACGATATATGAAAACAGTATAGCATATGAAAGCAAGCAGCTGTCCTGTTTGTAACGCGTGTTTCTGAACATGAAAATTTGATTCCGCAAATTTAGTTCTGAACAGGGTTGTTTCATGAACAGAAACTGAATCAAAGAAATCCTTAGGATTTATCGAGGGTTATGGGCTCTATACAAAGCGCTCATAGCTCTCGATTTTTTTACTGTGTAGAGGTATAATATCTCTATAGTATAGGTATATGCTACCTATACGGAAAGGAGGATACTATGCCGGTAACACAAAAAACATACCCTGAGTGGGTCCAGCAGTATCGTACCAGGGGAAAGACGGTCAAGAAAAAGGGGGATTCTTATTACCTCTACAAAAGGACATCCAAAAGAGTCCCAGGGAAGAAATATCCCCAGCCGGTAGACACTTATATCGGGATCATCACCCCGGAAGGAGTGATCGAAAGCGATAAAAGAAAGGTGTCATTAACAGATATCG